>CAZYOF010000013.1:0-96057 GCA_964648485.1 uncultured Leptolinea sp.
TTCGTGAAGGTGGTCTGACGGTTGGCGCCGGTGTGATCACCAAGATTCTGGACTAGGTGCATTATGATGGCTAAGCAAAAGATACGTATTCGTCTCAAGGCATACGACCACCGTGTTCTGGATCAGTCCGCTAAACGGATTGTTGACACGGCTGAACGCAGCGGCGCACAGGTAGTAGGACCCGTTCCTCTGCCAACCAAAATTGAAAAATTTACCGTCCGCCGCTCCACGTTTATCGATAAAGATTCCCACGAGCATTTTGAGATCCGCACTCATAACAGATTGATCGATGTGCTGGATCCAGATTCAAAAACCATTGATATGCTCATGCGTTTGAATCTTCCTGCCGGTGTCGATATCGAAATTAAGATTTAGTACTTTTAATTACGGATATATCCACCTGATCAGGGTATTGCAGCTATAGACAATATCCCTGATTTGGTGGTAAAATCAATATTCGTGCCGGTAAACAATAATCCGTGCACGCGGTAGTTCAAGAGCAGAATTCACTGTGCCAGAAAAAGCTCGGTGTGCTGACTGACTGAATTACTGGGAGATGATGCAGCCCAGCCCAGGCTGACAGTCTCAACTAACACTACTCTACAAGGAGAATACCAGGATGTTAAAAGGGCTCATTGGTAAGAAAATCGGCATGACCCAGATTTTCGATGAGAATGGCGCGGCAGTTCCTGTGACCATCATCGAAGCTGGGCCTTGCTACGTTACCCAGATATGCACGCCCGAAAAAGAAGGTTATGCCGCTGTACAACTGGGGTTTGACGAAGTTAAACCCAAGCGAATCAGTGGTGGGGAACTGGGTCATTTGAAAAAGAATGATATTCCCCCTCTTCGTATTCTGCGTGAATTTAGAACCAAAGATCCCCAGGTCAAAGAAGGCGATAAAGTCTCTGTTGATCTCTTTGCCGTTGGCGAAGCAGTGGATGTGGTCGGGGTATCTAAAGGTAAGGGCTTTGCCGGTGGCGTAAAACGCTACCATTTTAGAGGTGGACCAAAAACACATGGCCAGTCTGACAGACACCGCGCACCAGGTTCCCGCGGTTCAGGCACAACTCCCGGTCGTGTTTATAAGGGTTCGCGTGGCCCCGGTCATATGGGCGATGATCGTGTTACCGCACAGAACCTGAAAGTTGTTCTGGTTGACCCAGAGCGAAATCTGATCGGCGTCCGCGGGTCCATTCCTGGCGGCCGTAACGGTATCGTGATGGTAAAGGAGGCCAGAAAACAATAGGCATCAGCCAGGATTGTTTTCTGTAAGGGAGCTTGATCATGATGAAAGCAGATGTATATAACATGCAAGGTGAAAAAGTCCGCACAATTGAATTACCCGCGGAAATCTTTGAAGCCCCAATTTATGTCGATTTGATGCACCAGGCATTTGTTCGCCAAATGGCAAACGCCCGTCTTGGTACGCATAACACCAAAGGACGCAGTGATGTAGCCGGTGGTGGTCGTAAACCATGGCGTCAGAAGGGCACCGGACGCGCCCGACAGGGTTCCACTCGTGCTCCGCACTGGAAAGGCGGCGGTGGTGTTCATACCCCGCATCCGCGTAAATACTTCCAGGCAATGCCCCGCCAGATGCGCCGTGCCGCTTTGCGTTCAGCTCTTTCGGCAAAAGCCAGCGAAGAAGGAATTGTTGTTGTCGATAATATGGTTCTTGCTGAACCCAAGACCCGCCTGATGGCACAGGCATTAAACCGCCTGGTTGGTGAAAGCAGCGCATTAATCCTGGTTCCAGAAAAGAATCAGGAATTTGAGATGGTCATCCGCTCAACCAACAACATCCCCGATGCGAAGACACTGATGGCTGGATATTTGAATATCCGCGATCTGATGACCTTTGATAAGGTTATCCTTCCTGTTCAATCGCTGGATGTGATCGCAGCCAATCTGGGCTAATCGCAGGAGACGAGAGAATGACTACTGTATATGATGTTTTGAGAAGACCTCTGGTAACTGAAAAGACCAATTACCAGGTGACCAAGTTACATCAGTATGTCTTTGAAGTGGATGGCAGCGCTACCCGTACTCAGGTAAAAGATGCTGTTGAAACCATCTTTAAAGTGACCGTACTGCGTGTAAATATTATCAATACGCCCGGAAAACGAACCCGCCGTGCCAAAAGCCGCAGACTCATGCTGCGCGAATCTGGTATTAAAAAAGCAATCGTTACCCTGGCGCCTGAAAACCGCATTCCGATCTTTGAAGGGGTAGAGTAATGGCAGTCAAAGTCTATAAACCCATCACGCCCGGTATGCGCGGCATGACCGGACACACGTTCGAAGAGATTACCAAAACCACCCCTGAGCGGTCTTTGATCGTAATTCGTAAAGCAGCAGGTGGACGTAACTCTTACGGACGGATCACCGTCCGCCATCAAGGCGGCGGAAATCGTCAATATATTCGCGTGGTTGATTTCAAACGCGATAAATTAAACATCCCTGCCAAAGTAGCGGCGATTGAATACGATCCCAATCGTACAGCCAGACTCGCCCTGCTTTTCTATGTGGATGGTGAAAAACGATACATTGTTGCACCGATTGGATTAAAAGTTGGCGATACGATCGTATCTGGTCCAGCAGCTGAAATTCGGGTTGGAAACAGCATGCCCATTTCGAATATTCCCGTTGGTACAACTGTGCACAATATCGAACTTAAAGAAGGCAAAGGCGGTCAACTTGTACGCTCTGCCGGTGGTGCAGCGCAGTTACTCGCGAAAGAGGGTGACTATGCACAAATCCGCATGCCATCTGGTGAAGTTCGTCTGGTTCGCCAAACCTGCTATGCAACCATTGGTCAGGTAGGGAACCTAGATCACAGTAATGTAAAGCTGGGAAAAGCAGGCCGAAAACGCCACCTGGGAGTTCGCCCAACCGTTCGTGGTACTGCCATGTCCCCGCGCGACCATCCGCATGGCGGTGGTGAAGGTCGTCAACCGGTGGGTATGCCGGGTCCGAAATCCCCCTGGGGACGTCCGACTCGTGGTTATCGCACCCGCCGTAATAAGCAGACGGATCAGTACATCGTCCGCCGCCGCAGCAAGAGCAGCCGGTAAGGCGCTGGAATTTTGACAGGATAGAGGGTCGAACATATGTCACGATCACTAAAAAAGGGTCCATTCATTGAACCCAAATTGCTGAAAAAAGTAGAAGCCATGAATACTCGTAATGAGAAGAAAGTGGTCCGCACCTGGTCTCGCGCCAGCACCATTTTCCCTCAGATGGTTGGGCACACAATTGCCGTCCATGATGGACGCCGGCATGTACCCATTTACATCACCGAGAACATGGTAGGACACCGTCTGGGTGAGTTCGCTCCGACACGCCACTTCCGTGGTCACATGTCAGACAAATCATCCGGGAAGGGAAAGTAAGCCATGGCTCACGATATTAAAGCTCAATTACGCTTTGCATCGATGTCAGCCCAGAAAGTTCGCCTGGTTGTAGATCTGGTGCGAGGTAAAAAAGCCGTGGAAGCGCTCAATATTTTGAAATTCATGCCAAATGTTGCAGCGCGCCATGTTGGAAAAGTATTGAACTCTGCCGTCGCCAATGCAGAAGAGAACTTCGGAGTAAGCCGAGATGACCTCTTTGTCTATCGGATTTATGCAGACGAAGCCCCTACCCGCAAATGGCGAAGATTCGGCGCCCGGGGTCGATTTAAACCCCTCCTCCGCCGCAACTCGCATATCACCGTTGTTCTGCGGGAAAAAGCATAACGCGGGTACCTGTAGCAGAAAGCATAAACAACAGGAGTAAATATGGGTCGAAAAGTACATCCGATTGGGTTCCGCCTGAACATCAACCAGCCTTGGCAAGGTCGATGGTACGCCGAAGGTAAAGAATACGCTGATCAGTTACACCAGGATTTCGAAATTCGTAAAGTGGTGAGATCTGAAGCTGAAAAAGCCGGTGTATCACTGATTGAAGTCGAACGTTACCCAGGCAAAGTAAAAGTATCTGTACACACTGCCAAACCCGGCATTTTGATTGGCCGTAAAGGTGAAAGTGTAAAGAAAATGCGCCAGGCTCTGGAAGCATTGACCGGGAAGAAAATTGATCTAGAAATCAAAGAGATCAAGAATCCTGATACAGATGCCTACCTGGTAGCAGCCAATATTGCAGGGCAAATGGAACGTCGTGTTTCTTATCGCCGGGCGATGAAACGCGCACTCCAACAAGCCATGCGTCAGGGCGCATTGGGAATTAAAGTAGAAGTAGCCGGTCGCCTGAGCGGTGCAGAAATGGCTCGCTCGGTGTGGCTGCGTGAAGGTCGTGTTCCGCTGCAAACTCTGCGAGCAAACATAGACTTTGCCCGCGCAGAAGCGCTGACCACCTATGGACGGATTGGCGTCAAAGTGTGGATTTATAAAGGCGAAGGCATGCCCGTGGTTGAAGAAAAAGCAGAAGCCACTGAAGGCGTCTACGTTAGTGAATAACCAGTACTGGATATTTTCCAGAAAAAATTGGTGAGGTAACGATTATGTTAATGCCAAAACGTGTTAAATGGCGCAAGCAGCAGCGTGGACGCATGACCGGTAAGGCTCTGCGTGGCGCAGAGGTGAGCTTTGGTGACTGGGGCTTACAAGCCCTTGAACCTGGCTGGGTAACCGCCCGCCAAATTGAAGCCGCCCGCCGCACCATCGTCCACTCGATGAAGCGCCGTGGAAAAGTATGGATCCGGATTTTCCCGGACAAACCCTACACACAGAAACCACCTGAGACTCGTATGGGTAAAGGTAAAGGTGGCGTGGAGTATTGGGTGTCGGTTGTCAAACCTGGTCGTATTATGTTCGAAATCAGCGGTTTGCCAGATGATGTTGCCATTCATGCACTCAAACAAGCAACCTACAAGTTCTCGATCAAAACGAAGGTTGTATCTAAACGTGAGCTTGGAGGGGAACAGCAATGAAACTTTCAGAAATTCGACTGCTGTCCAGTGAAGAACTATTCACAAAACTGTCCGATGCGCGAAACGAGATGATGAATCTCCGTTTCCAGGCAGTCACCGGGCAATTGACGGATACGAGCCGTCTGAAAATTACACGCCGCATAATAGCTCGCTATGAGACTATCTTAAAAGAACGTGAAACCGCGGCTGGCAAGGAAGGTGTAGCATGAACAATCGTCGTCGTATCATAGGTGTTGTTAAAAGCAACAAAATGACTAAGACAGTGGTGGTAGAAATTTCACGGGCTTACCGTCACCCTGTTTACAAAAAAGTTGTGCACCTCAGTAACCGTGTGAAAGCACATGATGAGCTGGGTTGCAATGTCGGCGACAAGGTTCAAATTGTTGAAAGCAAACCGCTTTCTGCTGATAAACGCTGGGTTGTTGAATCCATCGTTGTCAGCGAACGCCGTACCGAAGATGCCGGTGTGGGAGAGTAGCCATGATACAGCAAGAAACTCGTTTAAAAGTTGCCGATAATACAGGCGCCCGCGAGCTGCTGGTCATCCATATTTTGGGCGGATCAACCCGTCAGTTCGGGTTTGTTGGTGATGTCGTGGTTGCCACCGTGAAATCTGCGGCTCCCCAGGGCTCTGTAAAGAAGAGTGATATCGTCAAGGCGGTTATTGTGCGATGCGCAAAAGAATGGCGTCGGGAAGATGGTTCATCCATCCGCTTTGATGATAATGCCGCTGTTATTCTCGATAACGATGGGCAGAACCCCAAGGGTACTCGTATTTTTGGACCCGTTGCCCGCGAACTTCGCGAAAAAGGGTTTATGAAAATTGTCTCCCTTGCCCCAGAAGTGATTTGAGGTTAGGAGATCAGGAGCAAGAGAATGAGAGTAAAAATTCATAAAGGTGACACGGTTGAAGTAATCAGCGGCCGGCTTGAAGATAAAGGGAAGCGTGGCGATGTTATTCGCGTCATTACCGAAGATAGCCGGGTGGTTGTTCAGGGCATAAACTTGCGCACCAAGCACAAACGACAGATGCAATCACAGGGCCGCACGGTCAATCCCGGCAAATTGCGCTTCGAAGCTCCGGTATCCATTTCTAATGTGATGCTGGTCTGCCCGAAATGCAACAAGCCGACCCGAGTCGCGCTCCAGCGCGAAGAGGATAAAACCAGGCGCATCTGCAAGAAGTGCAAAGAGCTGATTGACGAATAGGACGCTTGGGAGCGACAAGATGAATAGACTGAAAGAAAGATACCAAAAAGAGATCTCGCCAGCGTTGATGAAAGAACTCAACCTTGAAAATGTGATGCAAATTCCACAGATCAAGAAAGTTGTAGTCAACATTGGTATGGGTGAAGCATTAGACAACCCCAAAACTCTGGATGCGGCAGTCAATGATATCACCCTGATCACCGGTCAGAAACCTGTAGTGACAAAAGCCCGCAAGAGCATTGCGAATTTCAAACTCCGTGAAGGACGTTTGATCGGCGTAAAAGTAACCCTGCGCGGTGAGAAGATGTGGTCATTCATGGACCGGTTAATGAATATTGTTTTACCGCGTGTGCGTGATTTTCGTGGTATTTCCCCCGATGCCTTCGATGGGCGCGGCAACTATACCCTTGGCATACGCGAGCAGTTGATCTTCCCTGAGATCGAATACGATAAGATCGATAAAATTCGCGGGATGGAAATCACAATTGTGACTTCTGCTCCCAACGATGATCAGGCAAGAGCTCTGCTGCAGATGATGGGCATGCCATTCAAGAAGGGATCGTAATATGGCTAAGACATGCATGAAATATCGTGAAATGCGACGAAAATTTCCGAATATGGTGCGCAACCGCTGCAGAGTTTGCGGACGCCCCCATGGATATATCCGCCGCTTTGGCTTGTGCCGCATTTGTTTCCGTGAAATTGCCCTGCAGGGAAAAATCCCCGGGGTGACAAAGTCATCCTGGTAGCCTGGACGGAGGTCATAAATGAGCGTTTCAGATCCAATTGCTGATATGTTGACCCGCATCCGAAACGGCGTGCTGATTGGGCAATCCGTCGTGGCGATGCCAACTTCCCGATTGAAGGGCGAAATTGCCCGCATCTTGAAGGAAGAGGGTTATATAGAAAGCTTTGAAGTTGTCGATGGTGAGAACCCGGTACAAAAAGTACTGCGTGTCCACCTGAAGTATGTTGGCGAGCGTCGCGAGCGCCGTCCGGTAATAACCGGTCTCGAGCGCGTCAGCCGCCCCGGACGCCGGGTCTATACTCGGAAACAGGAAATACCCTGGGTGCTTTCAGGCATCGGTATTGCCATCATTTCCACCCCCAAAGGTGTGATGACCGGCAGTCGCGCCCGCCAATTGGGCGTCGGTGGCGAAATCCTGTGCAAGGTCTGGTAATCCGTCTGGATAGGAGGAAATTACTGTGTCAAGAATAGGACGTATGCCTGTACCGGTTCCCTCCACTGTAAAGGTAGAGATCCAGGGATCCAGCCTTTCCGTAAAGGGACCGAAAGGTGAAATGAGCAGAACCTTTTCACCTGGCATGATGATCTCACAAGAAGAAGGTCAGATCATCATCAAGCGGGAAACAGAATCTCGCGAACACAAAGCATTGCATGGCACCACCCGTGCGTTGGTAAACAACATGGTGGTAGGTGTTAGCACTGGTTTCGAACGCATTCTGGAAGTTGAAGGTGTGGGTTACCGTTCTGAAATGGATGGTAAAAACCTGGTACTCCATGTGGGGTATTCTCATCCGGTTGTTGTTGAACCACCCGAGGGAATCTCATTTGAAGTGGATACCAAGACCCGCCAGATCAAAATTCTGGGAAGCGACAAAGAGCAGCTTGGACAGATAGCGGCGATCATTCGCAAAATCCGCCCCCCTGAGCCGTATCATGGGAAAGGCATTCGCTACGCTGGTGAAAAAATCCGCCGCAAGGCTGGCAAATCTGGTAAAGCAAAGAAGTAAGGTGAAGTTATGGCTAACAAATCAAGATCTGAAGCACGTATTCACCGGCACGAGAGAGTGCGAAAAAAGGTTAATGGTACCGCTGATCGCCCACGCGTTAGCGTATTCCGCTCCCTGGCAGAAATATATGTCCAGGTGATCGATGATGAAGCAGGCGTTACATTGGTCTCTGCCTCCAGCGTCGATAAGGAACTGCGCGCCAAGCTTACGGGTTTGAAAAAATCCGAACAGGCTGCCAAAGTGGGTGAAGCCCTCGCTGAACGGGCAAAAGCCAAAGGTATTACTGCTGTAGTATTTGACCGTGGCGGCTTCCGCTATATTGGTCGAGTTAAAGCTCTGGCAGATGGCGCCCGCAAAGGCGGACTGGAATTCTAACCACAGGAGCACTCGGAAGGAACGGATATGGATACGAATGATTATCAAGCAACAGAATCCGCTTACGATGAGCGTGTCATCGAAATCGCCCGTGTAGCCAAAGTGGTTAAAGGTGGTCGCCGCTTCCAATTCCGCGTAACCATTGTTGCCGGTGACAATAACGGCAAGATCGGTATGGGAATTGGTAAAGCGAACGCTGTTCCTGACGCCATGCGTAAGGCAACTGAGCGGGCTCATAAAAACATGCATCCAGTGTATCTTTCTGGCACAACTATTCCGCATGAAGTTATCGGGAAAGTATCTGGTTCCAAGGTTCTCTTGAAACCTGCATCTCGTGGTACCGGTGTTATTGCGGGTGGTGGTGTACGTGCAGTGCTGGAAGTAGCCGGTGTGCATGATATTCTCACAAAATCCCTCGGCAGCGCCAATGTGTTGAATGTGGTCAAAGCGACCCTAGATGCATTGGAAAGCCTGAAATCTCCTCAGATGGAAGCAGCTTACCGCGGTAAAGAAACCGCAGACCTAGTTCCATTCTGGGAGAGGAGGAAGAATGGCTAAGAAAGAAAAATCCCAGGTCAAGATGCTGCGCATCACCCAGGTGAAAAGCGCCATCGGATACTCGGAAGTTCATAAAGGCACCATCCGCGCTTTAGGTATCAAGCGGCTTCATCAAACTGTGGAGCATCCTGATACACCGACATTACGTGGAATGCTTGCCAAAGTGAATCATCTCGTAGTGATCGAAGAGTAGGTACAGCGATGAAATTGAATGATTTAATTCCAAATCCAGGATCTAAAAAAGACCGCAAGCGGGTTGGTCATGGTATTTCTGCCGGACAGGGTAAAACCGCCGGTCGCGGTACCAAAGGACAGGCTTCCCGAACCGGTGAAGGTCCACGTTTGTACCATCAGGGTGGTAATCTGCCCTTTTATCGCCGCTTACCATTCATGCGTGGTGAAGGTTTTACCCCCATCAATCGCGTGGAATATCAGGAAGTTAATCTCTATCAACTGAGCTCATTTGAGGCTGGAACTGAAGTCACTCCTGAGACTCTGGCTGAAGCTGCTATTATCAGAAAAGCTGCCAACCCAGTAGTTATTCTCGGAGAAGGCGAAATTTCGGTTGCCTTAAAAGTACGTGCTCATCGCGTTACCAAATCTGCCAAAGCGAAAATTGAAAAAGCTGGCGGATCGGTAGAGACCATCTGATACTAGTAACCGAAAGGGAGAAAACATCATGAAGCGGTCTCCATGGCGCTATTTATGGAAAAGTGAAGACATCAGAAAGAAACTGCTGATAACGTTTTTTCTGCTTGTGCTTTACCGTCTTGCAGCCAATATTCCGGTTCCGGGTATTGACCGCGCTGTGTTAGAGCAAATCGCTACCGGCGGGGGTGCTGGGCAGAATCTATTTAATTTGTTAGACCTGCTGTCTGGTGGTACCGTTTCCAATTTCTCCATCCTGGCGATGGGTGTATATCCATACATCACAGCACAGATTATTCTGCAGCTGCTCATCCCCATCATCCCTGCGCTTGAGCGCAAGATGAGAGAGAACCCGCGTGAATCTCAGCGGTGGATGGATAAATGGACGATCATCGGTACCATCCCAATGGCTTTGCTCTCTGCTGTTGGACAAATTAACATCTTCAGCACTTTTGCAGGTGGACAATCCATTTTGAAAGTGTACGGGTTCTCCGGTGAAGCGCTACTGCCCACGCTTGCGACGATCGCGAGTATGGTCGGTGGTACGATGTTAGGCATCTGGCTGGGTACCTTGATTTCCGAGTTTGGTATCCGGAATCAGGGTCTGTCTTTGATCATCTTTGCAGGTATCGTTGCCCGAATACCAAGCCAGCTGGTTTCACTCTTGAGCGATCAACAATACTGGTGGCTGATTTTCATCGTTTTACTGATCCTGGGACTCACCGTTTTTGCCATCGTATATGTTCAACAAGGACGCAGAAATGTACCGGTTATGTTCCCCGGTCGGCGGGTCGGCAACCAGATGTCCATGCCGGTTCGCAGCAATCTACCCTTGATGGTAAACATGGCAGGCATGATCCCGTTGATCTTTGCTCAATCATTGTTGACTTTTCCGGCTATCGTTGCCAGCTACTTCCGTGCTTCGCAAACTGAATGGGTAGCTAACCTGGCGACAGGTATCAGCAATGTGTTCGGCGGACAAAGTCCCTGGTATTCTTTGTTGTACTTCTTTATGGTCGTCATTTTCACCTTCTTCTATACAGACGTTCTCTTCACACAGCAGAATTATGGTGAAAACCTGAAAAAACAGGGCGCGCAGATCCCCGGTGTGGTACGTGGCGCTCCGACTCAGAAATATCTCACCCGTGTTCAACGTAGAATCACTCTACCGGGTGCACTTTTCCTGGGTTTGGTAGCAGTACTGCCCTACGTAGTTGGTACGCTCATGCCACAAATTGGCAGTTCTGCCGGCTTGTTCCTCATTTCCTCAGCCGGATTGCTCATCGTGGTGGGTGTCGTCCGTGATACCGTGAACATCATTGATACTGAGCTAAAACTGCACGGTTATGAAGATTCTTTGATCAAGGGTTAACAATGGCGCGATACTATGTTCTTCTCGGACCTCCGGGAGCCGGTAAAGGTACTCAGGCAAAAATTGTTGCTGAAACATTAAAACTGGCCCATATCTCTTCTGGAGATCTTTTCCGTGAGAATCTTTCCAAGCAGACAGAATTAGGGAAGAAAGCTCAAGAATATATGAACCGGGGCGAACTGGTACCTGATAGCCTGACCATTGACATGGTTCGCGACCGCCTGCAGCGTCCGGATTGTGTGGAAGGAGCCATATTGGATGGCTTTCCACGCACTCCCGCCCAGGCAGAAGCGCTGGCTGTGATGCTCAAAGAAACGGGTGGAGAAGTGAAATCAGTGCCTTTGATTTCGGTTCCACCACATGTTTTGCTCGAACGGCTTACAGGAAGGTTATCCTGCAGAGCTCAGGGACATGTTTATCACCTTAAATACAACCCTCCTAAACAAAAAGGTGTATGTGATATGGATGGCTCGGAACTTTATCAGCGGGAAGATGACAAAACTGAAACTGTTCAGAAAAGAATTGAAGTCTATCAAAACCAGACTGCTCCACTGATCGAGTATTACAGTAAGCAGGGTTTGATTCACGAAGTGGATGGCACTTTAGATATTGACCAGGTCACAGAACAGATTCTGGCTGCTCTTTAGCCAGACGGATCAAGGAAAACCGAATGTCGTGGGAACGCCAAATCAACATTAAAAGCAAAGCAGAGATCGCCATTATGCGAGAAGCCGGGCGTATCAATGCAGAAGCATTACAGGCTGCCGCAGCTATTGTGCGACCGGGTGTAACAACCGCCGATCTGAATGCTGCCGCAGAAGAAGTGTTGAAAAAATATGGTGCCTACTCCCCATTCAAGAACTATCCTGGTCCTTATCCTTACCCGGCCAGTATCTGTGCCAGCGTCAATCAGGAATTGGTTCACGGAATTCCCGGTACCCGCAAATTGAAAGAAGGTGACATTGTCACCATGGATTGCGGGACTGTCTATGAAGGTTTTGTCGGTGATGCAGCCATTACCCTGGGTGTGGGAGAAATATCAGCCCGGGCACGCAATTTGCTTGATGTTACCGAGAAATCACTGTATATCGGTATTGAACAAATGCGGGCAGGAAACCACCTGGGTGATATTGGTGCAGCGATACAGACTTTCGTGGAAAGCCATCACATGAATGTCGTGAGGGAATATACCGGGCATGGTGTGGGTCGGAATATGCATGAAGGTCCGGCAGTACCGAATTATGGCATACCCGGAAGAGGAATGGAATTACGAGTTGGTATGACCATTGCTCTGGAACCGATGGTAATGCTGGGTAAGTACGAAACGCGCGTTCTGCAGGATCAATGGACCGTAGCTTCAAAAGATGGTGAATTAACAGCTCATTTCGAGCATACGGTAGCCATCACCGAAGAAGGACCGCAAATATTGACCGTAGTCTAGACGGAATCAATATCAAAAGGTATAATCCATGTTTTGCGGGTTGTAACAAGCCCAAAGAAGTATGAAGGAGTGAAGGTAATGAAAGTTTCACCATCTATCAAGAAACGCTGCGCGAAATGCAAAATAGTTAAACGCGATCGCAGACTATATGTGATTTGCGAAAATCCAAAACACAAACAGCGACAGGGATAATAAGATATGGCAAGAATTGAAGGTGTTGATCTCCCGCGCAATAAGCGTGTCGAAATCGGTCTCACATACATTTTTGGGATCGGTCCTACCCGTGCCAAAGAAATTATTTCGGCAACTGGTGTAAATCCTGATACCCGTGTAAAAGATTTGACCGAAGCAGAAGCTGCTTTACTGCGTGATTTTATTGCGAAAACTTACAAAGTAGAAGGCGACCTTCGCCGTGAAGTGACCATGAACATCAAGCGGTTGGTCGAAATTGGTTGCTACCGTGGCATGCGCCACCGTCGCAACCTGCCCAGCCGTGGTCAACGAACACGAACCAATGCCCGTACATGCAAAGGTCCCAAAAAGACTGTTGCAGGCCGTGGTCGCCGCCGCGGAGCCGGGAAGAAATAAACCGGCTTCGATTCCCCCTCTCCGGTACGGGTACCCTCCTCCCGACGGCTGCCTGGAGATGGGAATCAGCAGGCGCTTTGTAAATAGAAACTATAGTGAGGATTTATGGCACAAAACGTACGCTCTACAAGACGAACTTCTGGTGCGCGGAAAATTAAACGCACACTGTCTTCGGGGCAGGTTCATATTTTTGCATCCTTCAACAACACTATTGTTACCATAACAGATCAACAAGGTAACACTGTATGTTGGGGAAGCTCAGGATCAGCCGGATTCAAGGGTTCCCGAAAAAGCACTCCTTTTGCCGCACGTCTGGCAGCAGAACAGGCCATCAAGGCTGCATCTGCTATGGGAATTCAGGAAGTTGATGTTTTCATCAAGGGTCCCGGACCTGGTCGTGAATCTGCGATCCGTGCAGTGCAAGCGTTGGGAATGCGGGTACACTCCATTGCGGATATTACTCCCGTACCGCATAACGGTTGCCGTCCGCCCAAGAAACGCCGTGTGTAATCAAGAAGTGTGAGGGAATTTAGATATGGCAAAATATACTGGTCCGGCATGTAAACTTTGCCGGCGTGAAGGTGAGAAATTATTCTTAAAGGGAGAACGTTGTTTTTCCCCGAAATGTTCGTTTGATCGACGTGGTTTCGCTCCCGGTCAACATGGCCGGACTGGCGGACGTGGCGGCGATCGCGCATCTGACTATGCCCGTCAATTACGCGCAAAGCAGAAAGCCCGTCGAACGTATGGCGTATTCGAACGACAGTTCCGCCGATACTTCGGTTATGCTCTCAAACATAAAGGTCTGACCGGTTTGAACCTGCTTCAGACTCTCGAAACCCGTTTAGACAATGTTGTCTTCCGCATGGGCTACGCTGTTAACCGTGCCCAGGCGCGTGAACTGGTAACTCATGGTCACTTCATGGTCAATGGTCGTCGAACCGATATTCCATCGATGATTATTAAACCCGGTGACCAAATTGCGGTCCGCGAAGGTTCCAAAGATGCCACTTACTTTAAAGAAGTACGTGACCTGGCTGAGAACCGAACTGCCCCAACCTGGGTAGAACGCGACCTCAAAAATCTTTCGGGGCGAGTGTTGAGAAAACCCGAACGGTCAGAAATTGAGGGCAACCTCAACGAACAGTTGATCGTAGAGTACTACTCTCGCTAAAACCAAACTAGCGCTGGTACGCGGTTGTTCAGGGTGTACTGGCAAGAGGGAATGAACGTGACTGGTTTAAGTAACATGGTTACACCGAAAGTAGATCGTGAAGCTGAAGCACGCAATTACGGCAAGTTTATCATCAGCCCATTAGAACGTGGCTTTGGCGTAACGCTCGGGAATGCATTACGCAGAGTATTGCTTTCCTCTCTGGATGGCGCAGCGGTGACATCCATCCGCGTCAGTGATGTACAGCACGAATTCAGTGACATCCCCGGCGTACGTGAAGATGTTATTCAGGTCATGCTTCAGATGAAGCAGATCCGCCTAAAGCTGTATGATGTGGATGTGGCGACCATGCACCTGGATGTCCATGGTGAAGGTGTGGTCACCGCAGCCGATATCAAAGCGCCTGCAGAAATTGAAATAGTCAACCCAGATTTATATCTCTTCACTGTTAATGATAAAAATGCCAAGTTAGAGATTGACCTTACCGTAGAACGCGGTCGGGGTTATTCTCCTGCCACTGAACGCAGCAATAAGCTGCCTATTGGCGAGCTTCCGGTAGATGCAGTATTCAGCCCCGTAAAACGAGTAAACTGGAACGTCCGATCTGCCCGTGTGGGTCAGAGTACGAACTTCGATAAACTGGAACTCGAAATTTGGACTGATGGCACGATCTCACCCGAGAAGGCATTAGGTACTTCTTCTATCATTATGATTGACCACCTCAAATTCCTGGCTGGTATCAGTGAAGAATTAACTGATCTGGGTGTGGAAAAAGAAATCTCCGGCGCCCGCCTAACCAGCGAAGCCGCAGAAACACCCATTGAGAACCTAGACCTTTCGGTGCGAGTGTTCAACTCGCTCAAGCGTACTGGAATCACCAATGTTGGTGATGTTCTGGAATTGCTCGAAAAAGGTGATGATGCAGTGATGTCCATTCGCAATTTCGGTGAGAAGAGTCTCGATGAGCTCCGCCAGAGAATGCAGGAAAAGGGCTTCATGCAAGATGAAAAAGATGTGGAGTAATGAGAGATGCGACATCAGGTAGCAGGATATCGATTAAATCGTAGTAAAGATCAGCGAATTGCACTCCGCCGGACTCTGATCCGCCAGCTCTTTGAGCATGAACGGATTACCACCACAGCCACTAAAGCGGCTGCCATCCGCGGTGCAGCAGAAAAATTGATCACCCTGGCACGCAACAGCGCCAGCAAGACTGACATCGAGAAAGTAAATGCCCGCCGTCTGGCTGCCCGCGATCTGGGCAATGCCCCCGAGACTGTACGCAAACTTTTTGATGATCTTGGTCCCCGTTACAGCAAGAGGAATGGCGGTTACACCCGTACCTTGAAGCTCGGTCCAAGATTGGGCGATGCAGCAGAAATGGTGATCATTGAATTGGTTGAAGAATAATCCCGAAATCAGGGATTTCCCTGAGAAATCAGGGTTCCGTTTTGTCCAGATGGGCTGAAACGGATGGCACGTTACCAGGTGATACTCGCTTACGACGGCACAGATTTTCTCGGTTTTCAACGACAGAAGAAAACCAGAACTGTGCAGGGAGAAGTGGAAGAAGCGCTTCGTAAACTTGGCTGGGAAGAGAAATCAATTCTCTCCTCAGGCAGAACTGATACAGGCGTGCATGCCAGTGGGCAGGTGATTAGCTTTGACCTGACCTGGCAACACTCTGAGCAGGCGCTAAGACAGGCGTTGAACGCATATCTTCCGGCAGATATTTCTGCCCGGGAGGTATGTAAGGCAACGGCTGCCTTTCATCCACGCTATGATGCTTCCAGCCGGGAGTACTGCTATCGGATTCTCATCGATCCGGTGCGGTTCCCCAGGCTGGAAAGAACAGCCTGGCGGATGGATTTTCCACTGGAATATTCTCTCTTACAGAGATCTGCCGCCCTGTTCAATGGAGAACACGACTTTACCGCCTTTGGGAACCCACCCCGCCCCGGTGGTAATACAGTCAGAACGGTTCTCCGGTCAGAATGGGAGCAGGATGGAGATTTGTGCGTTTACTACATCCGTGCGAACGCTTTTCTGTACCACATGGTACGCCGAATTGTGTTTGTCCAGGTTGCAATTGCCTCAAGCCGGGTGGATTATGAACGGCTTGCACAAAACCTGGAATGCGGTCTCCCGGATCATCCGGGGATAGCACCGGCGTGTGGATTAGAGTTGGCGAAGGTTTTTTACACCAGGTAACTGGCAATCAAATAAAGAATATCGTAAAGCAAGTGGAGAGGAAAAAGTGGACAAGACCTACGTCCCAAAAGGAAAAATAGAACGCAATTGGGTAGTGGTGGATGCCAACGAGCAGACCTTGGGCCGCGTTGCCACCCAGATCGCAACCCTCTTGCTTGGTAAGCATAAACCAACCTACACTCCTGGTGTCATGATGGGCGATTCTGTGATTGTTGTTAACGCTGCTCATATTGTTGTCACCGGAAATCGTTTGTTGGAAAAGTTCTATTATCAGCACTCCGGTTATCCGGGTGGCTTGAAGGCGACCAGCCTGAAAGAACAGCTTCGTACCAGACCAGATCTGGTGATCCGTCACGCTGTTTGGGGAATGATTCCTCATAACAAGATGGGTCGGCAGCTGATTAAAAAGTTGCGCGTTTATCCGGAAGCACAGCATCCACACAAGGCGCAAACTGCCGAAGCGGCTGAATAAAGGAGCATAGAATGACAGTACAGTATTATGAAGGTATTGGCCGTCGCAAAGAGAGCACTGCGCGTGTTCGTGTTATGAGCGGAACTGGTAAAGTAGAAGTCAATGAAAAGATTGGCGCTGATTACTTCACCCGCCTGGGTGACATGGAAGCCATTCTAGCTCCTCTGGCAGCTGCCGGACGTGACCTTGCGCAGTTTGATATCACTGTAAAAGTGAATGGTGGTGGCGTAACCGGACAGACAGATGCAGTTCAGTTGGGTCTGGCACGTGCACTGACCAAGCTCGATCCAGAGCTGGTTCCAGCCATGCGAAAAGGTGGTTTCTTAACCCGCGACCCACGAGTCAAGGAACGAAAGAAACCCGGTCTCAAAAGAGCCCGCAAGGCACCTACCTACACAAAACGTTAAGATTTATCAATTTCACAATACCAGAAACAGAGCCACAAATTTTTGCGGCTCTGTTTTCTTTTTTGCCAATGATTACTCATAAAATTATTGTATTTATGATTAATTAATCTATTTTTGGTAGTAAAGAATCTGATTGCAATCTATAATTTTATAAATATATTTTGAAAGCTGTGAAGTATGGGAATTGATGAGGGTGGTTTTGCGGAATCAAAGTTATTTAAAGCTTTGATGGAAAATACCGCAGATAGTATCTACTTTAAAGACAGGCAGTGCAGATTGATCAGGGTCAGCCGGAAAATGGCTGCAGACCTTGGCTATTCTGATCCGGCGGAAGTTAACGGCAGAACAGATATTGACCTATTTGGGAAAGAATTTGGGGAACGCACCCGGCTGGATGATCTGCGGGTAATGGAAACTGGTGAACCCATTATCGGACTGGTTGAATGCAATGAGAGCCAGTCTGGAAATATAAATTGGACATCCACCTCAAAACTTCCCCTACGGGACGATGACGGAAGAATTATTGGTATGTTAGGAATAACACGAGAGATAAACGAGCTCAAGCAAAAAGAAATGGATTTGCAATTCGCCGCTACGCATGATGGATTAACTTCATTACCGAACCGCTTTCTCTTTTTTGACCATCTTTCTCAGAGCATCAACCTTGCAAAAAGGTATGGTTATCAACTGGCGGTTGTGTATATTGATCTGGATCATTTCAAATCTGTTAATGACCAATATGGTCATAGCATTGGAGATCAGTTACTGGTGCAGGTGGGTAATTTGCTACAGAAACATATCCGCGAATCAGATACCGTAGCCCGAATTGGTGGTGATGAGTTTGTCATTTTGGTGGAAAACATCGTCAACCATGAAGAAGTGATTGTCCTTGTGGAAAGAATCCTGACTGAATTTTCCAGCAGGTGGGTGGATGCCCAGCCGCCTGTCAGCGTAACTGCATCAATTGGGATCAGCATCTACCCAAAAGATGGAACCGAAGCGACCCAGCTCATTAAAGCGGCAGACGATGCCATGTATGAAGCAAAAAAGAAGCGGAACACATTTAAAATCCACGTTGCTGAGTAGATATTCGATAAAAAAACAAATCACATCCCTGAATAAATGGGATGTGACTTATTGTGACCCAAATTGCTTTATTCTGTTGGCTGTTGTATTTGCTGGATGATTTCCGTTTCGACCTCAGCAAATTTTACACGCAGCCATCTTGAGATCCAGAAGCCTGCCAAACCAAAGAGGATTACAAACCCTTCGATCAGCCACAGGAATGAAACGGATGAGACCTGTCCGCTCAACTGGGCATAACCGGCAACAGCATCGATTCCAGACTTGAGGGCAAAAGAAAGCCAGAACCAGCGGGATTCCTTTTTGAAGACCGCATAAAATAGCAGCAGGTTACAACCCAGGTGAACCCCGATGGTGAAGATGCGCTCAATGATGGGCGCCATCCCGTAGATGACATTGTTCAACTGGGCAATATTGCGGATAGAAGTGAGGGGAACCTGACTTGCCATGGTCATGACGGTGATGACCCCGATCAGAGAGCTGACACCCAGTAATATGGCTTCAAAGCTTCCAAAATTCAGGCTGAATGAGAGCATCTTTTGCCATACGGTTTGACCCAGCCTGGTAAAGCGCAGGAACAACCAGGTGATCAGGATTTCGGTGACACCTGTCAGTAACCCCACGTAGAGTGAAAAGAGCAACGTGCCAGGCAAACCCGGCAGGGCAGCGGTCATCCATCGATAGAGGGGAGCATTGGCTACCGCAGCGATGGCAAATTTTATTACAACCGTTCCAGCCCAGAAAGCCGCTCCGAGCAGGGCGTATTTCCAGCCGCCCTTGCGGACACCGTAAATGGAAAAGATCAGACCGACAATGAGCATTCCCGCGCCGGGAATAAATGCCAGCCAGGTGATTTGGGGGATTTCCAGAGCACCTGGTGCCCATTCCACGTTGTAAGATCCGGTAACAGCACCCTTCCATGAGAGACCCAGGCGATAAGCGCCGGGTTCTACGGCAATCGTTTCATTGAAGAATCCATCGCCAGGTCTAACCTCCCGTTCAAATTGAACCGCACCCGATTCATCCGTTACTTGAAAAGTGGCTGAGCCGGTGAGGATGGTGCAGCGGAAATCGATGCCGAGTTCTTCTTTACCGGGGACTATTTCAACCCGGGTAATTTCATTTTCTCCAGCGGCGGTTGCGTTCAAGGTGGCGCCGGTAATGTAACCGCCATCCTGCGGCGTGCTGCTTTCAGGGGCACATCCGGTTAGAAGGAAGATAAATAATAGGGCAGATATGATGAGTGTGATGTTTCTTTTCATTGGAACCTCCAATTTATATACGATGAAAATAGTTTAAGAGTTGCCAGCCTGCGTAATGAGTAAACACCGTAAAAATGGTTGCAGGTCATTGACAACGCCACCCGAAAATGTATAGTGAAATAAAGACCCAGAGAAAGGGGTGGCTTATGAAGAAACCTGAGCATATGGTTGTAAAGTTCAACACGAAAGAATACTCAATTTTATCCCTGCATCCACCCTATACCGAAATTTTGTTACAAACCACTACGATCGACCGGCAGGAGTACCTCAAAATCGTGGAGATTGCGCAGGGGTATGCAAACGACCCGCGGCTGGTCGAGATGATCCGCATGGCAGGTGATGCATCTGCCAAGGTGCCGTACCTGGTGGATGAGCACGAGACACCTGATTCCATCCTTGCAACGCTCAGAGAGATTGCAGCACCTCATGTGCAGTATTTGAACTCCCTGCCAGAGAAGGTGCAGGCGACCATCCATACCCTGCTGTCAATCAACAAGCTGCCGGTGGGGTATGAGAGTTTTGGCATTCCCGCGCTGCTTGAGATTGACCGAATCCAGGGGGAGATGATCGCGAAACTGAAAGAAGCCATGCGCGAGCGCAAAATGGCAGAAGAATTCTACCAGGCAAATCTGACAGCACTCAAAGAATTAGACCGCGACTGGCCGAAACTGCGCCAGCGAAAATATCCTTACTGGCAGAAATCTGCATTCATTCCCGAAGAAGCCAAAATGACCTACGAAGGATACTTTAATAACGACCAGCTTACACATATCCTTGAGACTTGCGTGATTGTGGATCCACCCCGAAGCAGCGATTACAAACGGTTCATCCCCGCGGTGCTCAGACGCCCCATGCATGAGAGTACAGAAGTTGCCGCCAGCGGATCTGCAGACTGGCTGATTCGGGAAGTGGGGAAAATTGGCAGGCATTTCACCCGGGCGCTGCTGGAGATTATCAAGGGGCATCTGAAGGCGGAGAAGATCGACCTGGATGTGAAAAATTACGAGCGGATCAACAAGGCTGCGCACGAGATACTCGAAGAGTTTATTTACCGCACACCTTAGCGCCAAGACAAGCAGAGGATAATTCATCTACCGCCCTTTTACAGGGCGGAGATGTTTTATACCTGTATGCGCGGTTTACGGGTAGAATCAATCATCACATAAAGCGAAAGAAGCCTATGCCATCATCCATCACCCTGCTTGGAATGGGTCCGGGGGACCCGAATCTGCTCACCCTGCAAGCCAGGAAAATCCTTGAGAATGCCAGTGAAATCTACACCCGCAGCGATAGCCATCCGGTGCTACGGGAATTTTACACGAAGAAGACCATCCACGTTCTGGGTGTGGATGCCGCGGAGAGTGTAGAGGGAGAATCCGGGAGGATCGTGGAACAGATCCTCAGCCTGGCACGCGAGGGGCGGGATGTGGTGTACGCCGTGCCGGGGCATCCGATGGCGTCAGATGAAACCTGCCCCGAGATCTTCCGGCGCGCGAGAGCGGAGGGTATTTTGGTAAAGGTGATCGATGGGATGTGCATCCTCGAACCGGTTTGCAGCGCACTGGGGTTGGAACTCTTTCCGGGGCTGGTACTGCGGGATGCACTTGAGATGGGACAGTTAACCTTTCCCGATTACCCGGCGGATATGCCTGCGCTCTTCACCCGCATATCTTCGCGCGAGGTGGCAGCAGAATTGAAGATGACGCTCAACACGTTCTTCCCCGATGAGCACCCGGTGAAACTGATGCATGCCGCCGGAACCGCACAGCAACTGGTGGAAGACATCCCCCTGTACGAGATCGACCGCAGCGGGCATATCGACGACACCAGCGTGCTGTATGTTCCCGCGCTGGAAAAAGGTACATCCTTTGAATCTTTCCAGGAAGTGATCGCCCGCCTGCGCGCGCCCGATGGCTGCCCGTGGGACCGCGAGCAGACCCATCTGAGCCTGCGCAAGCATCTGCTGGAAGAAACCTACGAAGCACTGGCAGCCATGGACCAGGAAGACCCCGAAAAGATGACGGAGGAATTTGGCGACCTGCTGCTGCAGATCGTACTCAACGCGCAGATCGGGTTTGAGAGCGGCGATTTCACCATGAAGGATGTCATCCAGGGAATCCACGATAAGATCATCCGCAGGCACCCGCACGTGTTCAGTGATGTGGAAGTGGACGGTGTGGGCAGGGTGCTTTCGAACTGGGAGAAGCTCAAGGCGGAGGAGCGTAAATCCAACGGGCAGGAGCACAAATCGCTGCTGGATGGGGTTATGGGCACCTTCCCGGCGCTGACACAGGCGCAGGAGCTGCAAGACCGCGCCGCGCGAGTGGGATTCGACTGGAAAGACGAGACCGGCGTGGTGGATAAAATGCATGAAGAACTGAACGAGTTGGCGAATACCCACAGTGATGCTGAATTTGAAGAAGAGCTGGGCGACCTACTCTTCGCGGTGGTCAACCTGGCGCGCTGGCGCAAGGTGGATGCCGAAAGCGCGTTGCGCGCGACCAGCCTGAAATTTCGAAGGCGGTTTAACTATATCGAGGAGGCTGCCCGGAAAAGCGGGCGGCAGATGAGCGAGCTCACCTTTGACGAGCTGAACGACCAGTGGGAAGAATCAAAGAGGAAGCTGAAATAGCTTCCTCTTTTTTTAGCAAATCTAGTAGTGGATGCGCTTGCTGAAGGGCAGGGTGAAGAAAATGCCGGCAAAGAAACCGCCGATGTGCGCCAGGTAAGCGACTCCGCCCATCTCCCCGGCGCCCAGCAGGGAGCCCGCGCCGCTGATGAGCTGAATCACGATCCAGAAGCCCAGCGCCACCCAGGCGGGGACGGGTGTGATGAAGCGGAAGAAGAGCATGTACACATTCCCCTGCGGGAAGAGCAGCAGGTAAGCGCCCAGCACCCCGGCAATCGCGCCGGATGCCCCGAGCATGGGGATATCGGAAAACATGGAGAAGGCGAACTGGGTAAAGGTGGCAGCGATACCACAGATCAGGTAAAAGATCAGATACTTGAAATGCCCCATGCGGTCTTCGACGTTGTCACCAAAGATGCCCAGGTAGAGCATATTGCCCAGCAGGTGCAGCCAGCCGGCGTGCATGAAGATGGAGGAGAAAAGGGTGATGCTCTCTCCGATGGGGTTGGCGACAAACCGGGCGGGGACAAACGACCAGGCGATGATGAAACGTTCCCCTGCCAGCAGCTCCATGAGGAACATGATGATGTTCAACCCGATCAAGCCGATGGTGATGAAGGGGAAGGTTCTCCGTAAACGGTTGTCATCGTATAAAGGCAGCATATCCCTCCTGCGGAAGAATTATCATTTGAATGCTTTCTATCTTTAACCCAATCATAATTGTTGAAAATATGGTATCACACCACAAATACAAAACCCAATATACAATACAACGCTCAGTGAAACAACGATCCATCCCACCCTGGCGATGCTTTTTTTATCCGCTTCGATTTCTGTCTCCTGCGGCTCTTCTACTGAAATTTTCCCGTTCTCATCCCTATGAATATTTACCTGGTATCTCTTTTTGCCCCCATAGATCAGGTAGAATATTCCACCCGGTAAAAACATCAAGAGGGAAAGAACCAGCGGAGCTGTTGCTGCTGCGGATGATTTTTCCAACTGTATGCTGTCAACAGTTTTGGATTTTTCCTTATAGCCCATCGATAGATATTTTTGGGTAATCCTTGTTAACTTGTCTGCAGGTGGTGGGGCAACCACAGGCGGTGTCTGATCTACCCGGGTTGGTTTTTCGGGCGCGGATGGTTGAACTTCAGCAGCCATGATTACCGGCTGACCGTCTGGAATAAAATCACTTTTGTTCGTGACTGCGCGGAATTTTATTTCACTTCCACTGCTTGTTTTAATTACCGTACCTGCGGGAACCACCGAACTCTTCCAACTGACGATCTCATTCACATTCAGTTGAATTGGTTTGTGGTCTCCAGTCTTGACCAGTACACGATGGTTGGTCGAAAGGATTTGTACATTTTCAACCTTGCGGGTTTCCACCAGGTATTCATCGGGCGAAAAATTGCCCAAGGTCAGCAAATCTGCCAGAATGCTGCCGGGTTGAGGTGCCAGATAGCGGTAGAATTCATCGGCGTGGAGCAGAGCTTTTGCTTTTCTAAACTTGTCTTTGAGCGAATACCAATACCTGGCTGTATTTTGAAAGAATCGATCTACATCGCTATCTGTGAGAGGCAGGTCATGAATACCCGGGTTTTGTTCGAAGGTAAGCCGCTGACCCGCGCCGTCATAAACATAAATATAGGTAACCCAATCTGTGAGGGATAAGGAACCACTATTCATTCTCACCCGGATCTTGCTTCGCACGACATCCGTTTTGGTGTAGCGGGTCGGCCAGCCAATTTTCGCCATGGGTAATTTAAATGGAAATTCTTCCCGCACACCCATTTTGAATGTCTTGGGTGATTGAACCAGGTCGATATGGGAATCAACCGCCTGACCCTGTTCAGTTTTCTTCCAGGGATTCTGAAACTGGAAAGCTTCGCGAAACAGTTCGATGCTCATGTTCTGAACCGTGAGATCCTTCTCTGGTTCGATGATCAATTTTCCGGTGACCGCTTCACCTTCCACCCATTCCAGTTTCGGCAGAGATAAAGACATGCCTTGGATTTCTGCGGTATCTATGAAGAGATGAGGATCATTGTACGTTTGATGATTCGTTGGTGATATTTCCCCATTTACGCTAAAGCCGCATTCAACCGGTTTTGAGAACAAACCCGGTGGGGGGACGATGAGATTCACTTTTTGTGTGGCGAGCGGTGAATTGGAATTGCCTGCCTCCATCAAGATCTGCCATACCGGTCCGTACTGTTGAATTTGTTTTTTCCCGTCAGGGGTGGTTGTTGAAAACACAATTTCGGGTTTTGGGTTCGTCGGAATGGTGAGATAGCCTTCGAGATGTGCCGTTTGATTGGCGCTCAGGGTAAGGTTTTCGCTCAGGATAATTTTCTGCCCGTTGTAGTCTGGACCGGTCAGACATACCGCCACCTTCTTCAGGTCAGTATTGGTTTTTTCGCGTAATTCAATATTTACCTGAACTGTTTCCCCCGGAAAATACGGCTCATTGCCCTTATCCAAAGTGAGTTTCACGTCCATCAGCTATTCTCCCTCGTGTGTAAGCCTGGTGAATTGATCGTGCTGCAGTAATCAAATTCAAATATATGCGTCACTGTTAAATGACGAATTGTATACAATCATTTTCTTTAGCGGAGCTATAACGAAGATTTTCTTAGATTAGCATTGAAATGTTCGTTCTGTCAAATTCTTTTCACAAAAATTCGCCCCTGATGATTTCAATAAGCGTAATTTCTCAAACAACTGAAGAAAAAATAAGCCTGCCCTGCATGCAGGGCAGGCTTTTGGGTGTCGTTATAAAGATTTTAGTTTGCTTTCTTGGACCTTCTCGTACACGTTCTTTTTGCCGGATATGGGCGCGAAGCGGGCGGTGAAGTGACGCATGAGCGGCGCGGCGTAGGTGAATTCGTAACCGCCGTACTTTGCGCGGTCAGCTGCCACCTGAACAATGGTATCGATGACGTAATCGAAGTGGCTCTGGGTGTACATGCGGCGCGGAATAGCCAGGCGCACCAGCTCCAGTTTGGGGAAGACCATCTCGCCGCTATCGGGATCGGGATGCGCGAACATGACCGAGCCGATCTCACAGGCGCGCACGCCGCCCTCGAGGTAGAGCGCGGTCGAAAGCGCCAGCCCGGGGAATTCTCCCTGCGGGATGTGGTTGAAGAGCTTGCCGGCGTTGAGGTAAATGGCGTGCCCTCCGGGGGGTTCAATGATGGGGATGCCCGCATCCACCAGGCGGTTGCCGATGTAAGCGGTCTGCCCGATGCGGTAGGCGAGGTAATCTTCCTCCAGACCCTCCCATAAGCCGGTCGCCAGCGCATCGAGATCGCGCCCTGCCAGACCGCCATACGTGGGGAAGCCTTCGCGCAAAATGAGCTCGTTCTTGATGAGCTGGAAGAGCTTTTCATCGCGCAGGGCGAGGAACCCGCCGATGTTGACAAGTGCGTCTTTCTTGGCGCTCATCCACGCGCCGTCGGCGTAGCCAAACATCTCGAGCGCGATCTCATGGATGGATTTGTTCTCGTAACCCACCTCGCGCTGCTTGATAAAGTAGGCGTTCTCGGCGAAGCGGCAGCAATCGATAAAGAAGGGGATCTTGTACTTGCGGTACACGGCAGATACGCCGCGGATGTTTTCCATGCTTACGGGCTGCCCGCCGCCGGCGTTGTTGGTGACGGTAATGGCGCCAAAGGGGATGTTCTCGACGCCGGTCTGCTGGATGAAGTTTTCGAGTTTGGTGAGATCCATATTGCCCTTAAAGGGGTGATGGATTTCGGGGTCGAAGGCTTCATCGATGATGAGGTTGGTGGGTCTGCCGCCGCGGGCGCGGATGTTGCCCTCGGTGGTGTCGAAGTGCATGTTGGAGGGGATGTAATTGCCTTCTTTTACCAGTAACGCCGCCAGAATATTCTCCGCCGCGCGACCCTGGTGGGTGGGGACGAAGTACGGGAAGCCGGTGATCTGGGTCATGGCATCTTGCAGGCGGAAGAAGGAACGCGCGCCGGCGTAAGATTCATCGCCTTCCATCATGGCTGCCCACTGGTGGTGGCTCATGGCGCCGGTACCGGAATCGGTGAGGAGGTCGATGTATACATCTTCGGCGCGCAGCAGGAATATGTTGTAACCGGCTTCTTTGAGCGCGGCTTCACGGGCTTTACGGTCGATGAGCCGGATGGGCTCGACCATTTTGATGCGGAAGGGTTCGGCGGGGTGTTTTGGCATGCACATCCTCCATAGTTTGAGCGGGATTTTTCTCAGTGTAGCACAAATGTGAGAATCGCTCTATATAACTCGTGGTGGTTGAGGGGAAATTGGTGGGGTGGGCGGGGGATGCCACGAGGGCATCCTCGACAGGGGCATCCTCGACAAGGGGAAACCACGACGGGGGCAACCACGACGGGGCATCCTCGACCAGGGCACGTTCAACGGGGCATCTTCAACCGGGGCAATCGAGGGGAGTGCCTGGTATGAAAACATCGAGAGCAGTTAAAAATTGCATTTTCAAACAAAAGGAAACAATTCGATGTGAGAAAAACTGCGCGTAGGTAAGGGGTGAGATGATGAGCATTTGTACATCAGATTATAGGAGATCGCGAGGTGGAGGGGAAGCTGTCACTTGTGACAGGATTTTAGTAACTGCTTTTTGCGTATCATGCGATAATGATGGGGAAATTCATTGGGGAGGATAGCTTTTGTTGGGTTTCGGAATGCCGTACATTAGATAAAATTTAGTTGGCATAAAATACAGTTAGAAACGTTTTCACAGAATATGCGATAATTATGGAAGGGTATTTTCTTGATATTCTAAGTATTATTTTTTTTCCAAAATATCTAATTCCCAATCAAAATCTTAGAATTATGATTTGGAGAATCCTCTAAATGTCAGATAAAACACAGTTACTTAGCTTAGATCTTGATACCATACCAAGTATTTTGACTTATGGTAAAGGAAATATGATGAAGGAAGCATGTGTATGGTGCCTAGATAAAAACAACCATACAAGTGGAGTTAAACTATACTGTAAATACACAGAAAAGAATGACAAATTCTCAATTGCTTGGTCAATAGATCAAATTGATATTGATAGGATAAATAAAGCATATAATTCTGATGATGCTGTCGAAGCCGGTGCAGAAGCTGTAAGTATATTGTTAGTATTACATTACCACCCAGGCCACCAATTAGAGAGGTCTATAAGGGGTACTGGGTTCGACTATATGTTAGTAATGGAAAATCACGATAACAATAACATTTTCAATAACAATGTTGGTCGACTAGAAATATCAGGGATATTAAAAGAAGATGATAATAATACATTGGAGGCAAGAACAAAAAAGAAACTAAAACAAACTCAATTAAGCGATAAGATGGATATCCCCGCAATTGTATGTGTTGTATCGTTTTCTCAACCAAAAGCTACAGTGGTGGTGCGAGATGCAAACAGTTAGAGAATTACATGATCAGGCAATGGAATATGCTGAAAAAGCTATCGTTTGTAAAATCGGTGGAGATATTCAATCATCAAAAGAATTATTTAAGAAAGCATTAGATTTTGAAGTTGAAGCTGCAAATCAGTTAACAATTAACGAAACAGCCGAACCGACAAGATCCATTCTTTTTCGAAGTGCTGCTTCATTAGCCTTAAATATTGAAGATTTTAGATATGCCCTTAGATTAGCGAGCAATGGGCTTGCAGGCTACCCACCAAGTGAAATTCAAAGTGAATTAACAGATATATTAGAAGAAATTGAATTCGTAAGACATCTGTCATTAAAAGGGATTAAATTGAATGACACTGAATTCAAAATGACAATCTGGGGAAATAGCATCAAGAAAGGTATTGCTCCAGCAAATGAGATAAATAACCGAATTGAAACAATGTCCACAATTATTGATAGAACAGTTGATAGATTAACAAAAAGGAGGTTTAACCCAAACCGAAAACGGACTGAAATTGATAAGAATAACTATGGTTTATTTGTAAAAGCTATGCAACCAAGTAGTTTTGGTGTGATCTTCCAGCTAGGCGAGCCCATCGAAAAACAAGATCTTTTATTTGGACAAGCGGTTCAACCCGAGGAAGTTATCACTGAAGTCCTGGAATGTATTGAGTTAATTCAAAAAGCAGAATTTGATGATTTACAAAACAAAATTAGTGACCAACAATATTATGAAAATTTTATCGGATTGACAAAACAAATAGCGCCAGATGGAAACGATATTAACAATGTTGGTTTTACCATTTTGCGGAATGAGAGTGAAAAATATACTAGACTAAATACTACAAAGAAAGCAATACATGAAAATATTAAACGAATAACCGAAAGAAAAAGCTTGAACACAAATCAAGACTCCCCTCAATTTAAAGTATTTACCGGTACATTGCATTATGCTAAACAAAATAAAACAAAAGATTACGGTTTGGTAAAACTGGATATTGAACAGGAAGAAAAACCATATGATATTTATGTACCAATAAGCCTAATGAAAGATGTTGTAAAACCTTATTTTGATGAAAGTGTTGCTGTAACAGTCCGTTTCGAAAAAAAAGATAGAAAAGTATTGGAGCATATTGAGTATGCATGATTAATAATTCTTCGGTATAACGGAATCAATTTTATTTTTATATGTAACGATCTCGGACAAAGAGTATGACAGATTATTCATCGGAGAGTATCTGATATGCCTTCACCAATCACCCGCAATACCCTATTTTATGGCGATAACCTTCCCATCCTTAGGGAGCACATCCCCACAGAATCAGTGGACCTCATCTATCTGGACCCACCATTCAACTCGAACCGCTCATACAATGTGCTTTTCAAAAATGAGAGTGGGCAGGGCGCCGATGCCCAAATTCAGGCGTTTGATGATACCTGGCACTGGGGAACACAGGCAGAGGAAACCTATGATGAGCTGATCAATGGGCAGAATGATTCCGTCTCATCCATGATCAGCGCCATGCGTCAATTCATTGGCACCAACCAGATGATGGCTTACCTGGTGATGATGGCTATTCGATTAATTGAACTTCACCGTGTCTTAAAGCAAACCGGTAGCATATTTTTACATTGCGACCCAACTGCAAGCCATTATCTGAAAATCGTTCTTGACACAGTTTTTGGAATTGCAAATTATAGAAACGAAATAATATGGAAACGGACGTTTGCACATAACGACCCATCGAGATGTGGCAGGGTTCATGACACAATATTCTTCTACACAAAAAGTAATTCGTATACATGGAATGATGTTTTACAAAAACCAGACCCTGAATATGTGAATACATTTTTTGATCAATATGACGAAGTTAGAAAAGAAAGGTACGCGAGAATCGACCTAACCGCACCTCTTCACGGAGATGGTGGCAATTTGTTATTTGAGTGGAAAGGAATGTGGCCAGCGAAAAGTAGGACATGGGCAACAACAATAGATAAGCTCGATCTACTTGATAGAGATGGCAAAATCCATTATCCAAAATCTGGAATGCCTCGGTTGAAGCGCTATGAAAGCGAATATAAAGGAACAGTCATCCAAGATATTTGGTCAGATATTAATCAACTGCATAATCTTGCAGCCGAACGTAGAGGCTATCCTACTCAAAAACCATTAGCTTTACTCGAACGTATAATACAGGCTTCCTCCAACCCAGGTGACCTCATTCTCGATCCCTTCAGCGGGTGCGGGACCGCAATCATGGCTGCACAAAAACTAAATCGGAATTGGATTGGAATTGATGTTACTCATCTTGCTATTGCAATGCATAAAAATCGTTTGAAAGAAGGGTTTTCGCTCGAACCAGGTAAAGATTACGATGTCAAAGGTGAACCAACCGATCTGGCTGGCGCCCAACAACTCGCCCGCGATGATCGTTACCAATTCCAGTGGTGGGCACTCTCCCTCATTAACGCTCGCCCTCTCGGTGGTACCTCAGATAGCAAAGTAGGCAAAAAGGGTGGAGATCAGGGCATCGATGGTGTGATCCCATTCATGGATGATGAGAAAAAGAAAATGAAACGGGTGATCATCTCGGTCAAAAGCGGCTCAGTCAATCCCGGTATGGTCCGTGACCTTAGAGGTGTTATTGATCGTGAATCCGATGCCCCGATTGGAGTATTCATTACCCTCGAAAACCCAACACCCGAAATGAGTAAAGAAGCAGTCTCAGCCGGCTTTTACACCTCCCCCCTCTGGCAGAAAAAATACCCCCGCCTTCAGATCCTCACCATCGAGCAACTTCTGGCAGGAGAAGAAGTAAAAATGCCTCCAGCGTACGGCACCTTCAAACAAGCGGAACGTATCAAAAAAGAAGGTATTCAGCCAGAGCTAGACTTCGATTGAACTATCATAGAAAAAACATTAGCAACAAAGACAAAATCATGAATTTTTGGATATTGACAAAAGACATACATTTTTATATAATGGCAATCGACAAGACTCCCCATTGTTCACCGCTCAACAATGGGTGACAGACTCCCCAGGGTTACTTCCCAAGCCAACCCTGGGTTTCAATTTATTAAGGTGGGAATAATGGAACGAGTGACAATTTTCATAGATGGTGCCAATCTTTTACATGGTCTTTCAAAAGATCACAGTAGAATTGATTTAGATTTTGAAAAATTAGTAAATAAACTAATAAATTCCAGAAGTTTAGTTCGTGTCTATTATTACACTGCTATGCCTGATCAAGCATCAGATCCAATCAAATATCAACGCCAACAAAAATTTATAAATGCTTTACAAAGGAAAAATTACTTTAAAGTTGTATTAGGTAGATTAGAAAAACGACCCAATGGAGGCATTGTTGAAAAAGGTGTAGATATTTCGATTGCGATCGATATGCTCGATTTGGCATACCAGCATGTCTACGATACTGCGATCCTAATATCCGGAGATGGTGATTTTGCTCATGCAGTCGAAATAGTTGAGCGGTTAGGGGTGCATGTGGAAAATGCGACAACAAAATCATGTTCTTCGATGAATCTCCAGCAGAAATGTGACAAAACAATAATTCTCGATAAACATTTCTTATCTGATTGTTGGTTGAATCCATCTCCTCCTAAACCTATAGGGAAATAATTCTAGGACTATAATCAAGCAAGAATATTTATTTAATTTTGTTATTTTGTTTCTCATAATTTTAATATGAAAAATGTGAGGAGAGTCGAAGCCTCTGCTATTTTTTGACAGCGTCGAGGTAAAGGTTTGATATCAGGGTCTGTGATTATAATCTGAATAAATAAGGTTCCTATGTTCCGAGACATGCGAAGAAGCAAGCAGCAGTTACCCGAAGCTGAAGCGATCGAGATTTTGCGTGCCTGCACCTCGGGGGTGCTGGCGGTGCACGGCGACACGGGCTACCCCTACGCTGTGCCGCTCAGTTACGCCTATGAAGCGGGCAGGTTGTACTTCCATTTCGCGAAGGCGGGGCATAAGCTCGACAGCATCACGCGCGATGAGAAGGTTTCCTTTTGCGTGATCCACACGGATGAGGTGCAGCAGGCAACCTTCACCACGCATTTCCGCAGTGTGATCGTCTTCGGCAGAATGCGCTTGCTGACGGAAGATGCCGAAAAGCGTCACGCGCTGCGCGCCCTGGCGAAGAAGTATTCCCCCGATTACCTGGCGCAGAGCGAGGCGGAGATCGAGAGCGGCTGGAAGAATGTGAACACGGCAGAGCTGGTGATCGAGCACATGACCGGTAAGGCGGCGATCGAGATCATCGAGAAGCAGGTGTGATTTGTGGGCACAGGTATGGAATGGGTGGAGCAGGCTCCAGCCTACGGTGGGTAAGAGAATTGATGGAGCAGGCTCCATCCTACGGCGGGCATGACAGGTTGAGGAAATGGGAATGGCAGAACAGGCGAGCAAGCAATCCCGGCGCGACCCGCGCTTTGTGACCCTCCGCAGGGGAGGGACGTTGACGGACGCGCACCACCATCTGCTGGCGGTGTGGGCGGCGGATTGTGCGCAGCATGTGCTGCATTTCTTTGAAGCGGCGCACCCGGGTGACACCCGTCCGCGTCGGGCAATCGAGCAGGCATACGCCTGGGCACGGGGTGAGATTTCCATGCTGCAGGCACGCCAGGCGGCTTATGAAGCCCACGCAGCTGCCCGGGAGGCGATTGGCGCGGCGCGGGAAGCGGCACGCGCGGCGGGGCACGCCGTGGCTGTAGCGCACATGGCAGACCATGAACTGGGCGGCTCGGCGTACGCAATCCGCGCGGTGAGGGCGGCAGCCGCGGAAGGGGAACGAGAGGCGGCGGGGATCCGCGAGAGGGAATGGCAGCGCGAACAGCTCCCCGATGAAATCCGCGCGCTGGTGCTGGATGACCAGCGTCTGCGCAACAAGAAGTGCTGGTCGCTGTATGATTGAGCATGCAGGAAGGCTGTCAACTTCTCTGTAATTCAATCCATTGGTTTTTTTTCTAAAAATCAGCACAAAAGTCCTTTTTTTGTGCAATAATTGAATTCAGGTTATTTTTGCTGCCAGCAGGGTTCGCAGCTTCACCTTATCCCCCCAGCCGGAAAACTGAACCAGGTTTTAACTCATTCAGATGTAGGATCATCTGAGAAAGGAAATTCATCATGGGTGAATATAACAGGTCAACCAGCCAGAAAATGTTTGAAGCCATTCCAACAGGGCACATGCAAGCGATCCAGGAACATATTGAATACTATAACATCAAGCCGGATCTGGAAAAATACCTGATTTGTATTGAGACATTTTCAAAAAAGAAAAAGAAACCATTATTCGGCGGGATGACTCCCAACCAAACGCACCTGGTGGCAATTGTTACACCCACCTGGCTGATCACCGCCACCCAGGGCGATAAACCAAATTCAATCGGTGTGCTCAGTATCCAGCTTAAAGATGCCCATCCGCGGGACTATAAGGATGATCCGGGGTATCAACTGGTTCAAGATACAGGGGTATTTGTTACCGGGATTTTTACCGGCAGAGTTGGGATGCCGGGTAATGCTGAGATTTCCAGTTTTGTTCCATTGGGGGAGGAGCCGATAGCAGAGCAATTCAAGGAAATTCTGTTCGAGGCTGTTGATAAAGCAAGGACAGGTAAATAGGAAATACTGTAAATAATGTCGGGATTTTTTCTGAGCTTCAAAGGTGATGTGCGGGATGAATTTCAGCCACGCCAAACTCACCGAATGGTGGATTAGCGCAGACGGATCTACAACAGACATCCCCTGGAATGATCTTCCAGGGGATGTTGATTTGTGAGCTTGGTTGAATTTTAGAGGTCAACAGTTTCAGGAACGCGGAATTTCTCGTTGGCTTTCAAAACTTCATCGGTCACATTGAAGTTCAGATCGTCGCCGACCATCTGCTTGCAGTAGGCTTTCAGGCGGTTGTTCCAGGAATCCTGATCTACATAGAAGATCTTGGCGCCGCCGAGTTCGTGCTGGTACTGGGGCCAGGGTTTGGTGGGCTGAGCCATGGAGAGACCAGCCATACGCCAGCCGTTGTAGCTTTCGAAGGTGGACCACCATTCCTGAACCTTGACCATTTCCATGGCGAAGTAGGTTTTGGCATAGTACATCGGCCAGCCTAATTTAGCGCGGCGAGAGAAGGTGAGGGTGTGGAGGGAGACGGCAACGTCTTTATCCCAGACACGACCATTGGCGAAACCGAGCCATTCACCATCGACCAGACCGACAAAGGTGAAGGGGTCCTTGAGGCGCTTGCGGCGCAGGGCGAGGACTTCGCCATAGACGCGGACACCGACGATATCATAGAAGTCTTTTTCGACTTTCATGACCTTCTCGAGGTAACCAAGCATGGGGTCGATATCGCTATCCTGGACGGCGCGGATGTAGAGCATGCGACCATCGGGGAGTTTGATCTGGGCACCTTTCCACTCGGGTAATTTCATCGCGGGACCTTGAAGGATGCCTTCAATCTCACGAACATCGATTTTCATTTCTTCAACAGATACTGGGGTTGGGAGATCTATTTTCATTATTTAATCCTTTTCTGGGTGATTATTAGAAGTAAAAAAAGTATAGCAAAGTGAAAATGGATAGTCAATCAGCGGTGGAGTGATTAAGAAGGTATCGGGAGGTATGTAATATTATTTGTGATAAATATTGGGGTTTTTGTGCAATTTGATATGACAATTATCCGAACTTTCTTGATGAATTACATTTTCGGACGATTTGGGGGTGCAGGTATCTCCTATTTCATCAGGTGGGGTAGACCCCACCCGTCGGTTGTACCTGTGCAGCAGACCGCACCCTACCCTCTGTCAGACTGCAACCTACCCATCAAAAACCAATTGACGCATGCCGAGTTGAATGGCGGTCTGAAGGAGAAAGACATCCCCGTACCAGCCGGCGGATTTTAATTCACGATACACGCTGGCGAGTGGTTTGCTAACATACAGGTAATGCCAGGATTCCGCGCGGATGCTGTCGTGGCTGCCGGTGTAACTTTGCAGAAAGCCGTACTCCCAGGCGTGTTCCGCCAGCCAGATGCCGGCTCTGGTCTTCTCAAAACCCGCGTAAAGGTCAATGACTTTACCGATCTCGCTCGAAGTGAAATCCAGCGCCAGACCGGTGTGATGCTGCGAGGTGCCCGGCTGCATCACGACCGATTTATCCATCGCATGGCTGTAGGCGTACGCCTGTTCTTCATACGAGCGGAAACCGGAATGAATGTGTAAACCGGTGCGCGCGGCGTTGGCTGCACTGAAAAGATCCGCCAGATCGAAGAGGCACAACTGGTTCACCCGCACGTTCTCATTCGCCACGAGGATGCCATCCATGGTGAGGGGCAGGGCTTCGAGGTTGGGTTCAATGGTTCGGGAGATTTCATCCGCAGGGATGGGGTGCTGCACATCCACCACCCGGTAAAGCAGCGCATCGGGCAGGGAATCGCGGGCTGGCAGGGGGATGGTGGTGATATTTCCCTGCAGGCGCGGAAACAGGTGCAGCGCCGGGAGGGCGCAGGCAGACATCAATAGAAAATTCCGGCGGGAGAGTGGAGCCATGCTGATATTGTACCGGAAAGAATCAAAGGATGGGAATACGGTAAAATTGCTTCCATGAACCATAAATGGGCTGGCGTTATTCTCTGCTTGGCAGGGATTCTGCTTCTTGGCGGGGCAATTCTTCCGGACAGGTTGGAGGAACGCAATCTGGAGATCCCCCTGGCGCAGGCGGTTGAACTGGGAAGAGCAGATTCGCAACCACAATTACCGGAAGAGATGCTCTCCACCTGCAACATTCAGCTACAGACGCGCTGGCGGGGGGTAACCCTTGCGGGCAAGACGGAAGCGATCACCCAGAGAATCCACCTGGCTTGCGCACGACTGCCGGTGGGCGTGGCATTCGCCATCCGGGCGCGGGTTGATGAACCAGCGCGGTTGATTCTGCCGGACAATGACAACATCAAACCATTGCTGCCGGGCAGCCCTCTAATGATGAGCTGGGCGCTGCACCCGGGAGATGTACATTCGTGGGAAGGGACACTGTGGACTTATCTCACGATCCCGGGCGAGGGGGGGAAAGCAGTGGAGATGGTTCTATCCTCCATCCAGCTGGGCGGGAAGACCACCCGTTTGATCGGGTTGAATTATCCGCAGAGCCTGGCAGCCGGTATCTGTCTGGTGGTGGGTGGATTGCTGGTTTTCCTGAATTTATTGAGACTATTCAGAAAGAAATAACAATATTTTTAATGATGAAATCTTAATAATCGTGATGTTTTTTGAATTTCATCCTGTGGAAAATACCAGTTGACATCTATCATCGGGTGATATACATTAATAATAAACCAGCAGCCAAGCAGAATTCATTGCTGCTCTGTTTATATTTTTGAAGAATAACGCACTGGATTTCCAGTGCGTTTTATGTTTTCAGGAGGGGTATATGCTGCGCAAACCAGTGTTTCAAGTAATTGGTCTATTGATCTGCATTTCCATGCTGACCACCGGATGTGGCACCGCTACGGCGGGCGGCGTGGAGGTCTGGATCGATGCTCCCCTGCCGGGTGGCAGGGTGCAGCCGGGCGCGGAGGTACGCATCCAGACGCACGCGTATGCCAAAAGCGGCATCGCCGAGATCAAACTGGATATCGACGGGAATCCCTACTCGCAGGATGTTCCATCCCCTGTTGGCAGCGACCTGGTGACACTGGAACAGATCTGGCTGGCGGCTTCACCGGGGATGCACACCATCAGAGTGACCGCGTACGAAACGGGCGGCAGGATGAGCAATCCGCGTATTGTGGTGATCGAGGTACTGCCACCCGTAACCGCCACCCCGGAAGCTACGCTAACCCCATCCAGCACACCCGAACCAACGGTTACCGAGACCCCCATCCCTCCGACGTGCACATCCACCCGTGCGCCGGCGCCGGTGATGTTATTTAATGTAGATGATGATTCCATCACTGCGGGCGAATGTACCTATCTGCGATGGGATGTGAAATATGCCGAGCAGGTGACATTGAATGACTCTGCGGTTAATCATCTGGATGCCCGCCAGGTTTGCCCGGAGCAGAATACCAGTTACACCCTGCGGGCGGTATCCGCTGGCGGGGAGGAAAGTGAAACCATCCAGGTCAAGGTAGCCAGCCCGCCTGTGCAGGATACGACCGGTCCGGTGATATCCAAAATCAAGGCAGAGCCGGCAACCATCTTTGACAGCGCCACCTGTGGCGTGGATCGGACGAAAATCAGCGCCGATGTAGCGGACGCCGGGTCGGGCGTGAAGCGGGTGGATATTTTCTACCAGGCGGTCACCTCATCCACCGGGCAGTGGAAATCGTTGAAGATGAGTGGCAGCGAGAAGGATGGTTTCAACATTTATCTGGGCAAGTCTGAATTATCGCAAAGCCTGGCGCTCTACGGCGGCGGCACCGTCCATTATTACCTGGTTGCAGAAGATAACGCTGGTAACAAGACGACCAGCAAGACATTCACTTTCAAAGTGGAAGTCTGCCTGATCTGAGGGTGGAGGTAGAGATGAAAAAATGGATCGTCGGCATTCTGGTGGTATTGTTCATCTGCTTCCTGGCTGTAGTGGTCGGGATAGCAGGTTTTCTTATTTTGCGAAACACCGGTACAGCGGTTTCGAATCCGGTGGTGGATATCTTCTCGCCTGCTGCGGGGGATGCCATCGAAACAGGGCAACCGCTGATGATTCAGGCTACAGCGAAGGATCCGGATGGAGTCAAGCGCATCGAGTTCTGGTTTGATCAGAAGTTGTTGAAAACGCATGACAGCCCCCGGGAGGAGGGCGTCACTCCCCTGGCGCTGGCACATTCCCTGAAAGTTGAGCAGAGCGGCGCGCATACGATCATTGTCCGCGCGTTTGACCGGATGGGAAACAGCGGGCAAAGCTCACTGGTGATTTCAGTTTCGCAGGGTACTAATCCGGCACAACCACAAACATACGAAATCAAAGAAGGGGATACGGTATTAAGTATTGCCAAAGCTCACGGGTTAACCGAAGCAGACGTGATGGCAGCCGTGCCTGATGGCAGCGAGGAACTGCCCCCGGCGGGCAGCGGGATCAGCCTCTCTCCACCAGCGGGTGAAGGCGAAGGTGGAGATGAACCGGAGGGAGAGACGGTTGTCCCTGCAGAGTACATGCCTGAGTTGACCTTGCCGCATCTAGAAACGATGCCCGGATGGTATAACCTGCTGCGGAGTATCCTGGACAGGGATGTGTTACCTGCGGGTATCATGGATATCACCACCTTCGAGGTGGACCGTCCGTTTGATGGGGTGTATTGTTATGTCAGCGCCGGAGATAATCCGGTTATCCGCATTCCGGGTTCGGGATCCTTCCCTGCCCTGGAAGAGAACTACTGGGATGTGAGTGAGTGGTTTTCGGCAGAAAATCGGGCGATGTTTATGACCACATCTGGCAACCTGCGCCTCCGAATGAACTGTATGGGATACACAATCGGCACGGCGGGCGGGGTGGCATATAACCTTGGTACACTGGATATCAGCCGTACCCCCGCTGAATTTGCCGCAGGCTGGATTGACGAGCAGGTCACCGGTCCGGAAGGCTGGTTCCGGCTGCGATACAAGGTAGCTGACCCGGCTGAAGGAAGGGGTGGCGGCGGAACCGGATTTGAATACCTGTATCTGGATTCCAGCCGGTACGGGGTGAATGAGGAGCCGCTGGTTCCCAATCCGCATGTGATCTTGGAATTCCGTATCTATGATGAAGGCAGGCATATCACCCCGCCGGTGCTGGATGGCTTTCATATTTACAGGAATGGGGTCAAGTGGCGTTCGACCGGACCCAACACAGAACGTTACGTGGTGTGGGATCACCTCTGGGAAGCCGGATCGTGTTTCGAGCAGACCGAATTTTTCGTGGTGGGTTACCTCGGCGACCCGGATGAACCATCTGCCACCATCACCAGCCTGCCTATTCTGGTATCCGGGTACTGTCCGGCGATCTATAAACATGTTACTGTCCGGTTTACATCCATCCTGTATAACTGCATTGATGTGGATGAACCTTACCATTTTGGATCCCTTTATACTGCGGGAGCCTGCTCTGGTGATGCAGAAGACTGGGGACCAGGTGTGATTGGCGGGGTGAATGTAAATGGGATCAGAACATTTGATATATTCTATCCGGTATATACCGGGTTGTCATACACTTTTCCCATCTGGGGCAGTAGTTTTGTGCCAGTTCGCGACCTAATACTGGCACCCTCAGAATCACTGACGATCTCTTCAACGATGTGGGACTATGATGTGTGGAGCGACAGCGATCCATTCTGTTTTGATGAGGTAACATACAGCCCGGCAGAGTTGCATGATTTACGTGGATGGACCACACATTTCGAAGAAACTTTCAGCGATATCAACTGGACCAATACCGAATATCCAATAGATACTCGGGGTGGGGAATGTATTATTGGATATGACATCACCGTGGAAGAGGTGGCAGGTCCGCCGCCGCCAACAATTGTTGGTGATTTTCCGTAATGAGATAATCAGTGTGTTGTATGGATCAGGGATACCCATCATCTTGACCTTGAAATAGAATCAGAAAGAACAATTATGTAAATACCAGATCTTTGACTATTAATAGCTTTTGTATGAGGGTTCTTCCAAAATAATTCTTTTCCAAATACCATTGGACTTATGTTCCGAGTCAGGCGATAAGCAACATTTTTTCTTTTGTAAATAGTATCTATGATAGAATAAAAGGAGTGAGCCGGCGGTGGGCCTGGCTGGTTCAGATCTTATTCCGATTTTTACTTATGCGAGGGGAAGTATGCAACTGGACTGGTTGTACATCGGGGTATTCATGGTGGTATCCCTGGCTTTACCGGCAGTAGCAATCACTCTGGCTGGTATCCTGGCACCCAAGAAACCAAATCCCATTAAAAATTCAACATATGAATGTGGTATCGAGACTGTCGGTGATACCTGGGTTCAATTCAAGGCACAGTATTATGTCTATGCCTTGATTTTTTTGGTATTTGACATCGAGGCTGTCTTTCTTTTCCCGTGGGCGCTGGCATTTGACTTCCTTGGATTGTACGCGGTACTCGAAGGAATACTTTTCGTACTAATTCTCGCCGGAGCGCTGGCATACGCCTGGAAAAAAGGCGCACTGGACTGGTCATAGTAAACCAAATCCTGAAACCATTATCGAGGAGAAACCATGCCCTTTTGGAGTGATCCGATAACATTTATCAGCCAGTGGCTGGTGCAGGTTCTGGTAAACGCCGGGATGGCATCTGAGCTGGCAACCCCCTTTGTCACCATCGCCGGGGCAATCGTTTTGCCTTTAATGGCGATGTTGTGGGTGATTTTCCTGATCTGGTACGAACGAAAGTTAATTGGACGCATTCAGGACCGGTTTGGCCCCAACAGACTGGGTCCGTACGGGTTGATTCAGCCCTTTGCCGATATGATCAAAATCTTCGCCAAGGAATATATTACGCCCAAAGGCGCGGATGTTGTTCCATATAATATGGCGCCGGTGCTGGTGGTGGCAGGGGTTCTTTTTATGTGGGCAGTCATCCCCTTTACGGCAACCACCTTCGGGGCGAACATCAATGTCGGCATCCTCTACCTGGTAGCCGTAGGTGCGGTGGGCGAGCTGGGTATCATCCTGGCGGGATACGCTTCAAATAACAAGTATTCGCTGCTGGCGGGTTTCCGCGTTGTAGCCCAACTGGTTTCTTACGAAGTGCCGATGGTGCTTTCGATGCTGATCCCCGTTCTGCTTTCGCGGTCGATGGGGTTGAACAGCATCATCCTCGCGCAGGATCCCATCTGGTTCCTGTTCCTTGCCCCGGTGGCGGGCATCATCTTCTTCATCACCTCGGTCGCTGAAGTCGGGCGCGCTCCATTTGACCTGGCGGAAGCGGAATCAGAAATTGTTGCCGGTTTCAATATTGAGTATTCCGGTTTGAAATTTGGTATGTTCTATGTGGGTGAATTCTTACACGCATTTACCGCATCGATGGTGTTCACCGTCCTCTTTCTGGGAGGATGGCAGGGTCCCGGTGCGCAGACCATCCCCATTCTGGGATTCTTCTACTTTGGCATCAAAACGATGGTTGTGTATTTCGCCTTTATCCTGCTGCGCGGTTCGCTGCCCCGCTTCCGCATTGACCAGATGATGGCACTCAACTGGAAGATCCTGACTCCCATCGCGCTGGGAATCGTGACCATCACCGCAATCGTTGAGAAGGCATATGCCGGAGGGACGACCATCACCCATTTGATCGGGCATCTGGCAGCGAACGCGCTGGTCATTGCATTTGTGGTGTTATTCAGCCGGAAACCACTGGATAACCGGCAGGAGAGATTGGATGAATTAGCGGAAGCCAACCGTGAAATGGCTGAAAAAATTCTGGGTGATTGAGGCAAAGTCTAATGAGTTTGACGCAAATCATTTTTATTCTGACAGCGCTGGTTTTGCTTTTCGCGGCGATAGGCGTGGTGACCGTCCGGAAAATGCTGCATGCCGCCCTCTGGTTGATCCTGACCCTTTTCTGCGTGGCGGTGGTATTTGTGCTGCTCGAAGCGCCTTTCTTTGGTGTGGTTCAGGTGGTGGTGTATATCGGAGCCATCGCAACCCTCATCATTTTTGCGGTCATGCTGACACGCCGGATGATGTTCGATGAAAGCTCTCCATTCAATCGGCAGACCATCATCGCAGCGATCACTTCCATGGTGTTGTTCGCGGTAATCATTCTTACCCTGTCTCTGTGGGTGGGTTTCAATGCTCCAAATCAGGAACTTGCCGCTCAGAGTGATACCCTCCGGCAGCTGGGCGTAATGCTGGTTGCTCCGGATGGATTCCTCATCCCGTTTGAGGTTGCCTCAATTTTGCTGCTGGCAGCAATGATTGGCGCGATCTATGTGGGGCGGGAACACAAATCTTAATCGCGAGGTGCAGCAGATGATTCCACTATCCTGGTACTTAATCCTCGCGGCAGCCCTCTTCTGTGTGGGGTTGTTCGGAGTGCTGGCACGAAAAAATGTCATTGGTATGCTCATGAGCATTGAGCTGATGCTGAACGCAGTGAATATCAACCTGATCGCGTTCTGGCGCTATATCACCCCCAATGTCATGAATGGTCAGGTCTTCACCATCATCGTCATCGCTGCCGCGGCAGCAGAAGTTGCGGTCGGTCTGGCAATCATTATTTCGGTGTATCGGCGCAGAGATACCGTGATCGCCGATGAAGTAAATCTATTGAAGGGATGAAATCTAAATGACGACTCAAACACTCGCATGGCTCATCCCCCTGCCGCCATTGGTGGCGTTTCTGGTTGTTATATTACTCACCAATAAATGGAAAGGACTCAGCCACACCATCGCGATTGGTGCTGCGGCGATTTCATGGCTGCTTTCCATGATTGTTTTCTTCCAGGCGGTCGCAATCCCGCATCTGGCGGAACATCCCATTGTCAGCTCGATTAAGTGGCTTCCGGCAGGTGAAGATTGGCTGCGGATCGGCATCCAGGTGGACAGCCTGACCACCGTCTCGCTTTTTTTTGTCGCCTGGACGGTGTTGATGATCTTTATTTACTCGGTGGGTTATCATAACTTTGGTCAGCCTGCAGGAGATCATGACCGTGCCGGTCTGCCTCCGCATGGAGCGGATGTTGTGGATGAACACGGTCATACTCACCGAGTTCCATCGATTGAACCGATGTACTCGCGTTTCTTCGCCTTCATTGCTCTCTTTGCTTTCGCGATGTACGTTCTGGTCCTCAGTGACAACTTCCTGACCCTGTATGTGGGTTGGGAGATTATGGGGTTGTGCTCATACCTGCTGATCGGCTTCTGGTTTGGCAAAGAATCGGTGCGAAAGGCAGCCATCAAGGCTTTTATGACCACCCGCGTGGGCGATGTGTTTATGCTGCTCGGAATTGGTCTTCTGTATGCGGTTACCGGAACCTTGAATTACAAAGACATCCTAAGTAATCCGCAACTGCTGGAGCAGATGGCAGCAACCCCCACGAGCATCTTCGGTCTGTCTTTTGCTGGATTGATCGGATTGCTGCTCTTTATTGGTGCAATTGGCAAGAGTGCACAATTCCCGCTGCACGTGTGGCTGCCGGATGCGATGGAAGGTCCGACACCGGTATCCGCGATGATCCATGCTGCTACAATGGTCTCGGCGGGTGTATTCATGACCGCGCGATCCTTCCCCCTGATTTCCGCAGGCTGGGAACCGGGGATGGCGCTTAATCCGACCATGGCGGTAATCGCATTTATCGGCGCCTTCACTGCCATCTTCGCGGCGACAATTGCCGTAGCGCAGAACGATGTAAAGAAAGTACTGGCATATTCCACCATTTCGCAGTTGGGGTACATGATCGCCGCACTGGGGATTGGCGCTTATGTGGCGGCAGTATTCCACCTGATCACGCATGCCTTCTTCAAGGCTTTATTGTTCCTGGGTTCCGGCAGCGTCATCCACGGGATGGAGCATGGTGTGTACCATACCGGAGAGCATGTCGATCCTCAGGATATGCGGAATATGGGCGGCTTGCGGGGTAAGATGCCCTTCACCTTCTGGACCTTCCTGATCGGCGGGCTGGCACTATCCGGTTTCCCGGTACTCACTGCTGGTTTCTGGTCGAAGGATGAAATTCTGAGTGGTGCCTTCTCTGGCGGGCACACAACCGTGTTCGTGGTGCTGGCTGTGGCTGCGCTGCTGACGGCTTTCTACACCATGCGCCAGATTACATTGACCTTCCTGGGAAAACCGCGCACATCGGCAGCGGAACACGCGCACGAATCCAAACCCAGCATGACCATTCCACTCATCGTACTGGCGTTCTTTGCGATCACTTTGGGCTGGTCTGGTATTCCCGAGCATTTCCCGGGTCTGGGTGGTATGATCCCCAACTGGTTTGAACATTTTGTAGGGGGAATGCTGGGTGAGCACGGCGCTGAAGTCCAATTCTCTGCGGTTCCCCTGCTCACTTCCCTTGTCGTTTCACTGGGTGGATTGTTCATCGGGTGGCTGGTTTATCGTGGAGTAAAAGCCGGAGCGGAAGACCCATTGAAGAAAGCGCTTGGACCGGTGCATACCCACCTCGAAAACAAATACTATTTTGATGAGCTCTATGAAAAAATCATTTACAAACCATCCGGCTGGCTGGCAGAGACTTTCACTTCCATCTGGATGGATAAGAAGGTCATTGATGGTATTTTGCATGCCATCGGCAGAGCCTTCCTCTGGATGGGCAGGATCATCCGCCAGTTCTTTGATATCCCGGTTATCAACAAAGGTGGAGATGCTCTTGCCAGCAGTGTCAGCCAGGCTGGCGCTGAAGTCACCCGGATGCAGTCCGGGCGCGTACAACAATACCTGGCTACCTCACTGGTTGTCATTATCGTAATTGGTCTGGTCTTGTTGGGCATTCTGCTGATGTTACAGACCCCTGCTTGATGGAGCATTCGATGGATTTCATAACCCGGCATATTCTTTCGCTCATTCTGTTCCTTCCGTCGGCGGCGGCTTTGGTTATTCTCTTCATTCCCAAGGATAGCGTACGCGGCATCCGTTGGTTTGCATTGATCTCCAGCCTGATCCCCTTCGGATTATCCGTCTGGTTGTGGGCGCAATTCAATCAAGACCAGACACGCTTTCAATTCCAGGTAAATCTGCCCTGGTTCGAGGTGATCAATTCACGATATCACCTGGGTGTGGATGGCATTTCGCTGACCATGATATTGCTGACCACCCTGCTCACCCCTCTGGCGTTACTGGCATCCTTCTCTATAAAGGAACGGGTTAAGCCTTATATGATTTTGTTCCTGCTGCTTGAAACAGGTATGCTCGGTGTTTTTGTAGCGCTGGACCTGATGCTCTTCTTCCTTTTCTGGGAAATCGGGCTGGTGCCCATGTATTTCTTGATCAACCAGTGGGGTGGAGAAAACCGCAACTACGCTTCACTTAAGTTCATCCTCTACACCATGGCTGGTTCCCTGGGGTTGTTATTATCCATCCAGTTGATTGGTGTGGTCTGCGGCAGCTTCGATCTGCTGGAAGTATTTGAGCGCTGGCAGCAGGTGAGCGGAACTATCATCGGGTTGCCGGTATCGACCATCAAGGCTGTCATCTTCTGGGCGTTTGTGATTGCTTTCGCGATCAAAGTGCCGGTCTGGCCATTCCACACCTGGCTGCCCGATGCGCACACCGAAGCGCCGACCCCGGGCTCGATGATTCTGGCTGGTGTGCTGCTGAAGCTGGGAGCTTACGGTTTCCTCCGTCTGGTTCTACCACTCTTCCCGGTGGAGGCGAAATTTTACGCCGGTGGGTTGGCTTTCCTGGCGGTCATGGCGATCATCTTTGGCGCTTTTGGCGCGTACGGACAGGATGATTTCAAGAAACTGGTGGCTTACTCATCCATCAACCATATGGGTTTCGTTGTGCTGGGTATCGCTGCCGCAGCATTTGCCGCAGGAACTGAAAATGCCCATATTGCCATGGATGGAGCCGTATTGCAGATGTTCAACCACGGGCTCTCTTCAGCCGGGATGTTCTTCCTGGTCGGGGTGATCTACGAGCGGGCACATACCCGCAAACTAAGCGAATTTGGCGGGCTCTTCCCGCTTATGCCGGTTTTTGGCGGTCTGCTGATTTTCGTCTCAATGGCATCTCTTGGACTACCCGGTTTGAATGGCTTTGTATCTGAGTTCATGGTGGTTCGGGGATCACTGCCGATCTTACCGCTGGCAACCGCTCTGAGCATGATCGGCTTGCTCTTCACCGGTATTTACATACTTAAAGGTATCAAACTGGTGTTACATGGTCCACTCAATGAAAAATGGGTGGGACATTTGACGGATATCAATACCCGGGAAATCATTGTGCTGGTTCCCCTGGTAATTTTGATGGCAATCATTGGTGTGTATCCGGCCTGGATTGTCGAACTAATCAATAAAGCGGTTACCATGCTGTTTTGATGGAGTGGCAGATGCAGTTACCAATTCTGAGTGTCATAATCCTTACCCCGCTGGTTGCCGGTGTCTTAATTCTGTTTTATCCGGCAGAGCGGAAAACCCAGGTGAAAGTCACCGCCCTGGTTGCCATGGTAATTTCCTTTCTGTTGTCATTCTGGCTGTATATCAGCTATGACAACGGCGCTGGCGGTTACCAGTTTATTGAAAAATTAGATTGGCTGCCACAACTGGGTATCTCTTACCATGTTGGTGTGGATGGATTCAGCGTACCGATGGTACTGTTGACCGGCATTGTCACACTGACAGGTGTCATGATCTCGTGGGGAGTCGACGAACGTCCAAGAGAATTTTTCGCCTTCCTGTGCTTTCTGGCGGGCAGTGTCTTTGGTGTCTTTGCTTCGCTTGACCTGTTCATGCTGTTCTTCTTCCTGGAAATTGCGGTATTCCCCAAATACCTGATGATCGCTGTCTGGGGCTGGCCGAAGACCCGTGAATACGGCGCGATGAAATTGACCCTGTATCTCTTCATCGGCTCCATCGTGGCATTACTCGGAGCGCTGGCAATTTTCTTCGCCGCCGGATCATTCAGCTTTAACCTGCTGGACCTGGAAAAGGCAGTATTTACACCAGAATTCCAGAAATTCTGGTTCCCGTTTGTCTTTATCGGCTTTGGTGTTCTGGGCGGCATCTTCCCATTCCACTCCTGGGCACCGGATGGTCATGTAGCCGCTCCAACCGCCATCTCAATGCTGCTGGCGGGTGTGGAAATGAAGGTGGGTGCCTTTGCTGCCCTGCGGGTCGGGATCATGCTGATGCCGGATGGTGCGAGATTCTGGGCTCCCCTGATAATCGGGCTTGCACTGGTGAATGTGGTTTACGGTGCGTTGATTGCCATGGTGCAAACGGATTTCAAGTATGTCATCGGTTTCTCCTCCGTTTCACACATGGGGCTGGTACTGCTTGGTTTTGCCACCCTCAACCGGGATGGCTTGACCGGTGCAGGCATGCAAATGTTCTCGCACGGTGTAATGACAGCTATGTTCTTTGCTGTAGTCGGAATGGTGTATGACCGGGCGCACACCCGTGAGCTCTCACAGTTAGGCGGCTTTTTCAAGCTGATGCCTTACGCGGCGGTGGGATTTATCATTGCCGGTCTGGTTTCGATGGGTATGCCCGGTTTCAGCGGCTTTGCTGCGGAATTTCCCATCTTCATGGGGCTGTGGCGGGCGATGCCGGTTGCCGCGATCATTGCTGTGATCGGGGTGATCATCACCGCGGCATATATTCTGCGGGTCATCAATAGTGTATTTTTCGGTAAGCTGCCGGATGAACTGGAAGGGCATATCACCCCTATCAACATACTGGATAAAATTTCCATTGTGCTGCTGGCTGCCTTCATGATTGCATTTGGTATCTTCCCGTCTTTGATCAGTCAAACGGTAGGTTCGGGTGTGAACCACATCCTCACCCTGCTGGGAGGTGCATAATGACCACAGGCTTTGATCTCAACATGCTCATTCCCATCCTCCCGCAGATTGGCATTTTCCTGCTTGGCGCTGTTGTATTGATCCTGGATCTTGTCTGGAAGGATGAAGAAGGTAAGGCATCTCCATTTGCCTATGTAACTGCAGCCGGTCTGGTGATCGTGGGTATCGTATCCGCCATCTGGAGCAGACCATCCGCTGCCGGAGAATTGATCTTTGGTGGCATGCTGCGCTGGGACTGGATGAGCTTCCTCTTCAGTATGCTCTTCCTCTTTGGCGGCGCGGTGACAGCTTTGTTTATCCGTAATTATCCGCATACCGGCAGACAGGGCGAGTTCTATGTGTTGATGCTGGCATCCACGCTGGGGATGAGCCTGATGGCAGGATCTGCAGATCTCATTATGCTTTTCCTGGCAATTGAAACTACCTCCATTCCCCTGTATGTGCTGGCAGGTTTTCTGCGTAAGGATGACGCATCCACCGAAGCCGGTTTTAAATATTTGATCTATGGCGCGGTCACATCTGCGGTAATGCTGTACGGTTTCAGCCTGCTGTTCGGGATGACCGGCACCACCCAGATTTATGAAATCAGCCAGATTCTTCCATACGCGGTTCCGGGTGTTGGCGGCATATTAATTGTTTTCCTGATCCTGGTTGGATTGGGATTCAAAATTTCGGCATTCCCCTTCCACTTTTGGGCACCGGATGTGTACCAGGGTGCTCCTACCCCGGTAGCAGGGTTCCTATCGACTGCCTCCAAAGCGGCGGGGTTTGCAGTTCTGCTCCGCCTGCTGCCAGTAGCCTTCTATGACTTACGGATGGTCTGGTCGATTGCCATTGCCATACTTTCCATTGCCAGCATGACCTTTGGAAACCTGCAGGCGTTACGCCAGAAGAATATCAAGAGGCTGCTGGCGTACTCTTCCATCGCGCAGGCTGGCTACATGCTTATTGGCGTTGCAGCAGTATCGGGATTGGGTTTTATCAGCACGGTGATGTATATTATGGCTTATGTGATCACCAACCTGACAGCCTTTGGTATCATCTCTGAGGTTAGCCGCGAGGTTGGATCGGATGATGTTGAGGCTTTCGCCGGGCTATCCAGACGGTCTCCTTCATTGGCTCTGGCGATGCTGGTTGCCTTCCTTTCGCTGGCTGGTATTCCACCTTTTGCCGGGTTTGCAGCGAAGCTGTTCCTGTTCTCTTCCGCAGTTGGGATGATGCAATATCCGTGGTTGTTTACCCTGGCGGTATTCGGTGTATTGAATGCAATCATCGCCCTTTACTACTATTTGGTGGTCATGAAGGTAGTCTATCTGGGTAGATCAGAGAATGACAGCGAACCATTACCGGTGGTTAAGAGTACCCGAACTGCGGTATTACTCTATGCTGCCGGGATTATCGTACTGGGTGTGATGATTTCGCCGTGGTTTAGCGCCGCAGAATCAGCCATCCAATCGATGTTTAATTAGGGCTCTTCCCCGGATTTGTTTGTACATCCGGGGATATTTTACGCAATCCTGCCAGATCAGTAAGCAGCTGGCAAAAGGTTTGACGCTGAAAAATCACTAAGTTATAATACTTTGACTCATGGATCAGCAGAAACAACCGATAACAAGTAAGCAGAGATTGCTAAACCTTTCTCTGGTAGGGTTGGTTAGCCAGGTAGGATGTGTTACACTGCTAATCATCATTGCTGCTCTATTGGGCGGCATGTTTTTGGATAACCGGTTAGGGACCAAACCTTGGTTTACGATTGGTCTATTAGTAGGATCCGTGCCGGTAAGTTTGGTGATCATGATTTTTTTGGCTCGTTCGGCTGTGAAAAAGATGAAAATCGAAAAGCCCAAGCAGACCACACAGGAGGAATCAAGCCTTGGAAAAGACTAAAAAATGGCGCTGGGGTGTTAACCGCTGGTGGGTATTCCTGTTTATTGGTTTAAGCATATTTTTCGCTACCAGGTACCCTCCCATTCGTCCCGGAATTTTTGTGGTACCAGAGAATGTTATTCCTGAACCACTTTTCGGGAATTTTTACTTAACCAACACGCTCGTCGCAACCATTATTGTTGATATCATCCTCATTCTGATTGCCCTGGCAGTTCGCAGCGCGGCGAAGAGCGGCAGCCTGGTTCCCCAGGGGATATCTGGTGCGATCGAAGCACTGCTGGAAGCAATCTACAATCTGACGGAATCCACTGCCGGCAAGTGGGCAAAATCCATCTTCCCCATATTTGCAACCATCACCCTGCTGGTGTTGTTTTCCAACTGGCTCGAGATGTTCCCGGGCGTGGAAAGCATCGGCAGGCTGCATGAAGGTGAGCATGGATATCCGGCTATCGCCATTACCGAGGGGATCTCTGCCATTGTCAAAGGTGATGCCGCTCATGCCGAAGGCGGAAACTTCGAAGTGGTGCCATTTGTGCGCGTCCCCTCTACTGATTTGAACTTTACACTCGCGCTCGCGCTGATTTCGGTCGTGATGACTCAGGTAATTGGCTTCAGAGCGCAGGGAGCCAGGTATTTCTCAAAATTCCTGAATTTCACTACCCTGTTTAAAAAACCGGGCTTTGGATTGATGGATTTACTCATTTCCATTCTGGAATTGATCTCGGAGTTTTCAAAAATATTGTCGTTCTCATTCAGGTTGTTCGGAAATATTTTTGCAGGATCGGTATTACTATTCCTGGTTGGTTCCATTCTCCCCGCCGGGGCGGTGTGGATACAATCAGGTGTATTGTTGTTTGAATTTTTCATAGGCTTAATCCAGGCGCTGGTCTTCGGTATGCTCACCATGGTGTTTATGTCCATGGCTACACACGGACACGGTGACGAAGAAGAACACGCGGCAGCCTAACGCAATTATCAACTTTTGAGGAGGTTTGGTACATGACTGGTGACATTATTATGGCGGCACGCTTTATTGGGGCAGGTCTATCCATGATTGGTGCGTTAGGCGCCGGTATTGGAATTGGCCTGAGTGTTCAGGGTGCGTTGGAAGGAATGGCACGCAACCCGGATACCTATGGTAACCTGCTGGTTAACATGATTCTGGGTATTGCGTTTTCTGAAGCGATCGCGATTTACTGTCTGGTGATTGCCTTCTTGATGCTCTTCCAGGTTGTTTAACCTGAACGATTGAGGTGATTATATGGATAAACTAGGAATTAATCTCGGATATCTGCTCGTTCAGATATTCAACTTTCTGATCATCTTTATCGTGCTGCGGGCATGGGTTTATAAACCTGTCATCCGCATGCTGGAAAAACGCCGTGAGACGATCGCCAAAGGTCTTGAAGATGCCCGCGTCGCTGCAGAAGCGCGTGCCAATGCTGAAAATGAAGCACAGAAAATTATCTCTGAAGCACAGGCAAAAGCCGGACAAACCATCCGCGAAGCATCTGACCGTGCCCAGTTAGCTGCCAAAGATATCAAGGGTCAGGCAGAAGCGGAAATTGGCAAAGCCCGTGAAGCTGCTATGGCTGAAGCCGTGGAGGAACGCAACCGTATGCTGGCAGAGTTACGCGGACAGGTCGCTGCACTTGCCATTGCAGCTGCCCAGAAACTTGTGGGCGAAGCACTGGATGAGAAACGCCAGCATACCCTGCTGGAAGAATTCTTCTCTGGAATTAAAGCCGGTAAGGTTACCGTGCTGGAAGAAACCTCGCTTAAAGGTGATTCTGCTGAGGTGATCAGCGCCCTACCTCTGACCGCAGATGAAAAAGCCACCGTTCAGAAGGATGTGCTGGCAAAACTCGGTTCGAATGCCACCGTCACCTATTCCGTTGATCCAACCATTTTAGGTGGACTGGTTATCCGGGTGGGCGATAAACGGGTAGATGGTTCTGTAGCCGGTCAGCTCGAAACCCTGAGACACTCCATTCAATAAAACTAAACGAACCTCATTAGAAGCCCCACAGAGTTCTGTGGGGCATCTGTTTTGTTCCGTATTTTGAGATGCATTGCCGCCGGATGGGTTAAATACGGTAAAATGTGAGTATTGTTCGGAGGCGTATTCCATTGACCGGTTATTTAAAGCAAACTTTAAAACAGATATTTGAACAAATCCCGGTTCAGGCATTATCCGATGTGCCTGATATCCATATATCCGGTATCTGCATCGATTCGAGACTGGTAAAAAGCGGAGATTTGTTTGTTGCACTTGAAGGTGGTTCAGTGGACGGGCATCAGTTCATTCCGGCAGCAATTAAGAATGGGGCTGCTGCGGTCATGGGAATGAAACCGCAACCTGAAGGTTTAACCACACCATATATCCGGGTAGAGAATACCCGCCCGGCGCTGGCTTGGGTTTCTGCGGCTTTCTACCGTTTTCCAGCGCGACATCTCACCATGATCGGGGTGACAGGAACCGATGGAAAAACAACGACAGCGAATTTGATCTATCAGATCCTTCTGGCAGCGGGTATCCGTGCGGGGATAGTATCTACAGTGAATGCCGTCATTGGCGATGAAGTGCTCGATACAGGGTTTCATGTCACCACGCCCGAAGCGCCAGATGTGCAACGCTATCTTGCCCGTATGGTGGCTGCCGGGTTGACCCATGTGATCCTGGAAACCACATCTCATGGTTGGGCGCAGGATCGGGTGACAGCGTGTGATTTTGACTATGGCGTGGTGACCAACATTACCCATGAACACCTGGATTTTCATGGCAGCTACGAGAACTACCGTGCAGCGAAAGGCAGACTTTTTGCAGGTTTACATGAATCTCATGAGAAAGAGAATCTGATCAACCGGGCAGCCATTTTGAACGCCGATGACAGTTCTTACGCTTACCTGGATTCAATTACCCATGTAAAGAAAATTGCGTATAGCCTAACATCTGCATCGCAGGTCTGGGCAGACGATATTGAATCCACACCTGCTGGAACGAGCTTCACAGCCCATACAAGTCAGGCAACCTTTCCGGTGAAATGCAAGCTGGTGGGTGATTACAATATTTCGAATTGCCTGGCTGCGATCAGCCTGGCTGTAGAGGGTCTGGGATTACCCATGGAGGCAGTTAAGCAGGGAATTGCCAGTCTGCCCGGAGTGCCAGGCAGGATGGAAATCATCAACAAAGGGCAGCCTTTTACCGCCATTGTAGATTTCGCCCATACCCCGAATGCCCTTAAACGAGCGCTGGAGACAGCCCGGACTTTAACTGATGGCAGGGTGATCGCGGTTTTTGGATCGGCAGGATTACGTGACAGGCAAAAAAGAAGGATGATGGCAGAGGTTTCTGCCGGGTTGGCAGATATTTCCATCCTGACGGCAGAGGACCCGCGTACCGAATCACTGGATGACATCCTGGCAGAAATGGCGCAGGGGGCGGAATCACAACATGCCGAAGAAGGTAAATCTTATTTCCGGGTGGCAGATCGTGGAGAAGCCATCCGAGCAGCTTGCAGGCTGGCGCAGCCAGGTGACCTGGTGATCGCTTGCGGCAAGGGACATGAACAGAGCATGTGCTTTGGCACAGAAGAATATCCCTGGGATGACAGAACTGCCATGAAGGCAGCACTCTGTGAAATAACAGGCGTGCCCGGTCCGGAGATGCCCAAACTTCCTACTTCTTGAATATTTATTTGTAATTAATAGATTATTTACAACCTAACCATTACCTAACACAACAATTGATGGTACTATTGCCGATTAGTTACTGGTAATAGAGGTTGAATGCAGTTCATTTCACAATTAATGCAAAAATTTGGCTATCAGCGTACTTTGCTGATTATCATTGTCATTCCGACCATGCTTTCTGGAATTATCACGGCATTGGTGCAATATTTAATAACAGGAACCATTAGAGGTTACGGTGTCTTGATTGGTTTCCTGCTGCCGTTGGTTTTTGGATATTTATTTGGATCGACAATGCTTAAATTGATCTTCCAACTGGGTGAATCGCAGAAGCGGCTACACGAGCTCAGCATCACCGATGATCTGACAAAAGCTTACAACAGACGACACTTCATTGAACGGATGGAAGCGGAATTTATTCGCAGCGACCGACACGCAAAGCCTTTCTCGTTGGTTCTCATGGACCTGGATGGATTTAAAGAAATCAATGACAGCTTCGGGCACCTGGCAGGGGATGCGGTGCTACGTGAAATCTCTGTGATCTGTAAATCTGAATGTCGTAAAGGGGATGTGTTTGCCCGGTTTGGGGGAGATGAATTTGCCATTATCCTGCCTGCGATTGAAGCGTACCAGGCAGAGATGTTTATCGACAGATTGGTCAGGCGCATAGATGAGCAGCCCATCTACTATAAAGGTCACCGAATCAATGTAGATCTCAGCCTGGGTCTGGCGGATTGGGATTCATCTATGGAAACGATTGAAGATATGATAGGCGCGGCAGATGCTTCCCTCTATCGGGTAAAAAGAAAAAGATTGTCAGCAAAATAAGCTATTGTTATATATTTTAGCTCCATTTTGAATGGTGGGAGAAACCCGCCATTCCTTGTTTAAAACTACATATACCACTTTACAATCGAATTGCTATAATATTCATATGTTTCGGAATTGGGAGGCGGGTGATGGCAAAGAAAAAATCTGATTCCAGAGAAGTTGAGCACGAAACAGACACGAAAAAGAAGGTGGAAAAGACCACCCCGAAAACTGATATACCCAGCAAGGATTACTATAAAGAACTGCAAAAACTTCAGGTAGAACTGGTCAAATTGCAGGAATGGATCAAAAGTAAAGGATTGCGGGTTGTGGTGATTTTTGAAGGCAGGGATGCAGCAGGGAAGGGCGGAGCGATAAAAAGAATCACTGAGACGCTGAATCCCCGCTATGCACGGGTGGTTGCCCTTGGAACGCCTACCGAAAAAGAAAAAACGCAATGGTATTTTCAACGATATGTAGCGCATTTACCGGCAGCCGGAGAGATGGTTTTCTTTGACCGTTCCTGGTATAACCGCGCCGGTGTCGAGCGGGTAATGGGATTCTGCACCGAAGAGGAGTATCAGGATTTTCTGAGAGCCTGCCCTGAATTTGAGCGGATGCTGATCCGCAGCGGAATCATTCTCATCAAGTACTGGTTCAGTGTCAGCGATGAAGAACAGGAGAAACGCTTTCAGGACCGGATCAATACACCCACCAAACGCTGGAAGCTCAGCCCGATGGATCTTGAATCCCGGGCGAGGTGGGTGGAATATTCCAAAGCGAAAGATACCATGTTCGCCTACACAGACACGAAACAATCACCCTGGTATGTGGTGAACGCCGATTGTAAAAAACGCGCCCGCCTGAACTGTATTGCACATCTTTTGAGCAGGATTCCTTATGAAGATCTGACACCTGAGACACTCAAACTGCCACCGCGGCAGCATGATCAGGGTTACGTGCGCCCGCCAATGTCAGACCAAACCTTTGTTCCTGAAAAATATTGAGGAGAATAGCACCGATGCCCGCATTTGACCATTTTGACTTCCTTGCACCCATTTATGACCGGGTGATCAAACCCAAACCGCCAACAGATTTATTGGAACACTTGCAGCTGCAACCGGATGCTGTCGTACTGGATGTGGGTGGGGGGACAGGCAGAATTGCGCTAGAACTGGCTCCGCACGCAGGTAACGTTACCATCCTGGATCTTTCCCCAAAAATGTTGCGGGAAGCTGTGAGGAAACCGGGTTTAAATGGCGTTCTGGCGCCCAGTGAGTTGCTGCCCTACCCGGATGGATCATTTGACGCGGTGTTGATGGTAGATGCCCTGCACCATGTGATCAACCAGAAAGCCAGCCTGCAAGAGCTGTTCAGGGTTGTCAAACCCGGAGGCAGGCTGGTGGTGGAAGAACCCGACATTCACACTTTTGCGGTGAAATTGATCGCCCTGGGGGAAAAGCTGGCAGGTATGCGGAGCCATTTTTTGTCTGGAGAGGAAATTGCCGCTTTGTTTGAAAATTGCTGCAAAGAGGCGCGCATCTACCGGAAAGAATACACTGTTTGGGTAGTGGTGGAGAAATAATAAAAACTCCCTCCTGAAATTTCAGGAGGGAGTAATTTTTATTTACGGTTGAAGCGGTCACCGCTGTTGCCGCGGTCGCCAAATCCACCGGGGCGTCTGTTCCCGCCGGGTCCGCTTCTACGATCTCCACCCGGGCGTCCGCCACCAGGACGTCCACCGCCACTGGAGCGTTTGCTGTCTTTGGCTTTGGCTTCTTCAGCGGTCCAGCCTTCGAGGACAGCCTGACGTGAAAGACGAATCTTGCCGGCGGGGTCGATATCGACCACCATCACGGTGATTTCATCACCCATCGAGACGACATCTTCCACTTTCTCCACCCGCTCTGAATCGAGCTGGGATATATGAACCATGCCATCCACGTTGGGGAGGATTTCTACGAATGCGCCGAAATCGGCGATACGAACCACCTTACCGGTGTAAATGCGTCCGATCTGGGGTGTTTCGGTCAGGGATTCAATCCGCTCGCGGGCGATGCTTTCTCCCACTCCGTCAATGGCTGCAATGAAGACTGTTCCGTCATCTGCAATATCGATCTTGGTGTTGGTTTCTTCCTGCAAGGCGCGGATGTTCTTGCCGCCGGGTCCGATGATGGCGCCGATCTTATCGATGGGCACCTTGATGGTAGTGATTCTCGGCGCATGTGGTTTGAGATCCGCACGGAATTCAGGAATTGTATCCAGCATGATGCCCAGGATGTGCTGGCGTCCGGCTTTAGCCTGTGCCAGCGCTTCGGACATGATCTGTGGAGTAATGCCGCGGATCTTGATATCCATCTGCAGGGCGGTGATACCTTCTTCGGTACCGGCTACTTTGAAATCCATATCACCGAGGTGATCTTCGAGACCCTGTATGTCACTGAGGATGCGATATTTTTCGCCTTCCTTTACCAGCCCCATCGCGATACCGGCTACGGGTGCCTTGATCGGCACACCGGCATCCATCAGCGCCAGCGTAGAACCGCAGACAGATCCCATGGAGGATGAGCCATTCGATGCCAGCACTTCTGAGACCAGACGCAAAGTGTAGGGGAAGGTCTTTTCCGGCGGGATAACCGGGACCAGTGCACGTTCTGCCAACGCGCCATGACCAATTTCACGGCGGCTCTGTCCACGCAGGGGTTTCACCTCGCCTGTGGAGTATGGCGGGAAGTTGTAATGATGGATGTAGCGCTTGGTATCGGTCGGGGTAAGAGAGTCAATCTCCTGTGCTTCCTTGGGGGTGCCCAGGGTTGCCATGGTCAGAACCTGTGTTTCACCGCGGGTGAACAGACCGGAACCATGCGCGCAGGGGCTGGTGCCCACTTCACACCAGATGGGGCGAATTTCTGTGAGGGCGCGACCATCAGGACGTTTGCCTTCATCGATAATCCGGGTGCGGACAACTTCTTTATAAACTTCTTCAAATGCAGCTTTGACAGGTTTTACCTGAGACTCATCTTCAGCAGTAAGTTCTGTAACCACCCTGGCTTCAAGCTCATCAACTGTATCATATAATTCAGCTTTGGTGTGAGGGCGATCCAATGCGGCAATAAGTTCTGCACGAACATGGCTGGCAACTTTTTCAAGAAGACTGGTATCGGGTTCATCCGAGGCAATGACGCGCTTGGTTTTGCCAACTTCGGCTGCCATCTTTTCCTGCAGGTCGATGATGGGCTGGATGGATTGATGTCCGAATGCCAGCGCTTCGACCATGACATCTTCGGGGATTTCATTTGCACCGCATTCCACCATGAGAATGGCATCACGTGTGCCGGCGATACGCAGATCCAGCTCACTCTCTTCCATTTGCGCGAAAGATGGGTTGACAATGAAGTTGCCATTGATGCGACCAATGCGAACGGCGCCGACCGGTCCAGCCCAGGGGATATCGGAGATCATCAAGGCGCCAGATGCAGCATTGATGGCTAATATATCGAGGGGATGAACTTCATCAGCGGACATAGAGAAGAGTACCACCTGTACCTCATTACGCATTTTCTGATCGAAAAGCGGGCGCAGCGGACGGTCTGTCAGGCGCGCTGTGAGGATGGCGTCTTCCGTGGGTTTGCCTTCACGGCGGAAGAATGATCCGGGGATTTTCCCGGAGGCATAAAGCCTCTCTTCGTATTCTACTGAGAGCGGGAAGAAATCGATTCCTTCACGCACACCACCCATGGTGGCTGCACCGAATACGATTGAATCTCCCACACGGACAGTAACTGAGCCGCCAGCCTGCGCGGCTAATTTGCCGGTTTCGTACGTGAAAAGCTCTCCACCGACTGTGGCTGTGTATTGTTTACTTTCTGGTTTCATTAAATTTTCTTTCCCTGTTGTATCCACCCGGTCAGGGACTGAAGAATGGTCAAGATGGTTCTTAAACATGCTTCAATTCCCAACCGGCGTGGTTGGATAAATGTGATAACAGCAGATGCTGTAATATCTATTATAGCTGATTGAAGGAAAAGAAGCGAAGATGGCATGTATAAGCCATCTTCGCATTTGATATTCTATTTCTTGCGGATGTTCAGACGTTCGGTAATTGCCAGGTAGCGGGGGTAGTCTTCACGGCGAAGGTAAGCCAGCAACCGGCGGCGTTGACCTACCAGTTTAAGCAAACCACGGCGGGAACTGTTATCCAGCTTGTTGGCGCGTAAGTGCTCAGTCAACTGGCTGATTCGTTTACTCAGAATGGCTATCTGAACATCGGGGCTGCCGGTATCATTTTCTTCCCGGCGAAAATCTTCAATCAGTTTTGTTTTTACTTCCTTATTCAATGGCATGACACTGCTCCTATAAATAATTTGGTTGCAAGTCTCCATACCGGCAGCAAATACCGCTGGCAGGACCAGTCAACGGGTGAAATTATACCATATTGTCTGTGAATCTTTTCCAATATTTATGTATCTGGAATAGGTTTTCGAGGTATTTTTACTAATTCTTAATCAACGGATCATCTAATTGAATACTTTTTTCGCGAAAATGTTCCAGAAATGCAAGTTTTATCGATCTCTGATATTCTGTTGGAATGATTTGAACGATTTTCCGCATTATCCGTTTATGTTTTACGCTTCTTGGGTTTGAATTCTGGATTTCTTCTTGAAGGATAAAACTGGTTTCGACGGGAGATACCTTGAAGAACTTTTGCATCAAGCTGAGCAGTTCAGGATGATGTGGTGCAGATATTTCGAGCATGGATGGACGGATGATATTCAAAATGGCTGGAACATTCCGGTCACCTGTTTCTTCCAGGTATTCGGCGAGTGCAAGGTAACCCTGTCCCAGATAAAGCTCATTACGATCTGTAATCCAGCTTCGAATCAGATCCAGCCAGATGGTAAATTTTTCACGGCGCAGGCGGAAAAGACCATCGGTAACCAGAACTTTCCGGATTGCAGGTTCATCTTCTTCGCTGAACCATTTCTGGTAGGTATCGAGCACTGGCTGGTAAGGATCCACCACGGTTCTCCCCAATAGAAAAACCGCCAGTTTTTTCTCTTCGAGCGATGCACCATTCCAGAGCAGATTTGCCAGCCGGAGGGAGTCTTCTTGCGGGTAGCTTCTTGCCTGTGATTGCAAATCTTTTTCAATCTGCCAGAGGACCCTTTCCGGCAGGTGATAACTGGCGAGTAATTTTCCCGTCAGCGTGTTGTTGCCTGCCCGGAAGGTTCGGTTGCTGTAAAACTCAAACAGTTCTAAAAGGTCGTGTAAAAATTCTTCCGGTTGGATGAATTTTCCAGCCAGGTTGGCTGATTGCAGTTTGAGTTTTTCCAGATATATTGCCGGCATTATTTAATAAGATTTGGCAAAATAAACCTTATATTCGGCTGGTTTACCGCAGACGATGCATTTTCCGGGTGTTCTATCCTGATCCATCGGAATGCAGCGGGTGGTGGCTTTGGTATCTTCTTTTACCTTGGTCTCGCAAGCCGCATCACCGCACCAGTAACTGTATGCCCAGCCGTTTTCAACTACTTTCTTTAATTCTTCGTAATCTTTTGGATTATGAATATTGGCATCACGGAATTCGGTTGCCTTCCGCAGCATATTGGTATGGATATCTTTTAATAGCTGAGGGATAAAGCCAGCCAGTGCATCCTGCTCTATGAATTGTTTACCATCTCTACCCGGAATATCACGACGGGCAACTGCGGCGCTTCCTTTCTCTACATCTTTGGGTCCGACTTCGATGCGAACCGGAACACCGCGCATCTCCCAGTCATTAAACTTAAACCCGGGAGTGACTTCTGTGCGATCATCGACCTTAATGCGGATATCCCCCAGCATGGCGCGAATCTTATCCACGACCGGCATGACTTTTGATTTCTCTTCATCATTTTTAAAAATGGGCACAATGACCACCTGAATGGGTGCGAGTCGCGGAGGCAGTACCAACCCCTGGTCATCGCCGTGTGTCATGATGATTGCCCCGACAAAGCGGGTGGAAAGTCCCCACGATGTAGTCCAGCAGTATTGCAGCTCATTGTTCTGGTCGAGGTACTGAATGTTGAAGGCTTTCGCAAAATTTTGCCCGAGGTTGTGGCTGGTACCAGATTGGAGTGCTTTGGTATCACCCATCATGGCTTCGATGGTGTAGCTACGGGCAGCCCCGGCAAATTTCTCTGCCATGCTTTTCATTCCCGGCAGCACGGGTACGGCTGCTTCATTAACAGCAAAGTCGGTGTACACATCCAGCATGCGGCGGGTTTCCTCTTCCGCTTCCTGCTCTGTGGCGTGGGCTGTATGACCTTCCTGCCAGAAAAATTCAAGGGTACGGAGGAAGAGCCGGGTGCGTAATTCCCAACGAACTACATTCGCCCATTGGTTGATCAGTACAGGCAGGTCACGGTAGCTCTTAATCCATTTACTGTACATATATCCGATGACTGTCTCAGAGGTGGGGCGGACGACGAGAGGCTCTTCCAGTTTTTCTCCGCCCCCAATGGTGACAACAGCCAGTTCAGGGGAGAAGCCTTCTACGTGTTCCTTCTCTTTTTCTAAAAAACTCATGGGGATGAAGAGCGGGAAAGCAGCATTCACATGACCGGTCGCCTTGAAGCGCTTATCCAGCGCAGATTGGATGTTTTCCCAGAGCGCCCAGCCGTAGGGACGGACGACCATGCATCCGCGTACCGGGGCGTAATCTGCCATTTCAGTACGTTGAATGACCTGGTTGTACCATTCTGAATAATTTTCTGAACGGGTGGGGAGTTTTTCTTCAGCCATGTTTAATTCCTGCTTTCATTCAAAGGTTTCTTTGTAAGAGTGTAATCAGCTATCTGATTGAAAGCAGAGATTGCATCAGGAGAAAAATGGATCCACTTGAGATCATCTGCCCGCATATAGCTGGATTGTTCTTTGTTTAATGTATTCATGATAGTGCTCCATCCATCCCCAACCAATATCAACGGTTTAGGCGGGATGGAGTTGATTCCGATACTATTCCACATCACCGTGATCTCAGCCAGGGTGCCAATACCTCCCGGCATGGCAATAGCGCCATCACAAATCTCGACCAAATGCCATAAGCGGTCTTTTAATGAGGGGAAGTTGCGCACTTCAGTCACCCACTCATTGGCGCCGGATGGTCGGAGGTTATTCAATTCATCACAGGTGACTCCGATGACATGTCCGCCGTTTTCAGCTGCACCGCGTGAGATCGCTTCCATTACACCCATGTATCCGCCTGTAGCCACGGTCCATCCGGCTTGCGCGGCGATTTTTCCCAAATGGCGGCAGGATTCATATACCGGGCTACCAGGTTGAGGGGAGGATCCTCCAAAAACGGTCAGTATCATTTGGATGTGTCCTCCGCTGAATCCCAGGTGCGGGACTGGTTTACTTCAATTTTTTTCAGAATGGCTTCTTCGAGGTCAATTCCGCTTACATATGCCAGTTGAAGCAGATATAGTGAAACATCCGCCAACTCAGAGGCAAGGTCATCTCTATTTTGGATATTTTCACCCCACTGAAAATGTTCGAGTACTTCGGCTGCTTCCAGAGACAGCGATATTGCCAGATTGCGTGGCAACTGCGGACGCAGGCTGTCTTTCTCATACCAGCCTTTGCTCTGAACAAGGTGATTCATCTTTTTTGTGAGTTCTTTAATATCCATAGATTGCCCTGGCGTGAATTCAGTAAATTATACAATAAATCAGCGCTGAACCCGACGGCAATATGAATCATGGAAATAAATCACCAGCCGGCAGCTTCAATTGATGAAATATTTACCCGATATTTTATTTTTGCGGATACAATTACTACCAAGATTCATAAAAGCAAATTTTGAGGCATATTGACCGCACACCCATTATTCACCGCCATCCGCAGCTTCAGGGGGAATGCCAGATCAGCCGTACTGACTGAACCATTTTGGGGTATTCCATATAATTTATTTATTTCCTATCTTTCAATATACATGCTTGCACTTGGATTAAATGATAGCCAGGTGGGGTTGGTGGCAAGTATCGGTCTGGCAGTTCAAATTCTTACTGCCTGGCTGGCTGGCGCAATAACCGACAAATTGGGAAGAAGGTTAACCACCCTTATCTTTGATATTCTTGCCTGGACTGTGCCATGCCTGATCTGGGCGGCTTCTCAAAACTTCCTCTGGTTTGTTGTTGCTGCCATTATGAACAGCTTCTGGCGGGTGGGCATGAATTCCTGGCCGCTGCTGTTGGCTGAAGATACCGATCCTGTTCTGCTGGTGGATATCTACTCATGGATCTATATCTTTGCGGTAAGCTCATCCCTGGTAACGCCCATTACCGGATTACTGGTTCAACAATTTACACTCGTGCCTGCCTTGCGGATTGTATTTATTGCCAGCGCTGTGATCATGACCGGTAAATTCCTGGCACAATACCTGCTTTCCCGTGAAACAGAGCATGGAAAATTGCGGATTCTGGAGACACAGAACCAGAACTTCTTCTCACTGCTGGCTGGATACAACCTGGTATTCAGAAAAATGATGACCAGCCCTGAAACCATGTTTACACTCGGGATAGTCGTCATCAACACCATCTGTAACATGATCAGCAATACTTTCTGGTCCATCCTGGTCACCCAGAAATTACTACTGCCGCCCGAATGGATTTCTGTTTTTCCATTTGCCAGGGCAGTTTTCATATTATTCTTTTTCTTCGCGATTCTCCCTCTAATAGAGAAGCTGCCTTTTCGCGTGCCAATGATAGCAGCCTACGCCGGATTTTTCCTCAGCCAACTGATGCTGGTTTCGATGCAAGAATTGAATTATGGGCTGCTGGTACTCAGCGTTTTTCTCGAAGCGTGCAGCTACGCCTGTATCAATCCGCAAATTGACCGCTTGATGATCGTTGCCATCGAACCGCAGGAACGCGCCAGAATCATTTCCATCATCTGGGTGATCGCTCTTCTGGCATCCACACCATTCGGGTGGATAGCCGGCGAGTTATCGCAGTTGAACCGGATATTACCTTTTGTACTGAGTATGGGTTTATTCAGCGCCGGAGGGATACTGGTTTATATTTCTACCAAAACCATTCCCGCGTTAAAATAAATATTCTAATTATGAGTATGCGTTCAAAAAAATCTTTTGGATCCACCCAGGGTTAAGTTAACGAATAATCCAATACTAGAATTTTGAAAACCAGATCCAAACTGAAGCGCGTGAGCGATCCAAGCCTACTTCCTGTTTTATTAGATGCAAAAAGGTGGAAAATTCCTGTAAGTCAGAAGGAAAAATCCCGTGGTCTGAATTTTCTTTGCCTGACATACCATAGAGCATATAGGTTCCGTTTACATCCAGATGCTGGTCGATTTTTTTCTGATACAGGTTCCGTTCCTTCGTGGTCAGGTTGTGATAACAGCCCATATCGAGGATGAGGTTGAATTTTCCTGTAACAGCCTTCTGGCGGGTGACTGTATCCAGGTGGAATTGAGCTTTATCATCGACACCTGCCGACCTGGCTTTTCTTCTGGCTTTGATAATACTGACGGGTATAAAATCAATGCCGATTGCATCCCAGCCATGCCGGGCTATGGTAATGACATTGGTACCGGTTCCGCAACCAAGATCGAGCGCCCTCCCCGGTGGATGACCGGCGAGAAAATCCAGCAGTTCCGGGGGGGAGATTCCGGTTTCCCACGGCGGGTTTCCAAGCGCTGCCAGGTTGAAGCGGATAAATTTTTGCAAGTTCATGGGTATTCTGCCATCGCTGCCTGACTTGCATCGAAAACCATCTTCAGAAATTCACTCCGCTCTTCAGAAGTCATTTCTCGCGGTTGGGCATAATCTTCCAATATCCAGGTTGTTAGTTCAATGGAAAGCAAGTTACCCCGGTAAAAAGTATAACGGGTGATAAACTCATTGCGCGTGCCCTGTACCGGACGGTCCATCTGGTCGAAAAATAGATTACCGGGGCCATAATCAATAAAACCCTGGCTGGTAAACGCTTTTGGCTGGGGAAAGTGAGACTGGCTCCCCTGCACGATGGCGGCACCCGCATTGGATAGCTGCTTAAATTCGCGCACCTGGTTTTCAGATAACAACATGTGATAATACTCGGCATGCTGTACGGTAACTACCGGAATGATGCCCTCCCGGCGTAAGCGCTTGATTTCAGCATCCAGGTATGCATAATCGCAAGCTGCTGCACCGGGTGAATTTACTGATGCCTGTGCAGAAGCTGGACCGGCGTAGTTACATCCGAGGAAAGCGATCTGGTTCCCGTGGTGATTAAAAATTACTGGTTCCCGGGCAACTTCTGCATCGATCCCACCACCATACACCCTGATTCCAGCTTCTTTGTAAAGGTCCAGACTCAACAGGTAGGGTTTAAAACCCCAATCGAGATTATGATTTCCTGTCAACTCAACCACATCGGTTCCCACTTCTTTCAAGAGATCCAGGTACTCGGGTCGGCTGCAAAAAATCATACTCCCCTGGAAAGGATTTCCCGGAGGACAATCAGGTGTAAATGATACCTCGTTACTGATGTGGGTAATATCTGCACTGCTGAGAATTTCTTTAACTTTCTCTGCCGGGTAGGTGATTCCTTTTGTATCCATTTTGTTGGCTGTCGCTCGGACCAGTGCGGTTGTACCCGTCATTACCAGCGTGGTCATTTGATTAATGTCATAGTTGGAAATGGGGACAGGATTAATAGCAGTCAGTTTCTGCACGGCAGCGGCATCTCCGGTAAAACCAAACTGAACGGTTAATGGATATTCAGTGGCAGAAAAATATTTTTCGAGAGGGGAAAACCCATCGAGAGATAGAACTTTCCAACGCGGATTCAATTCATCAAAAGGCAGAATGGATACAACCAGTGGATCTTCCGGGGTAACCTGTGGTGAACCTTCCGGCTCCATGATTATGACTGAATTTTTGGATGGATCTCCCCAGCGGCGGGAGAATAATCCAATGTCCTCCTGAGAAATATGAATCATCATTGAACTGTTTTTACCATTCCAGGCATCCATGATTTCACGGGAAGTTATCGTATCACGGGTGGTAAAAAATGGTACCGCGATTACATATACCCGGAGAACATTACCACCGGATGGCACCTCAGAAAATTGGACAGGAGCTTCTTCTTCCGATGATCTGGTGTATGAGTCAGGAATTTTGATCTCTTTGCTGACCTGGGGCGGCACAATTGGATCCATAAATAACGGGATTGGAACAAACTCGGGTGTCGGAGTAATCTCTCTGGTGGGGGTGGTTCCAAAGGTTTTTGTTGGTTTGGGATTTTCTAATTTCATCTCAGAAGATGAAGGTTGATTCGATGAGTAATATGCGCACCCGGATAAGGGCAACAAGATTTGGGTACAGAATAAAAAGGTGAAAATGGTTTTATTACAGCAAGCAGGCATATGATTCATGAACCAGATTTAAGATAACTAGAATTATAGACCCGCCATTGAAAATGTGATAATCCAAAAATTTTTCCTGTAATTTTCCAGATTTCCTGAATTGTTTGTCCAGCTTGACTTTCAAGGGGGAAAGACTAAAATATATTAGCGATGAAGCTCGCTAGGGAAAAATCGAACTGCCTATAGAAGGCTGATAGCTTCTATCAGGAAATACCCAAGATAGAAGCTATTTATTTTATATAGCACTTATTTTCATAAGAAGGAGAGTATTTGATATGACAACCATTGATTTTGTACACGCTCGCGAAATTCTAGATTCACGGGGTAATCCAACCGTAGAAGTGGAAGTAGCACTTGAAAGTGGCGCTTTTGGCCGGGCTGCTGTACCATCTGGCGCTTCGACTGGTATTCATGAAGCGCTTGAATTACGAGATGAAGATAAATCCCGTTATAGCGGCAAAGGTGTTCTGAAAGCGGTTGGGCATGTAAAAAATGAAATTGCGCAAGCCATCATCGGAATGGACGCGCTCGACCAATCTGCCGTCGATAAAGCCATGCTTGACCTGGACGGCACCCCGAACAAAAGTAAATTTGGGGCAAATGCAATTTTAGGGGTGAGTCTTGCAGTTGCACGTGCAGCCGCTGATGCATTAGGACTACCCCTATACCGGTATCTGGGCGGAGTCACCGCCAAGCTTCTCCCTGTCCCCATGTTCAATATTCTTAATGGGGGTGTGCATGCGAACTGGCAGGGTACCGATTTCCAGGAGTTTATGATTGCTCCGGTTGGTGCTCCGAACTTTCGAGAGGCAGTACGTTGGGGAAGCGAAGTGTATCATACCCTCAAAGGTGTTTTGAAAAGTGGCGGATATACTACCGGTGTGGGTGATGAAGGTGGATTTGTTCCGGCATTAAAGAAAAACGAAGAGGCTGTGGAAGTAATTTTAAAAGCCATTGAAAAAGCCGGATATAAACCGGGTGAGCAAATTGCAGTTGCACTGGATCCTGCTTCCAGCGGATTCTTTGAGGATGGTCTCTATAACCTGCGTACTGAAGGCCGAAAGGTTAATGCAGAAGAAATGGTAGCCCTGTATGCGGAATGGGTTAAGAAGTACCCGATCGTGGTTCTTGAAGATGGTATGGCAGAAGATGACTGGCAGGGATGGAAACTGCTTAACCAGAGCATCGGGGATCGGGTCGAACTGGTAGGCGATGATCTATTTGTCACTAATGTAGAACGTCTTTCGAGAGGTATTAGAGAAGGTGTTGCAAACGCAGTTTTAATTAAACTAAACCAGATAGGTACTCTGAGTGAAACCATTGATACGATTGAAATGGCCAGGAAGGCTGGCTGGGGTTCAATGGTATCGCACCGCTCAGGAGAAACCGTTGATAGTTTCATTGCAGATTTCACGGTTGCCATGTCCACCGGACACCTGAAAACCGGTGCTCCCTGCAGAGGGGAACGTCTGGAAAAATACAACCAGCTGATGCGCATTGAAGAAGAGTTAGGTGATGCCGCAGTTTATGCCGGACGGAAAGCATTTGTTCGATAAGATTTGTTACAAGTATCAGGGCGGGGTAATCCCCGCCCTTTTTATATCTTTTTCATAATTTTTAATAACAATTCGGGTGTTTATTTAATGATAAAACCCATGCGCGATGAAAAGTATGGATCTACGTTTTCGCTGAATTTTCTTCTTTTTTATGGAATATTGAGTTAAAAACGTCTTCTCCGAAACTGGTTCGCAATGGTTCACCTTCGATCAGTTTAAAAGTCCGCCGTCCACTTGATTTTCTTTCAGCGCGAAGGAAGAATACCCCGTCCAGATGCTTTTCAAAAAAGATCCGGGCGAATTCGTACATATGGGTGACAAAGACCACTTTAATATTTTTTTCAATTAATGCACTTGTTATCTGATATGCTATTTCAGATCCTTCCCTTTCATTTGTTGCCGCAAATGATTCGTTGAAGAGGACAATGGAATTTGGATTAATCCGGTCAACAATCTCGCTCATTCTCAGGAGTTCTTCATCCAATTTTCCACTTTCCATCGACTCATCTTCTTTTCGACGGTAATGTGTAAAAATGCTATGACAGATTGCAGCAGAAAAACTGGTAGCCGTAACATACATACCTGCCTGCAGCATGAGCTGTGCAAGCCCGACGCTCCTCAAGAAAGTGGATTTCCCGCCCTGATTTGCCCCGGTGATGATGATCAGTTTGGATGCATTGGCATTAATCTCGTTCCCGATTACTGCCTGTTTTTTGGTTAATGCCAGGCTGATATCGTACAAACCTTTAAAAGTGTAATCTGCTGCATTGATGGGGTGTGGAACGGGGAAGGTAATGGGCATTTCCAGTTTTTCAAGCTGTTGCCATAAGTTGATGCAACCGATATAAAATGCCACCTCGCTACGTAGCATATTAAGAAAACTCTCAATATGTTCTGAAGCCTGAGCAAGTGAATTGGCGGCAGAGTTTACACCCAGATCCTTAATGTCACCCAAAATACGGATGCCCGCTTCATCCCTCGCATTAATGACAAATGAATAGACAGGTGTTTTTTTGGAGAAAAATTCTTTTATCCAATTTCTATTTTTTGATTTCGGTAACCGCAAAGTGTAATTTATACCTTCGTTCCCCTTGCCCAAATCTGCACTGATCAGTACGCCTTCCCGAAATTTAAGCTGCCAGAGGTGATACTCCACCGTAGCAAAATATTCATCATCCAGTTCACTCTGGATCATTGAGAAGAACCTGGAGAAACCTTCTGATTTGAATTTGCTTTTGTTCTCATCCGCTATTTTTTTGAGGTCTTTCAACAAAACAACAAACATCGACATCATTTCAACTGCGCTGCTCAGAACGGAAGACGGAGTTCTTGTAAAGATGCCCAACCAGCTATGATGCTTCTGTTCGATAGCCTCAATTGGAATTTGATAGATTGCGCGAATCACTTCGGGATTATTTAAACAATCCTGCATGATATCCTGCCGATACCTGATTTCTTCAGTATCCTGCAGACTTGTCAGGAATGCCGTTTTGCAAATTTCATATATATATTTATCACCCTTAGCCATTGCATTCAGCAGGGTGCTGATTTCAAGATCAGAGATGAGATCTGGTGAATTGTCAGGCAGAGGCGTTTGTGGATTGAAATCTTTGTTGGAGAACATCAAGTAAGCTTTCATTCTGAAATCCGCTCCTTGATCTGGTTGTAGGTTAGGTGATGTTTCTCAGCAATGCAGATTGCATAAGAACGCCCATCCGATGGTTTTCGGATTACCTTAAATGTCCGATGCGTGGGGTCATCAGGTTCAACTGTACTTACCATGCTTACAACCTGGGCGCCCAGTAAGGAAATTTCATCAATGAATGATACACAAACGCTGATTGCATCCAGTTTAATAATTCTTTCAATGATCTCGGTGCTCAGGAAAATCGCATCTTGTAATGCCGTTGACGTAAATATTTCATTCATAATGATGATGCTGTCTGATGTGGCAGAATCCAGAATTGAATGGATGCGGATCAAATCATCCTGCAATTTTCCACGCAAATTTCTTATATCCTCTTCCCTTTCAAAATGGGTAAAGATCCGATCGCTGAGGAATAAGGTTGCGCTATCCCCGGGTACAGGGCAGCCCAGACTTGCCAGGTAGTGAAGCTGCCCAAACATGCGGGCGAATGTTGTTTTTCCACCCTGGTTTGGACCAGACACAATGATGATTCTTTCTTTTCCTTTGAGGTAGAAATCATTACAGATAACCGGTAATTTGTCCTTCATCAATTTGGTTGCAAGGGCAATATCAAAAGAGTTATTTGCATTAATATCTTTACTATCCATGTGCAATTTGGGATAACAGAAGGGAAGTCCCATTGCTTTGATTTCCTGGATATGATCCAGATAAGCAACGAAAAATTGGATCTGACGGTCAAAGGTGAGGATTACATCATCCCAGAAATTATTGTATTTCTGATAATACGCATCGATTTTTTTGAAGATATCGGGGTAAAGTTTCGAAACGCAATCGACGATTTGGGCTTGCACATGATTCATTCCGGGAGTCGCCGTTAGATCTATGCGGTAATTTTTAACCTCCCCCTGTTTAAATTTCTCGAATGTTTTTTCCACCTCTACGCTGTAATCAATTTCAGCCTCGTATTTGCGGACTCCAATCCAGCTGCCTTTGATGATCAGGCAGTAATTAATACCCGAGAGGTCGGTTTTAATTTCAATTGTTTCTGACTGGAGAGCAACGAATACCGGGGCTATGAAGTAACTTTTCAGGTAAGACAGGATTTCTCTTAATCCTGTAGATTTTATTTCCAGCCTGGAGAGGTTTTCGGTTAGTTCACTTATTGCCTTGCAGTACAGCGTAACCGCTTCGAGAAACCAGCCCTCCTGATGGTATTTGTAATATGATTTTTCACTGATTTTCTGATACCGTCGCACCAGTAACATGGTTTCGGCGAATTTTTTTATTGCCTGCGCAACTTCAATATTTTCAAGATCACGAAAAATTTCCTGTCTGTAGTAGATCGTTTCAAGATCATGTAAAGGAGAAAAATAATACGGCTTTAAATTGTATTCCTGTTTATTACTCGTAATTACTTCAAACACCTGATCCAGATAGATATCTGAAAAAAAATCCGGGCTTTCTTCATTCGTATCTAAATTTTCAGGGATCTTATGAGGGTACAGTACATTTGGCTCAATCATTCAATACCTCTGGAAAAATTATCATCACTTATTCTGAGTATATTTCAAGTGATTACCGTCATAATTAATTTGAAATAGAAAAGCCTCTACCGAGCTTGGGCTGCAGTAGAGGCTATCAGTCCGAAGACATTTTTTGGCGAGCCTCATCGCCTGGGTTGTGGCTATTGGCAGAATTATACCGTAAATTGCTTAAAATACGCTGTGAATTCGCTCATCCAGATGGCGATCCTCATCATTACAGCAGACCATGCTTTACAAACTTGCTTAGATACCTTAAAATAGAGACTCGTGTCACATCATGATTGTCAGGAAGGTATTTTTTCATGAAGGAATATACGACTGAGTTCATTCGTAACATCGCCCTCGCTTCGCATTCCAGCTCCGGTAAAACCATGCTGACCGAAGCGTTTTTACATTTTACAGGTGCCACCACCCGCCTGGGAAAGATAGAAGACGGCACCACAACATCAGATTTTGAAGACGAAGAGAAAAGAAGGGGAATATCGCTTTCCACATCGATCATACCAGTTGAATACGCCAACACCAAGATTAACCTGCTTGATACGCCCGGATACACCGATTTTGTGGGAGAGGTGATTTCTGCCCTGCGTGTCGCAGATGGTGTGCTGGTTCTGGTCGATTCTGTAGCCGGTCTCGAAGTTGGGACTGAAGTAGCCCTACGTTACGCTGACAGCTTCAAACTTCCACGTTTCCTGGTTGTTAACAAGATGGAACGGGAAAATGCCAATTTCAAGAATGCTGTTGATTCTGTTCAGAAATACTCAGATACCCGCCTGATTACCGTTCAGCTGCCCTGGGGCGAAAAAGCGGCTTTTCAGGGTGTGATCGACCTCATCACCATGAAGGCATACAAAGGCGATGGTAAAACAGCAACTGATATACCGGCAGAATATAAGGATGCTGCTGAAGAAGCCCGTCAGGCACTCATAGAAGCTGCTGCTGAAGGTGAAGACAGCCTGCTGGAGAAATACCTTGATTCTGGCAGCCTTTCTGATGAAGAAGTGCTATCCGGTTTGAAAAAGGTTGTCCTTTCAGGATCATTCATTCCGGTTTTCTGCTCTTCTGGAACTCAGGAAATCGGTATCGCCCGCCTGCTGGATGCGATCGTTACCCTGATGCCTTCACCGGCAGATATCCCTGCCGTTGAAGCTGAAGGTAAAGCTGGAGTAGAAACACTGGCTGCCAGTGATTCTGGTCCGCTGGCTGCTTATGTCTGGAAAACAACGGCAGACCCCTTTGTCGGAAAACTTACCTACTTCAGGGTGTATTCCGGCGTGATGAATTCTGACTCTCGCGTCTGGAACCAGAATAAAAGTGTTGAGGAACGTCTCGGCAGTCTCCAGGTTCTACGCGGTAAAGAAGTTCTTCCCATCAAAACCGTCCATTCCGGGGATATCGGCATTGTGCCAAAACTGAGCGAGACATCCACCGGTAATACCTTGTGCGATAAAGCACATCCGCTTACCCTTCCTGTTCCCACCTATCCCAAAGCGCTGTATCAGGTCTCTATTACCCCCAAGACACAGGCAGACAGCACCAAGATCAGCCCCACACTCACCCGCCTCTGTGAAGAAGATATGACGCTGAGCTGGCATAATGAACAGGCTACATCACAGACGATCTTGATGGGTATGGGCGATCAACATATCGATGTTGCCATTCGCCGTGCTGAATCAAAATTCCAGGTTGGCGTTCATGTAGTAGAGCCCAAAGTACCTTACACTGAGACCATTACCAAGAAATCACAGGCAATGTACCGCCACAAGAAACAAACGGGCGGATCCGGTCAGTTCGGTGAAGTACATCTGCGCATTGAACCGCTGCAGGAAGAGGACTTTGAATTTGTTAATGATGTGTTCGGTGGAGCGGTTTCCTCCAGTTACATGCCCGCGATTGAAAAAGGTATCCGGGCAACGATGAAAGAAGGAATCCTGGCAGGCTTCCCGGTTCAGCGCGTCAAAGTATCCGTCTTTGATGGCAAGGAACACCCGGTTGATTCTAAACCGATTGCCTTTGAAATTGCCGGACGTGAAGCTTTCAAACTGGCTTTTATGGATGCCGGTCCGATGTTGAATGAGCCCATCATGCTGGTGCGCATTACCGTTCCTGAAGAAAACATGGGCGATGTTCTGGGTGATTTAAACACACGCAGAGCCCGCGTTCAGGGTATGAACACCGAAAAGGGTCACTCTGTTGTGACTGCAACCGTACCTCTGGTGGAGATGCTACGATATACCACTCAGCTGCGCTCGATCACCGGTGGGCGTGGAATTTTCGAGATGGAACACGATCACTACGAGGTTGTTCCACAACACCTGACCACAGAAATCATCGCCGCCAGACAGAAAGAACTGCAGGAAAAGAAAGAAGCATAATTGCATTGATCGAATCAAAAACGGAAACCAACCGGTTTCCGTTTTTTGTTTTTATATATTGTTCCCCAAGATGTATTTGATATATTACACACCCTGCCGGGCTACCATCTCGTTGATCCAGATTGGTGCAAAGGGTGAGGTACAGCCTTTTGAAACCGGGTAATCACGGTAGATACCCAGTTTTTCACCAATGGTTATGGCGCGATCCCGAAAATCCGGGAAGTTGATCCCAATTCCTGCCAGGCAGAAATTCATCGTCCACTGCACTTCTGGCGCAGCAGATCCCATCTCACGTTCAATCCGATCCAGAAGTGAAGATAAATCCAAACCTTCCGCCTCCTCTGAAATCCGCTCGGCGGTTAAACTCCATCCGGCACGGGCAGCCCACGGATCGGTATCCTGCATCCAAACCTGGCGTAAATCTTCTTTAGCAGGATGTTTTTTGATGATATAGGCGGTTAACCAGTCTGCAACCTGTGAAAACCGGGCTGACCGAACCATTTTATCCAATACTTCGCGGGAGATATTCTGTGGATTGAAAAGTAGAATGGCAAGAAGTCGGGCATCAATATTCCCGGTATTCCACAATTCGAATGCCACCTGATCATTCTTTTTAATATGATCCGCCAGCTTTCGAATATCACCAAGTTTGACGCCGAAGAGATTATCTCCGGCGTCGTTCTTGAGATAATGCGCTCGTGTTTTTGTGTTTCCCTGTGATTCTAATTTTGCCAGGATCTCATCGAGGGTCATTCTGTCTCTGGTTTGTGTTGTAATCATCCCAACGGTTTACTCGCTGGTTGCCGGTTCTTCCTGTTTCTTTTTAACATTTCGTGATTTGGTGGTTTCATCAGAAGTATCCGACTGTGCAGTGAAAATGATCTCATCTTTCTCGCTGTCCACATCCACCAGCACTTTGTTCAATGTATTAAATTCTCCGCTCAGCAGTTTTACTGACAGGGGACTTTCTACATGTTTTTGGATAGCCCTCTTCAACGGACGGGCGCCAAAGTTTTCATCATACCCGGCTTTTGCCAGCCATTCCCTTGCAGCAGGGGTGAGCTCCACGAAAATTCCATTATCTTTCAACCTGGTGCTGACCTCTTTCATTTGCAGGTCCACAATTTCTTTCATCTCATCCATTGAAAGCGGAGAGAACATGATGATTTCATCCACCCGGTTAAGAAATTCTGGTCTGAATGTACCCTTGAGGGCTTTTTCTATTTTGGTATGCGCTTCACGATCTGCGGAATCTTCATTCTGCGGCAGGAATCCGAGCGTTCCACCTTTCCGGACAAATTCAGTGCCCAGGTTGCTGGTCATCACCAGCACGGTATTACGGAAATCCACGGTGCGACCCTGACCGTCGGTAAGCCGACCGTCATCAAGGATTTGCAGAAGCGCGTTCCAGACTTCAGGATGGGCTTTCTCAATTTCGTCAAACAGGATTACCCGATAGGGTCGCCTGCGGACAGCTTCGGTCAGCTGACCACCTTCTTCATAACCAACATATCCCGGAGGTGCGCCAAAAAGGCGGGAAACAGTGTGTTGTTCGCGATATTCACTCATATCCACCCGGACAAGCGCGTCTTCATCATCAAACATAAATTCAGCGAGTGCTTTCGCGAGCTCGGTTTTACCTACCCCGCTTGGACCAATGAATATAAACGAACCTATTGGTCGCCGTGGATCAGCCAACCCGGAGCGGGCACGCCGGATGGCATCCGATATGGCATGGACGGCTTCCTTCTGTCCGATGATCCGCTCGGATAAACGTTCTTCCATTTTCAACAACTTAGCAGCTTCTGTTTCCATCATCTGTGAAACAGGGATGCCCGTCCATTGGTGAATCACTTCGGCAATGTCATTAATATCCACGACATCATCCAGTTTGTGTTCTGATTCCCACTTATCGCGTTCCTTGTTGAATTCATCTACAATCCGCAACCGTTCCGCCTTCTTGCGGGCAGCCCGTTCGTAATCACGTTCCTGACCTGCCTGTTCTTCTTCCGCCGCCAGACGGTCGATCTCGGTTTTCATTTCCTTCAATTCTGACGGGAGGGAATAAAGCGCCACGCGCAGTTTGGCTGCCGCTTCATCCATGAGATCGATGGCTTTATCGGGCAGGTGACGGTCGGTGACGTAACGGGATGAGAGTTTGACGGCAGCTTCAAGGGCATCATCAGAGAAGCGCACCTTGTGATGGGCTTCATACTTGTCCCGCAATCCCAAAAGCATCTGGTATGTGTCTTCGGGTTTGGGTTCTTCCACGAATACAGGTGCGAAACGCCTTTCAAGCGCGGCATCTTTTTCAATATGCTTATGATATTCATCCAGAGTGGTGGCACCAACACATTGCAGCTCACCGCGGGCGAGAGCCGGTTTCAGCATATTGCTGGCATCCATGGCACCCTGCGCAGCACCGGCACCGACGACGGTATGCAATTCATCGATAAAGAGAATAATTTCCCCTTCGGAGCGTTGTATCTCTTCAATAGCTGCTTTCAATCGTTCTTCAAATTCACCCCTGAAGCGTGAACCGGCGATCATCGCGCCCAGATCCAGGGAAATTACTTTTTTGCCCATCAGAATCTCAGGCACATCATTGACGGCAATCTTCTGCGCTAGTCCTTCCACGATGGCAGTTTTACCAACGCCAGCTTCGCCGATCAGTACCGGATTATTCTTCTTGCGGCGTGAGAGGATTTGAATAACCCGTTTAATTTCGGTGTCACGTCCGATGACCGGATCCAGTTTCCCTTCACGGGACATCTGGGTGAGGTCTCGAGAATACTTTTCAAGAGTCCGGTAGCGTGTTTCAGCCTGCGGATCGGTAACCCGCTGTCCACCACGAATTTGAATAATGGCATCGTACACACGTTCGCGGGTGAGCCCGGAGCCTTCGAGAATGCGGGCAGCCGAGGTGTTCTTTTCAGCCATGATGGCTAAAAAGATATGCTCGGTAGAGATATATTCATCTTTCAACCTGTTTGCTTCTTCATTCGCCAGGTCGATAATTCTTTTTACCCGCGGGGTAATAAAGATCTGCCCGGCGCCACTGCCAAAGATATTTGCCTTGGGGGTTGTTTTGAGAACAAAATCCAGCCGCTCAGTAAGATCGGCGGTATCCACTTTTAACACATCCAATAGCTGTGTCACCACTCCCTGCGGTTGCTCGATGAGGGCAAGCAGGATGTGTTCTGTATCTATCTGATTGTGTCCATACCGTTGGATAATTTCCGCTGCACGTTGGGCAGCTTCCTGAGCACGTTCTGTAAATCGATCAAATCGCATCATAGGTAAGTTTCTCCACAATCCAATTAAAAAGATTATAACATCCGCCCCATTCGTGCTTTATTGGAAGCGTATTAACAATGTGTTTGATTTTTATAAACAGGCAACACTTAAATCATAAATAAGATAGCAATATTCACGCCAACATCAATTCCCTATACTATAATTGACCTATGCTTAACCAGGTATCCATGGCTCCATCGAAGTTTGCAGATCCGCATATTCGACCAGTAGATATCAGGCATGACCTGGATCTAGTAGCTGATTTGATTGAAGTCTGCTTTGCCAGCACCATGGATGAGGATGGATTTGCATACCTTAGCCAGGTGCGTAAATCTGCCAGGGATGCCCGGATGCTTGAATTTTTAACCAGCTATGTCGATGACCTCTGGGTACCCATCCAGGGTTTGGTTTGGGAAGAAGATGGAAAAATTATCGGCAACCTTACCCTGCTTCCGTTTCAGAAAAACCGCCAGCCAATCTTTCTGATTGCGAATGTCGCAGTTCTGGAAGAACATCGCAAACGCGGAATTGGAAAAATGCTTACCCAATCTGCGCTGACTTATATCCAAGGTCAGGGTGCTGCTTCTGCCTGGCTGCAGGTGAGGGATGACAACCCGGGTGCAATCCATCTTTACCAATCCCTTGGCTTTATTGAGAAATCCAAACGGACAGCGTGGCATGCTGACACAACAAAAACCATTCCGACCGTTGAAGAAGGTTATTCTGTATCTCCCTGTTCGTCAGCTGATTGGGATGTTCAATACCGGATGTTGAACCGGATCTACCATCGGGAAGTGATCTGGAATCTTCCGGTGAGCCTGGAGAAACTCAAGCCTTCCTTCCTGAGCCAATTTGCACGCCTGATCAGTGGAGAAAACAGACAGGATTGGGCGTTACGATATAACCGCCAGTTTATTGGTTCAATTACATGGGAAGCAGCAAAAACCTGGACAGATAATCTCTGGGTGGCATGTGATGCTGCCAACCAGGACCTTGTTTTACGTAATCTTTTGCCACAGGTATTGTATACCGTCCATAGCGATCGACCCCAAAGTGTCAATTACCCGGCAGGGCAGGCAGAAAAAACATTTACTGACGCCGGTTTTCATAAACATGTAACCCTGATCTGGATGGAAGCGCAATTAAAAAAGGGAGATTCTCTCTCCCTTTCGATTTGATTTTCCGGCATCCAAAGAGGATGGCTGAATATCCTATTTTTTGTTTAGTAATAACTTCATTAATTCGAGGAATTCTTCCCACTCTTCCTTGAAAAAGTGCAGCGTGACGTTATTCACTTCGATGTGATACACCGCTTCACCATCTGGTTCATCTGATTTCCAGACAATATACTGATCTGTTTCAACAATGGTTTGGGTTTTGGGGTTATCTAATTCAGCCATTTTATCCTCCAGGGGAACTGTAAGTTTTTTATTTGTTAACTTAGTTTACCAGAAAACAGTACAACAGGATTAATAATTTATACCTGGTTTGGGTACCAATTCATATAAACGCACCCGTTCTTCTGGTATTTTTTCAAAGCCTGACCGGATTACCACCTTTTCTATTTCTTCTTGAACTGGAGCCATCCAGCTGAGTTTTTGCCAGCCCTGATCTGAGAGAATCCGGCGGGCACTGAGCAGAATATTCTCTAATCCTAGCTGTCCTGGTTGGACTGCCTGAATAAAACTTACCGGGTAATCGGGCGAGAACTCTGGCTGAAGTATCAACACAGCCTGTTTATTTATGTTTACCCAGACTTTTTTCCCAACTATCAGGTCATGGATCATCGCTTTTTCCGGGGAATTAATTACCCATCCATAATCCAGATAGGGGATCAGGATGGGATGGTCTTCCAATGCGGATAACCAGTGGAATATCTGATCGAGATCTGATGTCTGCGCCATTTCCATTTCATTGCTACATTCAGGACCAGGCTCTGCTTCGTAGAGATCCAACCTGGAGCGCAGGATGAAATTATTTCTTTCTGCAATGTGTTGAGAAACAGAATTTGTGTCATGGGTCAGCAACCGGATTACACCCTGATATCTGGAGTTCCAGAAATCCAATGCATAGCCAAATAAATGCTGCCCGATCTTCTTCCCTTTTACAGCCGGGTCCACCCTCAAGCCTTCCATCCACCACTGGGTGTCGCTCAAGCGGCTTAATCGGATCATACCGACAGTCTGATCATTCATGATGGCGCAAAAAATCCAACCGGTGGAATCTGCAATCCAACCATCGAGAACAAAAGGGATGTAGTCGTTTCCATTCCAGGTTCGCCTGGCAATATCCAGCAGATAAGGTTTATCCTGCGGCAAGAAAGGACGGCAGACAACCAGGTTGCCATCAATTATGGGGGAATGCATTGGTTTACTTCCGTTTGAATTGCTGTTTTAGGTTTATAAAAAACTGTTTGGCTGATTGACTAAACCGTTCAAAATTTTGACCTGGTGGGGAAGGAATTTCTTCGTAGGCTAAACCTTCCCATGGATCTGAATCGAATAATTTCCTCAGGGTATATACCCAAAATAGTTTTATCGATGCCACGACCGGGGAAGCAAGAATTACACCCACAAAACCAAACAAATTCGCCCCGATGATTGCCATAACTAAAACCGCTGCCGGATGGATTTTTAATGTTTGCGCAAGCAGTGGCGTGGCAACCAGATTATCGAGAATAACATCTGTGAACCAGGCTATCCCCACACAAAGCAAGGCAAATGCGATGGGTGTCATACCAAAATGATTCGATACCTGAAAGTAAGCAACCAATCCGAGGGTGGTCCACGCGACCGCAGGTCCGACATAGGGTACAAAACGGGCAAGCCCGGCGAGTAAAGCCAGTCCGAGAGCAAACCTGATACCCAGGATGGACATCAGAATGGAATAGATCACAATGGTAATCAAGATGATCAACATCTGCCCGCGCAGGAACCCATTCCAGATTTTTCCGAGTTCAGTTCCCATTTTGCGGATATCCGATGCATATCCGGGAATTTCCAGATTAAAAAGTCTGGAGGATAACCCTTTGGATTCAAGCAGGACAAAATAGGAAACAAGAATAATAAAAGCCAGCCAGCCAATAATTTCTGCAGCTCCTCCGGCAATACTTGCCACAAGACTACCCAGCCTGTTCAGAATTGGTTCGACACTGCCCAAAACCGGATTCAATAACTGGCTGATGTCATATTGCGAGAAATCCAGTTCAAAAGGACCGATATAAACAACTTCATGGGATAGCTGTGAAATTGTCTCTGGTAGCGTTGTGATTGTTTTATCCAGGAAGGCGATGAAATTTTGTATTTGCGTAATCAGCGCCAATCCGCCCCAGGTGGCTAACCCGAGGAGAACGATCAAAATAATTAAGAAAATCAGGCTCACCACCACTGACCATTTCCATTTGAGCCAGGCTGTAATTCGAATGGCGAGCGGGTGGATGAGGTACGAAATGATCCCGCATAACATCAATGGACCAATGATGTTGCGGAAGCGGATAAACAGCGCAACCAGAATGGCAACGATGGTTAACGCAACCACCAGTTTAACGGTGTTACTCCATCTGGGCGAAGTTTCTAATTGCGGGTTGTTTATACTCATAATTATTTTTTCCCGTTATGGGACGACTGGAGGTACCTGGCAGCCAGGCAGGAATGGCATGAGTTCACACCACAGGAAATTACTATCCACATACACCAGTACAGAAATCAGGCAGATACAGGAAATCAATACTGCCACCGCCAGTAATATGATCAACCAGGTCGGGATTTTCTTACCGGTATCTTCATCTGTCTGAATGTCGCTGAATTGGTCACTGCGCAGAACCGGATCTGTTTTAGGATGAATTTGTGGTCCAGGTATAAACTGTCCAGCTTCGGGCATCGGTCGAGCAGGTGGTACCTGGGGGGGCATCTGAGCTGGCGGAGTGATCCGTGCGGCAATCATTGTCGCATCGGGGTCAAGGATGGGCTGCGCTTCGAATATCAGCGTGATATGCTCTCCGAGTGAGACTATTTCTCCTGCTCTCAGCAGATGCGGACCCGCCAGCCTATCCCCATTGATTACGGTCCCGTTGGTTGAACCCAGGTCTTCAATTACATATCCATCGGGTGTTAATTTAATGGAAGCATGATGGCGCGAAACTTCTGCGTCATTTACCAGAATATCAGCGTTGGGGTCTCTGCCGATGATGACTTCATTTTTCATAATCGGGTAAACTTTACCCGGGGTAGGTCCAGATCGAACAACCAGTTGGAATGCTTTTGTATTCATTTCTCCATCTCCTCTTTCTATTATCCCCATATATAACGTTTTTGAATAGGATTTGGTTTCATTGAAAGCAGGTTGATTATGTTAATCCTGCGAATAGATCACGCAGGTTTGTATTTTTCTCAGGCGCAGGATAAGCAAGCATGAATAATTCGGTGGATTGAAAGAATCGTTGCAGCCATTTTTGCGTGCCTTTTGCCATTTCTTTACCGCCCTGGCTTTCGTGGCAAGCAGATGCCCGATCACGCAAGTCTGATACTTCACGGTAGTTTATGCGGGCATGGATGGGGAAGTTCTGGTTGACGATGGCAACCATATCGATATCCCCATTTTTTCCGAATTTGTGCGGATCTTTTCCGCTAAGCCGTAAAAGGAACATGGCTGCCTTCAGAAAACTGCGATTAATGGTTTGAAAAAACAGCCTGTTGGGAGAGAATGGCGGCAGACCCTCTGGATCTGCAAATTCTTTTTTCCCGGAAAGCTCAAAAGCAAGTACAGTGGCTTTATGAATGGCAATATGATCTGGATGAAAATATCCACCGATGGGATCAAAAGTAATCACAACATGCGGTTTGATCCGGCGGATGTGACTGACGATTTTGGCTGCCACTTTTTCCGTTGGCTGCGCCGTCAGCGCCATCGGATGCTGATTATCGGGGCTGCCGGGCATACCCGAATCGCGGTAACCGAGAAAGTAAACTCCCCGCAAGCCGAGCATCTGGGCGGCACAGCGCAGTTCGGTCTCCCGAACCTCTGCGGCAGTTGTAAACCCTTTCATCATTTCGGCGGGCATTTCTCCCACCTCTCCGCGGGTACCGCAAACCAGATGAACTGATACACCCCTGCGGGCATACAACGCCAATGTGCCACCAGTGCCAAAAGTTTCATCATCTGGATGGGCTAGCACACTTAACAGGGTCGCATTTTCAGGAAGGGTTTGATTTTTCATGAATAACCTCTTAATAAGGAAGCAGCGATGGGTCGATCTTTTCTGCCCAGGCATTGATACCACCGTGCAGGTTCCTGACCAAAGGAAAGCCTTTTTGATGCAGGTCTCGTACTACTATGGCTGAACGGAACCCATTACGACAGAATACAACTACCATCCGGTCACGGGGGATTGCTGCCAGCTGGTCAGAAATATCTGGAGCCGGGATATGCAGAGAGCCAGGGATATCAGAAATTAATTTTTCAAAATTCTCCCGCACATCCAGAAAGACAAAAGGCTGATTGCGCTTCTGCATTATCTGAACATCATCCGGTTCAATATCCAATCCGTTTCCGGCTATTCCTGCATCCTGATCCGACCCTGTACCGCACCATTGATCATAATCAATCAGTTGTGTGATTTCAGGTTTATCTCCGCAAACTTTACATTCTATTCGTTTGCGGATATTGACCTTATCGATTGTAAGATCGATGGCGTCAATCAGCAGTAATTTGCCCGCAAGGGTTTTCCCTGCACCCGTGATGAGCTTAATTACCTCAATTGCCTGAATGGAGCCGATTAATCCCGGCAAGACTCCCAATACTCCGGCTGTGGAACAGGATGGAATCATCCCCGGAGGGGGCGGTTCGGGGAAAAGGCACCGGTAACATGGACCTTCTTTTGTTGCAAAAACACTCACCTGACCTTCAAACCGGTATATTGAGCCATATACAAACGGCTTTCCCGTTAGCACGGCAAGATCATTTAGCAGGTAGCGGCTGGGGATGTTATCTGTTCCATCCACTATCAAATCATAGCCGCTGCTGATTTCTTCGGCATTACTCCGGTCGATCCGAACCGGATAGGTTTCCACCTGAATACCCGGATTGATTGCCAGCATTCTCTGGCGGGCGGATTCAACTTTTAGCATTCCTTCGTTGGGTGTGCTGTGAATCACCTGACGTTGTAAATTGGTAATATCCACCCGGTCTGCATCGACCAATCCAATTTTGCCAATGCCAGCAGCTGCCAGATACAATGCGATGGGAGAACCCAATCCTCCCACACCGACCAATAGCACTGCAGCATTCTTTAATTTCTGCTGTCCGCGCATACTGATTTCTGGCAGCAGAATTTGGCGTAAGTATCTGTTTATTTCATCCCGAGAGAGGGCAGGCAGTTTTTCCATTACCCCCCTGATATGCTTGGAACCAAAACCAAATGATCATCCGGTTTGAGTGGGGTATTGAGCCCCTGTTTGTTACTGACATCCTCTTCATTGAGGAAAAGATGAACAAAAGCAGCCAGATCACCTTTTTTTGTGTAAAGATGCGGCTGTAAGGCTGGATATCTGCTAACCATATCATCCAGCATCTCTTTTACGGTTGAGCCTTGCAGGGTTAATACATTTTCGCCATCGGTATATACACGAAGAGGTTGGGGTAGTCTGAGTGTTGGCATAGAATTAATTCTATCATAGGGATGCTTAGCCGCCGGAAGCGGTGGGCACCAGAATCAGACGATCGCCGGGTTTCAGAGGGGTATCCATTCCCTGACGGGTGAAAATTTCATCTTCATTTACATAAAACAAGACATTTGCTGAAAGAATTCCCCAGTAAGTATAAATATGTGATTTCATATGCGGGTAAAGATCAATGATATGGTTTAATGCATCGCCTACAGTTCCGGTTGGAATTTCCATCTCGGTTTTCCAATCCATGAATGGTTGAAAGTATGAAGGGATCTTTAACAAAGCTGTATTTTTCATATTTATATGATAAATGGGCTCTTTCTAACTCGCAAGAAGTAATATAAACATGGTAACGATGCTATTGTGGATTAAGTTACAATACACTCATGCATATCATTTTGACCCATGAGCAGGCTGATTTCGATGCGATTGCGGCACTGAGCGCTGCCTCCATTCTATATGAAGGAAGTTTGCCTGTTCTGCCACGAAAGATCAATCGGAACGCGCGGGCATTTGTCTCTCTTTATGGTGAAGAGCTGGGTCTGGTCGATATGCGGGATATTCCCTCCGGTGCTATCGAACAGATTACACTGGTTGATACTCAATCTCTGGTGACTTTAAAGGGATTTTCAAAGGATACCTGTGTTCGGGTAATAGATCATCACTCCCTGCGTGAAAATAATCCATCTGAATGGTCAGTGCATATTGACCAGGTTGGCGCCATCACCACCGTGCTGGTGGAGTTGCTTTTTGAGAACCAAATCAACCTGACCCCGATCCAGGCGACTTTGCTTTTACTGGGTATTTATGAAGATACCGGCTCTCTCTCATACGCTTCGACAACGGTAAGGGATATCCGGGCTGCCGCAAACTTGCTTGAACACGGGGCGTCATTACGCCTTGCTGCCGGGTATCTCAATCCACCGCTTTCTACGGAGCAACATCAAGTTTACGAACAAATTTTAGCCAATGTCCAGATGCATGAAATCGCTTCATTAAAGATTATCACTTCCACTGCCCAGCCTCAGGGCATCACGGAAGAGATATCAAGTATCGCGCATAAAATACGAGATCTACTTGAACCGGATGGTTTATTCATCCTTGTAGCAACCGATGAAGGTTACCGCCTGGTGATGCGCTCTACTACAGACCAGCTGAATGTGGCCGGGATTGCTGCTCATTTTGGCGGTGGTGGTCACGACCGGGCGGCTGCGGCTCTCATCAGGAAAAAGCCGGAAGAAGAATCGGTAGAACAACGAATGTCACAAATTATCACTGAAATCGTAGAGATGCTGCCGAATGTCATTAAACCATCCCTCTCGGTCAAGCAAATGATGTCTGGAAAACCAAGGCTGATTCCACCCGAAATGCCCGCCAAAGATGCACTGGGTCTGATGTTGAAGTATGGTTATGAAGGTTTTCCTGTGGTTGATCAGCAGAAAATTGTGGGGCTTCTAACACGCCGCGCGGTTGATCGTGCCATCTCGCACAAGTTGAATCTACCTGCCTCATCGCTGATGGAAGCTGGCGAAGTCAAGGTCTCGCCGACCGATACGCTTGAATACCTGCAAATGGTCATGACAGATACCGGATGGGGGCAGATTCCGGTGGTTGATCCGAAAACAGATTCTATTATCGGCATCGTAACCCGGACAGACCTGATTAAAGTGCTGGCAAAGCCACAACTGAATCAACACCGGCGCAACCTGGGTCATCTTTTGGAAGCTGCCCTGCCACCTTTACGCAACCAACTTCTCCGCATGATTGCTGAAACCGCACAACATGAGAATATGGCTGTTTATGTTGTTGGCGGTTTTGTACGTGACCTGATACTGGAACGTCCGGGATTTGATTTTGATATCGTTGTAGAAGGGGATGCCATTACACTGGCTAGGAAGTTATCCCGTCAGTTTGGCGGTCGGATGGTCAGCCATGCCCGCTTCGGAACTGCCAAATGGTTTCTGGGGGAAGTACGCGAAAAATTAAGTGAAAGGTTGCTATCGATCAAATCAAATTCATCTGATTTACCTGATACGCTGGATTTTATCACTGCGCGAACCGAGTTTTACGACCATCCCACCGCATTACCAACTGTAGAACGCAGCAGCATCAAGCTGGATTTACACCGGCGGGATTTCACCATCAATACACTGGCTATGCGTCTGGATGGCAGGCATGCAGGTGAGTTGCTTGATTTCTGGGGCGGATACGGCGACCTGCGTAAAGGTCTGGTACGGGTGTTACATTCACTCTCTTTCATTGATGATCCCACCCGCATCTTGCGTGCCATCCGCTTTGAACAACGGTTCGGATTCAAAATCGAGAAGCGCACCCTGGATTTGCTGCTTGAGGCAAACGATCAGCTTAAAACTGTATCGGGAGAACGGATTCGGCACGAGCTGGATCTGATGCTCCAGGAAGCTCACCCCGCATTATGCCTGAACCGGATGGCGGATCTAGAAATTCTGGCAATGATCCATCCTTCGCTGAGATGGAGCGCGGAATATGGAGAAGGGCTGGAGAAACTGCTCCGGCAACCTTATCCGCAAGGATGGTGTATCGAGGAAAAATACTGGGGATATCCTGTTACCAAAGTATTGGGGACAGCTTACTGGCTGAGTATTCATGATGTGGACGAAATTCCTGCTATCAGCCGGCGGCTTCGTCTGCCTAAAGAATTTATGATGGTCGCATTGCGGGTAAAACAATTAGATGAGAATAAAAACAATTTACCTGACATGAAGGCATCGGAGGTTTTTTCTATCCTTTCTCCCATGGATATACCCACCCTGGCGATCTTGCACGCACAATCTTCTCTCAGGGTTCAAGAAACCCTCTCCCGGTACGTAACCAGATGGAAGGACACTCGTCCGATCATTGACGGGCACAAATTAATGGAAATGGGATTGCCCCCGGGTCCTGCGTATCGTGAAATATTATCCAGGGTGCAAAATGCCTGGCTGGATGGGAAATTGCATACTGAGCAGGATGAGGCAGCTCTGGTAAAAAAGTTGCTAGACAAGCAACTGGCAAGCCCAGTGGATCATGAACGAAAAGAATAACACACTCGAATTCTCAAACCACCCTGATGGACTTCTTCTTGAGTTTCGGTTAGCCACCGAAAAAGATCTACCCGGTTTGGAGTGGGAAGGGGAATATACCCATTTCAGGCGCTTATACCACGAAACGTATCTGAGAACATTAACAGGTTCCACGCTGATGTGGATTGCCGTAGACCAAAATCAAAAAGTTATCGGGCAGGTTTTCATCCAACTTGATAGCGCGAATACTTCTCTGGCTGATGGCAGCAATCGGGCATATCTCTTCGGTTTCCGGGTTCGTGAAGTGTTCCGCTCACAGGGGATCGGCAGACAAATGATGGAGTTCGTGGAGAACGATCTCATCCATCGTGGATATAAGATTCTCTGCCTGAATGTAGCACGAAAAAATACCAGGGCGTTTACCCTGTACCGCCGGTTGGGTTATAACCTTATCGGTCCAGATCCGGGGGTTTGGTCTTACCAGGATGACAAGGGAAAATGGCATTACATGGAAGAACCCGCCTGGCGTCTGGAAAAATACCTGAAATAACGAGCATTGTAAAGATCATTTGATTTATCAATCAACAAGGTTGGTTGGTATGTTTAATGCACGCTTGAGGTTGATATTAAGGATACAGGTGTGCCCATGACTGATCAAATTGCGCTGGATGAAGTACTGACAACCCTTAAAACAAATTACCTGTTTTTCGGTTTAAACGACTTTGAACTTGCCGAAGTCGTTCGCGCCGTGGAAGTGTACCAGGTGGATCGAGGTGCGGAAATCATTCGGGAGGGAGATCGCAGTGATGCACTCTTTATCCTTCAGAAGGGGAAAGCCTGTCAAACAAAACAGACTAAGGGGAAAGAAGAATACCTGCGCCAGCTTGTAACCGGCAACAGTTGGGGAGAAGATTGTCTCACACTCCGCGCAAGAACACGCTACCGGGTGGTTGCCATCACAGCCGTGCTTGTGATCAGGCTAGATCGGGATATCCTGCTGGGCTTAGCCGATAGAATTCCGCAGCTTGCAGCGAACTTCCATATTGGAACCGCATCGAATACGATATTACAGCAGGCGAATATCCGTTGGCTGGAAGATGGCGAAGAAGTATTCTTCATCGGTAGAAAACACCCCCTGTTTTTAATCAAGAAGATCCTTCTGCCTGTGGCTGTGCTCATTGGTATGTTATTTATCACAGCGATGATTGCTGGTTGGAGTTCCACGAATGAAGAAGGTGTCTGGTTGGTAGGGTTGCTGCTTACGGTTGCTTGTGTTTTATGGGCAGGGTGGAACGCTTTGGATTGGGCAAATGACTATTCAATCGTTACCAGCCTGAGGGTTGCCTGGATGGAAAGGCTGTTGGGTCTGTATGATTCAAGGCATGAAGCTCCCCTTTCCACTTTGCAATCGGTTGATGTACAGACCACCCAACTGGGAAGAATCTTTGGATACGGAAATGTGGTTGTCCGCACATATACCGGTCCGCTGGTGCTGCCTGATGTAGAATACCCGGAAGATGTTGCCAATATCATTCGTCAGCATTGGGATCAATCACAGGTGAATTCACGCCGGCAGGAGATGGCAGCCATTCAACAATCACTTCGCTTGCGATTAACCCAAGGGGTAAATGCTGCGAATACCCAGGCGTCTGATGCAGCGGGCGCTGCGCCATCCGCCCAGGTAGAGCCGGGATTTCTGCAGGAGCTGTTTGCAGACTTCTTTAAAGTGCGTATAGATAATAATGGCGTTGTCACTTATCGCAAACACTGGTTTGTTTTATTAAAAGAAACCTGGAAGCCGAATCTGATCAGCCTGTTGATGCTGATCATCTGGATAGTACGAATGGCGGATGGTTTCACCTTTGTCTCGATGGGTGTGGTCCTTTCATTTGTAATTATGGTCTGGCTTGCCATGGCTTGCTGGATGGCTTATGCGTATATTGACTGGCGGAACGATGTTTATCAGATTACCGCCGAACAGATCATGGACCTGGAAAAGAAGCCCCTCGGAAAGGAAGAAAAGCGGATTGCCCAACTGGAGAATATTCTCTCAATAGAATACAAGCGGCTGGGGATTGTTGGTTTGATTCTAAATTACGGCACAGTTACCATTAATGTCGGCACCAGCCAGTTTACTTTTGATGAGGTTTATGATCCATCCCAGGTTCAGCAAGATTTGTTTAGAAGGATGGCGGAAAGGCAATACCGCAAGCGGCAACGAGACATCAATGATGAACGGGAGCGGGTTACCGATTGGATCGCCACATACCACAACCATCAGGATGAATTTAGGTCACCTACACAACCGAATAATTTCTCTCCGCAACCGGATGTTTTGGGATAAAATATAAATATCACAAAACATACGAGTCGCCGTTTAACACGGTGTGTTTATTGGGAGAAAATATAATGGCTTTACGAAAGATCGTTTATGTTCCCGACCCGGTTCTCCGGCGGAAGGCGCATACGGTAACGGATTTTGGTGCAGAATTTCAAACCCTGGTAGATGATATGGTGGAAACCATGCGCGAAGCACCCGGTGTGGGTCTGGCTGCTCCGCAGATAGGCATTTCATCCCGTCTTATTGTGGTTGAGTTCGGCGATGAAGAAGATGATGATGCCCCGAAAAAACTTTTCACAGTAGCAAACCCTGAAATTATCCAGAACAGTGATGACACAGTCAATGGCATCGAGGCGTGCCTTTCGGTACCTGATCTGGCTGGTGAGGTGGAGCGTTACGAAGAGATCACTGTTAAGGCTTTGAACCGGAGAGGTCAACCTGTAAAAATTAAAGCCAAGGGCTGGCTGGCGCGCATTTTTCAACATGAGATCGATCACTTGAATGGCGTATTGTTTACAGACCGGGCAACCAAAATCTGGAAACCGACCCCGGAAGAAGCAGAATTGATTAAGGACTGATGCAGCTCAACCATCTCTCGCTGTCAAATTTCCGTGCATTTTCCCGTTTGGATGTAGATATTCCAAGCGGGATTGTTTTACTGCATGGAGACAATGCCCAGGGAAAAACGAGTCTGCTCGAAGCTGTGTACTACCTGGCTACATTCACTTCTTTCATCACATCGCAGGATGCCCAGGTGATGAACTTTTTAATCAGAGAAGAAGAGATCCCGGTTGCACGAATCGTTGCCGAATTCCAGCGGGAAGGTCAGTCTCATCGATTGGAAGTGCGCCTGATTCACCAGATGAACCAGGATGGAATCAGACGATTACGGAAAGAGATTTTGCTGGATGGTGTAAAAAAGTCATCTCCGCAAGTGATAGGTGTATTTACCTCTGTTGTATTTATCCCTCAGATGACTCGTTTATTTGAAAATGGTCCAGAGGAACGGCGCCGATACATGAATCTGGTATTCTGCCAGGTCATCCCCGGTTATGCATCTGCATTGACCAAATATGCTCAGGCATTGACGCGCAGGAATGCACTTTTGAAAGCTCTTGCTGAAAAGGGTGGAGATGTCTCACAATTGGATTACTGGGATACATTATTAATTCAGTATGGAAGTCAGCTTTTATCTTACCGGTACCAGGCACTGAAGGAAATCAATACAGTGATTGCTCCGATCCACACCCAGTTGACCGCCAGTACCGAAGCTCTGCGGCTGAGCTATCAACCGGCATTGGAGATCGAGGATTCATGCTGGTCGGATGATTCGGCAATCAAACAGATTGAAGAACAATTTCATAAGCAGCTGGTAACGCGGCATAAAGCGGATATCCAGCGCGGGGTTACGACAATCGGACCACACCGGGATGATCTGCACTTTATCGTAAATGGATTGGATCAATCAGATTACGGCTCGCGCGGGCAAATTCGGACAATATTGCAATCGTTGAAACTGGGTGAAGTGAAATGGATGACTGAAAAAACCGGCAGTTCACCGGTTTTGTTGATGGATGAAACACTCGCGGAATTGGATAACAAGCGCAGACAGGATCTGTTGAGCAAGGTTGCTTCTGTGGAGCAGGCATTATTGACGACAACCGATGAAGATTTGTTTGTACCTGATTTTTTGAAGACAATCACACGCTGGGAGATCAATGCGGGACGGATTATTTCGGCAAGGAATGGCGTTCTTTAATTTGTTTCATCTCGGGATGGTGTGAGGTTGCATTCAGGAAGGTATTTATCACAAACATAATTCCGGCAAAATACCAGCAGGATAAACAGGCTGCTCAAAGCAAACAGGATGCCAAGAGCATAGATGATATATCCGTAGCGGATTGCAGTAATAAAACGCCATTTCCGCAAAGAAAAATGAACGATGAGAATGCTGTGGAAGAAGAAAGCAGTACTGACATATAGAATGGATAGATTATCCATATTCCTGCCATTATTCCTTCTTCTGAAGCGGTTTCTTCAGGGGCAAACCTCCAGAGCGGGGATAAAGCGAAGGTGAATCGGTCGTCTTCCTGACGAAAACCAGGTGGTGGTCTGTAATCCCTTCCGGCAAATCCACTTTACGAACTTCGATCAGTTTTCCCCCCAGGATGGCGATTGCATCTGCTGCTTCATCTGTTTCCTGTTTGGCTGAAGCTCCTTTTTGTGCAAGCATCCCACCACCCAAGCTTACGAATGGCAATAGGTACTCTACTAACGCCGGCATGGGTGCCAGTGCCCGGGCAATCGCCCAATCGTACACTGCCCGGTGTTCCGGGAGATGCGCCAGCTCTTCTGCACGAGCCTGGATGGTACGAATACCCGATAATCCGAGTAATTGTATGACTTCATCACAGAAACGCACCTTTTTTCCGGTGGATTCCACCAGGGTAATATCCATCATTGGGAAGACGATTTTCAGGGGAATACCCGGAAAACCTGCCCCGGTACCAATATCAATAACCTTCTGCGGGGATGAATCTTGCATCACCAGCCAGCATGTGAGTGAATCAAGAAAGTGTTTTGTGCGGATATCCGCTGGTTCGCGTATGGCTGTCAGATTAAATTCACGATTGCGGTTCAGGAGGATTTTTTCATACTGCCGGAACTTCTCGAGCTGGTTATCGTCTAAAGAGATATCAAGATATTCACGGACATGCCTGGAAAAGGTATCCATATCTCTGATTATAACTGATGGAAGGTGACGAAATTGTCTGAAATGTCCTATAATATCAACATGGCAAGAAAAAACCTTACCAGATTTATCCTGATCATTCTGATTACCATGATGGCATTCGGAGATGCCGTGCCTGTTCAGGCAGCATCCATACCGGAAAAAGCCTATATCAGTGGAATTGTCGGAAGGGCGCAGCAACATACCCTTTCCTGCGAAGCCCGCTCTGCAGTTGATGTTGCCGCATTCTGGGGCGTAACTTTCACCGAGAATGAATTTCTCAAGGTGCTGCCAAAATCCAAGAATCCAAATGAAGGTTTTGTAGGGTCAGTCGATGATCCCTGGGGGTATATCCCGCCGTCATCCTATGGCGTACATGCTGCTCCTATTGCGAAGACACTGAAAAAGATGGGATTGACAACCCGGAAATTATCTAACGCAAATGCTGATGACCTGCGTGAAGAGATTGCTGCCGGAAAGCCGGTGATTGTATGGGTGATCGGGCAGATGTGGCCGGGCACCCCCAGAGAGTATTCCCCCGCCAAAGGAGAGACTGTAACGGTTGCCTACTACGAGCACACTATGATTCTGACCGGATACAATAAAGATTATGTTCAGGTAATCGACTCTTACTCGGGTGTAACACAAAGCTATGCCTGGAAGACTTTTCTTAAATCATGGGCTGTTCTGGGAAGCATGGCAGTCGTTGTGGATGGAAAGAAGGATAGCGCGAACCCTACACCGCAGCCTACGGTTGCACCGGCTAAGAAAAACAAAAAAACCTATATTGTTCAACCAGGTGATTACCTGACCGGAATTGCGAAGAAATTGGGGCTCGATTGGCGAAAAATTGCTGAAATCAACCATATCGGCTACCCCTGGATCATCTATCCGGGGCAGGTGCTGAAATTGAAATAATCCACTACCAACAACTTAAGAAAACCGTGGATCCATCCCGCCAAAACCCGTCAGGATACGGGTGAAATGACGGGCAGCTTTCATATATAAATCTAGCCGCAGATTTTCATTGGGGGCATGCATCTGGGCTCCCGGATATCCGGCGCCGATGCTGATAATGGGTATGTTCAGGTATTCTTTCACAATTGAAGCGGGACCGGAACCGCCGGAGCTGGGCAGGATTTTCATGGGCTCACCAAACGCATCTTCAGCAGAACGGACCACCAGCTGAACAAACGGATGGTCGGGGTCGGTGGCTTCGGGATAGTTGTATCCATGATTGATGATCTCAATATCTTCAAATCCATTACGGTCGAGGTGGGTACGCAAGAGTTCGAGAATTTCCACAGGATCCTGATCAGGGACCAGGCGGAAATCCACTTTGGCACTGGCGTAAGCGGGCAAGACGGTTTTCGATCCGGGACCCTGGTATCCGGAATTCAATCCGCAGATGGTGCAGCTGGGTTCATGCGCTTCCAGCAGGCGCAGTTCAGCTCCACCTTTTACCCCGCGTAAAAATTCTTTTACCGCATAGCGATCTTTGTAATCGGCAGATTGATCTGGCAGCTCTTCCAGGAGACTGCGGATACGATAGGATACCGGTTTGACTTTGTTATAAAAACCGGCGATGCGCACATTCTCATCCGTTCCTTTGAGGCTGGCGAGAGCCCAGGTGAGTCTCCATGCAGCGTTGGGGAAGATCGTTCCACCCAGACCAGAGTGCGCATCCTGGCTGGCTGTGCGAACGATTAATTCCACATAGAGAATGCCCCGATGACCGAGTGTAAGTAATGGATGGTCGTTGGCATCCACACCGCCGTATTCCCAAATACAGGTATCAGCCCGCAGCTTCTCTACATTTTCGCGCACAAATATGGGAAGACCCTCACTGCTTGATTCCTCTTCCCCTTCAATCAGGAATTTTACATTACAGGGAAGCTCACCCAGCGCGTTGAGCAGGGCATCGATGGCAAAGAGGCGGTAGGTTATCTGCCCTTTGTCGTCATCGGAACCACGTCCATACAGCTTGCCATCACGGATGATGGGTTTAAATGGTTCTGTCTCCCACAACTCCAACGGGTCAGGTGGTTGCACATCATAGTGGTTGTAAATCAAAAGTGTCTTATCGCTCTTCCCTTTTCGTTCTGCGGTCAATATGGGAGCGCCACTTGTCTGGTGTATCTCAGCGTTGAATCCGCGCTTGAGCAGCATATTATGAAGTAATCGCGCACATTCTTCCACAACATCTTTTTCGGCAGAAACACTGGGTTGAGCAATCAGGGCAGACAATTCGCCAATGCTTTGGTCTAAGTGGTGTTCCAGGTAATCATCGATTTGGGTGTAATCCATGATATTGCTCCATAAAACGGAAGTATGGTTTTACTTGAAAAGACTGTTCAACCAGTAAATAATTCCTGAACCCGCCAGGGCGAATAGAAGCATTTTAAATACTTTTCCAAACCAGCACCAGAACAAAAATTTGTGTACGGGCATTTTTAACGCGCCCGCAACGATTCCAGCCATATCAAAAGCGGGGTTGGGGATGAATGCCAGAAAGAGAATTGTCCATCCACCATACTTGCCCATCCACTCCACTACCCGCTGGTAATACTTACGGTTTTCAATGACTATCTGACCCGAAAAACCCGCCAGGTAGCCGGTTAGTTCTCCCAGCGTGGCACCAGAGCCGGCAGCCAGCGCAACCCAAACCGGAGGGTAGACTGTTGCCATGGTCGTTGTCAACACCACACCAGGTACCGGAATGATCACTGTTGAATTGGCAAGGATGGAAACAAGGAAGATGCCTGGCAAGCCCAATGCCTGCAGTTTCCGCATTTCATCCCTGAAGATGATCACCAGCACAGTGAAAAGGATTACTGGAACAAGCGCCGCGATGCGTATCCACTTCTTGCGGGCTTCAGGTTTATTCTGCAATTATTTATCCCCAGTGAGCAGATCCTGTATTTGGGTTGTGACCATCTCGAGGGCAACCACATTGAAACCACCCTCAGGGATGATGACATCTGCATATCTTTTGGATGGTTCAACAAAATCCAGGTGCATCGGGCGGACTGTCTTCAAGTATTGCTGCACCACGCTCTCTGTAGTCCGTCCACGTTCGGTAATATCCCGTTCAAGCCGGCGGATAAAGCGGATGTCGGCATCCGTATCGACAAAGATCTTAATATCGAACAAATCGCGCAGCGCCTTATCCACGTAGATCAAAATTCCCTCAACTAAAATAACCCGCTGCGGGGCAATATGTTTAACTTCGCTGGTGCGGGTATGATTTTTAAAATCATATACCGGAAGGTTAATACCAATCCCCTTTTTTAATTGCTGAATATGCTCGACCAGCAGGTCGGAATCCAGGGAATTGGGGTGGTCAAAATTAATTTCAGCGCGCTGATTTGCAGGTAGCGCGCTGAGATCTTTGTAGTAAGCATCATGGGGGAGGTAAGCGATCCGGTCTCTTCCAACGCGATCAAGAATGACCTGGGCAACTGTAGTTTTACCGGAGCCTGATCCACCGGCGATGGCAATGACAAGAGGGGAATTTTTTCTGGGCATACACGAATTATAAACGAGCCTGTCAGTTTTGACAGCTTGTATTTATATATAAGAACAAATATTCTAATAGTATCAACATGTGAATAATTTCTGGAATTTGGAGAATCTCATCCATGCTGCAAAATGACATCGATATATTTGATATGGACTTCCAGGGAATGGACAATGCCGATCCATACTACCGGTTGGCGTTAGCGGTGGTAATTCAGGCGTTGACAGATCTGAAATCGAGTGATCGGTTTATTGTGCAAAAAGCGCGCTGGTGGTTGGAGTTGGATGGTTTAATATGGTGGGAATTGGTAGGTTTCCAGCCGTCTGTGCTGCGAAATTGGCTGAAAGTCATCACGGTTTAAATTTCATCTTCAGGCAGGTATTCACCCAGCAGATCGTCCCTCCCCGCGATGTACATCACCTCTTCCATGGTGTTGACACCCAATTTGTTCTTAATGGTTGCAAAGAAATAGTGAACGGTGCGCGTTTTGACGTGGATATTCTGCGCGATTAATTTGGCAGACAAACCCTTTGCCAGCAGCCGCAAGACAGTAATTTCGCGCCGGGTGAGTGGGGTGTTTTGCATGGCGACATTATAGAATAAATGTTCTATTTAAGCAAATGGAAGTACCAAACCCTGAGCAGACCGAACCAATTTGTAATATTGAAGATGGTATTTTATTTTCTTTTGTATCTCGCGCGGAAGACGCCCGCCACGCCCAGCAGAATCAGAACCATTCCGCCCAATGTCCATACGGTGAGTGGTTCCGAGAGTACCAGTGCCCCGAGAATGACAGCTATGACGGGGTTGACGTAGGCGTACGTCATGGCGATGTTTGTGGGCAGCATGCGCAAGGTCCGGACAAAGGCGGTAAACGCGATCACCGAACCAAAGATCACCAAATACCCCCAGGCGAAGAAAGCTTCGGTAATCGGTTTAGGGTAAGGCTCTCCGCTGATAAAGGCGACAGTCAGTAATCCCACCGCGCCAAAAAGGTGCTGAAATCCGGCGCTGACTTCAGGGGATACCTGCACAGGTTTTCGGCTCTGCAGCAGGCTTCCGCCACCCCACAGCATACTGCCGATAATGATGGCAATTACCGATATGGCATCCGCGCGTACCCCGGTCTGGAAAGCGGGCACGGTCAACAAGCCGACACCGGCAAAACCCAGCAATAGGGATCCGACCAGCATGGCAGATGGTCTGCGCCGGTCGATGATCGATTCCATGATGGCGACGTAAATGGGGGTGGCGCCGATGATCAGCGCGGCAATACCTGAGTGCAGATGCTGCTCGGCGAAAGATACCAACCCGTTGCCGCCCACCCACAACATGGTGCCTGATATCGCTAACAAAACAGCTTCTTTCCAGGTAAGGCGGGTGCGCTGCTTCTGCAGCAGAGCGATACCCAGCAGGATCAACCCAGCAACTGTGACACGTGTTCCGGCGAGGAAGAAGGGCGGGAAGCCGGAGCCTTCCTTGACGCCGATACGGATGGCAAGGTAAGTGCTGCCCCAAATGACATACACGATCAGCAGATTGGCTAATCCGCTCCAATTGATACTGCGGGGGGAAGTATTTAAATAATTTGGCATAATTTCGTTAAATAGCCCTTTAGAATGAGCATTACTTGATATTTTGAGGTTTTACATTTTTGTCACTAGGTGAAAAATGATAATAACTGTGCATATATTCTTCTGGCGATAGAAAAATTGTACACCTCGAATTTTCCCAATACAGATAAGTAGAAAGCTATGAATATCCATAAAAACAATTTCGGTTTTTTTGATTTTTCAAGAAATAAATTAATAACACCCTTTTGTTTGACCATGAGGAAATATGATATCAGTAAGAATTGGCTAATAATTATTGATGCAAACCATCTACCATAATCAATAGTTGTAATAAAAATTGGTACCATAAAAATAAAGTTGGTTGCCATGAACAACAAGACAATCTTGGTGTTAGTTCTTTCTTCATGATGTAGTAGATTTATCCATAGGTTAATAAATAAAATAATTAGTGGAATCAATAATATTATTTCAATCAACGCAATCCAAAGAATTTCAGCTATCTTTGGTTGGACCATTTTTTCAATATGGTCAACATAACTGCCATAGTATTCAAAAAATAACATCGGTCCTGAAATTGGTATATTTTCAGATTTACTATGAATTATTTTTTGTAAAGAAGACTGACTATCGATATTAATCTGACTGAAAAATTGTATATAAATACCTATTACGGCAGTTAGAATAATTGAAGCCATTAATGAAAATATTTTCTTAAAGGATATTTTTAGAGATAATAATGAGTAAGAAAATATCAAAACAATTGTAGGAAAGTAAAGAAAAATAAAAACCTGGTGGATTAAAGCTGCAATTCCACACAATACTGGTATTAATACAAGGAATTTGTTCTCTGCAATTAACACTATGCATAACAAGGTTATTAAAATCAGAAATATATCCAGCCTTACAAAATTAGATACATTAAATAGATAAGCTATTGA
>CAZYOF010000014.1:0-95309 GCA_964648485.1 uncultured Leptolinea sp.
GCGCCGTTGATCTCGCCGACAATGCCGGGGTAATTGGCGATCTTGGCGGTAATGCCCAGCGCGCCGGCGGTGAGACCCTTATCGATCACCAGGGTCGAAAGACCCGCGCGCGATGTGTAAATGGCTGCGGTCGCGCCGGCGGGTCCGCCGCCGACAATGACCACATCGTAAGCGGTCTGAGTGTTTTCAGGATCGTGTCCGTTGAAATTGAAATCCATAATATCTCCTGCATTGTTTGTTGTCAGATATTGGATGCAGGAGATCATGGAAAGTTACAAAATTTACGGTTTATTCGCTGAGTTTTTTCTGCACAATCTCCACATTGGCCGAGGTGAGAAAACCCTGGGCGATGGGATCTTTACGGTAATCCACATCGTACACGAGGCGGACGATGCCCGCGTTGACGAGCACCTTGGCGCAGTTGATGCAGGGGAAGTGGGTGACATAGCAGGTGCATCCGCGGGTGGAGACGCCGTGCAGGGCAGCCTGGATGATGGCATTCGTTTCGGCGTGGATGGTGCGCACGCAGTGCCCATCGACCATGAGGTGACCATCTTCATCACAATGCGGCTGCCCGGAGGGCGAGCCGTTGAAACCGGTGGTGAGGATGCGTTTTTCGAGGACCAGCACGCAACCCACCATGGCGCGGTCGCAGGTGGAGCGTTCGGAAACCGCCTGGGCAATTTTCATGAAGTAGGAATCCCAATCCGGGCGCATAATGTCTTCCTCCTGTAGGGGGTGTGGATAGTGTTAATTATATGGATTTTTGGCAATTCGCGGAAATAAACGGGGAGTTTTTAAGCTTTTATATGGATCACACAGGATTTGCAATTCTGGCGATGCTATAATTTAACGCAGAAGGAAGATCCCATGCAGGAGAACACAGGCGCGGTACTCACCGGAGATATCATCCGCTCGCAGCGGTTTGATCTGACTACGCGTGAATCCATCCGGCAGGAGATCGCCAGCGCAATCGAACGGCTGCAGCAAAGCCCCAGCCTGGGCGATGCGCTTCCGCTGGCGGTGCAGCAATTCCGCGGGGATGGCTGGCAATTACCTCTCCGCAGCCCGGGTATGTCGCTGCGGGTGTGCCTGTTATTACGCGGGCAGTTGCGCGTGCATTTTAATAAGGAAGGGATTGATACGCGCATCTGCATCGGAGTGGGAGAGATGCCCGAGGCGGTGGTGTTTGATGGGGAGGCTTACATTCTCTCGGGGCAGGGGCTGGACGCGATGCCGAAGCGCGGCGGGGCGAACCTGGCGCTGACACTCAGCCCGAAACTGGGCGAGTGGCAGGGGTTTGCGCGCGCCATCCAACCGATGCTGCACGCGGTGGATTACCTGGTGGAGCGCTGGACGGCGAAACAGGCTGAAGCCGTGCTGCGGGTACTGGATCCAACGTTCGGGGAGGGCAACCGGACGAAACAGGCAAACGCGCGGGTGACTCGCTACGCGCTGGAACGGGCTGGCTGGCCGGTGATTCAGGATATTCTGGATTATTTTGAGAGAGAACTTATTTAGGATATATTATTATATCCCTGTATTTTTAGGATATTTATTCGTATCCTTATTACAAGGGCGGAAAACATGAACGAACTATTCCTGCTTACCTGGGTCTGCATCTACTTTGCGCATCTGGTAACGCGCTACTGGCTGCCGCGAAAATGGTTCGTGGGGAGAGACGGGACCCGGGTGCTGCTGAGCCTTATCACCCCCGCGTTGATCGCGTGGCTGATTTCGGGTGCGTGGACAGATTACCGGCTTCCGCTGGCGACGGCGGTTGGCGGATTGGTTGAATTGTTGATGCTGCACGGCGCGCGGAAAGAAAGATCGATCAGCCAGCTATGGGCGGAAGCGGTCTGGATTGTTCTCGCGCTGATTTTCGCGGTGCTCATCCAACCGGTAAACAGCTATTGGGTACCACTGTTTGGGATGGGATTCTACGGGGTGGTGCTATTGCTGGCTGGATGGAGTGTTTCTGCTTTTCCGGTGGGGATATTGATCGGGGTTATTTTGCAACGCTATCCCACCAGCCAGATGCGCGGCTTCACGGATGGGGGCAAGACCATCGGCAGCCTGGAGCGGTCGATCATTCTGCTGCTCTTCCTGATCAACGCGCCGGTGGGAGTGGGTTTCCTCATCACCGCAAAAACCCTCTTCCGCTTTGGCGAGATCTCGCGCACCGACGACCAGAAGAACGTGGAATATATCCTGATCGGCACATTGCTCAGCTTTTTACTGGGCATGCTGGTGGCACTGCTGACTGTATGGGGGGCTGATTTCTTCTTTGCTGAGACGAGCTTCAAACTGCTGGGGTAGGGCTATCCCTTTACCACACCGAGAGGCCGCAGCCTGACGAGAATCTTCGTCAGGTCTTTCTGGTTATCCATGACTAAATCGATATCCTTATACGCACCGGGGGCTTCTTCGAGGTCGCGGGCTGCGCGAACCCCATGGACAATACCCTCCAATTTCCGGCGTTCCGCCTCCAGGTTCAGGGTGCGGATCGCCTGCTTGCGTCCGAGCCTACGACCGGCACCATGCGAACAGGACATGAAACTATCGGGGTTGCCCAAACCCTGGGTGATGTAACTGGCTGTCCCCATCGAGCCGGGGATGATCCCCAGCAACCCGGCATCCGCCCGGGTGGCACCCTTGCGGTGAACCAGCACTTCGCGCCCGAAATGGGTTTCGAAAGCGGCGTAGTTGTGATGGATATTGATCTCATCCATCACCCTGCCCGGTACGACCGTGAACAATGCTTCAGTGAAGCGCTGCATCATTAACGCGCGGTTGGCGGCGGCAAACTGCAGGCAGAAGTTCATCGCGGCGAAGTAATCGCGCCCTTCCTTTGAATCCACCGGGAGGAAGGAAAGATCCTTATCGGGGAGATCCGCCGCCCATTTGCCGCTGAGGGCGACCGCTTTCTTGTGGTAGGTGCTGGCGGTTTGCAACCCGAAATTACGGCTGCCCGAGTGCACCATCAGCCAGATGCTGCCGTCATCCCCCCGCTGGATTTCGAGGAAATGATTGCCGCCGCCGAGTGTGCCAAGCTGCCGGCGCGCACTGGCAAGCTGCTCTTGAATGATGGGGATATCCGGCGCGCGGTTGAAGCCTTCCCAGGGCTGGTCGGAGTGTTGATGGGTGAAGCCCACGGGTATCCATTGGCGGACGAGCGAGAGGACCATTTTGATCTGACCGGTATCCAGCCCGGAAATATCCGTTTTGACCGCTGCCATGCCACAGCCGATATCCACGCCCACGCAATTGGGAATGATGACTTCGCGCGTGGCGAGCACCCCGCCGATGGGCATGCCAAAACCCACATGACTATCGGGCATGAGGGCGATCCATTTAAACACAAAGGGGAGATTGGCGAGATTCTTTGCCTGGCGGAGCGCTTCGGCATCGATCTCATCCAGCCACATTTTGATGGGATATCGTTCGGTTGTAATTGTTTTCATCTCTGTACCGGTAAGGAAGTTTTCCATTTCCATTATACGGCAAGGCGGGTCCGGTTGTGAATTGAGGACAACGACCACAAAAAAACCTCCCGGGTCGGGAGGTTAATAAAAGCAAATTTCATTTCCAATTACATCAACGGATCGTACGCGCCAGAGAAAGCTCCGGGAGCCTGATCGAAACGCTGGCGGCTTTCGCGCGCCAGTTTGATGATCTGGTTCATCACATAATCGGCCACGGTGCGGACGAGGGTACGGTCTTCCATATCGCCCTTGAAGCGCAGAGGAGCGCCCACGGTCATGTGGTATGGTCCGCGCAGATACCAGCGCCCGTATTCCACCCGTCCCCGTACGACACTGCGGTAGGTGTGGATGCGTTCGCGCTCGAGATGGATTCCCACCGGTATTACCGGCGCGCCGCTTTCCAGCGCCAGGCGGGCAACGCCCGTTCTTGAACGGAGGAAACCGCCATCTTCGGGGCTCAGATCACCCTCGGGGAAGATCATCACGGTATGCCCGTCGCGCAGATACTTCAGCGCGGTATCGATGGCTGCCTTCCCCTGACCGGCTTTCACCGGGATGTGACCGGATCGGCGCAGGTACTCACCCAATACGGGCACCTGGAAGAGGAGATCATTAATCAAAATGAAGGATTGAAACTTCACCATGGCTGCCACAAAAAATGGATCTGTGGTGCTGGGATGGTTGGCTGCGATGATTTTTGCGCCAGCGGGAAGTTCACGATGTTTGTGCACATCCATCTGCAACATGGTACCGGTATAGGTGCTCACCACGGGGCGGGACAACCAGTAAAGAGCTTTTTCAGAAATCATTAACACCTGCCTGTTTTACATCCATCAGTTTTGAATAGAGCGATGATAACCGTTTGGGTCATTTTCTCCATCCCTCTAAAGATAGAAAAATCTTTGTGCCTGATGGCTTTCTTTGGTCATATGCCTGATGCAATTCCATGACCAATGTTGATGTAAACAATAACCCCCCGAACCGCAAGAAGTTGTACCGGGAGGCGTAAATTGGGCGTGAATATTTTGGGGAAAATCAGGATTTTTTCAATTGCGAGATATGCGGTTCGAGATGCGCTTTCCAGATTTTGTATCCTTCTGCCAGCAGATGCAGGGAATCGTTGGTGATCTCCCTGTTCAACCCACCATGCGGACCCAGGAAAGCCGGGAAGAGATCTATATATGTCATGCCAAATTCATCTGCCATTTCCTGTAAGCGTTTATTGAGTTTCATGATTCGTTTGGTGTAGGGCGCTTCACGGGGCAGAATGGACTGTACAAAGACTCTGGTTTCGGGTGACATGACCCGGCACTTTTCGAGGATACCGCGGTAGTTGGTGAGGATTTCTTCATCGCTATGGTATTCATACCAGGGCAAATCGTTGGTACCGATCAGAAGGAAAATGGCAGCCGGTTTGCCTTCGAGAATTTCGGGCAGACGACGGAGCACACCTTCGGTGGTATCGGCGTTGATACCGCGATTCTTCACCGGGAGGTCGGGAAAAACCTCATGCCAGCGACAGCCATCGTTGAGGGAATCGCCGAGGAAGACGATATCACCCGGTTGAATGGGATTCGCCCGGAAGAAATCCACTTTCTGCCCGTGGTGCTGGCGAACCAGCCGTTCGGTAGCCAGACGGGTTACCGTCAGCAGGATCAGGGTCGCCAAAAGCATGGCAATGAGGAAGGGTTGCAGCATATAAAGCCTCTCTGGGTTTCATTATACACGGGTATGAGTACATCTGTATTCAGTGTGGCAGGGAACCGGACTATTATACAAATATCAAGGTATAGACTCCAGCCTGTTATAATGGGGCTCCAGAGTATTTTTAATGACAGATATCAAAAGAAAACTTCTTCTAACTGCCGGAACCGTGTTCGTAATGCTCGGGGTGATCGGGATTTTCCTGCCACTCATGCCCACCACGGTTTTCCTGCTATTAGCGGCAGCCTGCTATACGCGCAGCTCGGAAAAATTTTACAACTGGTTGATTCATCACCGCATCCTAGGCGGGATGATCCGCGATTACCGCGAAGGCAGGGGGATTCCACTGCGCAACCGGCTGATCACCATCCTGCTGCTGTGGGCGACCATCGGCGCTTCAGGATACTTTGCCGTGAAGAATGACTGGGTGAGGCTGATGCTGGGGGTGGTCGCGGTCGGGGTGAGCGCACACCTGCTCACCATCCACGCGAAGAAAACGGAGAAAGAAGAAAACGGCGTACTTGCTGAAACAGAATAACAGGTGGAGGTTAGACCTCCACCTGTTATTTTTATTTACCCGCGGCGAAACGGTAGCGGATGGCTTTCGAGGGGCAGCCATCTATACACGTGCCGCATAAGATGCATTCGGTGTGCTCCATCTTTTCTGCAGCGACCATCTCATCGACAGGCAGGCTCATCGGACAGTTGCCCGTGCAGGTTTTGCATTTTGTACAGGCAGATGAATCCGCAGCCAGGCGCAGAGAGGGATAGGCAAACAGGTTACGCAGCTTGCGCCCGAGGATCATGAAGGGCGCCATCCAGCACAGGGTATGGCAGGCAGCCCGTCTTCCACCCAACAGGGCGGGCAGCATCATCACCGCGATGACAAAATAGTAGATGATGTAGGCGAACAGGATCGGGCGATCGGGAGAACCCGCCACTGAAATACCTTTCTCGGTATCGAGGAAGAAATTCACCGCTTTGTAGCCGCCTGCCATGACCGCCATCCAGATGATGACAGCGATCCACACGCCCCAGATCAGCCACTTGATCCAATCGATGCGCCTGCCATTGACCGGACGGGAATTGATGGGAATGACCAACTCCTGCAGGGCACCCGCCGGGCAGAGCCATCCGCACCACAATCTGCCCACAAAGAGAGCGGAGAGGAACATCAGCCCGAAGACGATCATACTGCCGTTGACAATGCCCTGTGATGCGCCATCGATGATGACATAAGGGGAGAAATAATTCATGATGATGGGGAATAACAGAAACATCACCAGGAGGAGAGTCTTGCGCACACGCTGACGGGTGGATGTGGTTGCTTTCATAATTATGCCTTTCTAGCTTTATTCTGCCGGGACCCGGTTGTTCTTGAGGTCGGCGATCATTTTTTCCGCCCAGGTGAGCTGGGCTTTCATGGTTAATATCCCCATTTCAAGGGTGGAATACCAGTAATACGCCTCGCGCGGGGATCCGACCACCTGTGTCATGTATTCCGTACTGGCGGGAACCGCTTCATAAAGCTGCAATACACTGCGGAAGATGTGTGCCGCTTCTTCGAGTTTGCGGAGCGCCTCTTCGTTGCTTAATTTGCCCATGAAGAAAACCTGCACGAGAGGTCCGCTGCGGTTGGGTTCCATGGGGAAGGGACCTGCTAGCCAGTTGTGCAGTTCCTTTCTGCCAGATGTGGTGATGTGGTAGAGTTTGCGATCGGGGCGGTCGGTTTGTTCGACCACTTCGATTTCGGTCAGTCCGCGTTCGGTTAGCTTTGCCAGGGTGCGGTAGATCTGGCTCTGGTCTGCGCTCCAGAAGTGTTTGACGGAATCATCGAAGATGCGTTTGAGTTCGTATCCGCTGAAGGGGTGGTAGCTGAGGAAGCCGAGGATGGCGTATTCGAGGGACATATATGCTTTCTCCTATATGTGCTATAGCATATAATATATGTATTGTCTTATATTGTCAAGGGGAAGGTTAGTTGGGCGCCCGGGCAGTTTGTGAACTAGCTCAAACGTGGCAATTTGCCCGGGCGAATTATAAACTAGTGGGTGGAAGGGACTGCGTCCCTTCCACCCACATGCCCGTTTCTAGCTATGTAAAATCGAGAGCGGGGGGATGGTTCATCCACCAATATGCCCGTTTCTACAATAGGCTCAGACCCAGTGGGCAATAACCAAAGTACTGCTTATCTGATCAATATACCTGTTTCTTGCATTGCAAACGAGAGGCAGGTGGAATGGTAGTTGGACGCCCGGGCAGTTGGTGAACAAGCTCAAATGTGGTTTTTTGCCCGGGCGAAGTATATTTTTATGGGTGGAGGAAACGTTGTTTCTTCCAACCATATGCCCGTTTCTTCATTATACGCGGTGGGTAATGATCATAGTGTTGCTCATCTTACCCACATGCCCGCAGGTTGCTTAGACGAAGGGAAAGGGGATGATTCAACCCAGCAAGGATGACCCCGCACATCCCCACACCGCCCATGCCCCCATCTGTTACAATCAATTTATGAGTACTGACTTCCTGCCCACCACCTCCGCGGAGATGCGCGAACGCGGCTGGGACGCGCTCGACGTGATCCTTGTCAGCGGCGACAGCTACATCGACAGCCCGTTCATCGGCACCGCCGTGATCGGACGGGTGCTCGAGCGCGCCGGTTACCGGGTGGGAATCATCGCCCAGCCCGAGATCACCTCCACGGCGGATATCACCCGTCTGGGTGAACCGCGCCTGTTCTGGGGGATCTCCGGCGGGAGCGTGGACTCGATGGTGGCGAACTACACCGCGCTAAAGAAGAAACGCAAGAGCGACGATTACACTCCCGGCGGGCAGAACACCCGCCGCCCCGACCGCGCGGTGATCGCTTACAGTAACCTGATCCGCCGGGCATACAAGAACACCGCTCCGCTCGTGCTGGGGGGCATCGAAGCCTCGCTGCGGCGGGTGGCACATTATGACTTCTGGTCCGATTCTGTGCGGCGCTCAATTTTATTCGACGCCAAGGCAGATTACCTGGTGTACGGCATGGGTGAGCAGACCATTCTGGCGCTGGCTGAGGCGCTGCGCACCGGCGGCGACCCAGCCGCCACTCGCGGGGTATGTTATATCAGCCGCGAGGCGCCCGCCGGGTATGAGATGCTGCCCTCCTACGAGGAGGTGAGCGCCGACAAGCTGGCGTTCATCCGCATGTTCCACAGCTTCTACCGCAACATGGATCCCATCACCGCGCACGGGCTGGTGCAGGCGCACGCAGACCGGCTGCTGGTGCAGAATCCGCCCGCGCAATTTGGCACCCAGACGGAACTGGATGACATCTACGACCTGCCCTACCAGCGGCAGCATCACCCCTACTATGAACAGATGGGCGCGGTGAGGCTGCAGGATACGGTGGGCTTTTCGATCAGCACCCACCGCGGCTGTTACGGTGAATGCAACTTCTGCGCGATCGCGGTGCACGAGGGTCGGACGGTGCGCTGGCGGAGTGAGGAATCCATCCTCGCCGAAGCGGAAAGGCTCACCCGGCTGCCCGGCTTCAAGGGTATCATCCAGGATGTGGGCGGACCGACCGCCAATATGTACGGATTCGAATGCCGCAAAAAGCTGACCTCGGGCGTGTGCGAAGACAAGCGCTGCGTTTTCCCCATCACCTGCAAGGCGCTCAAACCAACCCACCAGCCGCAAACCGAGCTGCTGAAGCGCATCCGCAAGATTCCGGGGGTGAAGAAAGCCTTTGTGGCTTCGGGCATCCGCTACGATCTGATCCTCACCGATACCGCCCACGGGCAGGAATACCTGCGCGAGGTGGTGGGGCACCATGTTTCGGGGCAGATGAAGGTGGCGCCCGAGCATACCAGCCCCGTCGTGCTGGCGAAGATGGGCAAACCGGGCACAGACGCGCTGGTGAAGTTCAAGCAGAAATTCGATGACCTTTCACGTGAAAGCGGCAAGAAGCAGTTCCTCACGTATTACCTGATCGCGGCACACCCCGGCTGCGGGGAGAAGGAGATGCAGGAGCTCAAGCGCTTCGTGAGCCGCGAGCTGCACATCACCCCCGAGCAGGTGCAGATCTTCACGCCGACACCATCCACTTATTCGAGCCTGATGTATTACACCGGGCTGGATCCCTTCACACTGGAGCCGCTGTTCGTGGAGCGGGACCCGGTGCGCAAGGAGAAGCAGAAGAAGATGATCACAGAGCCAGGCGGAAAATCCGTCGGCGGGGCATCCCCGCGAAAACTGCCTTCCCGCGCTGGCGGGCGGGATGGAAGTACCAAAAACAAAAAATATCCGCACAGGGAGAAGCCATGACCTATCAGGCATACGCCATCTGCACCCCGGGGCTGGAGGAGATCGTGAGCGGGGAACTGACCCGGTTGGGAATTCCCCTGCAGAGCGGGGAAGGTTCGACCGGCACCGAGGGCGGCGAGGATTCGGGCGGGGTGGCGTTTGAGGCATCGCTGGAGCAGATCTACCAGGCGAATCTGCATTTGCGCTGCGCAAGCCGGGTGATCGTGCGCGCGGGTGAGTTTGACAGCATCGGCTTCGCCGACTTCCGCAAGAAGACCGCGCGCCTGCCGTGGGAGCAATTTATCAGACTGGGCAGCGATCTGACCCTGCATGTGACCTGCCGCAAGAGCCGCCTGTACCACTCGGCGGCGGTGGCACGCGAAGTGGCAGCGGCCATCAGCCAGAAGCTGGGGAAGCCATCTGCCCTGGTGAAGGCAACCGATGAACGGGCGGACAAGGCGCAGATGATTGTGGCGCGGATTGTGAACGACCATGTGACGTTGAGCCTGGATACCTCGGGAGAGCTGCTGCACCGCAGGGGATACCGCCTGCAAACGGCGAAAGCCCCCCTGCGCGAGACGCTGGCAGCCGGGCTGGTGATGCTGGCTGGCTGGCAGCCGGAGTATCCGCTGCTGGACCCGTTCTGCGGGTCGGGTACCATCGCCATCGAAGCGGCGATGATCGCACGCAACATTGCCCCGGGCAGAAACCGGCGTTTCGCCTTCATGGGCTGGGCGAATTTCAGCAAGAAAAATTACGGGGTGATCCTCGATAAAGCGCGCGCAGATGAAGTGAAAGCTCCGCTCAACATTTTTGGCTCAGACCGGGATGCCGGGGCGATCGAGATCGCGCGCGCCAACGCGGAACGTGCCGGGGTGAGTGGGGGGATCCTTTTCACGCAGCAGGCTTTCTCGGCGGTAGAAGCGCCCGCGGACGCGGGCTGGCTGGTGAGTAATCCGCCCTACGGGGTGCGGGTCAGCCCCACCACAGATCTGCGCAACCTGTACACGCGGCTGGGGGATATTTTACGCGGAGATTTCAGCGGATGGCATTACGGCATTTTGTGCGCGGATGCCATACTGGCGGGGCACATGCGGGTGAAGCCTGCCCGGGTGGTGGACCTGGAGAACGGGGGAATTGGGGTGAAGTATTACGTGGGTGGGTAAGGTAGAAAAACAGATACAAATACTTGAAAAAAGGTGCCTTTAAACAAAAGGATACAATTCCCCAGGGTGAAAATGGTTTATTGATTCAAATAAGTATATGAAAATGGGAGGTGTAAGAAAACCTGTCATTTGTAACAGGTACTGTTTGTTTACCCTAATTGAGTGGGCTAATTATGTTTAACTAGTTGGACCTACTTTCATCACATAGTAACCGCTTCGCGGTGGTAAACCAAAATGTATCTCCCGCTGTGTATTTCCGTTTACAATAATGATACATTCAGGACGATAATGCAGTTGCCAACCAGCCTTAAGAATCCTTTCGAGAAAATCGTTATTTGGTGAAGATATTAAGAAGAGAAATTGAAAACCACCAATTAGAAAATATACCCCATTAAATTTTACGTCTTGGGATCCATCGCCAACTAGCCAGGCACCAATTTGATGGTAGTCTGTTTTTATATCTTTTCCCTTAAATAAATAAAGACCTTCACATTTTTGGATATTGCCTAAACCAAATAAAATTTCTAGCCATTCCTTGGGTGGTTGCCAATTCCTATATTCACTTGAACTCCAACCAGATGATATTTGGCCACATAATAACTTAAGCATCCACCTTTCAACTTCATCCCCATTTATCATCAAGTATTCTTCTGAATAATTTTCTTGTAGGAGAAACCTAAAAAACTTCATCCCGATAATATCAAGCCCACTAAGCGCTTGGTTGTGCCTTTTGCATAAAATTTTTGAAGAAATTGACTCAATTGAAATTCGTCTTTCTTCATTTCTATCAAGCCAAACCGGCCCAGATATCTTCAGTTGCTTATTTTCTAGCCGAATCAAATTCAACACAGCTTCACTAACAAAATGTTCTTTTGACATACTATGGCTGCAATCATTTAGCTGACGTGCATAACACTTTGGATTTGAGTAACCAGACTTTGGAGCAGGAGGCGTTGTGTTCACTCTTGCAGTAATACAGCAATCAATAATTGCCTTTCCGCTACCGCAAGGACAGGGAAATTCGTTCGCATTTACAATTCTTTGCTGGTCATTTACATTTGCCATTGGTATTATTTCAATAATCTTTTTCTTTAATTAACATTTAACCTAAAAACATATATTATTAACTTTATGCAAAATTACTCCAAGATTTATGAAAAAACAGATAAATACAGAAAATAGAGCAAAGAATTTGTGATCTAGGTTTCTCTACATCCACTCGGCTAGTTTTTGAATAGACCACTTATTCAATTTTGTTGCTCTTTTCTAGATTGTGTCTCCCACAGAGTAATTGAATATTATTTTCATCCGTTGAGGAACCACCGAGGGAATATGGAATAATATGGTCGAAATGTAAATCTTCTTTGGAACCACATTTCACACATTTTCCCCTATCTCTTTTCCAAACCGCTATTTTAACTTCTGATGGAATAATTCTTCTATATTCAATGTCCTCTGGAATGGGCAGGTTAAAATCTTCTTCACCTTCCACAGCTGATAGTTTAAATTTAAATACTTTTCGGTTGTTACTATTCTCCACCCATGTATCCACAAGGTGAAAAATACCGTTATAAGACCAGATACCAATTTTTAATTTTTCATATACTCTAACTCGTTCTGGAGGTAGCAGATTATTTTTGAAATTCTCTGCCGCATTGAAGAATTTTCCATTCTGAGTAAGATTACCAGTTGTTGTGTACATTTTTTGGTCCACTTGTTTTGGATTTGGATGCTCAGAACGTGGCACATCATGCCCCTCATAAATTATTTTTGTTCCTTCATCTTCTAGGGTATCAAAATATGGTGCGCCTTCTCTAACGGACATTAAAATTACGGAATAGTTGGAACTAAGACGAAAATTCATTCCTCGTTGCAGGCTACCAACACCCTCGCGATCACACATCTCACGATAAGAAATAATAACTTCTGGCATAACCCCTCAATCTAATATTTTGTTAAATATTATTATCACCAAATACCTAAAACTGGCAACTTTGTTGTTTAGTAAAATCTTGATATGTAAGAATTTTCAGGTGAAGCGTGCTCCACCCTACGAATACTGAAAGGTGAGCCAGGGCGCACCAAAGATCAACAGGTGGAGCAGGCTCCACCCTGCGAAGGAGGTTGGGTGTGCCCTGGCACACCAAAGATCAAATGGTGGAGCAGGCTCCACCCTACGAATACTCATTCACCACCCCGGATGGATTTAATTCTTTCGGGCTCTGCATCTCCCCAATCCTGATCATAAACACCATCCCGGACATATCTGGCAATGGAGGACCATTGCCAATCCATCGCGCGGGTCACATACCCATGTTTTACCGGGTTGAAATGGATGTAATCCAAATGGGCATCGTAATCCGCCTGGTCGCGGATGGTATGCTCCCAGTAGCGGCGCTGCCAGACATGTGCTTCCCTTCGGTTGGCGTGGGTTTCATTCGTAACCATCCGATTGGGATGTAACGACAGGTAACGTTTGGTGAACAGGCTTTTGATCATCTGGATTTTGGATGGATAATTATCATCTCCATCTAGGAGGGTGGTCAGGCAATGAATATGATCTGGTAACAGGCAAATGGCATCGGTTGCGAAAGGGTATTTGCCCTCGACATACCGCCAGACCTCTCCAAGGAGAGCGGCGTGCTGGGGATTGGAAAAGATTCTCTGGCGATGCCAGGTGACGATCGTCAGGAAGAAGGTTCCTCCGGGGACATAATAGCGACGGTAATCAGGCATGGTTAATTTTAGTGGGTATTTTGTAGGGTGTGCCCTGGCACGCCAATATTAATCAGGTGGGGTGGACCCCATCCTACAGATTAACAGGTGGAGCCTGCTCCACCCTACAAAGATTCCAACAGGCGTTGCAGCTTATCGAGGGACATGCGCCAGCCGGTTGCCCCCCTATTATCCCCCCAGATGCAGGGTGGCTGGAGGAGGGAAACATCTTCTGGTCAAAATCAGAGCACGAATGGAATAAACATTTTCGTGCTTTGCATATACACCCGGTACGGTTCTCCGAAGTAGGCGATATTCTCATCCTCTTCCACCTTTGCCGTGAGGATGAGAAAGAGGGTGGCGGCGGTTGCGAGGATCAAGGTGAGCCAGGTGACCTGCTTGAAGCAGATCCCCCAGGCGAGGAACAATAATGAGCTGTAAAACGGGTGGCGGATGTAGCGGTAGATGCCGGTGGTGACCAGTTCGGTAGTCTTTTCGATGCCGATGAGGGAGGTATCCGCCCGGTCTTGGTCGATCTTGCCCCGCTGCTGGAACATCCGCACCCCCTGGAAGATGAGAATCAACGAGATGATGAGCAATGACCAGGCGACCAGTTGCATGGGACTCAAGGGGCTATAGAACCAATAGCGCATGTTGATGGCGAACAGGATCAGGATGATTTCCCAGGCGAAAAACCGGTAAAAACCGTGGTTCGGGATACGCTGGAAAGAAGATCGGGATACCCAAACCACCGCAATGGTTCCCATAATGAAGATGATCCACTGGATTGTGTACATTTATCACCCCTTATTCTGATGTGATTAATCACCCGCGGCAGGCAATTTTTTGACTTCGAAAACCAACAACAGGCTGAATATGATCTCGACCCCGATCATCATCCCCGCGACAATCTGGGGAGAGAAATTCAGCCCCACGATGAGCGCAGCGATGGGAATGAGCCCGGATAAGACCATGTAGGTTGTAGATTTGTAAAGCCATCCGTAGGGGAAGAGATGGGCTCCGAAGATCATCGCCAGCACCATCACCATTTTTTCGGGAACCGCGTTGTAGATCCACATGGCGATGAGGAGGTACAGCATCTGGTTGACAGAAAATAAGATGCCCAGGTTGGTGAGAGGATTGTCTTTGTTTGTAAAATCCACCTTGATGATTTTCGAAATCAGGAACGCCAGGGGGACGAGGGGGGCGGTGAAACAAAAGGTGAGCAGGTTTTTGGTGAGGATGTGCAGACCGGTGGAATGGACCACCAGAATAGCGATCCAGAGAAAGACGGATGCCAGAATAAAATGCAATCCTTTTTTCTGTTTGGTTGCGCTATTCAGGCGCAATTGATCGAGGTTTAAATTCATAATCAGACTCCTTGTTTTGGGTTGCTGAGGAGTTTTATTGTACCGTAAACTGGATCGCCTGTTTGAAGGTGTGGTGTTTTTCCGGGGATTGACGAATTAATATACCATATAGTATATTATATACTAATTAGTATATAGAGTAAATTATGGGAAACAAACCGAAATTCGAACATGAAAGCGTAGATAGAATTCTGGCTACTGCATGGGAGCTCTTCCAGCAGAAGGGGTACAAGGGTGTAACGGTAGATGAAATCTGCGCCCGCTGCAACCTGACCAAGCCCACGCTGTACTATCACTTTCACGATAAAGAAGACCTGTTTGTGACCGTTCTGCAACACCGGTTGCAGGTTTTCCACAACATTTTGCAACAGCCGGGGAGCACCCGGGAACACCTGGTGGCGATGGCGGTTGCCGTACTGGATAATTTCCAGACACAGTACACCGTGCTCCTGCATGACCGTGAACACATTCAAAAACCGGAAAACCAGCAGGCAATCCGTGAGGCGTTCCGTGGTTCGCTTTTCAACCCTCTGCTCGCGATTATGCAAGCGGGGCTGGAGAGCGGTGAACTGCGCGGTAAGAATGCCGAGATGCTGACGCTGATGTTCCTGGGAGTCATTAATAACTTTATCAACCGAACTGTTGAACCCGGGATGGACAACACCAGCCTGGCAACAGAATTAACCCATTTGTTCCTTGAAGGAGTCACCAATTCATGAGCCCGCAATTAACCATCATTCTTGAATCAACCTTTAATATCCTCTACCTGGTAGTCGTATGGACACTGGTAGCTTTCATGACGCGCAATATCGGGCAGGTTGCAGAGAAGGACCTTTCTGTTGCCAAATTGATTCGCATGGCGTTCGTTCTGCTTGCCGTGGGAGATACCGGGCATGTGGGCTTCAGAGTAGTAGCGTACATGCTGGGAGGTCTGGAAACTCAGGTGAATGTATTTGGCTCCCCGATGAGCCTTGCCGGGCTGGGAGGGCTTTCGACCTCGTTCACGGTAACTTTCTTTTACATGATCATGGTGCTGGTATGGCAGAAGCGCTTTCAGAAACCGAATACGGTTTTCAGCGGTTTTCTGCTGGCAATGGGCTTGGTGAGGCTGCTCTTTCTGGCGCTACCCGGGAATGACTGGGGCGCCGTCGTACCCCCGCAACCAATGAGCCTGGTGCGCAACATCCCGTTGATGATCCAGGGGGTCGGGGTGATTCTTCTCTTTCTGAGCAGTGGCTACCCGGCAAAAGACCGGACTTTTAAAACAATCGGCTGGATGATCTTCCTTTCCTTTGCTTTTTATCTGCCGGTCATCCTGTTCGTTCAGCAGGTTCCGCTGATTGGGATGTTGATGATCCCAAAGACAATCGCATATCTGGTGGTCGCCTGGGTGGCATACCGGGACATGTGGAAGGCAGGCACGCGGGATTCCATTACAAACTAATTTGCTAAAAAAATATATCGGTTCTCTGAAACAGCCTGGTGAAATAAATTGTGCCGCCAGGCTGTTTTTTTCAACCGGTTATTTATAAGCGATTTAGTGGAAGAACAACCCAACAGGAACGGGAGTATCCTTATTCAGAGGATGAACTGGGGATGATAATCTCCCGCCAGATCGACTACTCTTTGCCAGACAGTGTACATCGCTGAGACGGAATCCATCAATTGTTGCGGGGTGCTCCCGGTGTGGGCGAGGATGCGGTTGACCTGTTCCACATACCCCGCAGGGAGGTTGGGGAAGCGGGCGAGGGTTTGCATCACCTGTTTATCACGCAGAAAGTAGGTTTCATTGAGGGCAAAGAGCGTCTGGGTCAGGTTGGCGGCGGCGCGGGTGAGGCAGCCGGAGGTGTTATACACATCACCCTGCGCGGCGAAACCGCGGGCGTGCAGCAGGGTGAACTCCGCTGACCAGAGTGAATCGGCGGTAACCTTGCGCTTGAGTTCAGGCGGGTATATCTGCACGCTGCGTTTGAGCTCCGCGATCATCCCGGCGGGGTCGAACAGGGGGATGCAGATCTGCGTTTCGGCGAGGTACATGACACTGTAGAATCCGTAGGCGGGCTGCTGGTCGTAATCGTGGTGGGTGATGCCCTGCTGCGCTTCGGCGATGGTGCGCCGAACCTGATCGATGTTTCGGTAAATGAAATCCACCTTGCCGTATGCGGTGTGAATCCACGCACCACCGTTGACCCAGGCTCCCCAGCCATAGAAGCCGGTGACCGAGACAGGACCTTCTACCGAAATCTCATCCACCACCGCGCGAATCTCTTCGAGGGAGAAGGGGGAGGCTTCGTTGTAGTACAAACCGATGTCGAGATCGGAGGCGGCATGATGGGTGCCGGATGCGTACGATCCACCCAACACGATGGCGCTCAATCCGCGGATGGGGCTTAGGCGGGCAACAAGCTGGTTGAGCAGGGCGCGTTTGGGTTCGGGGAGGTGGGAGAGGGTATCTGGCATGGTATTTTCTTTTAGGGACGATTCAGGTATTCGGCAGCCTGATCTGCTGAAAGGCGGGTGAGAAATTCTTCATCCTCACTGCCATTCACCAGGTATTCGTAATCAGAGCGGTAGAGGTAATAGTTGGCGCATTCCGGGCACTGGCGAAGCTGCAATTTGCGGCTGCTGTATGGTTGAAAGTCGCGCACCATGGTGAGTTTATCGGCGGCGGCGGGCAGACAGGTATTGCCGTCATCTGCGCCGTATTTCTGGCGGGCGTATTCTTCATCTGCGAGTGTCGAGCAGATCGGGCAAATCGTTGGGCGAAAAGGAATCATCTTGGTGGTGTTAATCTCCCTTGCATTTGAGGAGTGATCTTATTTTTTTAGATTATCCCGGGAATAAACATCTTTGTCTGCTTCTGATAAGCGGTATATTCTTGACCGAATTTTGCCTGCATCTGTTTTTCTTCCCCCCTTGCTTCCAGCCACCACAAGGGAGCAAAAACCAGCATCACCAGGAACCACGCCCAAACAAAGAAGAGCAATCCCATACCTGCGCAAATCAAATACACACTGACATAAATGGGATGCCTGATATAGTGATATGGTCCGGTTGAGGCAATTTTCCCTTCGCTTTTTGACCGTCTCAAATGACCAGAAGCAGCAAAGATTAAAGCCACACCCGCCAGGAAGATGATTATGCCCAGCACAATCAGGAACGGGCTTTCAGAAAAGAAAGAGGCGCGCAGGCTGGTGAATTGTGATAAAAACAGGCAGAGCGCAAACCCCGGTCGTAAAAAAGCAGAGAGTGCTTTCATTATCGTATCCCTCCCCAGATTGTACCTCCTGACCTACAAATCTTTTCGTTGAAATTGATACGGCTACACTATCAGAAATTTCGTTACCGGGCAGCACATTCCAGGAATTGCTCCAGGCTGCTATTAAATACATCGGGACTATCCATGTTCACAGCATGGGTGACCTGTGGGATAACTATTGCTTCAGCATGTGGCACATGTTGGAGAATGTGCCTGGTATGTTGATATGTATTATCCGGCTCATACTCACCATTGATAATCAATAGCGGGCAAGAAATTTTCTGCAGTGGGGTCAGGTTAAACCCATAGATTGCTTCCCAAATTTTGCAATATTCATTCCCATTCATTGCCATCATACAATTTTCAATGTAGTGAATTGTAGCTACATTCTTACTCAGCCAGTATTTTCCCCTGATGAGATGTGACAGGCTGAGTGTGAGCCGGGTGAAATTTTTTGCCCCGAGAACCTTGAGCAGAGAAAGAAACATCCATTTCGGAAAGAGATAATCACATAAAAGCTTATCCATCCGGGTTAATCGAATGGAGACACTCGGACTGACAAGCACCAATGCCCTGACTTTTTGAGGATACCTCGCGGCATAAGCGATTGCAATACTTGCGCCCCAAGACAACCCGCACAAAACCGGCGATGCAATATCCAACGCTTGGAGCAAGGAGGATAAATCATCAACGAATGTATTCATGGAATAGCGGTCTAATGTAGATGCGCCGGTCTTTCCGTGACCACGCAGATCATATCTCAGTAAACGATAGCTGGCAGAAAAATGCTGCCACTGCGAATCCCAAACCCGAGAATCTGCAAAAGCTCCATGAAGGAAGACAAGCGGAGTCCCTTCTCCTGCCTGTTCATAAGAATGCATCCATCCATTCGCTGCAACCACGGGCATGAGATTACTTTTCCCCTGATGATTTGTTATTGACCTACCGCCATCTGTTGTTCCCATCTTACTTATCCGGGGAACAACCCGCAATCTGTTTAATTGAGCAGCTTTGCCTCTTCGTTAAGAGCAATTTCTTCGGGTGTGGTGGGGACATAATTTAGGCCGTGGGGTAATGGTTTGCCATCCAAATCTACATGAATGAAGGAGATGAACCCGCGCACCGCCAGTTTTTCCTGCACATGAACCTCGATGAGACTGACAATTTTCGTCTCACCTGTCAGCGCCACCCGGCTGGTGAACACCGGAAGTTGCCCCTACGGATGGGTCGCGAGAATGTCATTCCATGAATCTTAAGACAAACGATATTTTCCGGTTTGGTCATTGATGCCGCAGCGATAAACCCGGATTCAACAAACCATTCCGCAGTGCGCCCGGCATACAACGTACCATGATGGTTTAAATCTTCCCCTTTGACCAACCGAACACTGGAAAAAATTGGGAATTCCATATACTACCTTTCTAGAAAACAATAAAAAGATGTGGCAGCATGTATATTTTGCCGCCACATCATACTGTACCACTTTAGATTGCGCGTGGGTATACCTGAATTTATAAACTCCCTAAATTGTTACTCCCGCGACTGATAATTTCCCTGAATGACCCACTTGCAGGTGGTGAGTTCACGCAAACCCATCGGTCCGCGGGCGTGCAGGCGCTGGGTGGAGATGGCAATCTCCGCGCCCAGCCCGAGCTGCGCCCCATCGGTGAAGCGGGTGGAGGCGTTCACATATACCGCCGCTGAATCCACGATAGAGATGAAACGCGCTGCATGGTCAGAATTTTCGGTGAGGATGCCATCGGAGTGCCCGGTGGAATGGGCGGCGATATGCAGCATCGCTTCATCCAACCCGGCAACCACCTTTATACCCAGCACCAGCGAGAGCCACTCGGTATCGAAATCGCTTTCACACGCGGGTGTCACCATATCTGTGAACCTGCCTGCCAGGGCATCCAACGCACCCTCATCCGCGCGGAAGGTGACGCCATCCGCTGAGAGGTGCTCCACCAGGCGGGGGATGAATTGCGCAGCAATGGATTGATGCACCAGCACGGTATCGAGGGCGTTGCAGACAGTAGGACGCTGAATCTTGGCGTTGCGGATCACTTCCATGGAAGATTCCTGCCGGGCAGATTCATCCACAAACAAATGGCAGATGCCAATACCGCCGGTGATGACCGGAATACGACTGTTCTTACGGCAAAATTCGTGCAAACCTGCCCCGCCCCGCGGAATGACCATATCCACGGTGTCATCCTGTTGTAAGAGTTCAAGCACGAGTGCCCGGTCGGGGTCATCGATCAACTGGATGGCGTCCTGCGGGATGGCGGTACCCTCGAGCCCGGCGCGAATGGCATTGACCAGCACCCGGTTGGATTGAATAGTCTCTTTGCCGCCACGCAAGATGGCGGCATTACCACTCTTGAGCGCCAGCCCGGTGACATCTGCGGTCACATTGGGACGCGCTTCATAGATTACCGCCAACACTCCCAGAGGCACACGCTGTTTATGGATTCGCAACCCGTTGGGCAGAGTCTGTTCTTCAAACACCTCGCCAACCGGGTCGGGGAGATCCGCCACATAGCGCAGCTCCGCCACCATGCCCGAGAGACGGGTTTCATTCAGCATCAGGCGATCCAATAACGCAGGCAACATTCCCGCGCTGCGGGAAGCATCCTGATCTGCCTGGTTGGCGATTAGAATGGCATCTCGATCCGCCCAGAGTTTTGCAGCAATATTTTGTAAGGCAGCGTTTTTCTCTTCTGTTGATACGAGAGCGAGGGTGCGGGACGCCTCTTTTGCCTGCCGACAGACCGACTTGATATCCATTTTTTTCCTAGAGCGACACGAGGTTATCGTGGTGGATGATCTCATCACCCAGGTTGTACCCGAGGGTGGATTCAATTTCAGATGTTTGCTTGCCGCAAAGCTGGAGCACCTCTGCAGCAGCGTAATTTGTGAGCCCAACGGCGATAGGGCGGGCATCAGGAGAGATCACACGGATAGAATCTCCACGCTCGAACTCACCTTTCACCGAGGTAACGCCAGCAGGGAGGAGCGATCCACCGCGGACGAGGGCACGGGCAGCGCCATCATCGACCATCACCTCAACACCGGCACGGCTGCCTGAAAGGATGTGGCGTTTACGTCCTTCCAGTTTATTCATAACCGGCAGCAAACGGGTACCCAATGTCTCTCCCCGGGCAAGGCGTAAGAGGATATCAGGCAGGTCGCCCCGAGCGATAATCACCCGCGTCCCACCATGGCGGGCAAGATCGGCTGCCTGGAGTTTGGTGCTCATCCCGCCGGTGCCCAATCCGGTGATGGAGCCGCCGGCTGCCTGCCACAATTCTGGCGAGAATGGCTCAGGTCCGATTTCGTTGATCAATCTGGCATCGGGATCGATGCGCGGGTCGGCAGTATAGAGACCATCCTGATCGGTGAGCAGGATGAGCGTATCGGCTTCCACCAGGTTGGCAACCTGCGCCGAGAGGTTGTCGTTGTCACCGAAGCGGATCTCTTCGGTGGCAACAGTATCATTTTCATTCACGATGGGAACGATGTTATTGCGCAACAACGCCTCAAAGGTATCGCGGGCGTTCAGGAAGCGGCGACGATCGGTGAGATCTGCCCGGGTGAGAAGCACCTGGGCAACCTTAATGCTATAGATGGCGAAGAATTGCTCGTAGAGTGCCATCAGACGGGGCTGTCCCACCGCGGCAAGCATCTGCTTGACCGGGAGATGGCGGGGCAGGGAAGGATATTCCAGAGATTCACGCCCGGCAGCAATCGCCCCTGATGAAACCAAGACCACCCGCATACCCTGCTCGCGTAAGGCGGCAATCTGGCGGACGATATCCACCATGCGTGGCGTGGAAAGGGTTTTCCTGCCACTGGTGAGAGTGGAAGTGCCAATTTTTACGACGATCCGTTGCTGTGAAGACATAGTAATGAAAGATTGTAGCATAAATCGACCATAGAATGGCACATTGTCTTATTATTCGATTCATTTCTCGTTTGTATGTCATTTGCAAGTTATGATTGGTTGTATAATCGACCCAATTGGAGATAAAAATGACCACGATTGACCCGAAACACCTGTTGGGCACCCAGGCAATCCATGCCGGACACGAAGACAATCCCCACCATGCGCACGTAACACCCATCTATGAGACATCCACTTTTGCCTTTCCGGATGTGGCTACGGGGCAGGCAATCTGGCGCGGGGATCAACCGGGGCACATCTACACCCGGCTGAGCAATCCAAATACGCAGGAAGCCGCAGTAAAAATTGCCGTGCTGGAGGGCATTGACCTGCTCCGTGAAAAAAATGCAACCACCGTGGAAGAGCATGTATCCGGTTGGCTGTTTGGTTCGGGTATGGCTGCCATCACCACCACAGTGCTGACCCTACTGAAGAGCGGAGATACCATCATCGCCCAGGAAGCGCTCTACGGTGCGACTTTTACTTTTCTGAAGAACGTAGTACCACAATATGGCATCCAGGTAGTCTGGGTCAAAGATCCAACTCCGGAAAAATGGGAAGAAGCCTTCGCGACCGCACCTGCTGCAAAGGCAGTTTACGTGGAAACCCCTTCCAATCCATCGATGGCGGTTGTGGATTTGAAAGCAGTCGCTGAAATCGCACATCAGCACGATGCCTGGCTGCTGGTCGATAACACTTTTGCCACACCTTACTGCCAGCGTCCACTCACCCTGGGCGCAGATGTGATCTTCCATTCCACCACCAAATACATTGGTGGACACGGACTGGTGGTGGGTGGTGCCGTGGTTACCCGCCATCCACAGTGGATGAAGGATGACCTTTCCAAGATGGCAATTCATTTGGGTGGAAGCCCAAGTCCATTCGATGCATGGCTTGTGAGCAACGGACTAAAGACATTCGAGATCCGCATGCAGCGCCACTGCTTTAATGCCATGAATGTTGCCCAATTCCTGCAAACCCACCCAGCGGTCGGGCAGGTTAACTATCCCGGCTTATCGAGTCATCCCGATTACAAGACAGCCCGGGCACAGATGGGGCATTTTGGCGCGATGATCTCTTTTGAGCTCAAAGGTGGTTACAATGCCGGTGTGCAATTACTGGATCGGGTACGCCTGGCAACCCTGGCAGTCTCGCTGGGGACGGTGGATACCCTTATCCAGCACCCTGCCAGCATGACCCATTCGAAGGTCAGCCGGGAAGACCGCCTGCGCCAGGGGATTAGCGATGGGCTGATTCGCCTCTCGGTGGGGATTGAAAACGCGGATGATATTCTGGCAGACCTCAAACAGGCTCTGGATTAGACGGACAGGAACATGACACAAACTGGCAAAGCTCTCCCGACCGGTTATGCGCAGGCACTCGAAATCAACCTCAAAACCCAGAAGATGCTGGCTATTGGAATGAACATTGCCGCTTTTCTGGTGCTGATTCCTGTTGCTGTGGTGCTTCTCTGGTTCATCCGGCTGACACATCCTGAATCCACTGGGTCGTTGCTGAATTTCACATTTAACTTCACCAGCCTGGTTCAAGCCTTGCTCTTGATTGTCGTAATTGTGGGAATGCTGATATTGCACGAGGCTATTCACGGCATCGGTTTCTGGCTGGCGACCCGCGAACAGCCTAAATACGGGCTGAGCCTGGCTTATGCTTATGCTGCCGCTCCCGATTGGTTTATTCCGGCAAGGATTTACTTCTGGATTGGAATCGCACCCCTGCTTGTGATCGATGCGATAGGATTGCTTTTGATCGCTTACCTGCCAACATCTGCTGCAGGGATTATTGCAGTAGCAGTGGCTCTCAATAGCGCAGGCGCCGTGGGGGATGCGTATATTCTTTACAAGTTGATACGACTTGGGAAATCAACCCTGGTCAATGACTCTGGCGACAAGGTTTTGTTCTATACTCAAAATCATAACGAATAGCGGAGGCTGAATTATGGCAAGTAAAAAATCGAAAAAGGCGGTTCAACCAAAAAAGGATCGTGTTTCGTGGGTGGCAATGGGTGTGGTATTCCTGGCGGTTATCATTCTTGTAATTCTGGTCGTTACTTCGATTCCAAAAAATCAACCCAGCCAGCCAGAGCAGACTGCTCCGCAGGCGGTTCTTAAACAATATGACTCCGCGCCTGAGATGACGATTGACCCGGCGAAGAAATATTATGCCACCTTTACCATGGAAAACGGCGGTGTATTTAAAGCGGAGCTTTACCCTGACAAATCACCAATCACCGTGAATAGCTTTGTATTCCTGGCAAGAGACGGCTATTTTAACGGAACCACTTTCCATCGGGTGCTGGATGGTTTCATGGCGCAGGGGGGTGATCCAACCGGTAGCGGAATGGGTGGACCGGGTTACTCCTTTGTAAATGAAGACAGCGACCTCACCTTTGACAAGCCGGGTGTGCTTGCCATGGCGAATGCCGGACGGGACACCAACGGGAGCCAGTTCTTTATCACCTTTGTGCCGACCCCGCAATTGAACGGCGGTTACACCATCTTCGGGCAAGTGGTTGAAGGTATGGATGTAGTCAATAACATCACCCGCCGAGACCCGATGGCGAAACCCAACTTTGAGGGTGATAAGATTGTATCGGTTGAAATTAGCGAGGAATAAGAGGATAGAATTTTCAATAAAGCCACCTGTCATATGACAGGTGGCTTTTTGTTTTATTTTTACTGCTTCAAGGATACCCTGTCGCCTGTTAATGCGTATTTCACTTTCGTCGGGTCAAAACAAGTGAGCAGGTGCGGCATAATCTGGTTGAAATGTTGAACCGTCCAGAGATCATGCTCATCTCTACCCAGTTCGTACAAATGGGTTACCACCAGGCGTTTGGGACGCATATCTTTGCAAAACTGAGTGAATGGCTTGATTAGCGGCGGGTTTTCGAGGCTGGCGGCTCCTTTACCCAGCCAGAGATGCGCAACCATTCCATTCAAACGCGGCATCAGGGGCAACAAAGCTGCATTGTACATCCGAGTATCTCCGGGGAATAACCAGCGAGCGTGATTAAATTCAACCAGGTAACCGGTTTCGGGGACGCCATTACTATCATTGAAATGCAGCCCGTCAAAAGGAGTCAGGGTCAACCCATGAAACTGGATGGGGACTGCATTGTGAGGTGTGATAATGTTTTCTGGCGGGAGACTGGTTGATTGCAATATATTCGACTGCATAAATTCTGGAATCACCCATTTAATCTGCTCATCCTTCAGCTCATTGATCAAATTCAGATCCAGATGATCGCTATGGGCATGCGTGAAAACAACCAACTGAAGCCCATTAAGATCAGTTTTATAATCTGGAGATGGCACATCTGGAAGGCGGGCAGACAGGTGAAATGGATCCATCGCCCAACGGACTCCACGGGTAGAGAAAAGGTAATTAGCGGAATACGTAAGCCAGAAGGAATCCTCTCCCTGCCAATTACGCCATTCCGAACAAAAATCATGCCAGAGGGAGGGGTACTCTTCTCTGGCACGCATGGTTAAATGTGTAATGATTTCTCTACGAGATTCCGACAGGTTTTGGTTCGGCATAGTGTTGTTGAATGAATTCCTCAACCTCAGAAATCGCCCGGTTGAACGGACCCAGTCTTTCGACTTTCAGGCTGGTTACTGCGGCTGCCCATTTTCCCGCATCTTCGGGAGAAAGGCTTAATCGTTTCGCCACATATGTCCCCAGGCAGGTATCTCCGCGTCCGCTACGTCCCTCCATGGAAGCGGAATGGAAATCGAAATGATAATCCTTTCCATCGGCGTGGATCAGCACACCACCGCTATGGGTAAGAACAACCTCTTTGACGCCATAAGAAGTATACACCCGTGCCGCTTTTTCTATTTCGGTTTCACCGGTCAAGAATTCTGCTTCAACCATATCTGATTTCAGGATATCTACGTTTTTCAGGACTTTCGGCATGGCATCCCAGGGTTCGTAAACCAGGCTTTCTTCACGGAGTACACGTACAAACCCCTGCACATCGATGGCGCTAATCGCTCCATTGCGCTGGCGAATCTCGGCGAAAAATTCAGGCTCGACCTCTCCCCGCAGGCTGCTGCCCACCACGATAGCTTTTGCAGAAACCCCTGCCAACTGGTTTGGCATTATCGTACCCGCAGTTCCGGTAACCTGCAACTTGCGCTGATCCACATCGCGGGTTTCATAAATCAGTTTCATAAGCGTTGACGAGGGTGTATATACGGGGAAGCAATCGACCCCGGCAGATTCCAACTGGTCTATCATACGCTTATCTTCCCTTGACAGGCGGGTAATAACAGCGGTCTTGAAACCAAGTTTTGCGGCTGCATGGGCGGCATAATTTACCGCGCCTCCATCCACATAACGGGTGCCATCAGGCGTGATGATGGTGTCTTTGGTGTAATTGCCTACATAGGCAACATCGTATTGTTTCGATGATGGGAATGTCATGTAAACCTTCTTAGAATAATGAAATGAGTTTCGGAAGACCAACTGTTAGAAACCAATAGATACCTGCCCCAACCAAAGCGGTGGATGGGATGGTCAGCAACCAGGCAGAAGCAATCTCGCCAGCCACACCCCAGCGGACTTTATTCACCCGCTCCGCCGCACCTACCCCCATGATGGCAGTGCTTACCACCTGGGTGGTACTCACTGGTCCACCGACCAGCGAAGCTGTCAGAATGACCGCAGCGGAAGTAGCCTGTGAAGCAAACCCATGAACAGGGCGGATTTTGTAGAATTTGGAGCCCAGGGTTTTAATAAGCTGCCAGCCGCCGACACTGGTACCAATAGCGATGGCGAGAGCACAAACAAACACGACCCAGAGAGGCACGTGGAAAGTCTTCTGGAAGCCACTGATTACCAGACCCAATGTGATAATGCCCATTGTTTTCTGAGAATCATTCGTCCCGTGGCTAAGCGCCAGACCCAGGGATGTAACAATCTGCATCTTTTTGAACAAGCCATTGATGCGCGGTGTTGCATTCCATGAGAGCAGAAAAATTAAATTGGCAATGATAAACCCGGCAACAAAACCAACGAGAGGAGAAACGAAAAGGGTGATCAGGATTTTCAACATGCCGGGGATTTTGATTACCGCGAATCCCGAATTGGTAATTACCGCACCGAGGATTCCGCCAATGAGCGCATGCGATGAACTGGATGGGATACCCAGCAACCAGGTGACGATATTCCACACGATGGCACTTAATAAGGCAGCAATAACGACCAGCATGTTTACATGTTGAGCATCAACAATCTCATTTCCGATGGTGGTTGCCACCGCCACCCCGAACAGGAAGGGTCCGCAAAATTCAGCCACCGCAGTCATTAAAAGTGCCACCTGCGGTCGGATTGCCCGGGAGGAGATCATGGTGGCTACAATGTTGCTTGAATCATGAACCCCATTCAGGAAATCAAAGCCCAGACCGAGGACAATGAGTACGATCAGGAGGGGAGGAAAGTCAGGAATCATGCAATTTTCACTACAATATCTGCAATCACGTTGGCAGCTTCATCGCCACGATCGGCAGCATTACTCAGATGGCGATAGACTTCACGCATCTTGAGGATATTGACCACCTGCATGGGGTCTGTCACATTATTGAACATATCCGCCAGCGCTTCACGGTAAATATCTTCCACCTTGTTTTCGAGGGCTTTTGCGCGCTGGGCATGCTCTCCAGCCACGCCGGGGTGGTCTTCCAGTCGTGAGACGCCCACCTGAATTTCATATGCCGCATCTTTGAGCAATTTCGCCATCCGGGACATATAGGTTGTGGGCACCACATTTAAGATGGTGATCTCAGTGACGGTGCTGTATGCGTAATCGAGGATGTCATCTATAGCGCGGGAGAGTGAGAAGATATCTTCACGGTCAAAAGGAGTGATGAATGATTTATTCAATTCAAAGATTAAAATCCGACGAGCTTCATCCGCTTCTTTTTCACGAAGGCGCATATCATCAGCCAGGGCAGTGGTTGGGTTATCAATATAAGCAACCAGAATCTCCAGCCCTTTGAGGGTCAAATCTGCCTGTTCTTGAATCAATTTCAGAAATACATTCTTTCTTTTCTTAAATATTTTTAGCACGGCGTTTCTCCTTTTCTTCTTTTATACTCTCTCGATAATGCCAAAATGTGTCAGGATATCGAGACCGGATTTTAAATCATCAACACTTAATCTGTGGTTTACTTCCAGCGTGAGGTAAGCAGTTTTGGGAAGATAGCGGGAGATCATGGCGTAGTCAACATCTCCCGTTCCGGGAGCCTGGTGGTCATCTATGCCGATGACATCGTGCAGATGCACACCCATAATGCGCTCTCCATAGCGTTTTAACCATTCTTCATGGTCGCATAAGCCTAATTGGTGCAAGGTTTGTGCGTGTCCCACATCATACTGAAACCCAAACCAGGCATCGCTGCACACATCCAGTAAAGATTCCATTTCATCCAGGAGGGGAATATCATAATACCGGTAACGGTTCTCCATGCCAATACGGATATCCTTGCCAGATGCATAATCGGCAATTTCAGTCATACTGCGGATGACCGCATCCAGATGCGCAGGCGCCCGTTCTGCCCTGTCGATAATGAGTTCCTGCTTTAGTTTGTCATAGTCAGGTGTGTTCTTTTGTCCGGCGCGATACAGCTTCCGTAATTCTTTATCCAGGACAGTAGAACCTGGGATCGAACCGGGGTGGATGACCACCAGGCTGGCATTCAGCTCCACCGCCAGATCAATCGTGCGTTTGGCAATTTCCACCCCCTGCCTTCGATTTTTTTCATCCAAGGATGACACCATCCAGTCCCGTTCTTTCTGTTCATCCATTGAAATTACTGCCGGACAGGGATCGTGCAGGCTGCCGATACGGTAGCGATGCAAATCTATTTGCTCTAACAAGACTGGTGGAATTTGATGATTCAATTCAAAACGCGGGAAGCCCACATGCAGTGCTTCAGCAAATGAAGCGCCAAAATCAGGCTGTTTCACATTCCACATGGTTGATAAGGCAACATCGTAGATGTGGGTGAGTTCCGCCGCAGATTTTATTTGTGGTAAGCCGGTTAAAGGCGGGAAGAGATCCAGCAACTGGCTCAACTGCTGAATGGTATGATCCGGGCGGAGGGCATGTTTGCGGTCTTCCGGCTGGGTGCCTTCGGCTTCTATGATAACGACTTCCCCCATGCCAGCTTCGCGGCTGCCGATCAGATCGCGTGATTCGCGGTCTCCGATGTATGCACATTTTGAAAGCGGGATGCCTAATTCGCATGAAGCCTCCATGAAGATGGAGGGATGCGGTTTCTTTCTGCCAAATACACAGGAAAGGATGACCGTGGAGAAATGCTGCTCGATGCCATATTCGCGGATCAGTTGCGGTACTTCCACACTGCTGGTTGTGTTGCTGATAATCCCCAGTTTGTAGCCACGGCGGGCAAGTTCCATGATGGTGCTGACCATATCCGCGCGCACGTAGCGAGTGCCGCGAGAATCACGCCAGAATTGATTCAGGGTCACCGCATTTTCACGAATGAATTCGTGGTGACCTTCTGGCAGCATATACTGTGCCCACAAATCGGCTTCGTTTAATTCGATCAATGATTTTTCACACCACTGCCTGTAGGCTTCTTCTCTATTTTCGAGGGAGTGAATGAATTCTTTTGTATCTCCTGAGAGACCGAGAAAACTCATCATTTCCTTGATGATTTTTTGATCTCTGCCTTTCACTTTTCTAATAAAACGGAGGGTACCGCCTATGTCAAATAAAATCGCCTGTATCATTTGTAAACCAACATCCTATCTGCTACGGGTACCTGTAAAAGAGAGATATCCAACAATTCATTTATTTCTTTGATGTAAACATCCGCCGGGGCATCTGAGTCATAGTTAAACGCAACGGTTGCCATACCCATCCGGCGAGCACCTTCCAGCTCTGATGTTTTATGCCCGACAAATATACACTGCCCGGGTTGTAAACCCATCCCTTCGATGGCTTCAGCGTACATTCTGGTTGAAGGTTTCCGAGCTCCCATTTCCTTGGATGACACGACTGTATCCCAGATGTGTCCAAATCCACCTTTTTCAAGCCACTTGAGTTTAATATGAATAGGGAGGGCGGTATCGGTGATGATGCCCATCAGATAACCCCGGTCTTTCAGTTCAAGGACTGCATCCCTGACACCGGGGATAATTTCCACAGTCAGATCATCCAGCTCAATGGCATTCTTACCCTGTTCAACTAAGAGAGGGTCGATGATACCATATAACCGAACCAGTTTTTCATAGTAATTATGCCGGTCAATTTTATTTTCGAATGCCAGCGCCTTGAGATGGCGTTTTTGGTTTTCCAGATCCGGAGCAGGCTGGATGGTTTGATTCTCCAGGAATTTCCGGAAGTTCCTGCCAGAATGCGGGCGGTGGTAGAGAATATCACCGGCATCAAAGAAAATTGCTTTATATTGTTGCTGCTGCAGTGGATATCCCACTTTTTGATCCTGACAAAGCTCCGCTTCCAATAACGGGATCAACTCTTCCATCTGGTGAATGACTGCATCGGGCTGCGCGCCTTCATCCGGTTCGCCATCATCATACTGATGGCGGATTTGAACAGCCAACCGAAAACCTGCGCGGTGGGCACCCAGGATGTCACGATTGATTTTATCGCCCACGTAGACACAGGCGCTCGATGGGACTCCAGCCTTACGGCATGCATAATAAAAAATTGATGGATCAGGTTTTCTCAACCCATATTCAGAAGACAGGATCACCGGATCAAAATACTCTGAGATACCGTACTGCTTCAAATTGCCGGGCACCTGTCCGCGGCTCTGTGTATTGCTGATGCAGCCGATCCGTAAGCCCAGAGATTTGATTTTCGCGAGCACAGCCGGCATCTCCGGACGCATTTCACGAACATAAAGCTGGGTTTCATATAAATAGCAAAGCTCTTCACCAATCGGCTTTAATTTTCCAACCGGGATATCAAAATCAGATAAGATATATTCCCGCCAGATCCGTTCTGGGGGTATTTCAATCATCGAATCCAGATTCCAGTTATGATACGCTTTTACGCCAGCAGTAATCAGGTCTGCCAGGTTCTCATCGGTTATCGGTAAGGTAATTCCACCCTTTTCCAGACACTCGCGGATTATTGGAGCGTTCTTGATGCGGAATTCACGGGTAAAACAAAATGATTCAATTGTTCCACCCATATCAAAAAAGACTACTTGTAAAGACATAGATTCATTGCTCCAGGATCTCATCAGTGAAATGCACAGCGTAAACCAGTATGACTTTGGGATGGGCAAAGGAGGTTCTCCTCTGCCCATCCATTGTGGTGAATAAAGTGGTTATTTGGTACCGAGATTTAGCAGATAGAAATCACGCGCCTGGATGATGTTGTCATAAACATATCCATCCTGATAGGTATAGGTGATCTTGCGGATATCTTCCAACGGCAAAGCACCTTCAGGGGCGGGGACATCTGTGCGTGGCAGATAGTTGCCGATTTTCGCCCAGGGATCTGCACCTTCTTCAGTGAGAATGAAGCGGATGAACATTTTCGCCGCATTCGGGTGGGGTGCCTGGTTCATGATGCCCAGATAAGCCTGAGTCTGAACGCCGACGACCGGTTTTACGGTCCAACAGGGTTCAAAGGCGAGAGCGCCATCGAGAACATCGGGGTAGTTTGAATAAGAGGTGAAACCGAGCAGGTTGTCGGTCATGCCGGGGGTTGCGAAAGCGGAATCGACTTCATCGCCACCGGGTTCTGGAATGGGGTTGTTCTGGGCGAAGCGTTTGAGCCACAGCCAGCCAGCATCGGGGGTGTCTGCATCGAGGACCGGATCTGAACCGTAGAGATCCTTGTAAGCAGCAGCCATCTCATCGGCGTGGTAGGCAATGGTCATCAGAATGCCAAGGGTAGAGGCATCATTGAGGGGATCTTCGATATGAACCTTGCCGGACCATTCAGGATTGGTGAGCTCCCAGAGGTTGCTGACAGGGCAGCCATCTGGATTCAGTTCTTTGTTATAAGCCAGAACGCGAACGCCGAAACGGGCGGTTAACAACGGATCAGTAAGTTCGGCGGGGACGACATCTTTATATTCATCCGGAACAAATCGCCAGAGGTACTGCTTGGGGATGAGTTCGCCTTTGATGTTGGGACCACCGCTGCTGAACCAGACATCACCGGTGAAAGCACCAGCTTTTTGTTCTTCGAGGGTTTTGAGGTAAACATCATCGCCGCCCAGGTCGAATCCTTCCACCTTAATATCCGGGTACATTTCCATGAAAGTCTTGGCAGCCTTTTCTATCTTGGATGAGTTGGCGTAAACAAGGACTTTTCCTTCCTGCTTGGCGGCAGCTTCGATGGCTGCCCAATCCTGGGTTTCCGGTTCATAGGGTCCCAATTGATTGGCTTTCAACCAGGCTTCCTGCGGGGTTAATACCGGTTCAGCAGGAGCAGCTGGCTCTGCTGGCGCCGCGGGTTCAGCCGGTGCAGCAGGTTCAGCGGGGGCAGCGGGTTCAGCAGGTGCAGGTGCGGCTGCAGGAGCTGCGCATGCGGCTAGCATGCTGACTAACACAATGAATGTTGCAATCTTCCAAAACGATTTCATTACATTCCTCCTAAAGTAATTGAATAGCCGACACGTTCACAAGAACAATAATTTTTTCTCGATTCTGCCTCCTCCTTGAACTGCGAATCACTGATGGAATGTGAGGGATCACCCTCGTGGTTATTCACAAATCAGATCGCCGGTTGCCTTGTCGTATAGATTGATGGTGTCTTTATCAAATTTGAGCCAGATTTTTTGATCCATCTGAATTTTGCTGACACCCATCTCTTTGACCGTCAACTCAGCGTTACCGCGATGCGCGATGATAGTTGTATCGGCACCCGCCGGGAGAACGGAATACGCCTGGAACTCCACCGAATCGTCTTTTTGTTTCGTTGAGATTTCGACATCTTCCGGGCGGATACCCACCACGACCTCTCCGGATTTTCGGCAGGTTTTTACAGGTATGTTGAAGTTGCCCACATCCACGAGGTTTTTCTCCGTTATCCATCCCGGCATGAGATTGACCTTGGGGTTGCCGATAAAATCTGCCACAAATAAATTACTGGGGAAGTGATACACCTCGTCGGGAGAAGCCATTTGCTGGATCACACCTTCTTTCATGACGGCAATATTGGTGGACATGGTCATGGCTTCGATTTGATCGTGGGTGACATAAACGGTTGTGGCACCAGAGATGTGATGGAGTCGCTTCAGTTCTGTACGCATATCCATACGAAGGCGGGCATCAAGGTTGGAGAGCGGTTCATCCATCAGGAACACTTTTGGACGGTAGGCCAACATACGGGCAAGGGCAACGCGTTGCTGCTGTCCGCCGCTCATCTCGCGGGGATAGCGATCTTCGTATCCCTGCATCTGCACTTCAATGAGAGATTCCTTTACCCTTTTATCCATTTCTTCCCGAGACATCTTTTGCATTTCGAGGGCAAAGGTCATATTTTTATATACTGTCATGTGCGGCCAGAGGGCGTAGTTCTGGAAAACCAAACCCAGATCACGCTGCCCGGGTGCCATTGAAATCCCTCTATCGCGGGAATAGACCAGCTTATCGCCAATATAAATTTCGCCTTCATCCGGATCTTCCAGACCAGAAATACAGCGAAGAAGGGTTGTTTTTCCGCAACCAGATGGACCCAGCAGAGTGAGAAAAGATCCAGGTTCAATCGTCAAACTTACGTTGTTTACTGCAGTGACTTTTCCGAAGCGTTTTGTGAGGTTTTTTATCGTAATAGGGGTAGCCATGATTCAATCTCCTACATTCCAAGACCTTTTTTCAAGCTGCCGCCACGGAAGCGGCTAATCAGGAAGTTGCCTGTGAGCACCAGCACAATCAAAATGATAATGACCGCATTTGCCTGCTGTTCGTTACCATTTTCGATGTAGCGCATGGTCATGCTCGCCAAAACTTGCGTGGATGGCGTTACCAGCAAGATGATCAGTGAAAGTTCGCGCATGGTGGTAATGAACGTCATCAGAAAACCAGAAACGAAGCCGGTGCTGGTGAGTGGGAAAATGACACGCTTAAAACGTTGCCAGGGACCGGCTCCGGCTATCGCTGCGGCTTCTTCCAGTTCCTTGCTTACCTGCAGCATGGCAGAGACCCCACTACGGGATGAGTATGGAATATGTTTTGCCACAGACACCACCACCAGAAGGGCAAATGTGCCGTATAGAGCAGGAATGGGTCCGACTGGCTTGGTAAACATGGAAATGTAAACCGCACCAAAGGCAATACCCGGAATAACGTACGGGATGAAGGCGATCTGCTCTACAATTTTTGCCAACCGGGTGCCTCTGCCTTTCACAATGGCATAGCCTAAAATCACACCCAGAAGCGCGGTGAAGAGGGCTGTAAGAAGAGCCAGGCGGATGGAGTTCCAGGCTCCCAGGTAGATCCTATCATTCAGCAAAACGCCGGGTTCTCCATTGTTGATACTGAGATCTCCCTGCCCAATCCAATGCGCCAGCGTGAAATTACCCAAACTGTAATCACCTGTCCGGAGCATCAATGTGCTGTAGATGAGCAACGCCAGGGGCAAAATTGCAATAATGAACTGGAATACCAGCACGATGGCGGTGAGTACTCCCTTGAAATTTCTCAGTTTTACTTTTTGAGCCATGAAACCACGTCCACCAATGGTTTCATAACTCTTGCGGGTGCCCACCAGCTTTTGATTGAGCATCACCGTAGTCATCGCAAACAGGATGAGAACGACCGCCAGCACAAATCCATCGCCATAGTTGCCGATTCCGGTGTTAGACCGGAGCATGGTGGAGAGTGTGTAATAACGAACCGGCACACCCAACACATTCGGTCCACCAAATGTCCCCATGGTCTTGGAGAAGGTCATGATGAAACCAGATGCTATCGCCGGGATGACCAGGGGGAAGGTGATCTTGCGCATAATTCGCCAGCGACCTGCGCCCATGAGCTCACCGGCTTCTTCGAGGGATGAGTCGATGGAAAGTAAAGCAGCAGAAACAAAAAGGAAGAAGAATGTGTAATAGTGCAACCCGCTGCTGAATATGATGGGGATCGGACCATATGCGAGCCAATCCGGCGGAGGGGTTCCGGTAAGAAACTCCAGCAAACCCGGGGTGCCTCCGGAAGTACGGTTTTTGAACATGACCGTCCAAGCCATGGCGATTGTCCAGGAAGGCATGATATATGGCACGGTTGCCAGGAGGTGAATGATCTCACGACCGGGCATATCTGTACGCACGACCATCCATGCCATCAGACCACCGATCATTAAAGCCAGTGCAGTTGCGCCTAATGAGACTGTGAGCGAATGAACCAAGGGTTGATACGTCATGATTTTGCTGATCTGACTGGATAACATTCTCAACCAGTGATACAGGGTAAAACTGCCCACTTCTGCATCTTTAATCACGCGCAAATCGCTATCCTGCACGGTAAAGGTAGTCACTATCATGCGGTATAGCGGAATGATCACCATGTAAAACATAACCAGCAGCATGATGATGGAAAGAATGACATGCGGACTGGTTATCCACCTATAGAAGCGTCTTAATCGGGCTGTGTTCTTTTCTGAAAATATACGACCTAACATCGAACGTACATCCATGCTAATCTCCTCATCCACGACTCTACGATTTTCCATCCAGAAAAAAGGTACAAGAGAGATACTACCTTCCCCTTTGAGGGGAAAACTCATTACATCGTTTTACATCGACTGCTCCTCCTTAAAGAATGTTCTGTAAATTTCTTGCAGTGGAATTAATTTCTTGTACCAATAATCATTTCGCAGCTTTTTTCCATGATCAAAAGGAATTACGGGATTATTCTTCTGATTTTGTCAGGGATTTTAGCCTTTCACGGAGAATATCCAGTTTATCGAGAACAGGGATGATTTTTTCCTGGTCTTCGCTTGCGAGTGCAAGCAACAGGGTGTTGACGATGGTCATTGGAACCACCAGGGAATGAAACTTGGAGACAGGACCCCTGCGAGCGGTGAGGAGCACATCTGCCTTGTCACCAATTAAGGATTCAAGGGTATCTGTCAGCAGGATGATCTTGCAACCAACTTCATGTGCATATTCCAAAACAAGGTTGAGGGTTGGGTTTAAATCGAAAAATGCGATTACAAACAGCAGGTCGTCTTTATTCATTAGCAGCAAGTTTTCAAGAACTTCACGACCGGCATTGGTGAGGGTGATCACCTGCTTGGCAGATCGTTTAAGCCGGAGTTCCATCAGGTCTACCAGCGTTTCCGAAGGACCCAGCCCAAAGACATAAACGCGGTCGCGTTCCTTTAATAACTCAACCGCCTTATTCAGCTGTCCGCGGTCGACTGTTTCGAGCGCCTGGGTCAGGTAGTCAATTTCACTAACGGTCAATCGTTCAAAGATATCTCCAGCTTCACGCAGATCATCCAGCCTGGAGCGTAAACGGGAGGAGTGCGTAATTCGCCTGCGGAAGTTGCTCTGCAAATCTGCCCGCAAGGCGGGATAAGATGCGTAACCGAGGGTGCGGGCAAAACGGACCACCGTCGCTTCACTGACAGCCAGGCGGTCTGCAATCTCTGCCGCAGAAAGGAAGGCAGATTCATCAATGTTCTTCCTCAAGTAGGAAGCGATTCGTTTTTCACTTTTTGTAAGTTCCTGGAATCGTAAAGATACAAGCTGGGTGAAGTCTAAGTTTGCATTTTCGCCATTCATCGTAACATTCTTCCTCGCGAGAAGTTTCAGGTTTGACCCGGATGAGATGTATTGCTACTTGCAAGTTATCAGTATTATGTAACTAGACTTTCATTTGAGATGATAATACAACATATTTGATATTAATGCAAGATATCTTACATTTTAAACTTGACTTTAAGGGTAATTTTTGATACCATCATCGGTGCATACGTGTGCGTAATTTGGCCACTGTGCAGTCCATGATCCAGTATCCCCATATATATTAGAGGAGTACCCATGTCTGCTTATATCAGTAACTTACATCAGACGGTCTCAACTACCCCGACCGATTATTGGAATGACTCATGCTCAGTCCAGGAGTTAACCTATGCCATTGAGAATGGCGCAGTAGGTGCGACCACCAATCCGACCATTGTGGTCAGTGTGCTCAAGAAAGAATTGGATCTCTGGAAAGACCGTATTCCACAGATCATCCATGAGAACCCCACCGCATCGGAAGTGGAAATCACCTGGCAATTAATTGAAGAGATGGCAGTGCGCGGGGCAAATATGCTCAAACCTGCCTTTGACAAGTACAAAGGTAAAAAAGGACGCCTTTCCATTCAGACAAATCCGGCATTCTACCGGAATCCACAGGCAATTTGTGATCATGCCGTTCACTGCAGCAATCTAGCCCCAAATATGCAGGTGAAAGTGCCTGTCACCCAAGCCGGTATCTGGGCAATTGAAGAAGCCACCTACCAGGGTGTCTCACTTAACGCTACGGTGAGCTTTACCGTTCCGCAGGCCGTTGCTGTTGCCGAGGCAGTGGAGAGAGGGCTCAACCGCCGGGTTAAAGAAGGAAAATCTATTGAAGAAATGTCACCGGTTTGCACGATTATGATCGGACGCACCGATGATTGGATGAAGGCTGTGACCAAGCGTGATGGTATTGAAATTGATCCGGCTATCCTGGATTGGGCAGGTATCGCGGCTTTCAAGAATGCCTACCGCATCTTCCAGGAACGCGGATACCGTGCCCGCCTACTGGCAGCCGCCTACCGGCATCTGGGACACTGGTCTGAACTGATCGGTGGAGATATAGTCCTTACCATCCCCTACGAATGGCAACTGAAGATCAATGAAAGCAGTATCGAGGTCAAAGAAAGAATCAATGACCCGGTCAACCCTGCCTACATCGAAGAAATGCTCAAGAAGATTCCGGATTTCAAGATGGCATACGAAGAAAAAGGCATGACCATTGACCAATTCGACAGCTACGGCGCAACCGTCCGCACCCTGCGAGGATTTATCGGTTCATACCATGAGTTGCAGGGTGTAGTCCGCGAATACATGCTGCCCAACCCTGATGTAAAAGCATAAGGAGGGTTTATGACCACCATCCGTCTCACCATGGCGCAGGCGTTAATTCGCTTTTTGAAGGCACAATACGTTGAAAGAGACAATGAGCAGGTACCCTTCTTCGCCGGTGTGCTGGGTATTTTCGGTCATGGCAATGTTGCAGGTATTGGACAGGCGCTACAGGAAAACCCCGATTTCCGGTACATAATGGTTCGCAATGAACAGGCAGCGGTGCATATTGCCAGCGGTTTTACAAAAATGAAAAACCGGATGCAGGTGTTAGCCTGCACCTCATCCATCGGACCGGGCGCTACCAACATGGTAACCGGCGCCGCCCTGGCGACCATCAACCGCCTGCCCGTGTTATTACTGCCGGGTGATATCTTCGCGCGGCGGAATGTTGCCCCCGTATTGCAGCAACTTGAATCTCCCAACACACAGGATATCAGCGTAAATGACTGCTTTAAACCGGTATCCCGTTACTGGGACCGGATTACCCGTCCGGATCAGCTACTCACCTCTCTTCCAGAAGTGATGCGCGTGCTCACTTCGGCGGTGGATACCGGCGCGGTAACGCTTTCACTGCCACAGGATGTGCAGGCGGAAGCGTACGATTACCCTGAAGAATTTTTCCAGAAGCGAATCTGGCGCATCCACCGTCCACTGGCAGATAGAAGCCGACTGGAAGACGCGATCAAGATGATCCGCTCTGCCAAAAGACCGCTCATTGTGGCAGGCGGGGGAGTGCTGTTCAGCCTGGCAACAGATGCACTGGATAAATTTTCCCGTCAGACCGGCATTCCGGTATGTGAAACACAGGCGGGGAAAGGTTCGCTTCCATACAACCATCCGGGCAATCTCGGCGCCGTGGGGGCTACCGGCACACTGGCAGCCAACCGAATCGCGCGTGACGCGGATCTGGTGATCGGGATCGGCACCCGCTATTCCGACTTTACCACGGCATCCAAGACCGCTTTCCAAAACCCGAATGTGCGTTTTGTAAACATCAATCTTTTTGAAATGGATGCTTTCAAGCACTACGGCATCCCTCTGACTGCTGATGCCCGGGTTACGCTGGAAGAACTAACGGAAAAGCTGAAGGATTACCATATTGACGAAAAATTCGGCTCTGAAATCACTGCACTGAAAGAAGAATGGGAAAAGGAAACCGATCGCTTATTCCACCTCAACCATAAGCCCGTCCCCGCACAGAGTGAAGTGATCGGCGCCATATGGGAGTCTGCCAAGCCCACCGACGTGCTACTTTCCGCAGCGGGAAGCCAACCCGGCGATCTTCACAAGCTGTGGCGGGCACATACTCCCAATTCTTACCACATGGAATACGGTTACTCCTGCATGGCTTATGAAATTCCGGCGGGGATTGGGGTTAAGATGGCTGATCCAAACCGTGAAGTGTATGTTTGGGTTGGTGATGGCACTTACCTGATGAACCCGACAGAAATTGTTACCGCGGTACAGGAAGGATTGAAACTGATCATCGTGGTGGTCAATAACCTCGGATTTGGCTCCATCGGCGCACTCAGTCACTCACTGGGAAGCGCAGGATTTGGCACTTACTTACGCAAGCGGGATGGACAAACACATCAGCTAAGCGGGGAGCAACTGCCAATCAACTATGCCATGAATGCAGCCAGCCTGGGAGCAAAGGTTCTTGAAGCAGATACGATAGACGGATTCAAGAAAGCGCTGGAGGAAGCCCGCGGAATGGACCAGACCGTGGTGATTGTTGTCCGCACCGACCGTGAGGCAAAAGTTCCCGGTTATGAATCGTGGTGGGATGTGGCTGTAGCCGAAACATCAACCATGGAAAGTGTACAAAAAGCCCGCAAGGATTATGAAGCCCAACAAAAGAAAGAAAAGTATTACTTCTAAATGGACTTGTTGAATAAAACATATCTTATGGTTTGAGGAGGATTTATGATCCAAATCGCGAATGCCCCCTGTTCATGGGGGGCATTGGAGTTCGACCTGGATGGTAAGGCTGCCACTTTCGATATTGTTCTGGATGAGATGCAGCAGACAGGTTATGTGGGCACGGAACTGGGTGACTGGGGTTTTATGCCTACTGATCCAGTGGAGCTCAAAAAAGAACTATCCAAGCGGAACCTGGCATTACTGGGTGCCTTTGTTCCGGTAGCACTGAAAGATGCGAGCACGCATGCGGATGGTGTGGCAGCTGCTCTCAAAGTTGCCCGACTGCTTTCAGCGGTAGAGGGTGACAAACCCGTTATTGTGCTGGCAGATGAAAACGGGAAAATTCCAGAAAGAACCAAAAACGCCGGCAGAGTTAAACCAGAAATGGGTTTGAGCACCAGTGAATGGAAAACATTTGCAGAAGGTGTAGAGCTCATTGCCCGCGAGGTAAAGAAGGAAACAGGCATGCGGTTGGTATTCCACAATCATTGCGGCGGGTATGTTGAAACGCCGGAAGAAATTGACACACTCCTCAATCTGACTGACCCCAAACTCGTTGGTCTCTGTCTGGATACCGGTCACTACCAGTTCGCGGGTGGTGATTCACTGGCTTTTCTGAAGAAACATGGCGACCGGGTCTGGCACATGCATTTTAAAGATTGCCATCCCGAGATTGCTGAACAATCACGCAAAGAAGGCTGGGATTATTTCACTTCTGTTGGTAAAGGTGTTTTCTGTGAATTAGGCAAAGGTGCCGTTGATTTTCCGGCGGTGGCAAAGCAACTGGAAGAACAAGGGTTTAACGGTTGGATCGTGGTAGAACAGGATGTACTGCCGGGCATGGGTAAGCCCAAAGACTCCGCCCAGCGCAATCGTGAATATCTAAGATCCATCGGATACAAATAGGAGGAAAACATGACAGACAAGAAAACCCTCCGCGTGGGTGTGATTGGCGCGGGACGGATCGGCAAGATCCACGCAGAAACACTGGCAACAAGAATCCCCGGCACTGAGGTCGCCTGTATCGTGGATGTTTACCCCGACGCGGCAAAGGAACTGGCGGAAAAGCTGCATGTTGATAAATACGGCTCAGATTACAAGATGATCATGGAAGATAAAAGCATTGATGCTGTAGCCATCTGCTCTTCCACCGATACCCACTCCATGCTGATCATTGAAGCAGCCAAAGCCGGCAAGCATATCTTCTGTGAAAAACCGGTTGATTATGATCTGCAACGGATTGCAAATGCCATTGAAGCTGTGAAAAAAGCGGGTGTAAAATGCCAGATCGGCTTCAACCGGCGCTTTGATTCGAACTTCGCCAAAGTGCGCGAGGTGATCGCCGGTGGAAAGATAGGAGACCTGCATATTTTACGCGTTACCAGCCGCGACCCGGCACCGCCTCCGCCCGAATACGCGCGCAGCTCCGGCGGCATGTTCCTGGATATGACCATCCACGATTTTGATATGGCGGTCTTCCTGGCTGGCAGCCCGGTGGAAGAAGTCTTCGCCGCCAGCGCGGTACTCGTCGATCCTGAGATCGGGAAGGCGGGTGACATCGACACCGCAGTGATCACGCTACGCTTCGCCAACGGCGCGATCGGGACCATCGATAACAGCCGTAAGGCTGTGTACGGCTACGACCAGCGGGCGGAAGCTTTCGGATCCGGCGGGATGGTGGCAACCTCCAATAAAACACCCGATACCGCCATCTACAGCAACGCGGAGGGCGTGTGCGCTGCCAAACCGTTATACTTCTTCCTGGAGCGGTATATGGATTCATTCATCCGGGAAATGATCGACTTTATCGAAGCTGTACAACAGAATAAACCCACACCTGTCACTATTGAAGATGGATTGGTGCCGGTATTGATTGCAATGGCTGCGAATAAATCGATGAAAGAAAACCGCCCGGTTAAAATTTCTGAAATTAAGTAGCGTTTTCTTTACCTGGTAGATAGCCCTCCTGCGAGGGCTATTTTTATTTGGGTTACATCCATTCTGGTAGTAAACTGTCTCCATACGGAGGGAAATTCCATGGATGCTTTAACAGATTTCATCACCCGAATGCCCAAGGTGGAACTACACGTCCATCTGGAAGGCTCGGTCCGACCGGAAACTTTTCTCAAACTGGCAGGGCGGCACCAGATCAGCCTTCCAGCAACGGATCTGCAAGGTTTGAACGACTGGTATCAGTTTAAAGATTTCGACCATTTTATTGAAGTATATATGGCAATTTCTAATTGCCTGCGTACAGCGGAGGATATCGAGCTAATTGCACGCGAATTTCTGAGCGGGCAGGCTGAACAAAACATCATTTACAGCGAGGTGACTTTTACCCCGTATAACCAATTTTTCCACTGCGGATTGGACTTTCACGAGCAGATTGATGCCGTCAATCGTGCACGAGCCTGGGCAGAACAGCTATACGGGGTAAGCATGGGGATTATCATGGATATTCCGCGAATGATCTCAGCAGAGGAAGGACTTCGTATTGCCCATTGGGCAGTCGAACGATATGGAGATGGTATTATCGCATTTGGTTTGGGTGGACCGGAAATTGACAACCCTCCTGAAAAATTTAAAGAAGCCTTTGATTTAGTACGAGGAAAAGGGATACCCTGCATCCTGCACGCCGGGGAAACAGATGGTCCGGAGAGCATCTGGAGCGCAATACGCACCGCTGATTCCTGCCGGATCGGGCATGGGGTGCGGGCGGTAGAAGACCCAAAGTTAATGGAATACCTGAGAGAAAAGCAAATACCACTGGAGGTCTGCCCGACCAGCAACATTTGCCTGAAAGTGTTCCCCTCCCTGGATCAACATCCAATCCCGCGCCTGCTCGAAACTGGTTTGTTCATAACCATCAATAGCGACGATCCGCCCATGTTTAACACCACCCTGACCGGAGAATTCCTAGCCGGGGTAAAGACCTTCGGCTGGAACCGGGATCAGGTGAAAGCGTTTTATTTGAACGCAGTGGCAGCGTCTTTATTACCTGATCCGCAAAAACAATCGCTGCGATTAAAAATGGTTTCGTTTGAGAAGGAGTTGGAAATAAATTCGAAGAGCAGGGAATCACGATCCCTTCCAGTGGATTGAAGGATCACCAGCAGTGCGCGATGGTTATCCGCCCAAAAAGATTCTGGTATTGATTTCTGATGAAGTAGTAATATAATAGTACGCATGTTCTAATTCGGGGAGGAAATATATGGATATCTACGAGGCTATCAACATCAGAAAAACCATCCGCGACTTCGCGGATAAAGCCATTTCAAATGAAGTGATTGAACGGATCATTGGCGCCGGAATGCAGGCGCCTTCCAACAACCACCTGCGCGAGTGGGAATTTATCGTCATAAAAGACCAGCGCCAAAAAGAAACATTGATTCAGTCCATCCATGAGCTCACCTCGCCAGAGCAGATAGACAATCTGCTCGATGAATGGAAAATGACCGACCCATTCCAGCGCAATATGTACCACAACGGCATACCGAAACAGAAGAGCATGATCTTGAACGCGGGCGTGGTGATATTACCCTGCTTTCGAGTAACAACTCCGCTGTTAAAACCGAAGAACCTTTCTGATCTGAATTACTTTGCATCCATCTGGTGCTGCATCGAGAACATGCTGCTGGCGGCTACTGCAGAAGGCATCTTCGGGGTGGTTCGGATCCCATTTGACGAGGAAGTCGTGTTTATGCGTCGTCATCTGGGAATTCCGGCCGACTACGAGGTACCCTGTTATCTTGCGTTGGGATACCCCCAATCATCCGCTGCCAGGCTTAAGCAGGTTAATATCAACATCAGAGCGCGAATTCATCCCGAGACATGGTAACAAACGACCGAAAATGATTAAAAATGACCGGATTGGATCCGGTCATTTTTACGCGAATCATATGGATATTCCTTAAAAAACTGATTATTCTAGTTTTCTCATGAATTGAATCCGTCTTCAACGGCTGTATTTCCATGTCGTTGTGTTACTTCAGGTGGTGTTATGAAAGAATCAATCTATACTAGGTCTCGCCTCATTATTATTGTCTCTATCCTGCTGCTCTTTTCTTTTACATTTACGAGCATCATCAGTTTCAACGTTACCCGTGAAACTGTAACCAAGGGCACCAGGGATAAGATTTTACCTCTGGTCAGTGAGAATATTTATTCCGAAATCCAGCAAACGCTAATTAATCCGATCAACAATTCTTCTTTAATGGCAAACGATGAATTCCTAATCAACTGGGTTGAAGACGGAGAACAGAATTCAGAAGAGGTGGTGCGGTACTTAAAGCGGATTAAAGAAGAATATCAATATTTCAGTGCGTTTTTTGTTTCGGAAAATACCCAGAAATATTACTACTACGATGGAATCTTAAAGACGATCAGCCCACAGGATGACCACGATGTGTGGTATTACGACTTTATCAATAAAAATGTTCCTTATGATCTGGATGTCGATACCGATGAAGCGACAGCTGGAACCATTACTATTTTTATCAACCACCGTTTGCAGGATAGGAGCGGCAGGCTGCTTGGCGTGACCGGCGTGGGATTGAAGATGGAATCTGTGGGTGAGACTTTGCGCTCATACCAGGATAAGTACGGGCATCTCATATACATGATCGACTCTGCCGGCGTGATTCAAATTCACCCGGATATAAACCTGGTTGAAAATAAAACCATTCGCGATATTCCCGGAATCGGAGAGCTCAACGACCAGATCCTGACCAACAAAGAAGGAACGCAGGTATATGAAACCAGAAGGGATGGCGAGGATATATTGGTTTCTTCGCGATATTTTCCGAACCTGGAATGGTTTCTGATTGTAGAAGAGAACCCGGCTGATTCGCTGCAATCTGCTCAGAATTACCTGATTGGGAATATTATCATAGGCATCATTGTCACCCTGGTAGTCATTGTACTGATTGTCCTGGCAATCAACCTTTTCCATTCGAAAATTGAAGCACTGGCTACCACAGATGCACTCACAGGAATCCATAATCGCAGAAAGACAGAGGAGTTAATCCGCCAGGAAATTGCATTTGCCAAAAGATATAACCAACCATTCAGCTTACTCATGATAGATATCGATGGATTTAAATCTGTCAACGATCAGTATGGACACCAGGTTGGAGACAAGTACTTAAAATTGTTATGTGAGAAATTAAGAGAAGAAATTCGAGAGGTGGATTCTGTCGGCAGATGGGGAGGAGAAGAATTCCTGGTTATCCTTCACCAATGTGATGCTGCCCAGGCAGAAATTACTGCCAACCGGATTCTCACCATGATTTCTGCGTTGGAATGCGATACAGAAAAAGGACCCTTCAGCCGAACCGTAAGCATCGGGGCTTCGACTTCACCTGAAGGAAAGATAGAACTCGACAATATGGTATTGTGCGCTGACCAGGCTTTGTACCGAGCAAAAGCAGAAGGCAAAAACCGGGTTCATATTTGTTCCAAATCCAAATAAAGTATTATTAATAAGAACAAATTCTTAAGATCACAGCTTTAACACATTTCGATGTGTTATCCCACTATTTGCATGTTTGTCCCTTATTTTGGGACATCTTCTCGGCGGGGTTTAGACTCGGTGTATAATCGGGCATCCTTTGACACAAATTTCGGATAAAGGCAGGTAGATATGGAACAGCGCTGGCCACATCGAATCATTGGCGACAAAGTTATCATCCGCACCAAAGACCGGGTTTGCGAAAATGCAGATGAGTTGCTTTCTAGCAAATTATTTCTAAAGATCCTCCGCCGCTGCGTAAATGATTTGAACCGCCGGAACTCCAATTTGATCCGAATATTTGGCAATCGCCTGGTTCGTGAAGAAGAACTTGCCCTGCTGGCAGAAACTCTAAAATACATCCTTAAACTGGATCTTGCCCTGATACCACGGGTTTTACCGGGATCGGAACAGTTCTTAAACGACCGGCAGTTATTATATGGTTTTGTCGAACATCTTTATAATTTTTGGCGACATTTCCAGCGGGTCATGATCTGCGATTCGGAAGGAAACCGGTTCGACAAACGCCCCTACCAGACTTTTAACCGCACCGTGGAAACACTCACCAACCTGATCCGCAGCACCTACCGCGATTTGCAGGAGAATATCTCGGGAGTGCATCCACGCATCTACCGCCAGGTTCCGGCAGGCGCAGAAATCGCGGCAATTGCCCTGCCGCGGAATGTGGCTTATCCGAACGGCACATACCAGAAATTAAATGATATTGCTGTCATCCGACAGATCTTGATTTATCCACCCTTGATCTTCAATCCACCCATGAACAAACGCTCCGGGCAATTTGAGCGGGTCTATGAAAACCCTCTCAAGGAACTTGAACTGCAAAAGGAAAACTTTTTATGCTACCCGGCTAAGGTGGGGACATTACTGATCATGGTTTACTTCTCATTAAAGTTTTCTGACCTGGGTTTTTCACTGTGCAACCTGTTTGAGATGGCAGATGAAGAGGATATGAAGCGTAAACCGGATGCGGCTTATATTTTTGGCATCCCTGATGAACAATTCCCCGACCATGGGAATGGCAAAACCATCTTCTTTGATGATACCGAGAACAATATTTTAATTGGCGCCATACCCGATGGTGATTACTACGGGTATTTTGGTTACGTGAAAAAGATGATCCTCACACTGCACAACATCATCATGATGAAGCGTGGTTTTATGCCCTTCCACGGTGCTTTTGTGCAGTTGCGGGTAAAAGGTGGCAAACCGATGACCATCCTTACCATGGGCGACACCGGTGCAGGTAAATCGGAATCACTGGAAGCTTTCAGGCAGATCGGTGGCGAGGATGTGCAGGAGATCACAATTATTGCGGATGACATGGGGTCCATCCGTCTGAACCCGGATGGAAGTCTGACCGGGTTTGGGACCGAGACGGGAGCATTTATCCGTCTGGATGACCTGCAAACCGGGTACGCGTTCGGGCAGATCGACCGAACCATTATCATGAGTCCTGACCAGACCAACGCGCGGGTTGTTCTTCCGGTTACCACATACGATACCATCACGCGGGGTTTCCCGATTGATATGGTTCTATACGCGAATAACTATCAACCGGTAGAAGAAGGTAAAACAACCATTCACTGGTTTGACAATCCAAAAGACGCACTTGAAGTCTTCCGGGCAGGCAAGGTAATGAGCAAGGGTACAACCACAACCACAGGCTTAACCCAGACCTATTTCGCCAATGTTTTTGGACCCGCCCAGTATGTGGATGATCATGACGCGCTGGCGAAAAAGTTCTTTGAAGCGTTCTTTACCAGCGGCGTGAGGGTGGGTGAGTTATATACCCAACTTGGTATCGCCGGAATGGAACATAGCGGACCAGAGACCGCAGCCAGGGAATTACTTAAACTGGCTAAAGAGAAGAAATAGCGAATTTGACATCCCTTATCTAGCGGATCAGATTTTCGTAGTTATCCAGAAATGCTTTTACCACCTGCGGGTCAAAGTGCTTTCCTGATTCCTGCCGCAGGTAATCAAGGACCTGGCTGGTCGGCCATGCCTTCCGGTACGGACGATCGCTGGAGAGCGCATCCCATACATCCACGAGAGTAAAAATCCTTGCCGCGAGTGGGATTTGATCACCTTTCAACCCATCCGGGTAGCCGCTGCCATCAAACTTTTCATGATGATGTAATGGTATCGCCAGAGCACGTTTCAGGAATGGTATTCGTTGTAGCATTTCCCGCGCGTGAATCGGATGCTGGCGCATGAGAATCCATTCATCATCGGTGAGTGGTCTAGGCTTAAACAGGATGCTATCAGGGATGGCCAACTTCCCGATATCGTGCAGTAATCCGCCCCGGCGGATGTGAACAATATCCTTGCCGGTGACGCCCATCAATTCAGCCAGTCTGACCGCCATAGAAGCGACCCGGAGGGAGTGACCTTCCGTTTCCTTGTCGCGCAGGTCAGTTGCCAGCGACCAGCCTTCGATGGTGGCATCATACGCCAGCTGCAATTCCAGATTTGATTTTTCGAGATCGGTGAACATGCGGGCATTACTCACAGCAATTGCTGCCTGCGCCGCCAGCGCTTCCAGGAAATCAATCCGTTCGGGATCGCGTGGGCATATATCGCGGTGGAAAGCCTGTAAAACACCAATCACCTGACCTTTGACAATCATCGGCGCGGCATGCACGCATGTAAATTTTTCCTGAATCAAGCGGTCAGTTACAACAAATTCATTCTGGCTGGGCAGATCTTCCACCGTGGTGGTGACCTGGCGTAATGCCACCTGTCCGGCGATACTTTCTCCGAGACGAATGCTGATCCCTTCAAAAGAGCGCGGGTGGAAGAAACCCAGACCGGCTTTATATTCGAGCTGGAGGGTATTTGGATTAAGCAGCAAAACTGACGCGGCATCCACATCCATCAGCCGGATGGTGCGATCCAGAATTGCCTGGAGGCTGAAATTCTGATCAAGGCTGGTGCTGATGGCCATATCAATTTCGTGCAGTGCCTGGACCTGTTTGAGACGGGTCATCGCCTGTTCGAACAGACCTGACCGGCGCAGGGCATTCCCCACCATTTCGCCGATAGCCGTAAAGAGATGAAGGTTGTCTTGAGAAAATTCCTCTGCACCACTCGATCGCATGAGTGAAAATGCCCCGAGTATTCCCATTTCTGATCTGATCTGGATGATGGCAACCGGACCCATTTTATCTGTGTCAATCGAGTCTGCGTTACGTTGAGGAGAGCTGGCATAATCTTTAATATAGACAACCTGTTGTGACTGCATCACCGTTTGAGCAATCGGGATCTCTAAGGTGTTCGTTTTTCCAAGATTGGGCGCAGCTATCCCATCTGCATAGACCACTTTATATGATGTGCCTTCCGGATTAATGAGGTTGACAGATAAACCATCCAGTTTGACGAGTTTGTGCAATTCATGCGCAGAGATTTCTAATATTTCATCCCTGCTTTGCGCCGCCCTGAGCTCTTTCGATAACAGGAAAAGAGATTCCAATTCCTGAGTTCGTTTACTCAGGATGTTTTCTGTCTTTATTCTTTCGGTAATATCTCTTGCGGCAGCATAGATGGTCTTACCAACCGGATAAGAGCGCCACTCAATGAAACGATAAGATCCATCTTTGCAGCGATAGCGGTTGATGAAATTAGCCAATACTTCTTGTGAATTCAAAACTGAGACTGCTTTAGTAGTTGCATCCAGATCTTCTGGATGAATGAAGTCGAAGAAACTGGCACCTTCCAACTCGCTTAATGGATACCCCAAAACCGATTCCCACTCATTGTTTAGCCTGATAAACCGCCCGCTGGTATCAGCAATGCACAGTAAATCCAGATTATTCTGAAAGAATTGTTCCAATTCGATCGTTTTTTCTTTTAATTGTGCTTCTGCCTGCTTCTTCTCGGAAATATCTTCAAATGCCACAGCCAACCGATTTTCTGGCAAGCGGAATGCAAGAATATGGTAAGCACCTGATATTTTATTATCAGCATAAAACAGGTCATCTGTCTCATAAGTATTCCCGGTTCTCATCACGTCCAGGTATTGATCGGTAATACCCAATTGTTTCGCTTCTGGCCAGATTTCATTAAATTCCCTGCCCGCCCATTCTTCCAGAGTGATCCCAGTAATCACATTCGCCTGCGGGTTAGCAAGAATCAAATGAAGCTGATCCGGTTCTGTGTACTGGTAAATGAACAACCCAGAAGGAATGGTATTCACAATATCATTTGATGTTCGATAGGCATTTTCCAGCTCACGGGCGGCATTGATCCGGTCGGTGATATCTGTATGCGTCCCTGTGAATCTAACTGGTGTACCATCAGCGTCTTTTTCTGTGATGAGTCCCTTGCCTTGAATCCACATCCAGGATCCATCTTTTCGTAAAAAGCGGAATTCAACTTCGAATCTGGCAAGCTCTCCGCGCAAATGACGATCAGCCACATCCATAACCCGATCTATATCATCGGGATGTACACGCTTTCTAAATTCATCAAATTGATGAGGAAATTCATTTACTGCATATCCAGCCATTTGATAATACTGATCAGAGTAATAGACCTCATTTGTCTGAAGATTCCAATCCCAGTACCCATCATTTGAAGCTAAAAGGGTTTTTGATAAGCGGTCTTCACTGACTCTGAGAGCCTCATGTGCCAGTTTGCGCTCCGTAATATCTGTATGGGTTCCCAATAACCGCAGCGCCCTACCGGAATGATCGCACGCGGTGACCTTTCCCTGGCTTTCAATCCATTTCCAGCTGCCATCTTTACAAAGCATGCGGAATTCCTGAGAGTATTCCGGCGTCCTGTTTTCCATGCAGTCTGCCATAGCCCGCATCACACGATCCCGGTCATCGGGGTGGAGCAAATCTTCCCATTTCTTGTTATCTGTATTGGTAGATTGCGGATCATAACCCAGGATCTTCCAGTAACCCGGGCTGCAATATACCTGATTGGTGACGACGTCGAGATCCCAGATGCCTTCATTTGCCGCTTCCATAGCAAGCTGGAAGCGTTCTTCGCTATCAGAGAGAGCTTTTTCTACTTTTTTACGCTCGGTGATATCGCGAACCGTTCCCAGAATAATATCCTCTCCCTTGAGTTCCGTCTTTGCCAAATGAATTTCCGCGGGAAATAATGTGCCATCTTTTCTACGGTGAAGGGTTTCAAAATGGATCTGATCAGAATTATTTAATTTTTTCCAAAATAGATTCGGATCATCCCGTTCGCCACTTTTAGCATCAATATCAATAACCCGCATATGCATCAATTCTTCTCTGCTAAAACCGGTTTGCTTCGATGAAGCTTGATTTACATATAATATCTCGCCATCTAAGTTACATGCGTAAACTGCATCAGTCAGATGTTCAAAAATTGAAATTATTTTCGTTTCGTTATCTTTTAATATTTCTTCCGTCTTCTTCCGTTCGGTAATATCACGGGCAGTTGCCAGGACGACCTGATCACCATGATAAATCATCGATCCGATGCGGATTTCTGCCGGATAAATGGATCCATCTTTACGGCGATGTTCTGCTTCAATGGTGATCGTATGACCCTTTTCTAATTTTTCCCAGACACTTCCCCTATCGTCACGGTCCACGCTCCCGGCATCGATATCCATCACTTTCATGGATAACAATTCTTCGCGTGAGTATCCCGTTTGATCTGAAGCAGCCTGGTTAACAAAAACCAGATTGCCTTCGTGGTCATGAACAAAAACCGCTTCTGAAAGGTGTTCGAGGATGGTCCGGTTTCTTTCTTCGCTTTCTGCCAGTTCAACCTGGTTTGTATGACGATCCGATACATCCTGTCCGATGACCAGCGCGGCGGGTTTGTGGCGATATATGATGGGCACGGATGTTGATTCGGTATATATCTGCGTTCCATCTGGGCGGACAAAGCGTAGTTCCACAGGTTTGTTTGAAACCCCATCATTAATTTTCTGCATTCGCTCACGAAGCACCGGCAGGTCATCCGGGTGGATCATCCAGGTTGCCGGTTGCCCAATAACTTCATCATCTTGAACACCCAGAAGAGTTTTTCCTGATTTATTTGCATAAACATATTTGCCATCTTGCACGACAAACATACCATTGGGAGATGCCTCTATCAGTGATTGGAATCTCAGTTCGCTCTCCCGCAACTCCTGCTGCGCCTGTTTCTGTTTTGTGAGATCCTTGATAAAGGCTGTTAGATACTGAATTTTTCCATCAGAATCGTGTACCGCGGTTCCGGTAATTGACGCCCAAAACCGTGAACCGTCTTTACGGAAGTATTCTTTTTCCATTTCAACGATTGGCACATTACCCTGAATCAGTGAGCGAAAAGCTTCTAAACTATCTGATAAGGATTCGGGGGCAGTAATATTTGCAACTGTTAATTTGGATATGTCGTCATCTGAATATCCAAAAAGTTGTTTGAAAGCATTATTTACCTGAATAAAATTGCCTTCCAGTGAAACCAGAATCACCGCCAGGTTAATGTTATCGAGCATAACCCGCTGAAATTCAAGAATTTCATTCAGTCGTGTTTCCAGATTCAAGGATTCGGTGATATCGGTAACCAGCGCAAAGGAACCATCAAAATTTCCATTAACGTCCAACAATGCCGATGCCGTAATATGACAAACCAGGATGGAACCATCTTTCCGTTTAAATTTGCGTTGATAATTGTCTGGAGTACCCTGACGTCTTTGCTGTAATCTTTGCCGGTGATCTGCCAGTTCTTCAGCCGGCAAGAAATCTGAAGCGGGATGACCGATAATTTCTTCGGGGGTGTAACCCAACATGGATGCCATGATTGTGTTGACGTAGGTCGTTCTGGAAGAAGCATCTAAGGTCCAAATCCCTTCGCTGGCAGAATCCATGATACGCTCATTGCGCGATCTTTCAGCAACTTCCGGGGTGATATCTCTGACGACTGTCAGGAGTGTATCTGCATCCAGGCGGTATGCTGTGACTTTTGCCTGAAAACGGCTGCCATCCATCCGTTGAACCAACCGCTCCCTGGATACAGGTTGTCCGGCGATGATTTCGGTGGTTTTTATGGGGTTTTTCTTTAGATCCTCAGGATCAATCACCTGAGGAACCGTCAGGTTCAAAATTTCTGCCTTTGAAGCCCTAAATAGTTCGCAAGCCCGATTGTTGACATCAGTAAATTTTCCCTGATTATCGGAAATAATTACCGCATCACGCGATTCATCAAACAGAATACGTAAAAGACTATCCTGTTTACCGTTATTTACCGGGACTTCTTCTGGCTGTTTTTCCACCACTAATCATTACTCCCACTCTTATAAATCCACAGACACCCATAATCATCAGAATAGCCAGAACCTTAACAAATAGCTATAAATATTTAATGAATCTTGCGAAGTTGTTTATACATTCTACATGATTTAATGAATAGTTGAAAAAAACGAACCGGATCATCAACCTTTTCTACCCAATATTAATTCTTGAACAACTATTCTGGTAGATGCGCTATCAACACCGATGGATGGATATCTTCAAGTGTATGCAGCACTACATCTGCGCCAGCTTTGGATAGATTTTCGACTCCATTCGTGGAAGTCACTGCCAGGCAGGTTGCACCAATCCTTTTGGCTGCCTGTACACCTGCGACTGAATCTTCAATCACCAGGCATTTTTCACCCGGCACCTTCAGCTCATTGCTTGCCATCTGGAAAACCCAGGGATCAGGCTTGGAAGGACGCCCATAACCGGGAACCACCGCCTGAAATAAGCCGCGAATATCCAGACTATCAAGGACCTGGTCTATATTTTCCGGTGGCGCTGAAGAGGCAATCGCCTGCGGAATCTGATGATCCGCAAACCATCGCAGCCAAATTTCCACCCCCGGCATGAGATGAATATCCCGCTGCATGTGATCCCGGAAGATCTTTTCTTTCTTCGCACTGATCGCATCAACTATTTCGTCTGATACCGGCTTACCCATCACTGCTTCGAGCGTGCCATGGTTATTCATGCCAAACAGGCGGGTAAACATGTCTTGTGACATGGTTAAATTTAAATCCAGAAGAACTTCTTTCCAGGAAAGAAAGTGGACTTCCCGGGTATCCACCAATACCCCATCCAGATCCCATAAGACTGCCTGTATTTTCATCATAAATCAGAGCCACCCAGCTTGCCGGTATCGTATTTTTGATTATATCCCACCCTTTTGAAGGGATCAGACAGAGAAAATAAGGCATAATTTGCCGGGTTCCAACTGAATGGTTTACAATGTCTTTATGGAAAACAAACTGAAAGAGAAAAATCATGACCACATTAGATGATGTAATTAAGAAATTCCCGCCTGAAGTGCAGGAACCTGTTCGCGCCATCTGGGATTCATTATCACAGGCTGAAAAAGATAACCTGTTAAGCCTGGTGAAAGGAATCCCCACCGAAAGCGCGCTGGTCAAGATGCTGGTAAAGATGTCATCCAACCAGTTGAAGCAGGTGTTCGGACAGAAATCGCATGTGGCGATTGTGGGTCCAGCCAATGTGGGGAAATCCACGCTCTATAACCAGTTTATCCATGCCAAAACGGATACCGCCAAAGTGAGCCCACTGCCCGGAACCACCCGCGTTAACCAGACCGCTGATGCGGGATTATTTGCCGTAATTGATACCCCCGGTGCAGATGCCGTGGGCGAGGTGGGCGAGAAAGAGAAGGAAGAAGCTCTGCGAGCTGCGCGGGATGCCGATTTTCTCATCATCCTGTTTGATGCCATCCAGGGGATTAAGAAAACCGAAAAAGAAATCTTTGATGAGCTCAAAGATTTGAAAAAGCCGTACGTTGTCGCATTGAACAAAGTAGATATGGTCAAACAGGATGCACCCGGAGTGATTCAACTGGCTGCCAACCACCTGGGATTGGAGTCAACACAGGTTATTCCCATTGTGGCAAAAGACGGCAAGAACCTCGATCAGCTTGTGGTTGCCATCGCGGTTGCAGATCCCACCATTGTGGCTGCCCTGGGCAGCGCACTGCCTGAATACCGCTGGAAACTTGCCTGGCGAAGCATTATCAGCGCTGCTTCCATATCGGCTGCCATCGCACTGATTCCCCTGCCTGTGATTGATTTTGGTCCGCTGATCGTAAACCAATCGGTGATGGTGCTGGGAATTGCGCGTGTTTATAATTTCAAAATTAACCTGGAACGAGCTAAAGAGCTGGTCGTTACCTTCGGACTGGGCTTTCTGGGGAGAATGCTCTTCCAGGAACTGAGTAAACTGGGAGGCATTCCGGGATGGATCCTTTCAGCAGCCATCGCTGCATCCACCACCGTAGTCATGGGTTATGCAGCGGCAGAGTGGTTTGAGAAGGGTCAGAAGATCTCTGCGGAAACACTCAACCAGCTTACCCGAAAAGTGACAGCTCAGCTGCTAGAATCGCTTAAGAGCCTGGGTAAGCGAAAACCCTCACGCGAAAAATTACAACAGGCAGTTGCCGACAGCCTGAAAGAGATCACGATCGATGAAAGTCGTAAACCAGAAACTGAATAATGTGAATTAGTTTAATTTTTGTGCACTGGGTACCAGCTTGAGCTCATCAATCAATTTGTTGAGCTCAAATTTTGTCAGGACCCTGCCTAACCCCGCATAGGCAGTGAGCGCCGCTTCCATCATGTTGGTGCCGAATGAGCGCCCATCATAGCGCGGAGTGGTGGTGATCAGCATAGAAACACCCCGCTCGCGCAGAAATTCCACATTCTTTTCGGTGGTGGTATTGGTTACCACCCATTTACCTGAAAGATCATCCGGTACATATTTACGCATGAAGAGGAAATCACCTGCCAACAAATCGGAGCCCTGCCAGAATTTAACAAATTTCGGGTGATACACTTCGTTTTTATTACTTCCGTAAAAAAGCATACTCATGGGGAAGTAGCTCACGATGGGTAAAAGGATTTTGCCCACCTGGTGATAGGCTGGCAGCCCGTATATTGGAAACGGCAAACCCAGCGCAACCATCAGATCGCCAATAACGACCCTGTTTGATACTTCTCCTGCCGCTTCTGCCAACCCCAACCGGTCAACCACGACCGGCACAAACGCCTGTTTAAAACGCGGAATTTCCGGTAGTTGCGGTTTTGCCAAATCAAAAACCCGACGCTCGAGGGTATGCTTCAATCCACGCCCATCGACCACCGGGGTCTTTTTTACACCATCGACCAATTTCAACGCTGCGTAAAGGGGATATTCCCGCTCGCCCAGCGGCAGATAGAGATCCACACCACCCACACTCAGGCAATCTACCTGACCATCCAGCTCGGTGAACATGCGGTGCGCTTTTTCCACATCACCATCCGTCCCCACCCTGCGGATATTAATTTGAACACCATTCAGTTCAACCGTGACTTCTTTATCGCGCTCTGAACTACCCAGACTGATACTTACCGCTTTGCGCATAATCGACCTCCCCACGGATTTTGCATCACTTTTCACAAGTTTACCCTATTAAGTATAAAAGACGAAAAAAACAGGATGAGTATCACATGGCTTTGCGTTGCCACTGTATTTCATCAGTGATAGGATTGCAATAAGAGGTTTGTCCGGTAAAGGACACTCTCCAGTAAGGGGTGCCGATGCAAATACTGGTTTTTAATTGCGGCAGCAGTTCACTCAATTACAAGGTGTATGACGCCAGCCAGAAGGAAATAAAGGTGCTGCTATCCGGTAAAGCACACCGGGTGGGGGTTACAGGCAGCGAGCCTGCATTTATTGAGCACCACAGTGGAACCTCTTATCAGAAGGATATTCAACCCATTCCAGATCACCGGCATGCTGCACGCCTGGTTCTCAATGCAGTGCATGACCGGGCTGTGGAGATTGATATTATCGGACACCGTTTTGTTCACGGTGGCAGTTACTTTCAAAATTCAACGTGGCTGACGCCAGAGATCGAACCCAAGGTCCGCGCCTGCCTGCCGCTGGCATCGCTGCACAACCCCAACTCATGGAGCGTGATTGAAACCTGCCGCGAAATTATGCCCAACTGCCGGCAGTACCTTACTTTCGATACTGCATTTCACGCATCTCTCCCACCTGCGGCATACACCTACCCTCTGTCAGCACAGATCATCCGGGAGAATGGTTTCCGGAAATACGGCTTTCATGGGCTCTCGTACCAATATGTCACGGACCGGATCGCCCGGGCACTCAACAGGGATTTAGCTGATTTGAATATGGTTGCCTGCCATCTGGGTACCGGCGGCTCCAGCGCAGCCGCCATCCGTAACGGGAAAAGCGTAGATACCAGCATGGGTTTTACCCCACTGGCGGGGTTAATGATGAGCACCCGTACCGGAGATATGGACGCCCTGTTGGTGCTACGCCTGCTTGAGGATTTTTCCCTCAGCGGGGGTGAACTGGATACCCTGTTGAATAAAAAAGCCGGCTTGCTGGGAGTCAGCAGCTTTTCCAGTGATATCCGCGATATCCAGAAAGCCATACACGAAAATGCGGATTCAAAGGCAGCCCTGGCATATGCCATGTATATCCGCCGATTGAAAGAGACCATAGCCGGGTATGCCGTATTGCTGGGGAGAGTGGATGCGCTGATCTTTACCGATGATATCGGCGCCCAAAATTTCGCTGTGCGGCAGGATGCCTGCCAGGGATTGGACTGGTGCGGGATCCAGCTCGATTTGAAGAAGAATGAACTGGCTAAAGGTAACCTGATAAATCGTATAGATGCACCCGGCAGCCGAACAGCCATCTTCTGCCTGCCAACCGACGAAGAGGGAGTTATTGCCGCAGAAGGTAAACGCCTGTTGGAGGGAACTTCCACATGATCATTCTGCGTCCAAGCTACAATGCGGTTGATATATGGCGGCATGACCAAGCACAACCACTGCGGGTTTCACCTGATGAATGTCTTCCAATTCTTCACCAGGCTGCGGATGACGATTTGATTGTGCTGATCCATCCCGCAGGTGGAAATTTTGTGAATCGGATCATCGTGCCGCTGCAATCTTTTACTTTGCAACGCCTCTGGCAGTCCATTCCACTGCTTCCAGAATGGAATTCAATCTCCTGCCGCCTGGCAGAGAATTTGCTTTCTGATTTTCCCACCCGGAACATACAGGCAGCCTTTGATGATATTCTGTACCACGAGTTACCTGAATCCGCCCGAAAATATGCCCTGCCGCAGCCGTTTTTAACTGAAACCTATATGAAGCACGGCGGGGATGGTCTGGCACATACCTGGGCTGCCATGCAGAATCCCAGAAAAGGATCGCTTATCAGCATCCATCTGGCAGAGCAAACCACTCTGTGCGGTTTTAAGGATGGGAAGATTAAAGCCACCAGCAGCGGATACAGCCCTGTGGAAGGACTGCCCGGGGATAACACCTGCGGGAGAATCGACCCAAGCCTGGCTATTATGCTAGCGGACAAGATTGGCGTATCCGGCGCAAGGGATTTGTTGATAAACGAGAGCGGATGGCAGGCTTTATCTCCATGTTCGGGTGTTCTCGATGATGCATTGACGCGTGAGATGTGGATCAACGAATTACATAAATCCATTGGTTCAATGGCAGCTCACTGCGGCGGGTTGGAACGAATTTTTCTATTTGGAGAAAACGATTCATTCATCGGGCGAACCGCTGAGTTATTAGAAATCCACCTGTCGGGTGGGAGTGTATCTGCTGATAATATCCGGTTCATCTCTCGCTCCCTACCTTCAGGACAGATGTACAAGGATCTTTTTGAGAAGCTGCTGAACAACGAATAATCATATTCAGGGTTGTAACCAGTAAAGCTATTTCTCATTTTGCATGAAATCAATATGACTTCATGTATTTTTCCTTGTCAGATGGTTATGATACTGGTACGATTTTAAAGATGGAGGAATAATGAAGACACCTACTCAGTACCAGTACGATCTGGATCAATTGCTGGCTGATCCTTCTGGAAAGCCAGACCTTGAAAAACTTAACGCTCTCGAGACTGAATTAATTATGGACCTGCGGGCAAAAAAGATGCAGTTTATGGGCAGGGCTGCTTCACATCTGGGCAGTTTTTCCAAACAGGGTGGTAGGGAACGCGCAGAGAATGAAAAACGTCTGGAAGATGAAAAGCAAGCCAAGTTGAAACCTTACGAAGATTTACTTGAAAAGGTTCAGGAACTCATCAAACAAAACGGAAAGTAATCACTTATGTTGTTGTATTTCATTAGACATGCGCAATCAGCCAACAACGCACTCTTTCTGAAAACAGGGGCGCGAAATGGCCGTACTGCCGACCCGGGTTTGACTGAACTCGGGCATCGGCAAGCGCAGGTTCTGGCTGATTATTTTGCAAGCAAACGTAATGAATTTTCTGTAGATCACATCTATACCAGCCTGATGCAGCGCGCCATCCTCACCGCCATGCCCACTGCGGCAGCTTTCGGGCTTCCGCTTGAAGGTATTGTGGACCTGCATGAAACCGGGGGGGTGTATCTGGATGATGAAATTTCCGGAGAGCCCATCGGACAGCCAGGCTCCAACCGGATGGAATTGCAAAGCAAGTTTCCATCCCTTGTGCTACCTGACAGCCTGGATGGGAATGGCTGGTGGAACCGTCCCTATGAAAAACAGGAAGACCGTCCAAAACGGGCAAACCGCCTGGTTGAGTGGCTGCTGGAGAAGCACCCCAACCCGTCTGACCGGGTGATGTTATTTTCGCATTTTGGTTTTTTTAATTATTTCCTGTGGGCAGTATTTGGGCAGGTCCGACCCCCGAACACTGAATTTTACATGATGAATACCAGCATTACCTGTTTCGAGTTTCTTCCAGATGAAAAAGCGGCATTGTATATTAACCGTATTGATCATCTCCCGGCGGAATTGGTAACTATATAAGGGGAAAACAGCATGGCAGACAGACTGGATGAATTTATTCAATACCGCCAAAAAATGAACAGCCGGATTTTGGAGATTGACCACCTCGGAATCAAACGATTCTTTAACCTCGATACTCAGGCTTATCAGAATGGTGCCCTTGATGAGAAAACCAAAGAGTTATTAGGTTTGGTCGCTTCGATGGTACTGCGCTGTAATGATTGTATTGATTATCATATTCTTCAGTGTGTAAAGGTCGGGTGGACGGATGCCGAACTATACGAGGCGTTCAATGTCGCCCTGATCGTGGGTGGGAGTATTGTTGTTCCACATCTGCGCCATGCAGTTGAAACTCTGGATCTTACCCGGCAATCAGGAACCAAGATTAAATAATACAACCATCGCAAGCTGATATCCGTATTAAGAATAGATCACCCATCATTCATTTACCCGGTGTAACTTTCAACCGGGTTTTTAGGTACGGAGCTATGGTATAAACATGTTAGAAATTGTTGCAAAAAATCCAGAAGAGCACCTGATGATAAAGAAAAGCACAAAATCAGCACAGAGATTTGGCCTGGCTCTGAGCGGAGGCGGCGCCAGAGGTTTTGCTCATATCGGACTGCTTAAGGTGCTGGACCGCGAAAAGATCAAACCATCTTACCTTTCAGGCACCAGCATGGGGGCAATCATTGCAGCTGCCTATGCCTCTGGCATGAGCGGAAAAGACATCGAAGAGGAAGCCATCAAGTACACACGAACCCGCAATCTGGTGCGGATGGTTCACCTCACCCCTCCGTTTAAAGGATTGATCAACCAGCAAAAGGTAGCTGAATATCTCTCTGATATGATCCCCAATGGAATGCGTTTTGATGAGCTGCGTATTCCCCTGGCTATCTGCGCGACTGATTTAATGCAAAGCCGCCCTATTTCATTGACCGAAGGAATGGTTCTGCCCGCAGTTCTGGCATCTGCATCCATACCCGGAGTATTCCCCCCTGTGGTCATTCCGCCCTACCGGCTGGTAGATGGCGGGGTGGTAAATAATCTCCCGGTTGATCTTGCCTATCAGCTGGGGGCAGAAAAAGTAGTTGCGGTAGATGTTCAGATCAACCCATTTGAAACAACCCCCTGGCAGGACAAACACAAAGAACAGAAGTGGTCAGTACCCATTTCTGAATACATCATGGATATGCTCTGGTCTGAAACGATTATGTCTGCAAAAATCACGCAGTTGAACTTAAAAACCTTTCCACCGGATGTGTATATCCGGATGCCCATTGATAAAGAGATCACCGTGCTGATGGGTTTTCCGCACGCCCGTGAGATAATTGATAAAGGTGAAGAGACGGCTGAACAATATTTGCCTATAATTAAACAAATGCTGGGTATATCTGTTGAACAAGCCGAGGAAAGAGAAAAAGAACCCGATTTGCAGGCGGAAGGGATGCCTGTCTGACCTGAAGGAGTGTCTAGTATGGATTTTATCCGAGGATTGTTTGGGCAGGATGAAGCAACTTCATCTCTGACCCGGGAACAAAAACAAGAAGCTGACCAATTATTACGTGAGCTTGTTGAGATAGGCAGGCGGGAAGATTACCTTTCTGAAATACCCGGCGGGTCATACGATAATCACTGCCGGCATCGCCGGACTCGTGAAATCGGCAAAAAGCTCGAGCAGCTAGGGGGAATGCCTTTAATGTGGAAAGGCTATTTAATGGTACAGAAAAAAGTAAACAAGTCGGCAGCCGCGCACCTGGAATATGCCTGGGTAGAAATCGGCAGCTGGATGTCATAATTCCACCCCTGGAGCAGAAATGAAAAAAAGTATCGTGTATTATGGTTCAGCCCGTCAGGCACGGCTGGACGCAAAAGAGACACTGCCTGCCAAAATGGATCTGATTATTGATAAGCTCAATCTGCGCGAACGGGTCAAGAACGAAAGTGTGCTGATTAAAATGCACACCGGAAATAATATCGGTTACTCCACCATTCATCCTCTGTTCGTGGGGAAGCTGGTTAAGGCTATCAAAGAAGGCGGTGGAAAACCCTTCATTGCCGATGTAACCTGGGATGTTGAAGGTGCCGAGACACGCGGTTACACGCACGAAGTGGTCGGCTGCCCGATTTACCCGGCAGCATCCATTAAAGATCACTATTATTATGAGTATGAACATCCATTCAAGAATATAAAAACCTGGAAGCTGGCAGGTCTGGTAAAAGACGCGTCTTTTTTGGTAGATTTTTCGCATGTGAAAGGTCATCCAAGCTGCGGATTTGGTGCCGCATTCAAGAATATTGCGCTCGGTTGCATGGTAGGAGAGACCCGATCAGCCATGCATGATACCTGTCACTTCGATCCATACTTCTTTAAAGACAAGATCGATGACCCTGCCATACTCAAGAAGATCGTGGAGGTCTGCCCGCATGGAGCCATTGTGGAAGATAAACACCATCCCGGGGAACTGCATTTGCATATTGAGCAATGCAACCAGTGCGGTAGATGCCTTGAGGTAGCACCTCCCGGCAGCCTTAAGATCGACCCGGTAAACTTTGAAGCTTTCCAGGAAGCCTGCGCGATATCGGCATCCATTACTTTATCAACTTTTGAACCGGGTAAGAGCACTTTCTTAAGCCTGGCAACCCATATGACCCCGGTCTGCGACTGTTTTGGATTTACCAGCATGCCCATCATGCCCGATGTCGGAATCTTCGGTTCGGATGACATTGTAGCCATCGATCAGGCTGTTCTTGATCTGACCGCCAATTCACCCCTCTATGAAGATGCCATTCCGACTTCAATGGAAGTGGTTACCCGCGAGGGTCATCCCTTCTCGTGGATTCACGGCAAATATAAAAATCCGTATAAGGTAGTAGAATTTGGCGAGAAACTGGGGTTGGGCAACCATGAATACGAACTGGTGGATGTCTTGCCGGTAGAACAGATTACCCGTGCCCCCATGGGATATATCTCTGCTCAATAACCATCTGTTAAATGCAGGTCACCAGGTATGGGGGGTATACCTGGTGACCTCTATAGGGAGAGTTACCATCTGAAACTTCATGCAGCACGGGGGGGACGAGCTGTTCTGAAATTGTTTCAGACGATAGACACCTGTACCAATAAATTTTTTGGTGTCTTGAGTCTATTCTATACCTTTTTTATCCAATAAGTAGCTTTCGTATAATGTTTTACAAATTATTTATGGGTGTCTTCGCCGAACAATCTCAGCCACTCTGCGAGCTCAGATTCATCAATCAGAGGATCAGTTTGATGCCTCATCTGACCCTTTGCCAGCTTATCGGTAACCAGAGCGACAAACTCTTCTGAGCTAACCACGCGGGCATGCATCTTCCTTGCTCCCTGCTGCACGAGGTGGTCAGAACTCACCACGCTGTACTCCTTTGACCGGACGCCATCCTTCTCCAAACGGGACCAGATGGCTTGATCTGCGGTTGCCCCTTTGCGGATAAAATAAGCAGTAACCCTGCCATACCCCCTGCGCACCGGATATCCGGCAGGAGCCTGGTCAAAATACACATCGATAGAATCCTGCATCACCCGGGCTGCTTCTTGCAGCCAGGCAATCAATGCCTGTTCGTCATCCAGATCGCTCAGGTTTATTCCGGGTACTTTGGGGATGAGGTTATGCCCATCGATGATCCAACGCATTTTCCCTCCTGGTTCTGGCATCAATATAACACAGGATGGATTAAAATAGAGGTATCGCCCGCCTGCGACAGGAGAGAACGATGAAACAATCCAAAAGAATACTCACATTTTTGCTGCTGAATATCGTTGTCTCGGCTTGCGCCATACTGGCTGTGCTGTGGGTCTGGGACCCGGAAAACCGACCTGCGTTTCTGCAAGCACAAAAGTGCGAAAGCACTATTCCTGCGGCTGTGGTCACGGGAACAACACCATCTGCGCCAACACCCATTCTTCCTACTGCGGTGAAAGAGATACCCACAGGATTGATTGAAATTGAGAATGTCATCGCGCCCGGTTCCATAGCCAGTGAAGTGGTGATCTTGAAACGAAAAGGCAGCGGTGAGTTACCATTGACCAACTGGAAACTACAGGATGCTGACGGAAACACCTACACATTCCCATCACTCACCCTGTATGAAGGCGGTGGTGTGTTCGTACACAGCGCGGCAGGTGTAAATACCGTGATCGACCTGTTCTGGAATCAGAATGAAGCCATCTGGCAGGAAGGCGAAACCGTCACCCTGATTGATTCGCTGGGCAATATCCAGGCAACATACCAGATCCCCTGATTGGAAGGATTATGACACAAGCTTTATATCGAAAATGGCGTCCCAGAACCTGGGATGAGGTGGTTGGACAGGAACATATCGTACAGACCTTGAAAAATGCAATCGCCACCAACCGGGTAGGTCACGCCTACCTGTTCTCCGGTCCACGCGGTACGGGTAAAACCACCACCGCCAGGTTACTGGCAAAGGCGGTCAACTGTCTTGCACCCGAAGGGACAGAACGTCCCTGCGATGCTTGTGAGCATTGCCAGGCAGTTAACGAGAGCAGTTTTCTTGATTTGATAGAAATAGATGCTGCTTCCAATACCAGCGTGGAAGATGTGCGTGATCTGCGAGATAAAATTAATTTTTCTCCCAACAGCGGTAAGTACAAAGTCTATATCATCGATGAAGTGCATATGCTTTCACAGGCGGCATTTAATGCCCTGTTAAAAACCCTTGAAGAACCTCCGGCGCATGCGATTTTCATTCTTGCGACTACGGAGATTCATAAAATCCCCGCCACCGTGCTTTCACGCTGCCAGAGGCATGAATTCCGGCGACTTTCTGTGCCGGTGATAGCGGAATTGCTGCAAAAAAAGGCAGAAGAGGAAAAATTCAATATCCAGCCCGAAGTGTACACACTGGTTGCCCGGCAGGCAACCGGCAGCCTGCGGGATGGTATTTCGCTGCTCGACCAGCTCGCATCCACCAATCAGAAGGTGACCCTTGAACTGGCAGAAAGCGTACTTGGAACCGCCGCCAGTCAGCATGTAATTAAACTGGTTGAATGTATTCATGAGAAAGATCTGGCAAAGGGATTGGAAGAGATCCAGCATACGCTCGACAGCGGTACAGACGCACACCAATTTGCCCGCCAGATGGTGGACTATCTGCGAAACCTGATGCTAGTCAAAGTTGGCAACGGCGCACTGGTGGATACCAGCGAAGAAACCCGCCAACTGATGACCAGTCAAGCGGGGAAATTCAGCACCAACCAATTGCTGCACTCCATCCGTCAGTTCAGCCAGGCAGCAGGTGACAACCGCTCCAACAGCTGGCAGCCCGGATTGGCACTGGAACTCGCGCTAGTTCGTGCCATTGAGCACGAAGAGCCTGCTGCGGTAAACAAGCCTGTAATGGAAAAAACTCAGGCTCCTGTTATTGAGGTAGCAATTCAAGCGCCTGCCAGGATACCAGAAATTTCCGAGCCAATCCCTGCGACCAAACAGGCGCCCAGAAAACCCGAACCGGTGGAAAAAGTCATCCAGAAGCCCCCGACAGAGGCAGATAAAGGATCAGGGTTTGTAAATATCCAGCAGAATTGGAAAAAGGTTCAGGAAGTAGTACGGAAGATGAGCCCGGGTACCCAGGCGTTGTTAAATTCCTGCCATTTACAGGGTATTCAGGATGGCGTACTGGTTCTTTCTTTCGCCAGTGACCTGCTGAAAACGAAAATGGAATCTAACTCTCACCTTGACTATACCTGTAAGGCTATTCAACAGATTACCGGTTCTGCAATCCAGGTGCGTTGTGTTGTGCTTGCAAACCGACCCAGTTCATCCACACAGGTAGAAGCGGATGAGTCTGAGTCACTGGTAAGCTCAGCGCTCCGAGATCTGGGCGGCAAGGTAGTTGATGTTAAGGATATCGATCAACCAGATATGAATTAGCAGATCAGTTGTATTTATTGATAAGGAGAACATTATGGCAAAAGGATTTAATCGCCCTATGGGCGGCGGTGGTATGGGTGGCGGCGGTATGATGCAGCAAATCAAGAAACTGCAAGAACAAATGGCTGCTGCTCAGGAATCTTTGACGCAAGAAACGGTCACCGCCTCGGTAGGTGGTGGTGCAGTAAAGGTTACCATGACCGGCGACCAGCATTGCAAGGAAATATTCATCGACCCCGAAATGCTGAAAGATGCTGATGCAGAAATGCTGCAAGACCTGATTTTGAGCGGTGTAAACGCAGCGCTGGATCAAAGCCGCGAACTGGCTGCCCAGAAAATGGGACCCCTTACCGGTGGATTAAGCGGGTTGGGATTCTAGTACATGGCTGAAACTCCCCTGCCGATTCAGAATCTGATTGATGCGTTTTCGCGCTTACCCGGAGTGGGTCCAAAAACCGCTTCACGACTGGCGTTTTATCTGCTAAACGCACCCGATGAGGTATCGGCAAATCTCTCTACTGCATTGGAAGGTTTGAAAACAGGGATTGCTTTCTGCAAGACCTGCTATAACATCACGCTGGCAGGTCAGATGGAGTGTGAAATTTGCACCAGTCTCAAACGGGATGGAAGCATCATTTGCGTGGTGGAAAAACCCCTCGACGTGCTGGTGATTGAAAAAACCCAGGCTTTCTATGGGAAGTATCATGTGCTGCAGGGAGTTTTATCTCCGATTGAAGGTATTGGCCCAGATAACCTGATGATTCATGCCCTGGTAGAGAGAATCAAAGGTGGAGAAATTCGCGAGGTGATCCTGGCGACCAATCCCAGCCTGGAAGGAGACGCTACTGCCCAGTACATTCAGAAATTAATCACCCCACTGGGAGTGCAGGTTACCCGCCTGGCGCGCGGATTACCCGTTGGCGGAGAGTTGGAATATGCAGATCAGAACACGCTACTGCGGGCACTCGCCGGACGGCAGGAAATGAAGTAGCCCTTACTTTACTGAAATAAATTAAACCGCTCCCAATGGAGCGGTTTTTGTTCTGTAAAAATCTTTTTAAGTCAGCTTTTCAAGCAGCCGTGCCAACGGATTTTTATTTTCAGGGATTTGCATCATCACAATCGTGATATTATCTTTGCCACCCCGATCACATGCCAGTTTTACCAGTGCATCGACCGTTGGCTGTAATTTTCGGTGATGATGGATAAGTACTTCCACGATTTCTTTATCAGCAACATGATCGTTCAGCCCATCTGTACAGACCAACACAATATCGCCCGCCCATAATTCCACCCCCTGATTAGCAAGCGCTTCTGTGTCACTTTCCCCTTTCCGCAAATTCAGGCGCTGGTCGGCTGCCGGAACCATCGGAGCTCCAAGATAGCGGCGGATTACGTGAGCATTAGGATGGTTTTCGGCTTCGTCGCGGCTGATTTTTCCATTTGCCAGCGCCTCTTGCACCCAGGTATGATCTGTAGATACCTGGCGGATGCCTCTGTCGCGAATGAGGTAGATACGTGTGTCGCCGATGGTGGTTGTAAACAACCGGTTTAATTCGATCCACACCATGGCAACCGTGGCTCCCATTCCACGGTAACCTTCCACCTGCTGCGCGGTGGAGTAAATAGCCTCATTGGCAGAATGTAAAGCTGTTAACATCGTCTTGAGAGGACGGTCTCCGAAACTATTTCCCACTGTTTGCAGGACCTTCTCTATAGCCAGCTCGGCTGCCAATTCGCCAGATTTGTTACCGCCGATGCCATCACAAACTATCGCGAAGGTAACCGGCGTAGGATTGGATGAAGATAACCGGTACCCTTGAATTGCGTACCGGTCTTCATTGTTTTTACCTGTCATGCCAGGATGACTCGATGAGCCTGTTAATACATGCGTTTTATCGATGCTGATCATTGACTGCTATTATAAGGCTTAACTTCCACAGGTGTCTGGCTGCGCGGAGGGTTTTCTTCGTAGCGGTAAGTCAGATCGCCCACCTGAATTACATCGCCATGCTTCAGGCGATGACCATTTTCAGGAACCGGTGAGTAATTAATCCAGGTGCCAGCAATTGTGTTGTGATCTTTCAATAAGTAATCGCCGTCTTCTGTACGTGTGATATCACAATGATAATCATTGAGCGTATCGTCATCCATGCAAATGGATACCCTGTCTTGATCCCTACCCCAGGAAATGGGAGTATCTTCCAGTTGGATGGGAGGATCACCTACCGGTTGCATCTCTTGATTCAGCAGTTTTAGCTCGGCAGTAAAAAATGATGAACTGGCTGAAGAAGTTGCAGGGTAATTCATCTCGATCTGGTTAACAGTCAGATCAGGTGGATTATGTTGTACCGGTTTTAAATTTTTCGGGCGGATTAATGCGCCATACTGACGCCAGTTGTCCAATCCCTTTGCCGCCAGTAACCCCAAGATAAAAAAGACAACAAGAAGTGCGTATATTCCACCGGAAGTGAGGAACTTCAGCCACGCATTTTGATCAGGCAGGGTGACATTGACCTGCGTTACCAGAATCGAACTGCTGGCAGTAAAACCCAGGGTGTCTTCGACTATAACCTGCAATTCATGCGGCGCACTGACGGTATAAGGCGTAAGATCCCAGACGAAACGGTTCAGCGGCGGAATGGTGCTTTCAGCCATAACCGTTCCATCTACGAGGAAGCGAGACCTGGAAATATCCCGTGCATATCCATCCGGAAATTCCAGGAGAAATTCCACGGTCTGCGTATCGGGATCCAGATCTTGAAGCGGATTTTTGCTATCTTCTGGCGCCGAGCGTTGAATGGAAACCGGAAGCCCAACAAAGATCGGGTTAGGAGCCTGTAAATTGATATTAAAAGAGACCGGAAGCGCGGTTACTGTATTTTCTGGCAGGTCAATACGTGTTGCCAGTTTATGCGTTCCGCTGTTCCGGATCATGGAAGTGTAGCTGATCTGATAGATAAAGCGGAGGGGATCGATTAATTTTTGGGCTTCAGAGTAAGGTTCATTTCCGGAAAATGCAAAGAACTGACCTCCGGTATCATTAGCAAGCGAACGAAGCTGGGCTGCTTCTGGTGAATCAAACTGAAATTGCGATGCGACCATCCACACAAAGATACGCGCGCCTGCCTGTTTGGCGCGTGTCGTCAGATCCAACCGGATGGCATCGGTCATCTCTTCTCCAGGCAGCGGTGTAAAGTACAAGATCGCTTTCTCTGCCGGTTGATCTGGATGATAATCCATGGCGGTCTGGATGGCAGCGTTTAATGGTTCAAGTGAGGGAACGGTCTGGCGTAAATCGGGCTGATAGGTGGCATATGCTGCCTGAAATGCCAGGCTATCTGTAAGATGCTGTTGATTCAGCGGACTATTGGTAAACAGGTTGAGATCATCGGTACTGATGTTCCGCTGGCTCAATGCCCACGTATCAATGTATTGCTTGATGTAATCGTAGCGGGTCTGTCCGCGGGTATTTCGCAGCTGGAATGCAGGTGAAGCGTTGATGACTATCGAAACCTGCACGCCCATGCTCAGTTCCTGCAATTCATCCACAGGTATGCTCTTGCCATCTTCGAGCATGAACACGATATCCTGATCCAATCCATGCACGAATGCGCCATCGCCGGTATGTACATCCAGGTAGGTGGTCATGCGGGGAAAATCCTGCAACTGTGGAGGAAAAACCACAGCCTGATATTCACCCTCTGCGAAAGCATTCCAGGGGAATATCAGGCTGAACAGGATGGCTAGCCAAGCCAGTTTTCTCATTCCTTGATTATAACGTTTCCAGGACTGGCTGAGGCTCCGGCAAATTAGAATTATCTGAGCGTTTTGAAATCCGCAAATATGTGAGAGTCCAGGCAGACTGTACATAAGCGGTTAAAACACCTCCCAGCACCAGCACTACCGGATAGATCAGGCAGCACAACCCGAGGGATACCATCAAAGATGAGCTGATCGCGCTCCAGTTTTCCAATCCGCCATTGGAAATGACGGCAATCAATGGAGGCAGGAAGACCAGCAGGAAGGGTAGCGCGATGATGAAGCCAACGATTCCACTTCCGATGCCGAGGATGATGCCCATCAGCAACAGATTCCAGAAGTTTTCTTTCAGTACCTGCCAGCCGCGTTTCAAACCATCGAAGATGCCGATATCATCCACCACAATCGCGATAGTGCCCTGTTCCAGAATGATTCCAACAATCCACATCGCAGGGATCATGAGACAGATCAACGGGACGATGCAGAGCATACCAATGCCGAGGGTCAGCACACCGAGTAAAACCATCGGGATGATGAGGATCATCATTAATACGAAGATGGCTAGCCCCGTGATCAGACTGAAAAGGAACACCCGCCAGAAATAGCGCAGTGATTGAGAAAAGAGCGGACCAAAGCTAAGTTTTTCATCACTCTTATCAGCCAATCGGGTTCCATGAATGAGACCAATTTTCCCGATCGTAGAGATAACAATCAGGGCAACGAATAGCAGCAAAAAAGCCAAACCGATCATCACCCAGACATACCAGGGGATGTTTGTGACGGTATCAGCAAATTTTTCTAAGAAATTTTGCATCTCAGGCGGCAGACCATTAAAATTCCAGTTTCCATTACCCTGAGAGAAATTTCCGTTTCCCTGGTAGTTGGAGCTGCCACCACCGCCACCACCTCCGCCGCCACCGCTACCGAGGCTGGCGAAAATACCAAAGATCCAGAGCACTTTGTGCTTCCAGATTGTTTTCCATGCCTTGCTTAGAATTTCACCAAAATCCATGTTTTCCTCCTGTTACTCCCATTCAATTGTCGCGGGTGGCTTGGTAGTAATATCGTACACAACCCGATTTACACCACTTACCTCATTTACGATCCGGCTGGATACTTTTGCCAGCAGGTCGTAAGGCAGGCGGGACCATCCCGCGGTCATAAAGTCTTCGGTGGTTACTGCCCGTAGCGCGATTGCTTCCTGGTAGGTGCGATAATCGCCCATTACTCCCACCGATTTTACAGGCAGCAACACCGCAAATGCCTGTGATGAACCTTCACCGCTGGCTTCATCCAGGTGAAGCAGCCCGGCTGCTGCAAGTTCGCCTGTAAATATGGCGTCTGCCTGGCGAAGTTTTTCCACCCGTTCCGGTGTAACTTCACCCAGGCAGCGGACTGCCAGACCCGGACCCGGAAAAGGCTGCCGCCAGACCAATTCTTTCGGCAATCCCAGCGCTTCACCCACTCTACGGACTTCATCTTTAAACAGATAGCGCAGCGGTTCAACCAATTTGAACTGCAGGTCATCAGGCAACCCGCCCACATTATGATGGGTTTTTATGGTGTCGCCTTTGCTGCGATCGGGGGCGCTGGATTCGACCACATCCGGATAAATTGTTCCCTGCACCAGGAAGGGCGGGTTATCCAACCTTCGGGCTTCCGCTTCAAAGATGCGGATAAACAACTCGCCGATGATCTTTCTTTTTTTCTCCGGTTCCGTGACGCCTTTCAGCGCCTCCATATATTGTGTACGTGCGTCCACCGTGGAGAGTTGCATGGCATGGTGCCCCGTGAAGGCATTTTCTACCTGCGCGCGCTCATGCAGGCGAAGTAAACCGGTATCAACAAATACAGCAGAGAGCTGTTCACCTACTGCGCGATGGACCAGTGCAGTTGCCACACTGGAATCCACGCCTCCGCTGACCGCAGAGAGAACCCGGGCTGAACCCACCCAGGCGCGGATTTTTTCGACCGCATCGGCAATGATGGATTCGGCAGTCCAGGTATCAGGCGCTTCGCAAATATCTAGTACGAACCGGCGCAGCAGGTCTTTTCCTACCGGGGTGTGGCGAACTTCAGGGTGAAACTGCAGCCCGTAGATCTGCTTTTCGGGGTGAGCAATGGCAGCGTATGGGCTGTTGGGAGAGGAAGCCAGCGAGATAAATCCCGCCGGGATGGATTCAATCCGATCACCATGAGACATCCAGACTGGATAAATTCCGGTTGATAGTAATTCGGAATCGAGCGTGACATTGATTTCTGCAGATCCAAATTCCCTATCTTCTGATGGCGCTACTATGCCACCCAACCGGTGAGTGAGGGTCTGCATACCGTAGCAAATGCCCAATATCGGCAAACCAGACTCTAAAATAAAATCTGGCACCTGCGGCGCACCCGGCTGATAAACAGAGCTTGGTCCGCCTGACAGAATATACCCTGCCGGATGAATGGATTGAATTGTCTCGCGGGGTGCATCCCACGGGAAAAGTTCACAATACACAGCGCATTCGCGTACGCGACGGGCAATCAACTGGGAGTACTGCGACCCAAAATCCAAGATGGCAATAGAGGATAATTTCATGGAGATCCTGAATATAACCCTTTCAACTACTTAAAGTAGATACCGGTATCATCCATCCGCGTGATGGTGACCAGCGAGATAATTGGCACACCCAGATGTTCCAGTGCAGCCCTTCCCCCTTCAAAAGATTTTTCAATGAGGGTACCTATCCCCACTAATTGAGCGCCCGCTGCTTCAGCCAGCCGAACCAAACCCAGAATCGTCGCACCAGATGCCAGAAAGTCATCAATAATCAGCACCCGTTCTCCACCCGCCAGATATTCAGGTGAGACGATTAATTCGGTCATGTTCCCTTTCGTGTGTGATGGCGCGACAGTCAGGTACACTGTATCGGGCATGGTGATGGGTTTGGTCTTGCGGGCATACACAATGGGTACATTCAAATGCCTTCCCGCCATCAATGCCGGAGCGATACCGGAGATTTCAGCGGTTAAGATGCGCGTGGGTTTCGCTTCACTGAACACACGGGCAAATTCCTGACCACAGGCATCCATCAGACCCGGTTCAACCTGATGATTGATAAAACTATCGACTTTCAGAATACCGCGACCCAGATACTTGCCGCATTCAAGAATCCGCTCTTCTAACTGCTTCATTGACTGCCTCCTGGAAAGATGTATGGACAATTTTACAACACACTGATAGTGAATAACAAGTTTAGAGTGTGTTAGAATCATTCAGGATAGTTATGCCGTCAATTTTGCTTGCATCCAATTCACCCCGCCGCAAGGAACTTCTGGCACTTACTGGTTTACCATTTGTGATATTACCAGTCAATGTTGATGAAACTCCACAGCCTAATGAAGATCCTGAAAGTTGTGCACGCCGTTTAGCGGAATTAAAAGCACAAACAGCTGCCAGCCAGGCGGAAGTGATGGGTTTCCCCACTGATCAAATTATCCTTGCGTCTGATACCATCGTTGTCATGGATGGTGAGATTTTAGGCAAACCAACCGACCGGGAAGATGCAAAGCGAATGTTAAAAATGCTGAAGGGAAAAACCCACCAGGTGATTACAGCGATCTGTGTTCAGCGAATTCATTCGGAGGAAAGGGCGACAGATGTTTGTATCAGCCCGGTACCGATGCGTAAATATTCAGACGAAGAAATTAATGCTTATATCGAAACAGGCGATCCCCAGGATAAAGCGGGTGCGTATGCCATCCAGCACAGCGGTTTTCATCCTGTGAATGGCATGAAAGACTGCTATGCCAGCGTAATGGGACTTCCACTCTGCCATGTGACCAGGTTGATGGCGCGCTTTGGTATCAGCAGCGATGACGAAACACCCACCGCATGTCAACAATATCTAAATTATCAGTGCCCGGTTTTTTCCACCATTCTTGGAACAACCGCATAAAACAGGAGTTGTTTGTATGAAATTATGGAGAATAACTGCTATCCTCCTTATCATTGCCACCGGATGCACCGCAACGGGAGGCTCGCTACCAACGGCTGTAGTGGTTGAACCCACCCGTGAATTGCCCACTCCGCAGGTAATTTCTACCCGCGTTCCCGAAGCTGAATCTGCGGCAAAATTTTTCCTGGATGCATGGAAGGCGGAAGATTATCCAAAGATGTACAGCATCTTGACCACATTGAGCAAGGATGCCATCACCGCGGATGATTTTTCAAAAAAATACCGCGACACTGCCATCAACATGACCCTGCAGGAATTGGATTACTCCATTCTCTCCAGTCTTACCAATCCCACCCGCGCCCAGGTAGCCTACCGGGTAACCTATAAAACGGTATTACTGGGAGAAATCCAGCGGGACATTACCATGAATCTCAACCAGGAGAAGGGTTACTGGCTGGTGGAGTGGGAAGATGGCTTGATCCTGCCGGAATTGACAGGCGGGAACCGCCTTTCACTGGATGTGAAAATTCCAGCACGGGGCAACATTTACGATAAGAACGAGAAAGCCATTGCCGCCCAAACGGATGCAGTTGCGGTAGGGGTTGTACCTGCCAATATCTCCCCCGATGATGAAGCAAACCTTTTGCTGCTGATCTCACGGATGACCGGCATCCCCGCTCCGTGGATTCGCGGAAGGTACTTCGGCACAGAAAATTATTACATCAATGTGGGTGAAACCACCCGCGACCAGTATATGGAATATGCCGGAGCGTTGGCTAACTTCAGCGGTGTAGATGTGACCCCCTACAATACCCGATTCTATTACGAAGGTGGTATTGCACCGCAGGTAATCGGCTACGTACAGCTTGTTCCCGCAGAAGAGCTGGAAAGCTATCAACGAAAGGGTTACCTGGGTGATGAAAAAGTGGGTGTTTCAGGGCTGGAAAGATGGGGTGAAGATAAACTCGCCGGAAAGCATGGCGGCGCCCTCTATGTGATTGATCCGCAGGGACAAATTGTCACCCGGATGTCATCGGTTGAGGCTGAAAAATCACAATCCATCTATACCACGCTCGACCGTGACCTGCAGGCAGGTGTGCAGAAAGCGCTTGCCGGGTTTGCAGGGTCAGCTGTGGTGATGGAGCGGGATACGGGAAGGATTCTGGCAATCGCCAGTGTTCCGGATGTGGATCCCAACCTGTTTGACCCGTATAATGTCAATTTCCAATTCCTGGGTCAGGCTCTCTCTGATCCGCGCCAGCCATTAGTCAACCGGGCAACACAGGGTTTGTATCCGCTCGGGTCGGTATTTAAAATTATTACCATGGCAGCCGCACTGGAAAGCAAGGAATTTGAAGCAACCTCCACCTATAACTGTACACATGAGTTCACGGATGTTCCCAATTTAACCCTTTACGACTGGACCTATAAAAAGGAACTTCCGCCATCTGGCATGTTGAACCTGCAGGAAGGTTTGATGCGCTCCTGCAACCCGTGGTTCTGGCACATCGGTTTGGAACTTTACCGCAAGGGGTTGGGAACCGCCATCCCCGATATGGCGAAAGGTTTCGGACTGGGAGCAACCACCGGTATTGAAGGTGTTGGTGAAGAGGCAGGAAATATTCCAACTGTAGAATCGGAAGGGGATGCCACTAATATTGCCATCGGACAGGGTACATTGCTGGTTACCCCGCTGCAGGTTGTGGATTTTGTTGCAGCCGTGGGGAATGGCGGCACGCTCTACACCCCGCAGATCATTGAAAAAATTGCCCCTCCGGATGCAGATCCGACCTACACATTTACTCCACAGGTACGGGGTACGCTGCCTGTATCCCAGGAGAACCTCAAAATAATCCAGGAATCGATGCGCATGGTAGTGGCAAATGCACGCGGAACTGCGCACCGAACATTTTCGAGCCTGCAAATTCCTGTTTATGGAAAGACTGGAACCGCGGAAACGTCGGTTGGAGATCAAACCCATGCCTGGTTCGCCGGATATACAGATTATAAGAGTGAGAATAAACCGGATATCGCTATCGTGGTGATGCTCGAATACCAGGGTGAAGGAAGCGACTGGGCAGCACCGATCTTCCGCCGCATTGTGGAGCTGTATTTCTACGGGCAAATGAGCCGAACCTACCCATGGGAATCCACGTATTATGTTACTTCCACACCCACCTCTCCTGCGACACCCACTCCCGAGGTTACCGCAACCCCGAAGAAGAAAAAATAATGCCAGAATATGCATAACCCTGAAATACGCGAAGGAGTAGTAACCCGTACACAATCCGGTTTCGTAACGGTATCTGCGGGTGGTGAAATCATCGTCTGCCAGTTGCGCGGAAAGATTAAGCAGGTACGTGAACGCAGTGATTTAATCGCCGTCGGGGACCGCGTAAAATTTACCCAACATGAAGATGACCGCGGGATGATTGAAGAGATCCTCCCGCGATCTTGTATGCTTGTCAGGCTCGATCCAACCCCACGCGGTTTATACCGTCAAATCCTTCTCGTGAATATTGACCAGTTGATATTAATTTTTGCCTGCGCCGATCCTGAGCCACATCTGCGCATGCTGGACAGGTTCCTGGTGATTGCAGAAAAACAGGAAATACCCGCCCTGATTGTATTTAATAAAACCGACCTGATAGGCGAGGTCGAAGCGCGAAAGCGTTTTGGTTTTTATGAAAAGATCGGTTACCCGATGATCTTCACCTCCACACATACTGGCGACGGAGTGGATGAACTGCGTAACCATATTGCGGGGAAGTTCAGCGCCTTTTCGGGACCTTCCGGTGTGGGAAAATCGACCCTGCTTAACACCATCCAGCCCGGACTGGGAATTGCTGCACGCGAAGTAAGTGATTTTACCGGTAAGGGGAAACACACCACCGTAGTGCGTGAAATGTATCCGCTGGAGATGGGGGGATTTGTGGTGGATACACCAGGTTTAAAATCACTGGCGTTGTGGGATACAGAACCCGAAGAGCTGGATGGCTACTTTCCGGATATCAGCCCACTGGTGGCTGATTGCGTCTTTTCAGACTGTACCCACCGCAGCGAACCCGGATGCGCCGTGGTAAAGGCTGTCAAGGAAGGTCGTTTGGACCCCGAAAGATACGACTCTTACCTGCGGATGCGTTTTGGAGAATAAACAATTCAGCGGTTAAAGGTAAACATCAGTCTCTCGTATAATTAAGTATTCATAAATGAGGAGACAGTGATGGATACCAACCAAAGCGCCCAGATCAGCCGAAAATCATTTATTCAATCTTTCATTATCCTGGTTGTCCTGATTCTTGCCGCGGGGATACTCACCCGCTTCATTCCATCGGGCAGCTTTTTCCGCGTGGAACAGAACGGCAGCACGATGATTCTGCCGGGGTCGTACACACCGATGGACAAGCCGGATTATCCAATCTGGCGCTGGTTTACCGCCCCAGTAGAAGTGCTCGCCGGACCGGACAGCCTGACCATCATTACCATCCTGCTGTTCCTGTTGATGGTCGGGGCAGCCTTCGCGGTGCTGCAACATTCCCAGATTCTGGCTTCTGTAATCACCCGAATCATCACGCTGTTTGGCGGAAAGAAATATCTGCTTCTCTGGGTGGTATCGCTGTTTTTCATGATTATTGGCGGATTCTTTGGAATTTTCGAAGAAGTCATCCCGCTGGTACCCATCATGATCGCGCTGGCAATCCACCTGGGTTGGGACAGTCTGACAGGGCTGGGGATGAGCATTCTGGCAGTTAACATGGGCTTCTCCACAGCCATTACCAATCCATTCACGATCGGCGTGGCACAGAAACTGGCTGAACTACCGCTCTTCTCGGGTGCCGCTATACGCCTGGTGTTCTTCGTTATCATATACCTGGTATTCATGCTCTTTCTGACGAACTATGCCCGGCGGGTGGAAAAGAATCCAGAATCCAGCCCGGTGTATCGCGAGGAAGAATCCGCCAGCCTGCGAGGGGAGCAGGCGACCTGGAAAGCCGGCGAGACCGATGCGGGGAAACTTAAACGAGCACTCATCTGGTTCGGGGCTTTCACCCTGTTGATCGCTGTAGTTCTCTTCAGCGCACCCTTTGTGGCGTTTTTATCATCCTACTCGTTACCGCTCGTGGCACTTTTATTCTTTGTCGGCGGCTTGGGGGCGGGGTTTCTTTCGGGCACGCCAGCCAAAAAAGTCTGGAAGGCAGCATGGGATGGCGCACTCGGTATTGCCCCCGGCATTCCACTGATTCTCATGGCGTCGAGTATCAAATTTATCGTAACGGAAAGTAAAATCCTTGATACCCTGTTGATGCACGCATCCAGCTGGCTCAACAACACATCGCCTTATTCAGCAGCCCTGATTATTTACGGTCTGGCACTGGTGATTGAGTTCTTCATTGGCTCCGGTTCGGCGAAAGCCTTTTTGTTGATGCCCATTCTGGTACCGCTGGCGGATCTGATCGGCATTACGCGCCAATCGGTGATTACCGCCTTCTGCTTTGGAGACGGTTTCTCGAACCTGATTTATCCCACCAACCCGGTATTGTTAATTGCGCTCGGAATGACCGTGGTCAGCTATCCCAAGTGGTTGAAGTGGTCAATGAGGTTGTGGATATGGGTACTGCCGGTCACCATTCTCTTCCTGATTTTTGCTGTTTACATCAAGTTCGGCCCATTCTAGCGGACAGATAATATGGCAAATATATGGCACTTCCCCAGCTTTGATGAGACCCGGGTACGTTTCAGGAAGCATTTCCTGAACATTCATGAGATCTACCCCGAAAGCCACTTTCACACAAAGCTAATTTCTACAGATGAGAAGGATGAGATTGCCTGGATCGAAGCCGATCCGCTGGTAGAAAGGAAGAACCTGCTCATTATTTCCATCGGTCAGCACGGTATAGAGGGGTATTTTGGCTTTGAGGTCTTCGACCTGTTCATGAAGGAATTCCTGCCGCAAATCAACCCCCGCGAAACCGGACTCCTGATCATCCACCCCATCAACCCGTGGGGGATGCGTAACCTGCGCAAGGTGGATCGGGATTCGGTTGACCTAAACCGGAATTTTATCCCGCGGGATAGATGGGATACCCTCTCACGGGAAAACAAATACCCCAAAATTTCCCAGCTCGTTACACCCCAGAAACCGGTGGGGAATCTTGCCGCCGGTAAAATTGCTTTATATGCACGGCTGATCTACTGCCTGATTAAGTTTGGCAGGACAGCCATTCTGCGGGGAGCCCTACAGGGACAATATTTCAACCCAGAGCAGTTTTATTACGGAGGCTCAGAACCGCAGGAACCAACCCGCCAGTTGATGGAATTATTCGATGAACACTGCCCACGATACGAGAAGGTAATGCACATTGACATGCACACCGGATACGGTCCACGTGAGAGGATGAGCGTCGTTTGCAGCCCGTATGACCCGCGATCATCGGCTGAGATCGCCACCTTGATCCATTATCCGGATGTTGTGAAAACCAACCCGGAAGAATTTTACGAGATCCATGGGGACATGATTGATTACCAGTACCAACATGTCTTCTCAAAGATGCCCGGGAAAACCTGTTTCGCGGCAACATTTGAATTTGGCACGTATGGCGATTCTACTCTTGCCGGAATGCGCAGCCTGCATACCATGATCATTGAGAATCAGAATTACCGGCACGGAGCAATCCACCCGGCGGTTGCTGCCGAGGTGAAACGCCGCTTTGTGGAGCTTTATTACCCATCGGACCCAGAATGGAAAAAGCGCGCCCTCGAGAATGCAAGGCGCGCCTGGAATGGCATACTTTCATTGTTAAACTAAATAAGCGTGTAGTCCTCGCCCGGTTTGAGGATGACTACCTGGGCGTCTGTTTCTGCTTCCACACGCTGTTTCCACGCCTGAACATCCTGCTTGAGCAGCGGGAAGGTATCGTAGTGGATGGGAATGACCATTTTTGGTTTGATGAGCTTAACGGCTCGCAAGGCATCCTCCGGACCCATGGTGTAGTTATCACCGATTGGCAGTATCGCCAGGTTGATGCCCTCTTCACCAATCAGGCGCATATCTCCGAACAGACCGGTATCGCCTGCGTGATATATTTTTTGTTCATCTTTGGTGGTAAGTAGAATACCCGCCGGGTTACCCCCGCAGGCATGTTTAACCGCATCCAGCCCGGCACCGTGCAGGGCAAAGGTGAGCTTGAGATACCCAAACGGGTAGTTGAATCCGCCACCCAGATGCTGGGCATGGGTTTTGATGCCCTGCTCTTCGATCCAGTCGCAAATCTCGGCGTTGCTGATGACTGTGGCTCCTGTGCGTTTTGCTATCAATACCGTATCTCCCACATGATCCCCATGTCCATGTGTGACGATAATGAAGCTGGCTTCCGCCTGATCGGCTGTGATGGGGGCAACAGGATTCCCGGTGAGGAATGGATCTATCAAGAGTTTGTATCCAAATGTGTTCAGGGCAAAAGCGGCGTGTCCGTAAAATGTCAGGGTTGTGCTCATCTCAGCTCCATTTCGTTTTGTTTATGAAAAAGCAGATTATTTACCTTACTAAAACCTCATCGATGGCGCGTAATTCTTCAAAACTAAATTCAAGGTTGTTTAACGCTGCCACGTTATTTTCTATCTGTTCCACCGAACTTGCTCCCACCAGTGCAGATGTCACCGCTGCTTTACGAAGCACCCAGGCAATCGCCATCTGTGCCATCGACTGACCCCGTTTTTGCGCGATCACATTCAATTTACGCACCCTGGCTACCACTTCATCGGTCACTTCCTCTGGACGGAGATATGATATGCGCCGGGAAGCCCTTGAACCATCCGGAATCCCTTTCAGGTAGCGGTTGGTGAGCAGTCCCTGTGCCAGCGGCGAAAACACAATGGCGCCAATCCCTTCCTGCTGAAGCACATCCAGGAGACCATCTTCCACCCAGCGGTCGAACATGTTGTAATTCGGCTGGTGAATCAACAACGGGGTACCCATGCCACGCAGCACGCCCGCTGCCCGTGCCGTTTGCTCCGGACCGTACTGGGAGATGCCCGCATACAGCGCCTTGCCCGAACGGACTATCTGATCGAGCGCGCCCAGCGTTTCTTCCAACGGTGTCTCCGGGTCGGGGCGGTGATGGTAGAAAATATCGACGTAATCCAACCCCATGCGGCGGAGGGATTGATCAAGCGAGGCAACCAGATATTTGCGTGAACCCCAGTTGCCGTATGGACCCGGCCACATATCCCACCCTGCCTTGGTAGAGATAACCAGTTCATCGCGGTGAGGTTTGAAATCTTTTTCAAAGATGGTGCCAAAAGTCTCTTCCGCTGAACCATAAGGCGGACCATAGTTATTGGCGAGATCAAAGTGGGTGACACCCAGGTCGAAAGCCCGGCGTAAGACAGCACGCCCGTTTTCCAGCGAATCTACACCACCAAAGTTGTGCCACAATCCAAGCGAAATGGCAGGCAGATGCAAACCGCTCCTGCCGCAGCGATTGTACTTCATGGTATCGTAACGTTTGGGATCAGGGTTGTATGCAGGTGTTATGAACAAGATCCCCTCCTTTCGGTACAGCCATCATTTTCGTTCAAATTCATTGTACACAATAAGTCTCGTTGATACCAACATCATCTGGACATTACCCACATATCCACCCGCAAACCGAATTTCATCTATACTTAAGGCATGGAAAACCAACCCGCCTATCAGGTCATCTTTGAATCCATCCGTGAGGAGATCTACACCGGGAAGCTAAAGCCGGGAGACCAGTTGCCCGGGGTAAGGGCGATGAGCCAGCACTGGCAATGTACCCCGGGAACTGTACAGCACGCATACGCGCTGCTCGTCCGCAGCGGGCTGGTTTCCAGCCGGCAGGGCAAGGGTACCGTGGTATCCGACCTGCCCAGCGGAGCGATGGCAATGGGCAGCGGATTGCGCCGCGCAAACCTGGTGATCAAGGCAGAACAATTTCTGCTGGAAAGCGTCACCAGCGGATACTCCCTGGAGGAAATAACCGAAGCAATCACGTTGGCTACCGAGCACTGGCGGGTGATGCAAGGGACAAACACCGTTGAAGAAGATAATGTGATTCGCATCACGGGCAGCAGTGATCCGGTCATTAACGCGCTTGCCGACGCGATATCAACCTTGCTGCCGGGGATCCGCCTGCGAGTGCAGATTGGTGGCAGCATGGCAGGGTTGATGGCGCTGAATCAAGGAGATGCAGAAATGGCAGGCTGCCACCTGTGGGATGCAGAGAGCAACAGTTACAACCTTCCGTTTGTGCGCAAGATACTCCCCAACCGCAAGCTTAAGATCATCACCTTTGCACACCGCCGCCTTGGGCTGATCACGGCTCGGGACAACCCCAAAAATATAGCCAGCCTGAATGACCTGCAAAAAGAATCCATCCGTTTTATCAACCGCCAGCGCGGATCAGGCACCCGGGTTTGGCTGGATGAACAACTCAAACTGGCAGACATTAAACCAGATCACATCCACGGTTATGAGACCGAAAAATCCACCCATCTGGAAGTCGCACGTGAGATAGCAGAAGGGCGAGCAGATGCCGCACTGGGGTTGGAATCTGCTGCAGCGGTCTTCGGGTTAAACTTTCAGTTGCTGACGCTGGAACGATATGATCTGGTTGTGGATGCTGCTAGCGCAACGCGCGAGCCCATCCGACAGTTTATCGCCTGGCTGCAATCAGATGCCGCCCGCGAATATATCTCCCGTTTTCAGGGGTACGACACCAGCGAGACCGGGAAGATCTTTGATCTGGAATAATACTCAGGGGGGTTCACGTTTCTGGCGCCGAATCAGGTGAATCGCGCTGGATTTAAATACTGCCACCACACCCATACCGGGTTGTAATTCCATCTCATCAGCCGAAGAACGGGTAATCAATGCCGATACGGGGAAACCCGCATCGATTTGTAATCGCATCAATGGACCCTGACCCATCAGGCGGGTGATTTTGCCCGAGAAGCGGTTGCGGGCACTGGATGAAGCCGGAAGATTTTCTTTAAGGTAAATGGTGATATCTTCGGGGCGCAGGCAGGCGAAAACACTGGTGCCTACAGGCAAATCATCCACTGCATCGATGGTGATGCCATCGGCTTTTACCTGAACCAGCTCCCCTTTTTGCCCAACCACCTCCCCGGGGATGATCGTCTCGACCCCCACAAAGGATGCCTGCAGCTGGGTGGCAGGTTTGGTGAATACATGCGTGGGAGTATCCACCTGATGGAGTTGACCTTTGAAGAACACGGCCACCCTGTCTGCCAGGGTCAGGGCTTCATCCAGATCGTGGGTGACGTAGATGCACGTTTGCTGTGTATCTGCCAGCAAACCGCGGAGGTCATCCAATATTTCCTGGCGAGTGGGGGCATCCAGCGCGCTGAAGGGTTCATCCATCAGTATCAAATCGGTTTCGAGGCAGAAGGCGCGCGCCAGGCTCACCCGTTGGGCTTCTCCCCCCGAGAGCGTCTTCGCGCGGCGGTTCGCCAGGTGGGAGATGTGCAGCCGCTCCAGCCAGCGTTCCACAATCTGGCGGGCTTGATGTTTATCATTTCCCCGAAAACGCAGCCCGATGGATGCATTGTGATAGACGGTCTGGTCCAGCAGCAGCGGAGACTGGAACACGGTCGCGACCCGGCGGCGGTAATCCAGATCTGACTGGGGAATTGAACCGGTAAAGGAAATGCTGCCCTGCGCTGGTTTGATCAGCCTCGCGATTGCCTGCAACAAGGTGCTCTTGCCCGCGCCGTTGGGTCCTAAGATGACCAGCACCTCCCCGCGGAAGACTTCCATTCTGGGCAGGTCTACAATCAACTCACCGCCCAGCTTAATCTTCAAATCTCGAATTAGTAACAGGGGATCGGATGACATTATTTGCGCCTCTGCTGCAGGGTAGTCAGCGCGAAATTCACCAGAAAGGCAATGAACAACAAAATGATGCTGAGCGCGATCGCCATGGAAAACATCCCCTTGCTGGTTTCGAGCACGATGGCGGTGGTGAGCACGCGCGTTTCGTTAAGCAGGTTACCGCCCACCATCATCGACGCGCCCACCTCTGATATGACACTGCCAAAAGCCGCGATCAGGGCTGCCATGAGAGGAATGCGGGCTTCCTTCCATAATTCCAATACCATCTGCAAACGGGACGCGCCCAACCCCAGCAGTTGGGTCTGGAGACGCGGATCTAATTGCTGAAGAGCGGTTAAGGTCAACCCGGCACAGACCGGGAAAGCGATCAAGACCTGCGCAATGACCATCGCCCAGGGAGTATAGATGAGGCGCATAAATCCCAGCGGTCCGCTGCGCCAGAGGAAAATGGATACCATTAACCCGACTACCACCGGCGGCAGCGCCATCCCGGTGTTGACCAGGCTGATCCAGAAGCGCCGGGTGGGGAAGCGCGTCAGCGCGAGCAGGGTGCCCAATGGCATACCGAGCATCAGGCTGATGAGGGTTGCCAGACCGGACACCTGCAGGGAAAGCAGGGTGATCCGAACCACCTGTGGATCACCCTGAATCAATAATTCAAAGGCTTTAACTAAACCATCCAGAATACTTTGCATTTGCGACTATTGTACAGCATCCTCCGCTTTACCGGCATCTGCGATAAAGAGCGGTTCTCCGTATTTATCTTTGCCAAACTCAGCGATGGTTTTCTGGGTGTCTTCAGCGGTGAGATAGTTCGCAAAGGCGAGGGCGCCGTCATAATTCACCAATTCCCACTTATCGGGGTTAACCGTGATGACATGATAGATATTAAGCAGCACCTTGTCTTTTTCAACCAAAACTTCAAGGTCGAGGGTGTCTTTGGTAGCCAGGAAAGTGGCGCGGTCGGTGTAGGTGTAGGCGCTCTTCTCAGAAGCGATACGCAAGGTGTCGCCCATGCCCTGCCCGGTCTGCAGGTACCAATCGCCTTCAGGGGTGACTTCGGCGGATTTCCACAATGCCAGTTCCGCCTTGTGCGTGCCCGAGTCATCGCCGCGGGAGGCGAACATGGATTTTGATTCAAAAATTTTCTTGTAGGCATCTACCGCGGAGGGCATCCCCTTGATACCAGCCGGATCGGCTGCGGGACCAACAATAACGAAATCATTATGCATCACCAGCAGACGGTCTTTGCCGAAGCCTTTTTCTATATACTCCAGCTCAGATTTGGGCGCATGGACGAGCAGCACATCGGCGTTGCCCTCTTCACCCATCTTCAGCGCTTGCCCGGTGCCGACCGCCACCATTTTAACCTTGTAGCCGGTTTTGGCTTCAAAATCTGGCAGCAGCACATCCAGCAAACCGCTGTCGCGAGTACTGGTGGTGGTCGCCAGAATGATTTCCGGGTTTTCCGGCGCTGCCGGCGCAGCCGGGGCGGCTGGAACGCAGGCGGACAGGATAAACATGACCGCAAATACAACAGGAACGAAAACCTTCAATTTGGAAAAGCGCATACAGATCTCCTTATAGTATGATTGTATGGCAACGATTATACTATTATCGAAAATTTAAGGGGTACAAAAACCCCTCCCGAAAAAGCATCGAGGGGGGCATATGTTATAATACTTGTGCCGAAGGTGGGAATCGAACCCACATACCCGAAGGTACACGATTTTGAGTCGTGCGCGTCTGCCTGTTCCGCCACTTCGGCTAAATCAAAAGAAAGTATATCCAAATCAGGCGGTGCGGTCAAGCCCCGCCTTTCTTTCAGGAAGGCATTATGAAGCTTGGAATAATCGGGTTACCCCAATCAGGTAAAACTACGCTCTTCAACGCACTCACCCGCGGATCTGTCCCCACCGGGGCGGTGAGCGGCAAGCTGGAAATGCACACCGCGGTGGTGGATGTGCCCGACCCGCGCGTGGACGCGCTTTCTGCCATGTTCAAGCCCAAGAAGACCATCTACGCCAAGGTGACGTATGTGGATATCGCCGGGCTGGATGGCTCTGCCGGCAAGAGCGGAATCGGCGGCGCGCTGCTCAACCAGCTCACCCAGATGGACGGATTTATCCACGTGGTGCGCTGCTTTGAATCCGACGAGGTGCCGCACCCGGCTGGCTCGGTGGACCCGCTGCGCGATATCCAGACCATGGATAGCGAACTGATCCTCAACGACCTGATCGCCGTGGAGCGAAAGTTGGAACGACTGGTGGAAGAAAAGAAAAAGGGAGCCGGGCGCGACAAAGCGGTGATCGAACGCGAACATGAATTGTTTATCCGCTTCCAGGAGGCACTGGCCGAAGAGAGACCTTTGCGTGATCTGGAAATCAGCCACGAGGAAGATAAGATGCTCTCGGGCTTCGGATTCCTCTCGCGCAAACCGATATTGATCGTGCTGAACCTGACGGAAGGGCAAAAGGCACCCGAGATCCAATATGAGCACAAGCACAGCCAAATCGTTGCCCTGCAGGGCAAACTGGAAATGGACATTGCCCAACTACCCCCCGAAGAGATGGAGATGTTCCTGCAGGAATACAACATCGAAGAGCCCAGCCTGCACCGCATGATCCGCCTCTCGTATGACCTGCTCGGGTTACAATCGTTCTTTACCGCCGGCGAGGATGAATGCCGGGCGTGGACGACCCGGCGCGGGGCGACTGCTCCGGAAGCGGCGGGCGAGATTCACACCGACCTGCAAAAGGGCTTCATCCGCGCGGAGGTGGTGGCATACGATGACCTGATGGCGCTGGGCGGGTTGGTGGAAGCCAAAGGCAAGGGCAAGCTGCGCCTGGAAGGCAAAGAATACATAGTGAAAGACGGCGATGTGCTGAACATCCGCTTTAATATCTGAACCCGGATAAAAAACCGAAAGGAAACCTCAAATGACAACTCTCCCCATGCGCTGGAACAAGGCACCGGAATACACCATCGATATCAAGAAAAAATATACGGCGGTTTTTAAGACCGAAGTCGGCGATATTACCGTGCAATTATTTGCGGATAAAGTGCCCGCGACCGTGAATAATTTTATCTTTCTCGCCCGTGAAGGCTTTTACAACGACACCACCTTCCACCGGGTGATTGCTGATTTCATGGCACAGGGCGGCGACCCCACCGGCACCGGTATGGGCGGACCCGGCTACCAGTTCAAGGATGAATTCCACCCTTCGCTCAAGCATGACGGACCGGGAGTCCTTTCGATGGCGAACGCCGGACCCAACACCAATGGCAGCCAGTTCTTCATCACCCATGTGGCAACCCCCTGGCTGGATAACAAGCACAGCGTGTTCGGCAAGGTGACCCAGGGTCTGGATGTGCTGCTCTCCATCCCCGAGCGCGACCCGCAACGGGCGAAAGCCCCCGGCACCAAGCTCAACACGGTTGAGATTATCGAAGAGTAAGACGGCTTTCTCCGAAGACCCAATCCCCTCATGGTTGAGGGGATTTTTATTTGCACAACTTTACCAGCGTCCATGCGTAAACAGGATAGATCAAATCAATAAATGAAAGTGTGAATAACATGAAAAAATCTTCTCTTGAAATTATCCTGGTTCTGGGAACTTTAATCCTCACTTCGCTGGCGTGCTCACTGGGTGGTGTGGCAATCTCAGGCAACAAAGCCACCGTGGATGTGACCCTGACCGAGAACCAACTCAACCGCATGATCGCGCAGTCCTCCTCCAACACTGTGGTGAATGGTGAGGAACTCATGACCAATGTGAGCAAGGTCGAATTCCACGAGGGCTATATCCGCACCTTCGGTACCATGCGCAACCCCGCCGGGGATGAGGTGGAAGGCAGCATGGATGTGACTTTTGGTGTGGAAGATGACTTTCTCATGGTGGAGATCATCGCTGTGGACTTCCCCGGGGTAACGCTGGACGACCCACGTATTGTGAAAGCCAACCGAGAGATCGCCCGCGGGCTGACCGAATCGGTGACCGAATCAAACGGCGAGGTGAAATTCCTTGAAGCGGATGTGACCGACGACGGTCTGCACCTCAAGATCGAAGCCCAGATACGGAAGTAAGTGGAAATTGTGATTCAGCCCGCGCGATTGCGCGGGCTGATGTTATTAAAAATATTATTCACAAATATTTCTAATGGTTAAACACGCTTATAATTAACCTGATCCTATCATCCGAGGCGAATCCCCTTATGAGCGAACCCCGCACTGTCCGCGCGCCGCGCGGAACCACCCTGACCTGCAAAAGCTGGCAAACTGAAGCTGTGTACCGTATGATCCAGAACAACCTCGACCCTGAGGTGGCAGAAAAGCCGCTGGAGCTGGTAGTGTACGGCGGGCGGGGACGGGCTGCGCGTTCGTGGGAAGCCTTCGATGCCATCCTCGACTGCCTCAAGAACCTTGAAAACGATGAAACCCTGCTGGTGCAATCCGGCAAACCGGTGGCGGTTTTTCCCAGCCACCCCGATGCCCCGCGGGTACTCATCGCCAACTCGAACCTGGTGCCGCACTGGGCGACCCAGGCGCATTTCGATTCGCTGTCTGAGCGGGGTCTGATGATGTACGGGCAGATGACCGCCGGTTCGTGGATCTACATCGGCACGCAGGGGATTTTGCAGGGAACCTACGAAACGCTGGCTGCCCTGGCAGTGCAGCGCGGCTGGGGGTCTCTCAAAGGAAAATTCACGCTCACCGCCGGTCTGGGCGGGATGGGCGGCGCCCAACCGCTGGCGATCACCATGAATGAAGGGGTGGGGCTGGTGGTGGAGGTTGACCCCGAGCGGGCGCAGCGCCGCAAGGAGATCGGCTATGTGGATGTGGTGGTGGACACGCTGGAAGAGGCGATGACGCTGGTGGAGGAATACACCCGCCGCGGCGAACCGCTCTCCATCGGGCTGATCGGCAACGCCGCCGAGATCTACCCCGAGCTGGCTGCGCGCGGCATCACCCCCGATGTAGTCACCGACCAGACACCCGCGCACGATGTGATGATGTACATCCCCGCCGGGATGAGCGTGCAGGAAGCGGAAAAGCTGCGCAAAGCAGACCCGGCAGTATACGAAAAAAGCTCCAACCAATCGATGGCGGCGCATGTGCAAGCCATGCTCGATTTTCAGAAGCGCGGCGCGGAGGTGTTCGATTACGGCAACAACCTGCGCCAGCGCGCCTTCGACTACGGCGTAAAAAACGCTTTCGACTTCCCGGGTTTTGTGCCCGCTTACATCCGCCCGCTGTTCTGCGAGGGCAAGGGTCCCTTCCGGTGGGTGGCGCTCTCGGGCGACCCCGAAGATATTTACAAAACCGACCGTGCCATTATGGAACTCTTCCCCGAAGACACCCATCTGCAGCGCTGGTTAAAGATGGCGCGTGAGAAGGTGCCTTTCCAGGGGCTGCCATCCCGCATCTGCTGGCTGGGTTACGGGGAACGCGCCAGAGCAGGATTGAAATTCAACGAGATGGTCGCCAGCGGTGAGCTGAAAGCGCCGATTGTGATCGGGCGCGACCACCTCGATTCGGGCTCGGTCGCCTCTCCCAACCGTGAAACAGAAGGCATGCGCGACGGCACAGACGCTGTGAGCGATTGGCCCATCTTGAATGCCATGATCAACGCCGTGAACGGCGCCACCTGGGTGAGCTTTCACCACGGCGGCGGGGTGGGAATCGGTTTCAGCCAGCATGCCGGGCAGGTGATCGTTGCAGACGGCACGCCCGAAGCAGCCAAAAGATTGCAGCGTGTGCTGACATCCGACCCCGGCATGGGTGTTGCCCGCCATGTGGATGCCGGATACCCTGAAGCGGTGAAAGCCGCCCGTGAACGCGGCGTCAAAATCCCCATGCTGGATCTGGAGCACCCGGATGTCGCGTAAGCTGATTTTCTTCCTTATGATCGCGCTGGGGCTCGGCATCGGTCTTTACCTCGGCTGGGGCCTGGCGCCCAATATCGCGGGGGGCAGTCCGCTGAAAGCGCTGCGGGAGGACTTCAAGGCAGATTACGTGTTGATGACCGCCGAAGTGTACGACCGCGACGGTGACATCAAACTGGCTATTGACAGGCTGAATGAACTCGAAAGCGGACCACCCATTAACATTGCCACAACCGCCATCACCTACGCCCGCTCCGCCGGGTATTCGATCAACGACCTCGAATTGATGAGCAACCTTATCCAGGCTTTGCAAGATTACAACACTCAAACCGCAGGAGGCACCCCATGAAGGAGCGGGGCGGCTGCCTGTTTATTCTTACCGGTTTGCTCCTCGGGCTGGTAGTCGGCGCGCTGGTCTCGTTCGTGATCAGCCCGATGCAGTATGTAAATGTCTCGCCTGCCATGCTCAAAGCGGAAGACAAGGATATCTACCGCGGGTTGATCGCAGCAGCGTATCATCTGCGCGGTGATCTGGGACGGGCAAAAGCGCGCATCGGCTTGCTGCAGGATGAAAACAGTGTGCAGGCACTCACCGCGCAGGCGCAGCAGACCATTGCCAAGGGCGGGCTGGCGCAGGAGGCACGCGGACTGGCGCTGCTGGCTGCGGCGATGAACGAGCAGCCGATTTTGCTCGATACTCCGGCAGAAGAACCCCCCACGGAAGTAGCGATGGCGCTGACACCCAGCGACTTCCCCACGCTGCCACCAGTGAAGACAGAAACAACGAATGGAGAGCCGGAAGAAACACCCATCCCGCCGGTGGTCTTCCCCACCATCGAGTCACGCCCGATCCCCTCGGATCCATATGTACTCAAAGACCGCAAGAGCCTGTGCGACCTCGAAGTGATGAACCTGCTGCAGGTCTTCGTGATCGACAAGTCTGGCAAGCCCATCCCCGGCGCGGAGGTGATCGTCACCTGGCAGGGGGGAGAAGACCATTTCTTCACCGGGCTGAAACCGCAGGTTGATTTAGGGTATGCCGATTTCACTATGGTGCCGGGCGAACTTTACAACCTGCGGATGGCGAATGGCGGCGATTCCGCCACACGCATCTCCCCACCCAACTGCAAGCTCGATTCGGGCATGGAATACACCGGCGGCGTGAAGCTGATCTTCGGACTGCCGTAACCCAATTTCAATTCCAACCATCCAGATCAAATCCCGGCATACACAGCGATGAACCGGGATTTTTCAGCCTTTGCTATAATGAAATAGTCAAAATATGTTAAATGGAGTTGATCATGGGCATAGAAGATGAGTTCTTTCTAGGGCGGAAAGTTGACCCTGCAACCGGTAAGGCTACTGATGAAATTGTAACTTATGATCCAGCGGATTTAACCACACACGCGGTTGTGACCGGTATGACCGGTTCAGGTAAAACCGGGTTGTGTATCGGGCTGCTGGAAGAGGCGGCATTAAAAAATATTCCGGCTATCATCATCGATCCGAAGGCGGATTTGACCAACCTGTTACTTCACTTCCCCAATTTGCGACCAGCTGATTTTGAACCGTGGATGGATGCCGATGCGGCACGCAAGGCAGGTGTATCTGTGGCGAACCTGGCGGAAGAAACCGCTGCCAATTGGAAGAAAGGGCTGGATGGGTGGGGCATCACCCGCGAACGGATTGCCGCCCTTGATGAAAAGGTCAAGTTCACCATCTACACCCCCGGCTCTGATTCCGGAATTCCGGTGAGCATTATCGCCTCGCTGAAAGCACCCGAGATTGCCTGGGAGGGCAACCGGGAGATCCTGCTGGAACGCATCTCTAGTACCGTCTCGGCGCTGCTGGGGCTGATCGGGTTGAACAACATCGATCCTATCCGCTCGCGCGAGCACATTTTGCTCTCGAATATCTTTCAGCACGCCTGGAGCCAGGGGCAAGATCTGGACCTTTCGGAATTGATTTTGCAAACGCAGAGTCCACCTTTTGAAAAATTGGGTGTATTCCCGTTGGAGCAGTTCTATCCCGAAAAAGACCGCATGGAACTGGCGATGACACTCAATAATTTCCTGGCATCCCCACCGTTCCAGATCTGGATGACCGGCGAACCACTCGATATTCAGAATATGCTGTACACGAAAGAGGGCAAACCGCGTCACTCCATTTTCTATGTGGCGCACCTGCCGGAAGCAGAGCGGATGTTCTTCATCACCCTGCTGTATTCCGCCATCGAAACCTGGATGCGCTCCCAAACCGGCACATCCGGGCTACGTGCAATCGTTTATTTCGATGAAATTGTTGGATACCTGCCCCCTATCGGAAATCCGCCATCCAAGACGATCATTTTACGTATGCTCAAACAAGCTCGCGCCTTCGGCGTGGGGATGCTACTGGCAACCCAGAACCCGGTGGATGTAGATTACAAGGCGCTATCAAATGCAGGTACCTGGTTCATCGGCAAGCTACAAACCGACCAGGATAAGCAGCGACTGCTGGATGGACTTGAAAGTGTGACCGGTGGGGTAAACCGAAGCGAGTTTGACAAGATCATCTCTTCACTGGGGAAAAGGGTTTTCCTGCTGCACAACATACACAATTCCGCCCCGGTAATGATGACCACCCGCTGGGCAATGAACTACCTGGCTGGTCCACTCACCCGCGTGCAAATTCCCTTACTCAACAAACTGGCTGGCGTTCAACAGACTGCCGCAGGACAACCGGCAACAAAAATATCAGAAGTTGCCGCAGCAAGCACAGTTGTGTCTGAAACTGAAGTTAAACCAGCGCCAGTAGCACCAACCAGCGCAGGGAACAGCCGCACCAAACCACAGGTGCCCGGCACCATCAAGGAAGTTTTCCTCCCCGCAAAAGGCGGACCGACAATCTATACTCCGCACGTGATCGGGCAGGTTCAGATTCGCTATCTGGACAGGCGTTACGGGGTCGATCAACTGGTACGTAGAACTGTGCTGTTACCCGATCCTGACCCGCGCGGCATTATCCACTGGGAAGATTTCGTGGTTGAAGCGATGGACCCCCGAACCTGGGATACATCTCCTGCTGCTGGCGCCAACTTTGGCAGCCTGCCCGGCAGCATGACGGATCCGAAGATGATTACCCGATTGCAGAAGGATTATGAGGATTGGGTATTTCAAACCGGAGAGTTGCGCCTGCGCGCCAATCTGACATTGAAAAAGTTTGCCGCACCTGATGTGAGCGAAGCAGAATTTATCCGCGAGTGCCTTTCTGAAGCGCAGAAACAACGCGATCTGGATGTGGAAAAGACCGGCGCCGTGCTAAGGCGGAAGAAAGAATCGCTGGAGCAAAAACTGGCAAAGGAAGAAGCTGAACTGGCTGACGATCAGCGGGAATTATCTGCCCGCACCACAGAAGAAGTGGGAGCAGGATTACAAACGGTGCTTGGTTTGTTCGGAGGAAGAAAACGGAGTGTGAATACCAACCTGACCAAGCGCAGGATGACCGCCAACGCCAAAGCGGATGTAGAAGAATCTGTTAAAGCAATTGAAATGTACAAGAAACAGATAGCCGAGGTAGAGCAGGAAATCAGCCTGGCAAATGCGGAAATTACCCGTAAGTGGGAGGAGATTGCATCCCAAATAAGTGAGCTGCCCCTGCTGCCCACCAAGACCAACATTTTCCTGGAGATCTTTGGCGTCGCCTGGAAACCGGAATAAGCATTGATGGATTTAACTTTTTGTAAAGGATATCTGCTCCGGCGGGTATCCTTTTTACTTAACACAACCCTGAAAGTATAATCATAAGAGCCAATCCAGGGATCACATTCTATGGACCAGAATTCACCCGCAACCATACGCAAAGCCATCCTTGCTTTTTTTCTCCTGATCGCGATCGAAAGCCTGGCGGTTGGTGTATATATCGCCAGCCTGCCACGCGACCCCAAGAACAGCATCCTGCTGGGGTTTTCCCTGCAACGACTGGTGTTGATAAGCGGTATGTTGCTGGTAACATCCGTATTGGTTTTTTTGGTTCTGAAGAAAAAAACAGAATGGTTGCACCGGCTGGCAACAGGCAGGTGGTATCTGGCGATCTTCCTGATTCTGGGTGTTTTCTTCTTTGCCGGTCTTGCAATAACACAGATCCCCACCAGTCTGGTGGATGAGGCGTACTTCGCCTATTTTGAACGGTTGTACCCGATTCTGGTCTGGTTGTGGATTTTCAGCCTGGAGAGCATTCTTGTTATCACCTGGCTGCGATATGGCTGGGAAAAAACAAACCCACGTGAACTCTCTCCCGTGTTCAGGGCTGCCATTATTGTGCAACTGGTTTTACTGGTTTTACTGGTCATCATTCTATCAACCGGGTGGGGTTTAATACCTGATACAGAAGGCTGGCGTAAGATGGGATCTCCGCTGCTGACCTGGCAGATTGCCATCGCCATTGTTAGCGGCATTATCCTGCTGGTATTCGGTGGAAAAACTCTTGGAAGATTTCCACAGAAAGTGCAGCTTGCCATCGATGCCGGGTTGATTGTGATCCTCTACGGGCTGGCGCTGGCTCTCTGGCTTCCACAGCCGCTGCAGAACAGTTATTTCTCTCCCGAGGCTCGCCCGCCGAACCAACAGGTTTACCCATACTCTGATGCACTCTATTACAGTGTCGCCGCAGAAAGCGTGACCATTGGCGAGGGGTTGTACGGTGGGGAAGTTACCCCGAGACCTTTCTACCTGACCCTGCTCAGCTATATCTCCGCTGCTGCAAAAGGCGATTATGCACAGATTATCCATCTGCAAAGTCTGCTGCTTGCGCTGATACCGGTTTTCCTCTACCTGACAGGCAAACAGATGATGGGCAGACCGCTGGGATTCGCTGTTGGGTTACTGGGAGTGTTCCGCGAGCTGAATGCCATCCAATCCACCCGCTACATTGATCTTTCCAACTCCAAGATGATCATGGCTGATCTGCCCTCGCTACTCGCGATCCTGGTATTTACCTGGCTGCTGATCCGCTGGTGGAAAGACCATGCGGAAAATCCACTATGGGCGCTGGGGGTGGGCGGCGCGCTTGGCTGGATAATGCTTTTCCGCACCCAGACAGTGGCGTTACTGCCATTTATCCTACTAATGCTGGTTTTACAGTTCCCGCGCAGATGGCGCTTCTGGCTGGGAAGAACAGCTATCTTCTGTGCTGGTTTAATTCTGGTTATTACTCCCTGGCTGGTGCGAAATTTCTCCCTGACGGGAGAGCTGATGTTCGACGATCCGGTCACCCAGACCCAGTTTCTGCAGGGACGCTACGGCATGGATGTCCGCGACCCGGATGTAAACGGAACATTATTGCAGGTGGCTTTCCGCAACCCGGGTGTTGTCTTATCCTTTGCCGGCAATCACTTTCTGCGTAATGAAATCGCCACCCTGTTTGTGACACCTCCGCAACATTTTTCTGAAACGGTAGATACATTAATGACGGAGTATCCCTTCTGGCGGGATGATCTGAATATCCCTAATCGAGGACAATCCGTTCAATTGTTTATTACCCTGGCGCTTATGGCATTCGGGATCGGTGCACTTTTTGCGCGGTTGGGTTGGGTAGGATTGATCCCCTTGATGGTTAATATCGCTTACAGCGCATCCAACGCACTGGCGCGGAATTCGAGCGGGAGGTATAACCTGCCGGTGGACTGGGTGGGATATTTTTATTTGTGCGCCGGGTTGCTGCAAATTGCCATCTGGGTGATGCAGGGTCTCAGGATAAATATGAATGAAAAAGAAAAACCAATTTCCGGCTCAAACGGGAGATTATTCACAGGCAGAGGAGTTCTTCTGGCGGCAGAACTTCTGTTAATAGGCAGCTTGATCCCCATCACCGAGGCGGTGTTCCCGCTCCGGTATGAAATGGTAAACAAGGAAAACCTTCCCCAGTTATTGGATCGCTGGGGTGTGCAACCTGACCAGATCGAGAGTATTCTGTCTGACACCGATATTGAGATCCGCTACGGACTGGAGTTATATCCGCGTTTTTATAAGCCGGGCATCGGTGAAGGAGGCTCGAACTGGGTAGCTTACGCTCCGCTTGATTTCTGCCGGATGGGGTTCGTCATGACCGGGCCCCAAGGGGTAGACCAGGTATTGGTGATGCTGGAGCGCCCGCCCAAGGTTTTTCCCTCCAGAGCAGATACGCTGGTGATCGGTAAACCAGCATCCGCACTGGTACGGGGGAAACCAATTGATTACATTCAGGCATTATGGATCATTCAACCCGGGGAAATTCCGGTGGTGATCAAGGGATTAACAGAACCACCCCAGAAATGCCGCCTGCAATAGAATCTTTATCAAATAGGGGCAGATGTGGTAAAATTTCTCGACTCGTAAGGAGTAGCAATACATGGAGGGGTGGCCGAGCGGCTGAAGGCGCCTGTCTTGAAAACAGGTTTGGGGCAACCCAACGTGGGTTCGAATCCCACCTCCTCCGCCATGAAATGCACCCGGGGAGGTGCCAGAGAGGCCGATTGGGCTCGCCTGCTAAGTGAGTGCTGGGGTGAAACTCAGCCGTGGGTTCGAATCCCACCCTCCCCGCCTCGAAGATCAGACCTGCTGCAAGGCATGTTTTTTCACGGGTTCGAATCCTCACACC
>CAZYOF010000015.1:0-89294 GCA_964648485.1 uncultured Leptolinea sp.
CTTCGAATCAGTAGGTATATTGCCTTATTCTACTAATCGGAGAGAGATACGACCTCGTTCCGCTTCCACTTTGATGATCTCTACTTCTATCACATCCGCGACCTGCAGAAATGTTCCTGATGGCATTTGAGTACGATGCAGTAAACCATCTTGTTTTACACCAATATCCACAAACGCACCAAAATCGACCACATTGCGTACGGTCCCCTTTAACTTCATCCCTTCTGCCAGATCTTCCATCTTTAATACATCACTGCGCAGAATGGGAGCGGGTGCATCCTCTCGAGGATCCCTGCCTGGTCTCACTAACTGCTCCAGGATATCGATCAGTGTCATGGGGCCGCAGCCCAATTCGACAGCCAGGTTTTCTGGGGTTATTTGTGCCCTTAAACTTTCGATTGCTTTCTTTCGCTCATCTAGGCTCGCCCCGGGTAAAATTCCAGCTCGTTCAATAACTTTCTTCGCTACCGGATAGCTTTCTGGGTGAATAGCCGATGCATCCAATGGATTATCCCCGCCGATGATCCGCAAAAACCCGGCAGCCTGTTCAAAAGCCTTTGGTCCGAGTCCCGGCACTTTTTGTAAAAATTCCCGGCTGGAAAATTTCCCATGCTCATCGCGAAATACAACAATTTTTTCAGCCAGTTTAGCTCCAATCCCGGCTACAGCTGCCAGTAACGCGGGAGATGCAGTATTTAAATCCACACCAACCTGGTTCACCACATCCTCGACAACGCCATCCAGGGTATTCTTCAAAAGTCCCTGATCGACATCATGCTGGTATAGACCAACCCCAATTGACCTTGGATCGATTTTCACAAGTTCAGCAAGCGGATCCTGAACTCGTCGGGCAATAGATACCGCCCCTCTGAGTGAAACATCCAGGTCAGGTAATTCCGCTTTCGCTAACGGACTGGCGGAATAAACACTCGCCCCTGCTTCATTGGTGATCATATATTTTACAGCAGAGTATTTCGTTATTAACTGCGCAGCCAATTGTTCTGTTTCTCTCGATGCAGTTCCATTCCCAATGGATATCAGCGTCACCTGATATTTCTCAACAAGTTTACCCAACTTTTCCAGTGATTCCTGCCATTTTTTTTGCGGCTCATGCGGATAAATCGTATCCGTAGCCAGCATTTTCCCTGTAGCATCGACCACAGCAACTTTGCAACCTGTTCTGAAACCCGGATCCAATCCCAGTACACAATGCCCACTGAGTGGGGGTTGGCTGAGCAAACCTCGTAAGTTGCTGGCAAAAACCTGAATGGCGTGCATTTGAGCTTTAACTGTCAACTCGCGCCTTACATCCCTCTCAATCGCAGGTAGTAACAATCTTTCGGCACTGTCGTTTATCGCCAGTTCCATTTGTTCATACCACGGGGAATTCACGTCTGGCTTGATCCCGGAATTGATAGCGTATCGCCAATCGCGTTCCTGAACTTCCACCTTAACCCTCAGCACATTTTCAGATTCACCCCGATCAATCGCGAGTATCTGATGAGGGCGCAATCGGTCAACCCTGTTTGAAAAATCGTAATATATTTCATATACGAATTTCTCATCCTGGCTTCCGTCCACTTTTTCAACAATTAAATTGGCAAAATTAAGTGCGCGTTCTCTGGTAAGCCGACGGATATCTGCATGGTCACTGATCACTTCAGCGACGATATCTCTGGCTCCAGCTAAAGCATCTTCAATACTATTTACATGTTCGTTCAAGAAAGCTTTTGCAGTCTGTTCTGGCTTATCCCCTCTTTTCGGTTGCTGTAACAAAATATCAGCTAAACCCTGTAAACCTTTTTCTCGTGCAATACTGGCACGCGTCCTTCGTTTGGGTTTATACGGTGCATATAAGTCTTCAAGGGCAGTAAGAGTGGTTGCCTGTTGGATTTGTTCTTCTAATTCCGGTGTCAGTTTTCCCTGTTCTGTAATGGATGATAAAATGGCAATCCGGCGTTCATCTAAACCGCGTAACCGGTCCACTTCAGTTTGAATTTTCCTCAGTTGCTCTTCATCTAGTGTGCCAGTCATTTCCTTTCGGTACCTGGCGATAAAGGGAATAGTATTTCCCGCGTCCAGTAAATCTATGGCTGCACTTACCTGACTTGGTTTTATTTTTAGGTCGGCTGCAATGTGATTGGAATAGTCTGTCACGGAATATACCTCTTGAGCAAGAATGACGAAAATTGTACCACTTGCCGATTAAACTATATTTATCAAAATCCGGGTGTTTCTTCTTGGGTAGATTAAGTTATACTATTTTTGCGAGGGAATATGAAAACGATCGACATTTCCAGTTGGTCTAGAAAAAAACATTTTGAACTCTACCAGGGATTTGATTATCCCCATTTTAACCTGACAGCCGCCATTGATATTACCCATATCCAACCTGTAATTAAAGAAATGGGATTATCAGTAACCGTAACATTCACTTACCTGTTTGCCAGAATTGCCAATGAGTTACCAGAATTTCGCTGGCGGATAAGGGATAATTTCGTTGTTGAACATGAAATCGTGCACCCGTCTACATCCATTCTGACGCCAGGAGATCTGTTCTCATTTTGCACGATTCCATTCGATTACAATTTCACGGCTTTCTCAAAAGCTGCTGCCCTGAAAATTGATGAGGTCAGGGAACATCCAACTCTCGAGGATGAACCAGGGCAAGATGACCTTCTATTCATGTCCAGTATTCCATGGATTTCTTTTACCCAGCTCACCCATCCTGTACACATGCATCCAGTTGATTCGGTCCCACGGATTTCTTGGGGAAAGTATTTTGAAGAATCGGGCAGAATAAAAATGCCTTTATCTGTTCAAGTACATCACGCCCTCATGGACGGTCTGCATGTGGGTAGATACTTTATTCGGGTTCAGGAATATCTCGAGCATCCAGATCGATTATTTAACTAAATCTACCCAAAAGGGAATTTACTAAAATGAACCACGGTCAGATCTTTCTGATTCGGCGATTCATTTTTTCTTTATACATCCGGTCATCAGCTCTTTTTTGCACATCGGATAACTGTGTTCCTTCTGTACCACATGCAACCCCGATGGATAGTTGCAGATATGGCTCATTGGTTTCGTCTATAATTTTTCTTAAACGAGAAACGCCCTCTAATGCATTTGCTTCATCTACCTGAGGCAGGAGTACCGCAAATTCATCCCCACCCACCCTGGCAATAATATCTTCCGCTCGAAATGCGTTCTGCAGGCATTCAGCGGTTTTTTTAATCAGATAATCACCTTTTATGTGACCGAACCGATCATTAATTCCTTTGAGGTGGTCTAGGTCGCAAATAACAATGCTGACTGGATATAAACGGCTTACCTGCAGGCGCTGAATTTCTGTTTCAAAGAAATTTCGATTAAACAATCCAGTTAAGGAATCATGTGTACTTAAAAATCTGAGGTCATCTTCCATCATTTTTCGGTCAGTGATATCTTTGGCTGTACCCACAACCAGGATAATTTCATTATTAGTATCCAGAACGGGGCGCATGGTCGTTACATAATAATGACAACCATCATCAAATTCGGTAATCACCTCAATGGTTTTTGGCTCTTTTTTATCCATCACCCACTTGAGAGCCGCTTTTCTTTTTTCAGCTTCCGCGCTCGAAAACACTTGGTCAAATCTGTATCCAATGATTTTTTCTCTGGTTTTTTGGGCATGCCGAATAAAAGCCTGATTCACATATGTGTACTCACCTTGAACACTTAATGAATATATAGGATCACTTGATCCATCCAAAATTGTCACTATCTGCGACAGTTTTTCAGATAATTCGCAAATGGCTTTTTCTTTTTCAGCTAATTCCCCCTTAAGATTATCTAGGGCTTCTGCCATGACGTCAGATTTTTTCAGTTGATAAGTATTACTCCGAGTATTCTTTTTCTTCTCCATATGACTCCCTGGAGAACTTAATGCATCTCCCCCATGATAATGTAAGCACAATATTGCAGAGAGCATCAGCTCAGTTTTTTGGCTTGCAGTATAGTGCCATTATATCATTTCCATCTAAAGGATAACTCTATATATGATGCTGCTAGCAAACGGGTTATTAATGGAGTTGGCTCTTTCAATTTTGATAGTGTGTATAATTTGACTTACATGAAAATAAAAATTTTCGAGGGACTACGATGACTAAAAAAGTTGTAGTGGTTGCAGGAAACATCGGATCAGGAAAAACCTCACTCACCGAACGGATGGGATCCCGACTGGGGTGGAAGACTGCTTTTGAATCGGTCTCTGATAATCCTTATCTTGCCGATTTTTATCGTGATATGAAGAGCTGGTCTTTTCATCTTCAAGTGTTCTTTCTCGGACACCGGGCTGAGCAATATTTACAACTCTGTAACAACCCAATATCAGCAATTCTCGATAGATCAATATATGAAGATGCGTTCATTTTTGCCCGGGCATTGAACCATTTGGGTAATTTAAATGAACAGGACTATCGAACATATTTACGGCTTTATAATCTGGTGGTTAGCCAGTTACCTACACCAGATTTACTGATCGTACTTAGAGCACCCGTCGCTGTGTTAATGGATAGGATCCAGAAACGGGCTCGTAACATCGAGACCGGAATAAGTGCCGAGTATCTTTCTCTGCTTGATTCCTTCTACGATGATTGGATGAAAGATTTTGACCTGTGCCCGGTGCTAACACTGCAGACAGAGAATCTAGATTATGTTCATCATGCTCGGGCTATGGATATCGTGGAACAAAAAATTCAAGAGAAACTAGCAGGAAAAGAAGAAGTAATCCTATAGAGCAAATATCAAAGTTTTACTTACCTTATCAAGAAATTCTTGCAACCTTTTTTCTCTTGTTGCGTATATTGTTGTGATAACAGGTATAGCAGGCATTAAATGAGTGCGACAGCGCATAATGTAAATGAATCTAAGGAACATCCGATTGATCCGGCAAATTTCACATCCATTGTGGAACAATATCAAAAGCCGGTCTATAATCTTTGCGCGCGCATGTTGGGGGATGAAGTTGACGCTGAAGACGCAGCACAGGAAACCTTTTGGAAAGCTTATAAGAATATTCAATCTTATGATTCACAACGTCCTTTCCTCACCTGGCTGCTCTCAATTGCAGCTCACTATTGTATCGATCAAATTAGAAAAAGAAGGTTTGGTTCCGTCAGCATAGATGCGATGCCAGATGACTTCATTCCTGATCTTGCTATGCTTCCAGAAAGCGCAGCTGCGCAATCTGAAGAACAAAAAAGAATTAGAGGTCTTCTCAGCACATTATCAGCGGAAGACCGGTCTGCAGTCATTATGCGATATTGGTATGACTTTTCAGACGAGGAGATAGGAAAAGTGTTACATCTTACTGTTAGCGCTGTAAAAAGCAGGTTATTTCGTGCTAGAAAACTAATGGCACAGGAATGGTTAAACCAAAATTCAACTCAACCCCTTCCCGCCAGGAGGACTCATGAACCATCAGCCGTTTGAAGATTGGATCTTTGAAGATACCTTGTTGGAGGATCAGCGGATTGCGCTGAAACAACATATCGCGACTTGCAATGAATGCCGCCATCTTTCTGAAGCTGCAAAGGGGGTAGATTGGCTCTTTAATCAATCCTCAGATTTAGAACCCGCCCCAGGTTTTAGCTTGAGATGGCAAAAATTGGCAGAAAATAGAGTTCAAAGAGAACAACAACTGGCAGCTTGGGTGGTATTTTCATCTTTACTGGCTGTTGCAGGTTCCATCGTTCTCGTCAATTTTGGGGCACTTTGGTTCGAGAATATTAATCTTTACCAGATGTTTGTCGCTGGAGTTGTGAGGGCGATTAACCAAACAACGATCATCCTTGAATGGTTTACTGCCATCCAATTCTTTATATCCGCTATCCCGGTGGGTATTACCCGTATGGTTGGTATATCCCTGGGCGCTCTTGCTACCTTCTGGGTATCGATTTGGGTGGTTGCACTTAGAAAGATCACCGCTGGACAAAGGAGGGAAGCATGAAACAGTTTAGGCTCTTCGTTCTAATGCTGGTAGTGATCGTAGGATTGATACCATCTCCAGTTTATGCCGCACCGCTGGATGATGACCAGGTGGTAATGGGTGGATCTTATATCCTTAAAAGCAATGAGACACTCAACGGTAATTTGATTGTTATTGGCGGAACTGCAAGAGTGGAAAAAGATGCAGTTGTTAATGGCAGCATTATCCTGGTGGGTGGACAGGTTACCATAAATGGTATCGTGGAAAAGAGCATCCATCTCTTTGCAGGATCTGCAAGTATATCGGATTCAGCGATTATATTGGGTGATGTATACCTGGTCTCTTCAGTATTAAATAAATCGGATAGCGCAGATATTCGTGGAGAAATTAAAGAAGGCGGTTCACTTCCATCTGGTTTTATTATTCCAGAAAAACCATCTACGCCAACCCCTCCTAAAGCAGTGATCCCTTCAGGTGATGGATTATTAGGAGAAATTGCTAGCTTTTTAGGCTCATTATTGTCAGTATTCTTCTTCAGCATCATTAGTGCGTGCGTAGCTATGCTGATTGCCTTATTTGTGCCTAAGCATATCAATCGGGTATCAAATGCAATTGTTTCTTCACCCTGGGTTGGTTTCTTTGTTGCAGTGCTCACGATAATTGCTTTCCCCATCATTGTGGTCATCTTGGCTATTTCTATCATTCTCGCGCCTGTTGCTGTCCTTACAGTCGTTGCGCTCGCCCTCGCTTGTTATTTAGGCTGGGTTGCCCTTGGTACAGAATTGGGAGATCGCCTGGCACGATTATTTAAAACTACATGGGCTGTACCCATCTCAGCAGGAATGGGAACTCTTATAATGGGTCTGGTTTTAGGCGTTGTATCATTAATGCCATGCCTGGGTTGGCTCGTAGTATCCCTCATTGTATTGATTGGTTTGGGTGGTGTTATTCTCACCCGTTTTGGTACACGTATCTATGAAGGTTCAAAGTAAAAATCAATAATTTCTCTTTTCTACAAAAAGAGATACAAAGTAATAAAAGGAAATATCGGAGTAAATTATGAAAAAGCAATTATTTTTCGCAATTGGAGTTTTAACCCTCTCCTCATTGGCATGTAGTTTTACAGTTAACCTGCCCTCAGTAGAAACTATTCCAGAAAAAACAGCAACGATTAATGAGTCGGTTCCTAAAGGCATCGAGAATGTGGTTCTTCGGCTCGATATTGGAGCTGCTGAAGTAGGAATCGAATCCGGTTCGAAAAATCTGGTGAATGGATCTGTAACCTATAACGTAGCCGGTTGGGAACCAAAGGTAAACTGGGACGGGGACGAACTCTCAATCAAACAAGAAACTCAAGGAATTAAAGGTTTACCATCCACAAAGGTTACAAATAAATGGAATTTGAAATTGGGAGGTACCACACCCACTTCATTAATTCTACATGCAGGCGCATATAGTGGGAAAATGGAACTCGGTGGATTACCCCTGACCAGCTTAAGAATCGAAGATGGAGCTAGCACCAACACTGTATCATTTTCCAGTCTTAATACAACTCAGATGGAAGATTTTACTTATAATACCGGAGCTTCTACAATAACTCTTAAAGGTCTCGCCAATGCGAATTTTGAAAAAATGGATTTTTCTGGTGGCGCAGGATCTTACGAATTGGATTTCAACGGCGACCTTCAAAGAGATGCTGAAGTAAATATTGAAGCAGGTGTTAGCACGATAAGAATTGTGATTCCTGAAGGTACTTCAGCTGAGATAAAAGTAAATGGCGAAATGAAAAATGTTAATACCAATGGTACCTGGACAGTAAATGGTAGCCGCTATTCAACAGAAGGCACTGGACCAAAATTGGAAATTGATGTAAATATGAATCTGGGTTCCTTGGAATTGGTAAGAAAATAAGGTTCTTATCCTGAGTAGAAAAAATCGTCAACGCTGTTGACGATTTTTTTATCTGGATTTGGATGAATAGAGATGATGTTCTTGGATGTAAGTGTTCACCTGCGGGTTTAAAAACTGCCATACCTCTTCATTCCTGCCCTTACGGGCTCGGATGTCACTCGCAGATATCTCAATCAGTGGGGATCTAAGGAAAATGACTTTTCCTATTAATGAGGGAAATCTTGAATAGATAGTTTTTAAACCCAATCTCGCGCCGGGTCTGCGCAATACAATGATTTGATCACATTCTTCAATAAAATTTTCGGGTCGATGCCATGTATGTAGATCTCTTAACGAATCTCCTCCCATCAGATACATCAGCTTATCTTTCGGAAACCTGGAACGCAGGATTCTCATGGTGTCCACTGCATAATGGGGTCCCTGACGTGCAATCTCAACATCACTTAGCTCAAACCTGGTTTCCTGTTTGAGCATAAACTGAACCATCTTGATGCGGTGTTCAATCTCGGAATGATCGATTCCAAGCTTATGGGGTGGGATGGCAGTGAGCATCCACATTACTTTATCTAAACCTAGCTGGTACAGAGCCTCTGCGGCTAATATTTGGTGACCGATGTGGGGAGGATCAAATGTCCCACCAAAAATCCCAATTCTCATTTAGTCCTGCCATTCCAGCTCATATTCCCCGATATAAACCGTATCGCCCTCTTCTACCCCTGCCTTCCGTAAAGCAGCATCTAAACCTAATCTTTCCATCAACCGTTGGAATCGTCTGACAGATTCTTCAGACTCCCAGTAAGTCATCGAAGCAGACCTCTCTATCGATTTCCCTACTATCCGCCAGCCGCTGCCCTCACGAACAATCTCGAAGTTACCTGCGTCATCTTCTGGTTTATACACCGGCAGTGCGCTGGGTTTTTCAGGTTCAGGAGATTGAGCTAGTAATTCTGCTGCTTTCCATAAAATCGGTGTCAGATCAATTCTGGCAAGAGCAGATATGGTAAACAAATCAACACCTTTTTTCTTGAATGCTTTTTTTAACGAAGCTACTTTAGTCTGAACTTCTGGCAAGTCGATTTTATTTAGAACCACTAACTGTGGTTTTTCACCAAGTTTTTCATCAAACAACGCCAGCTCATTATTTATTTGGCTGTAGTCAGCAAGCGGATCTTCTGATTCACCATTCAGCAAATGGATCAGAACTCTGCACCGTTGAATATGTCGAAGGAAAGCATCACCAAGACCTGCCCCCAAATGCGCACCTTCAATTAATCCGGGGATATCCGCCATCACCAGTTGGGTGTCACCTCCCAGATCAATCACTCCTAAGTTCGGCTCAAGTGTAGTAAATGGATAATTATCAATACGTGGTTTTGCGTTACTGACGGCAGCGAGTAGGCTGGATTTTCCGGCATTAGGCATGCCAACAACTCCAACATCTGCTATTAGTTTCAATTCCAACCTTAATATTTTCTCTTCAGCCGGCTCGCCTTTTTCAGCCGTTCTAGGTGCCTGATTGCGGGAAGTTGCATAATGCTGATTGCCCTTACCGCCCCGTCCACCCTTGCATACTATAAGTTGTTGACCTTCTGAAACCAGATCACCAATCACTTCACCGGAATCAGCATCAAAAATGATCGTTCCGGCGGGAACTTTGATAATAAAATCCCTGCCGTTTTTACCAGTCATATTATTAATGCCGCCATTTCGCCCATCTTCAGCTTTGAACTTGGCTTGATGCTGAAAGCTGTAAAGCGTATTCATATGTGGATTGGCTTCAAAGATTATATCTCCACCTCTACCACCATCCCCACCATCTGGCCCGCCCCTGGCAACATACTTCTCACGGTGAAAATGAATCATTCCATCTCCACCTTTACCTGATCTTACAGAAATTGTTACTTCGTCAATAAACATAGTTCCATTATAAAGGATAGAATCTATCTGTGCCGGGTAAACATATATAACTTTCAAGATTTAGACGGTTTTTATTTATATAAATTTAAAATTCGTATATAGTGATAGGAAGTTAATCGTATAAGGCAGGAGTTCCGTTCATCATGCAATCACTGAAAAAGTGGTTTCCATTCTCTCCGAACGCTGGCGATTCTTTGATCCGCCGGGAGAAATGGACTCGCGATATCATGCAACTCATGCTCATCATTGAGTGTGCGGCTGTTCCATTATTAGCAATTCTTACAATATTTAAAGTATTGGATTTTTCCAACACCCTGGTTATCTATATCTTAATTGCAATTACACTCCCCTTTTGGCTGCTATCCAGAAGTCGACATTGGAGATGGTCAAGGTATTTTCCTGCTTTACTCTGTTTTGGATTGGGTATATACGCATCCACCAGTTATCTGGCTCCTGTAAGTCCATTGTTTTTTGCCTTTGCAGTTTTTCTCAGTGGTATGCTTCTGAATGCTTTACTGCAGCGCATAATTGTAATCATCGCCATATTTACATATGCGCACATCACCCTTGTTTTTCATGCAACCACATTAGTTAATGATCTGGGAGCGATCATTACGACATTATTTCTTCTCATCAGTATTGCTACCCTTCAGGAATACTATTTCAATCAGGTAAATCAACTGGTGATCAGGCAAAATGACATTAATCAGACTCTGTCAGAAGAAATCAACCGGCGAAAAGAAGTGGAAAATATTCTGGTTGAAAGCGAAGCCCAACTTCGCCGTCTGACCGAGTATACAACCGATCTAGTAGCTGAAATTACGCCTGAAGGAATTTTTAAGTACGCTTCGCCATCATATAGAACTACCCTCGGTTTCGACCCACAAAATCTCATTGGAACAAACGCACTTGATCTGGTTCATCCAGATGACTTGCCCTATGTCTTGAAAATCATGGAAGAGGCATCTTCCGATAAAAAACCGCACACCGTTCAGCTTCGCTGTTTTCATGAAAATGGATCCATAGTCTTTGTAGAGACATCAGGTACACCATTATTTAATCAATATGATCAACTTGAAGCTTTCATTATATCCAGTCGAGATATCTCGTATTTACAGGAAGCCGAAGCCAGGCGGATTGCATCAGAGCAGGTTCAAGAAAATGTGATTTCTTTCATTCCGCTGGGCATACATATGTATAAATTGCTGGAGGATGGAAATTTAATTTTTACCGGGTACAATCCTGCGGCTGATAAAATATTGGGGATTAAGCACGCTGCCCTCATTGGTAAACGTATAGAAGATGCTTTCCCAAATTTAGAAACAACTGATATACCAGATCATTATCGCGAAACAGCCCAATATGGAATTCCCTGGGCAAATAATGAGGTGGTTTATACAGATAACAAAATCATCGGTTCATATGATGTCCATGCATTTAGAACAACTGATATGGATATTATGGTTATGTTCTCAGATGTAACAGAAAAACACCATACTTCACTTGCACTGAAAGCCTCTGAAGAAAAGTTTTCAAAAGCCTTCCATACTTCACCTGATAGTGTAAATATCAACCGCTTGAAAGATGGTTTATACATCGATATCAATGAAGGGTTTACAAAATTGACAGGGTTTGAGAGATCTGACGTAATTGGTAAAACATCTCTGGATCTTAACATTTGGGCGGATCCTGCTGATCGTGACAGACTTGTAATGGGCTTAAGAGAGAAAGGTTATGTGGATAATCTACAAGCGCAATTTAGATACAAGGATGGATCAGTTCGTACCGGGTTGATGTCTGCCAGAGTGATCGAAATAAATAGCGAAAAGTGCATCTTATCTATCACACGCGATATATCTGACCGAATCGAATCAGAGAAGAAAATTATTACCGCGCATGAAAACCTGGAAAATGCATACGCAGAGACTCTTCTCGGCTGGGTCCATGCCCTTGAACTCCGCGAACATGAAACAGCGGATCATAGTCGTCGGGTTGTGGATTTAACTATGCAAATGTTGAATTTCTACAACTTTAGCGATAACCAACGCATGGATATCTATCGTGGGGCTTTGTTACATGATATTGGAAAAATTGGTGTACCCGATCAAATACTATTAAAACCCGGTCCATTAACTGACGAAGAATGGAAGATTATGCGCAATCATCCCATTTATTCGCGTGAGATGATACAAAAAATACCATACTTGGCACCCAGTTTGGATATTCCGTATTGCCATCATGAACGGTGGGATGGCACAGGATATCCTCGTGGTATTTCTGGTGATGAAATTCCACTGCCAGCTCGAATTTTTGCGGTTGTAGATGTTTATGATGCCCTGTTATCTGATCGCCCATATCGCAAAGCCTGGTCTGAAGCTGAGGCGATCAAATATCTCAATGAACAAAGAAATAAGCATTTTGATTCTCGGGTAATTGATAATTTCCTGAAGCTAATCTGAGCATATAGAGATTTATATATATCTGATATTTATCGGCGTATAATATTTTTACAGTAGTTTTATTTATATTTTAGACAATTGTTATCATAATGAATTCACGGAACGTATTTTAGAAATGATTTGATAAGCATATACATTTCTTATGGGATACATTGAGCTTCGATGTTCCATCCTGCAAGAAATGATATAAAGAATCTGGATTTCTTAATACGCAGAAGCCGGGTATTCGAACAGCTTTTTATCATCCATCAAAACTGCATTTATAGATAATGGGAAAGATAAAAGGAACCATATTGCCAAATAAAAACAGATTCCAGCCGGTACTTCTGATTGCTGGGATTCTCTTATTATTGATGCTTGTCTGCCATTTTGATAATATTCATGCTGCAGAAAAAATAATCAAGGTGGGAGTCTATCAAAATACCCCGAAAGTATTTATCAATGAGCAGGGCAAACCGGATGGATTCTTTATTAACCTCTTGGATGAGATCGCGAAAAGAGAGAATTGGATAATTAGCTATCAACCATGTGAATGGGAAATCTGTTTGCAGGAATTAGCTGAAGGTAAGATCGATTTGATGCCTGATGTGGCCTATTCCTCTGACCGTGATAAAGTGTTTAGTTTTCATCATATTCCTGCTGCCGAAAGCTGGTCACGGGTATATTCAGATAGTAATCTTGCATTAAGTCGTATCGATCAGCTGGATGGTTTAGTAATATCGGTCCTGAGTGGATCAATCCAGCAAACAGCACTTGAAAAGACTGCTGCAGATTATGCAATAAATATTACGATAATAAGTGCGCCTTCCCCGCGGGAGGTTTTTCAACTTGTAGCCAATCATTCAGCGGATGCAGCTGTAATCAATCACTTCTTTGGTGATTATTCATATGAAGAGTTCTCATTAATTAAGACACCAATAATTCTCGATGCCATTTCCCTGTACTATGCCACACCAAAAGAAAAGAATACTGAACTATTAACTGCAATTGATAAGTATCTGGACGAATGGCGGAATGATCCTGACTCTATCTATTATCAACTTCTAAACCGGTGGCTTGAAAAATCCCCAGATTTAACTTGGAGAAAGTATATAATATGGGGTGTAGTTGGCGTACTGGCAATCATCGCCGGATTCATAGTCTGGAATACATCCTTGCGTAAACAAATTTTTGAACGTACAAAACATCTAAACATTGTAAATGCTAAAATTAAGGAAATTGAAGAAGGATATCGTCTGCTTTCAACCCTGACATCTGATTACATGTTCTCATCTAAAGTAGATAGCAACGGCAATTTGAGTTTGGATTGGGTTGCAGGGGCATTTGAGTCGATTACGGGTTACACAAAAGATGAATACATAGCTAATGGTGGATGGAGAGCGACTTTATTCCCGGAAGATCGGGAAAAGGATGAACAGGATATTCTCAGTCTTAGATCCAATAAGGCAGTTATCACAGAAATTCGCACCATAACCAAGAGTGGAAAAACAAACTGGGTCCGTGTTTTTGCTCATCCAATATGGGATTATGAAAAAAATATACTCACGGGTATCTATGGTGCTGTTCAGGATATTACCGAGAGGAAACTTGCTGAAGAACATCTAAATATTGCTCACCTTGAATTAGAAGAAGCATATGCTGAAACACTACTGGGATGGGTTCATGCCCTGGATCTTCGTGAACATGAAACAGCAGATCATAGTAGAAGGGTTGTCGATTTAACCATGCGGATGCTGGAGTTGTATCAATTCAGTGTTGATGAACGGATGGCAATTTACAGGGGAGCTTTGCTGCATGATATTGGAAAAATTGCTGTACCTGATAGCATCTTATTAAAACCAGGACCATTGACCGAAGACGAATGGGATGTAATGCGTCAGCACCCCGAAAACGCTCGGAAAATGATTGAGAAAATTCCATATCTGATCCCCAGCCTCGATATCCCTTACAGCCATCATGAACGATGGGATGGCTCGGGTTATCCAAGAGGTCTCTCAGGAAAAGACATCCCATTACCTGCCAGGATCTTCGCAGTGGTGGATGTATATGATGCTTTGCTTTCAGACCGCCCCTATAGAAATGCATGGAAAGAAGTGGATGTAATCCAGTATATTGAAAACCAAAAAGCAATACTATTCGATCCTGAAATTGTAGATAGATTCCTAAACATGGTATATCCTCAATAAATAACGAAATATTGTCCCAATTTCATCGGTAAGTTTTATTGGCAATAACTGCATTATCTATCCTATTTTTTCTTATTACAGACTATCAGGTACTTATTTATCTCAATTTTTCCTTATGGTCAGTTAACGGGGATAAGTGAGTCCAGATGCTTTATTTTTCAGTTGATACTGTTATAGACACAACTAACGTAGTTTTCTATTTCAAGAATCTTTCCCAGCGTTTATGAAATTGTAACCCTCGGGTAACATTTGTCATATAAGCGGTATGACATTCGTCATAGTCAGAATATTGACTCTGTTTTTAATATCCTTATAATACTAATTAGTTTGTACACGCAACGAACAAATTAGCTGCAAGTGTTTGGTAACAAATGAACAAATTGGTTATCGCAGATCAGCTTTTTGTACGAAAACTTAACACTCGAACAGTAAGTGAGTGTTTACGTCTCTACTCTCCCCTCTCCCGCGCAGAACTTGCAAAACGGACTGGTCTTTATCGCAGTACCATTTCCAGTATTATCAGTGAACTGATTGATCGTGGTTTTGTCCGTGAGACTGAAATCCAATCAGATCTGCGGGTCGGCCGTCCGGGGATGCTGCTCGAATTTAACCCCCAGGGCGGATGCGCTATTGGTGTAGATATTGGAGTGGATTACATTTCCGTCATTTTGGTAGATTACACTGCAAAAGTTTTATGGCGGAATAGACAGCCCACTGTTGTGGATGGCCCACAATTTGAAATTGTTGCCAGAGCTGAAGAGATGATCAGCGATGCGCTTGAAATCAGTAAGAACCTTTCGATCCCCCCGATGGGTATCGGCGTAGGATTACCCGGACTTGTCGACACGATCCAGGGGAAATTAATCATTGCCCCCAACCTGCATTGGAATGACCTGCCAGTAAAGAGGATGTGGGAACAAAAGTTCCATCTCCCGGTATTCGCAGAAAATGAATCCAATAATGGCGCCATGGGTGAGTTCTATTACGGCGCAGCACACGGGAAACAGGATTTCATATACCTTGGTACGGGTATCGGTTTGGGGGGTGGCATTGTCATTAATGGGAAATTATTCAAAGGCTCCAAAGGTTTTGCCGGTGAATTTGGACATACCCTTCTATATAAAGGTGGAGAACCTTGCGGTTGCGGAAACACTGGTTGTTTAGAAACATATGTTGGCCCACGTTACATCTTGAGGAAAATCAAGCAGATGCTTGAGAATGGTCAACAAAGTGAGATCTCAGATCTGGTTCATGGAGATTTGAGCAAACTGAACATGGAAGTTGTGTATGAAGCCGCACAAATGAAGGATAGAATAGCACTGGAAACCTTAAACGAGATCGGGGTACACTTAGGTCGTGGGGTTTCAAACTTAATCAACTCATTTAATCCTGAACTGATTGTCATGGGTGGTGCATTGTCGCCAATCAGTCCTTGGTTAATCCCAATTATGCAAGAATCAATACAAAGAAATGTACTACCTCCATTGTTGGATAACCTTAACATTGTCCCTTCTCAACTGGGACAGGACTCAAATGTTATGGGTGCTGTTGCATTGGTTCTGGATAATGTTCTGCGTGAATCTGAGTATTCATGGTGAGATGATCAGGTGATTCTGTCAATAGGTATTTATCAAATAATTACTGAGCACTGAAACGACCTGAACATCTTCACACATGACAAAAAACATCCGTAATAAGAGCTTGGAAGGGAAATCTCCAGACTCGCAGGTTTGTTTTACCATTATCCATGCATATTTTGGATCATGGTTGTAGAAAGGAGGGAGTTAGTTATTCAGAATTGCATTTGTTTTATTAGGCTTTTAGATCGAAACAACAATTTGCTAAGGAGGAAATATGTCTCGTAACACGAAAACCCTGATCATGAATATCCTTGCGGTATTTGTGATTGCCAGTATGCTGTTTGCCTGCACAACTCCAGCTACTGCACCAGAGAAACCTGCCGCTCCCGCAGGTGAAAAGATCAAGATTGGTTTATCCTTCTCTGACTTTGCCACTGAGCGCTGGAAGATCGAAGAAGTTTTGATGCGCACCCAACTGGAAGCCCTCGGCTACGAGGTCCTTACCCAGGAAGCCAATCACGATGTCAAAGCCCAGAACGACCAGATCGACAACATGGTCAGCCAGGGCGTCAAAGGCTTGATTGTGGTCGCGGAAGATGGCGATGCAGCTGTAACCTCAGTGGATAAGGCTGCCGATGCCGGAGTGAAAGTGCTGGCTTACGACCGCCTGATCAAAACGCCCAAGATCGCTGCCTACCTCTCCTTCAACAACGTTGAAGTCGGTCGCCAGCAGGCCGATGGCGTCATGAAAGCCGTCGATATCGAAAACTGGGATGTCGCCGCTAAGGGCAAGCTCCGCCTGGTCAAATTGGGTGGCTCTCCAACCGATAACAACGCCATCCTCTTCCGCAAAGGTCAGGATGAAGTCCTCGAACCCTACATGGACAAAATCGAAATCGTTGCCGACCAGTGGGTCGATAACTGGGATGCCGCCAATGCCCTCAAGCTGATGGAAAACATCCTCACAGCTGCCGGTAATGACATCGATGCAGTCGTCGCCTCTAACGATGGTACTGCCCTCGGTGCCCTTCAGGCTATGAAAGCCCAGGGATTGGCCGGTAAGGTGCCGATCTCCGGTCAGGATGCCACCGCTGATGGTTGTAACTCCATCGTCAAGGGTGAACTCACCGTTTCCATCCTCAAAGACGTTCGCAACCTCACCCCGCTCGCGGTCGAAACTATGGATAAACTCATCAAAGGTGAAACCGTTCAAGGTCTGAAGAACTACACCATGGCCGAACTCACCAATGATGCTACCAAGACAGGCGAAGTCCCCTGCTTGTTCCTGGAAGTTCAACAGGTCACCAAAGATAATGTATACGACCTGGTTGTAGCCAGCGAATTCCAGTCTTATGAAGATGTCTATCGCGATATCCCCGAAGGTCAGCGCCCGCCAAAACCAGGTGAAGCAGCCGCTCCCGCAGGTGAAAAGATCAAGATTGGTTTATCCTTCTCTGACTTTGCCACTGAGCGCTGGAAGATCGAAGAAGTTTTGATGCGCACCCAACTGGAAGCCCTCGGCTACGAGGTCCTTACCCAGGAAGCCAATCACGATGTCAAAGCCCAGAACGACCAGATCGACAACATGGTCAGCCAGGGCGTCAAAGGCTTGATTGTGGTCGCGGAAGATGGCGATGCAGCTGTAACCTCAGTGGATAAGGCTGCCGATGCCGGAGTGAAAGTGCTGGCTTACGACCGCCTGATCAAAACGCCCAAGATCGCTGCCTACCTCTCCTTCAACAACGTTGAAGTCGGTCGCCAGCAGGCCGATGGCGTCATGAAAGCCGTCGATATCGAAAACTGGGATGTCGCCGCTAAGGGCAAGCTCCGCCTGGTCAAATTGGGTGGCTCTCCAACCGATAACAACGCCATCCTCTTCCGCAAAGGTCAGGATGAAGTCCTCGAACCCTACATGGACAAAATCGAAATCGTTGCCGACCAGTGGGTCGATAACTGGGATGCCGCCAATGCCCTCAAGCTGATGGAAAACATCCTCACAGCTGCCGGTAATGACATCGATGCAGTCGTCGCCTCTAACGATGGTACTGCCCTCGGTGCCCTTCAGGCTATGAAAGCCCAGGGATTGGCCGGTAAGGTGCCGATCTCCGGTCAGGATGCCACCGCTGATGGTTGTAACTCCATCGTCAAGGGTGAACTCACCGTTTCCATCCTCAAAGACGTTCGCAACCTCACCCCGCTCGCGGTCGAAACTATGGATAAACTCATCAAAGGTGAAACCGTTCAAGGTCTGAAGAACTACACCATGGCCGAACTCACCAATGATGCTACCAAGACAGGCGAAGTCCCCTGCTTGTTCCTGGAAGTTCAACAGGTCACCAAAGATAATGTATTCGACCTGGTTGTAGCCAGTAAATTCCAGACTTATGAAGATGTCTATCGTGATATCCCCGAAGGTCAGCGCCCTCCAAAACCATAAGTCATAAATAATTGCATAATCCCGACTCTGATATATCATTATCATGAGTCGGGATTATGGTCTTTTATTGAATGAAGATGAAAAGGTCATCAACATTTCACGATCTCACTAATTGATGAAGGAGCCTATCGTGAGCGATGATATTATTTTAGACATACGTAATATCACAAAGACTTTCCCCGGTGTGATCGCATTAAATGATGTATCTATGCAGATCAAGCGCGGAGAAATTCATGGGATCTGTGGCGAAAATGGAGCCGGAAAATCCACACTGATGAAGATCCTCTCTGGAGTATATCCCTATGGAACTTACGAAGGACAGGTTTTCTACGAAGGTGAGGAGCTAAAGCTGGGTGAAGGATCCATCCGTCAGGCAATTGAACAAGGCATTGCAATCGTATATCAGGAATTGACATTGGTTCCCGCAATGACAGTGGGGGAAAATGTTTTTCTTGGGAAAGAACCCGTAGAAAAAGGGGCGATCAACTGGTCTAAACTTTATTCGGATACGAGGGAAATCTTAACGAATTATCGTTTGGATGTTGATTCCCAGGCTATCGTAAGATCTCTCGGAGTTGGGAAAATGCAAATGGTGGAAATCGCCAAAGCATTGTCTGAGAAAGCAAAAATTCTAATCTTGGATGAACCAACTAGTGCCTTAACCAGCGCAGAAATTGAAAAATTATATGAAATTCTTCATACCCTGAAAGAATATGGTGTCACCTGCATTTATATTACTCATAAATTGGAAGAATTTTTCCGGATTACCGATTCTGTCACCATTTTGAGAGATGGAAAAACAGTTACGACAAAACCTACCAGCGAACTTAACCAGGAGAAATTAATAAATTATATGGTGGGTCGTGAGATGAAAGAGAGATTCCCCAAAGGAAATCGTAAACCTGGGGAGGTTTTTTTCAGAGTAGAAGACATACATGCGGATGATCCGGTTGACTCGAGCAAGAAAGTTCTGAAAGGTGTCAGTTTCGACCTCAGGCGTGGAGAGATACTGGGTATCGCTGGATTGATGGGTTCAGGTCGAACAGAACTTGTCATGACGATTTTTGGCGAATTAGGTAAGATCACGAATGGTCACATATTGCTTGAGGGCAAGGAGATAAAAATTAATAGTGCTAGAGATGCAATGAAGCATGGCATAAGTCTGGTACCTGAAGATCGCAAAGGTCAGGGTTTAATTCTCATTCAGTCCATTCTTAAAAATATTTCTCTCCCCAACCTGGATAGATTTTCTGGTTGGATGAGGATTGATTCTGACGCAGAACTCTCTGCTGCTACCAAGCAGTCAAAAAGCCTGGCTATTAAAGCACCCAATATGGCGATCCCCACCGAAACTCTTTCTGGTGGAAATCAACAGAAAGTTGTTATTTCCAAATGGCTCATGTCCAACCCTAAAATTCTGATCATGGATGATCCTACCAGAGGTATTGATGTGGGTGCTAAGTACGAAATCTATAAAATCATGAATGACCTGGCAGAAAACGGTGTCTCGATCATTATGATCTCGAGTGATATGGAAGAAGTATTGGGTATGAGTGATCGAATTCTGGTGATGTGCGCCGGTCGTTCCAGCCGAACAATGGAATTAAACGAAGCGAATCAGGAAGAAATCATGAAACTGGCAACCGGGATTGCCTGAGAACCATATCAGGTAACCAAGATAAAGCTAACACAGGAGGAAAAAATGGAAGGTAATCCCATTACAGATGAACAACAGAAAACTTCAAGTTTCATGGGCGATATTACGCATATGTTTCGCCAGAACCTGCAAACTTATACCATCATTCTTGCCCTGATTGCCATCTGGATACTTTTTGGCACCCTGACGAAAGGGGCATATTTATCACCACAGAACTTTTCAAATCTTTTCCGGCAGATGACAGTAACATCTTTCCTGGCGATAGGTATGGTTCTGGTCATAGTGACAGGCGGTATCGACCTTTCTGTTGGTAAAGTGGCTGGATTTGTATCAGTTATGGCTGCTTATTTCCAGGCAAGGGTATGGTTCAACCTCATTCCTGATCAACCAATTTTAGCGGCAGTATTATCCGTAATTCTTGGATTGCTCGTTGGAACTGTCTTCGGTGCCTTACAGGCTTACCTGATAGCTTTTCTGAGAATACCGCCGTTTATTACAACCCTGGGCGGGTTATTTGTAGCACGTGGATTAATTCTTTGGCGTACCGAAGGGAAAACTATCCCAGCCAATCAACCAGGATTTGACTATATTGCACAGGGATATCTGGATCCGATCGTCGGATGGATTCTGGCAATCATCGTTGTGGCATTCCTTTTCTATAATATGATGAGCAGCCGGCGAAGAAAAATAAAATATGGCATTAATGTTCCTAACCTAACCACAGATATTTTGATCACAGGTTTTTTCTCCATCCTGATTATTGTTTATGTGCTTGTCGTGAATAAATACAAAGGCGTCCAGGTGCCTGTTGGACTGCTGGCTATTGCCTCAGTGATTATGACTTACATCGCCAACAACACCCGTTTCGGTCGCTATACATACGCTATTGGTGGTAACCGTGAAGCAGCCCGTTTGTCCGGTATAAATATTAAAAAGACATTGTTTATGGTGTATACCACCATGGGATTGCTGGCTGGCGTAGGCGGGGTAGTTATGGCCTCTTATGTGGGTTACGGCACAATCGCTGCCGGTGAAGGCTACGAATTGGATGCTATTGCCAGTGCCATCCTGGGTGGAACATCAACCCTGGGTGGTGTGGGTACAATCTTTGGAGCCCTGGTGGGCGCCCTGATCATGTCCAGTCTCACAACTGGTCTGCAGATGTTAAACGTAGCCCCCGCTTGGCAATACCTGGTTCGCGGTTTGGTTCTGGTACTGGCAGTTCTCCTGGATGTGACCCTTAAGAAACAAAAACAATAAAGAAGAATGTTTCTCAAGATTTAATGTAAAAACAGGGCGATTCTTTTGAATTGCCCTGTTTTTATTGACTCTCGTTTTTGTATTAAATTACTTACTGAATTTTTTCTTTAGAATATCTTCCAGCGTAGGCTGACCGATCTCTTGTAATTCATACCGGACACGCTGCATCGGTTTTTTAACTTTTATGATCCGGTTCAAATCAATTGGTGTTGCGCTGACAACTAAATCAACATCTGCACGGTCAATGGTTTTCTCAAGATCCTTGGTCATCTCATCTCCATAGCCCATTGCCGGGAGAATAGGACCAGTACCGGGGTACTTTTTATAAGTTTCTGAGATTGTACCTACTGCAAATGGACGTGGATCTACAATTTCAGCAGCACCGAACCGTCTTGCAGCGACCCAACCAGCCCCATACTTCATTTCTCCATGAGTTAGAGTTGGACCATCTTCAATGACCAGCACTCGTTTTCCTCGTATTGCATCCGGGTTATCCACGAATAGAGGTGAAGCACCTTCAATAATGACTGCATTAGGATTCATCTCATGTAAGGCAGAGCGAACCTGAAGAATGTTTTCGGTATTGGCAGTATCAACCTTATTTATTACAAATACATCGGCTGCGCGAACGTTTGTCTCACCCGGATGATAGGTGCTCTCATGTCCTGCTCGATGCGGATCTGCGACAACGATCTGTAAATCAGAAACATAGAATGGGAAATCATTGTTCCCGCCGTCCCAGAGAACGACATCAACTTCTTGTTCAGCCTGCCGCAAGATGGCTTCATAATCAACACCGGCATAGACTATCACACCATTATCCAGATGGGGTTCGTATTCTTCTCGTTCTTCAATGGTACATTCATGCTTGTCAAGATCGGCGTAAGTTGCAAAACGCTGAACTTTTTGTTTTACAAGATCACCGTAGGGCATTGGATGCCTGATAGCAGCAACTTTGAATCCCATCCCGCGAAGAATCTGAGAAACCCGGCGGGTAGTTTGTGATTTTCCAGAACCTGTTCTTACAGCACATACAGAAACAACCGGTTTGGAGCTTTTCAGCTGGGTTAATCTGGTTCCCATGAGTTTGAAATCGGCTCCAGCAGCTAAAACAATAGAAGCCTTGTGCATGACATACTCATGTGGAACATCACTGTAGGCAAATACGACCTGATCCACTTTTAATTCCTTGATCAGCTTGACCAGGTCTGATTCAGGATAAATGGGAATCCCCTTGGGATAAAGTCCACCTGCCAATTCAGCAGGATACTTTCTCCCCTCAATGTTGGGAATTTGAGTAGCGGTGAAAGCCACAACTTCATAATCCTTGTTATCTCGAAAGAAAACATTGAAGTTGTGGAAATCGCGCCCGGCGGCGCCCATAATAAGGGTTTTGATTGGTGACATATAGTTTCTCCTGTGGTTATAGGGTAACCGTCCCGGTGGAGAAATGGTCAACCCGGGTCGGCAGCATTGAGTTTCACATCGCTTCTGGGGCTGTGATGCCCAATAAAGCCAAACTGTTAGCCAGTGTCTGCTTTGCAGCAGCCACCAATCTCAGTCTTGCAGATTTCTGCGGTTCTACCGCCTGCATCACTGGACATGTATTATAAAAATCATTGAACGCTTGTGCAAGCTTAAATGCATAATTGGTAATATACAATGGTTTCATATCTGCTGCCGCGCGTTGTACCTCGGTTGAAAATCGGGCAACGAGATCGATAAGTTGAATCTCTGAAGTCTCTAGCAAATAGTTATATTCCGATTTTTCAGGTACCTGAGATCGGTTTTTCCTTAATATACTGTTCGCACGTACATGGGCATACTGAATATACGGCGCCGCCTGCCCGTCAAAGTTGAGCGCTTCTTCCCAATCAAAGGTAACGATTTTTGTATTATCTCGATTTAGCATCGAAAATTTTATCGCTCCGAGAGCAACAGCGGTGCCTATACTATCCATTTCTTCTTCACTCAGGTTTGGATTCTTCTCTCGAACTATGGTAACAGCACGTTTTACAGCCTCATTCAGCAAATCCTCGAGTAATACCACTGTGCCTTCACGAGATTTCATGGTGACATTCCCTGGCAGGTTAACAATCTCATACGCGAGGTGATAGCATTTATTTGCCCAGGTATAACCAGCAATTTCCAGCGTCTTATAGATCTGCTGCATGTATAAAGATTGGCGTACATCAATTACATAAATAGATTTTTCGAGGTCATATTCATTAAACTTTTTTATTGCAAGCGGAAGGTCCTGTGTGGCGTAGAGTGCTGTACCATCAGAGCGAAGAACGACCAATACTCTGTATTTTTCGTTTTTCTCCCCTAGCAGCTCATCCAACTTGATGATCACCGCGTCATCAGGTCTCCCATCGATGGCAATCCCCTTTTTGATTAGCTCCTCAACCAGTTTTTTCCCATCTTCCTCTTCTTCACTGGGGAAGTAATACCTGTCAAAGCTGGCTCCCAGATATTTGAACATTTCATCAAATCCATCTAAAGACCACTGACGGGATCTCTTCCAGAGATCGATGATTTCCGGATCCCTGGCATCCCAACGGGCAAAAAGCGCTTTGATTTCTGCTTCTGCTTCTGGTTCACTGTGAGCCATTCGATCTGCTTCAGCATATAGATCGCCAAGCCATCGAATGGAAATATGTTCAGGTTTTTCCCCGTTGTGTCTTTTCAGGTAATTCCACATCCACTTGATTACATGAGCGCCAATATCTCCCATGTAATTTGCTCGAATAACTTCATGACCGGCTCCTTCCAGAATATGGCAGATACTGGCGCCGAGAATGACACAACGTAAGTGACCAACATGAAAAGCCTTATGGGTGTTTAACTGCGCATATTCCACCATCATCTTCTTACCGGTGGATGGGCTCTTTCCATAATCTTGCCCCTCATGCAGCACCGTATCAACGACTCGTTGAATATAGAGTGCTGAATCAAATGTGAGATTCACGTATCCTTTTACTGCTTCAGTCTTACTGAATCCCTGAGGGATTCCAATGAATGCAGCATACTCTTCAGCCAGCTGAGTTGCCAGCAATGGAATGTTCGGTTTGCCTTCCTGTAAACGGGCAACTTGAGCCGCAAGTTGAAAAAATGAAGTAGAAATCCCCCACTGTCCTGCAAAAGGAATTGGATTCCATGCAAAACTCATGCGCGGATAGTTTTTCTGAGCACAGAAAATATCTAATTGTTCTTTGAGGGATTGTTGTTCTCGCGCAAACAGACTCATCTTTTACTCCGCGTTAGGAATTATAACAGGATTACATCTGATTGATTCCAGGATAACTGATAATATTTTCTAAGAAAATTTTAATTGGATACAAAAAGCGGGAGCGAATGCTCCCGCTTGCTTCAGTTATAAATATCTCTATTTTGCCTGAGCGTTCATAGACTTCATCAGGCGGCTCTTGCGGCGGGCAGCGTTATTTTTGTGGATGACACCCTTTTCTGCAGCCTTATCTAATGCGCTGACAGCTTGAACCACAGCAGCCTGAACTTCTTCAGGAGTACCGGATTCAATTGTTTTTCGAGCATTAGTAATAAAGGTGCGGGCGCTACCTCGATAAACACGATTCGCTACACGTTTCTTTTCGTTTTGCTTGTTGCGCTTGATAGCTGATTTAATGTTAGCCAATTTCGTCCTCCGATCAATCTTTCACAATACCGAGGCATAATTCTAACCGAAGGCAGTCAATACGTCAATGGATACACCTTATTTTCTACTGTATTGATAGTAAATCATTGACGATTATATTTGCACATGATACGATAAAAATGTCAGGCTGATCGGGTATGCGCGGCTATATAAGCAGAAAGCCGAGGAAAGTCCGCGCTCCAGAGAGCAGGTTGCCGGGTAATACCCGGTGTGCCGTAAGGTACAGGACAGGGCCACAGAAATAAACCGCCCGTCGGGAAACCGATCGTGGTGAGGGTGAAAAGGTGGTGTAAGAGACCACCGGCGTCTGTAGTAATACGGGCGGCCAGGCAACCCCCTTCCGGAGCAAGGCCAAGCAGGGATACAACCGGTCCGCCGGTGGAGATGGCTCGTCTCCCGTAATCCCGGGTAGGCTGCATGAGATTGGTACGGTAACGTGCCAGCCAGATAGATGCATACCGCTCTGGGTGAAGTCCTTCGGGATACCCACCAAGAGTACAGAACGCGGCTTACAGATCAGCCTGGCATCTAGTTTTTTCCCTGCCTCAAAGTACTGATTTTGTTAAATTTAAACTTTAATAACATATCTACAACAAGCCATTTTCCATTAATAATGCTTTGTCCCGTAATATTTTCCTGGTTTCACCATCTGCCACCAAAATACCCTGATTTAGAATAATCACGCGTGTAGTCAGCTTCGCTGCGAGATCCAGATCATGCGTGGCTATCAGCATGGTTTGTGCAAGGTATCTTAGTAAATCAATCAATTCACGTCTGGCACGTGGATCCAACCCGGCTGTTGGTTCATCCAACACCAGGATGGATGGTTCCATGACAAGAACAGTCGCAATTGCAATCCTTTTCTTTTCCCCCCCACTCAAATGAAATGGATGACGGTCCATTAGATGTGCTGCCTTAACCATATTCAACGTATTAATGACCTTATTTCGAATTTCTTCCTCTCTAAATCCTTGATAAATCAACCCATAAGCAACATCTTCGAATACGGTCGAAGAGAATAATTGATCATCAGGATTTTGAAATACGATACCGACTGAGGAGCGGATCTGTCCGTAGTTGTCTTTTGATACTTCCAGACCATTCACTACTATCCTACCCTCGCCATTCAGCACTCCGTTCAAATGCAGCAACAATGTAGATTTCCCCGCACCATTAGCTCCTAAAATCGAAACCTTTTCTCCCTGGTTAATATCCATGGAAATATTTTTAAGTGCATAATTCCCATTATCATATGTATGAGAGAGGTTCTTAATCGACAAAAACAACGGTTTACCCTCCAGTAATGGTCCCAAAAAACAACAACAGTATTAGTATCAATATTCCGGACGCAATCTGAAACTTGGAAGTTCTACTAATCGGATTGGAATAGATAAATGGTAGTTCGCCATTGTATCCTCGTGATTGCATCGCGGCAAAGACTCTCTCGCTTCGGTCGATAGATCGGATGAACAAACTTCCCGCCATGCTGCCAGTAACTCTAGCTCGCCACAGAATGTTTCCTCCCGATCTTTTGCTACCTGAATTCACTCCGCTCCTGCTGGAACGGGCGGTCATCATAGCGGTAGCTTCATGAACCAAAACACTCAAATAACGCCACATTAACAACGCAATCGTAATGAAAATCTTCGGCACTTTTAAATACTGCATACCATTAATCAAATCTGGGATATTAGTTGACATACTAAGTTGAACAGCGCCCTGTACAGATAACCAGGATTTAATAAATATGGATGCAAATTTTTGAAATCCTTTCATACTGATAGGAAGATTCCATCCATAACCAACAATTTGAAGATTGACAAATGAATCAGGGGCAAATATCAGTGGAAGTGCGGAGATTATAAATGGAAGAGCAATTAGAGAACGCTTAAGTAAAACAAGAATTTCTACCCGCTGGGAAATCGAAAACCCATATAACAAGGAGAGATAGAGGATATAAAATGGCCATTGCTTTTGCGGTAATAAATTTAGAGATAACAGAAAAGCAAGGGTGAGAATGATCTTCACCCTTGTATCTATATCCGTGGCTTTTCTTTGATCTGTATTCAAAATCGAAAATATATTTTCTGAATAACTTTATTTTTCAGATCGAGCAATTACAAAAGCAACACCAAAAACAATGACGATACCAATAATTCCAGCGATTATTGTCGCAACAGCTGGGTTGGATATACCAGGCATCGTGTAATCAGGAATAATATTATAGAATGAACCGCGTGCTGCCTCAAGAAATCCCTGTTTTTCAGCGACCCATTCCAAACCATCCGGATGACTGGATGCTAATGGGGAAAGAATTGCAAGAGTCAGGGCAATTAAACCTCCAACTATGAGTAAACCTTTTCCCCCCGATTTTCCGGTGTTATGCCTGGTGATCAAATCTTTCCTTGAAGCTAAGATAAATCCTAAAGCCCCTATTGTGATCAATCCCTCACCAACCCCGATGATCGCATGGATGATAGCCATTGCTGGAATCGCGATATTGGCAGGGGATATACCCGATAAAGCAAGTTGGATTGCACAGGATAAGGAAGCAATGAATATGGATAACCAGGCAGCAACAAAACCTGCAACCAATATCCCCCATGATGAATTTTTTAACAAATTCTTTAACAAACAGTAAACTGTATTTGCTACAAACACACCCACAATCGCCATGTTGAATATATTTGCACCCAACACAACTAGGCCACCATCTTGAAAGACGAATGCTTGCACAGAAACTACGGTTGTCATTACCAACACTGCTTGCCATGGACCGAGTAAGATTGTTGCGATTGCTGATCCTAACAAGTGACCAGATGTCCCGCCGCTAACCGAGAAATTCAGCATTTGTCCGGCAAAGATGGCAGCTGCTAATATACCCATCAAAGGCACATCTTTGTCATTAATCAGCTTTTTCGTTTTTTTGAGAGCAATTCCGACTACAATAATTGATAATACCCAAAATAATACCGATACAACCACAGAAAGAAAGCCATCTGGGATATGCATTATGTTTTGAGAAATTATAGGTGAATAAAGCATCGACGTCCTCCCAACAATTTGCTAAAATGATTTAATTAATGATAACATTATAATGCAAAATATTGTAATTGCAATTATTTGCATTAATAGGTGCTAATTATGAAAACATCTTCAACAGACTTGGTGATTTTAAAACTACTATCTACTAATCACCATCATTTAACATCGCAGCAAATCTATGAAAAAATTAGGGACCACTTACCAGCCATAAACCCATCCACTGTTTACCGATCTTTGGAAAGATTAGTAAAAACTGGTAAAGTATCAATATCAGATATGGGTTTAGGAGCAGAAGTGTACGAAATTGTAGGGCAAGATATCCATCATCATATCGTTTGTCAAAATTGTGGCAAGATTCTTACAATCGACGATCGAGAAGTTCGTGGTTTCTTGGAAAAAATTGAACAAACATCAAAATATAGATTGACTACCAATCATCTTGTTTTATTTGGTATCTGCGAGAATTGCAAAGAATACTAAATCTATCAACTGAAAAAAATTATCTCCAGATGTTATTTAATCCAATACCAAATTTATCTGCATTTATTCTGGTACTGATATCTGCGATGTAATTGCGTTCATTACAGTCAGAAGTGGGATATCTTTTTCCTCGGCAATTCGCACACAATCTTCATATTCCGGGTAAGATTGCACCACCTTGCCTTCCAGTATTTTATCTTTGAGCATTATTTCGCCTAACGAAGTTTTTATCTTACGAAAAGCACGCTCAGCCTCAATTCTATGAACTGGATGTATTCTTACACCAAATGTGGAAGTTGTTTTTAATATCATTTCTGAAAAGCGGGTTTCATCTGCTTTTTGAGCAATAATACTCAATTTTGTACCTGGTCGGTTCTTCTTCATCTGAATCGCAGTGAAATATATATCCAGGGCACCTGCTTCTAGCATTCTATGCATTAAGTCGCCCAGCACTTGAGGATTCATGTCATCAATATTAGTTTCAATAACTACATGTGTAGATTCTTCTGTACTGCCTTCACCTATGACAACCCTCAAAATATTAGCCCAGGGGAGATCGCGCTTTCCGGCACCAACACCAACATGATGAATACTCATCTCCGGCCTGGTGAATTTAGCGAATTCAGATAATATTGACATCCCGGTTGGCGTAACTTGCTCCATCTGTGCCGGAGAAGATACAGTCGGGGCAGAGCACATTTTCATTAATTCCAATGTTGCCGGCGCTGGAACTGGCAACAGTCCATGGCTGGTTTGAACTGTTCCTCCCCCAACTGGTATGGGAGATGAATAAAGTTCACTAACTTGAAAATAATCCAGTCCGATCATGACCCCGCAAATATCTAAAATAGAATCCACTGCCCCTACTTCATGAAAGTGCACCTGATCAATCGAGCTGCCATGAACTTTCGCTTCAGCTTCCGCAAGACGCAGGAATACCCGCAGGGAAGAATCCTTCACTCGATCTGACAGGGTACTTGTTTGTATGATTGTCTGAATATCTGAAAGATGACGGCTATGCGCATGGCCGTGATGATCGTGTTTGTGGGTCTCCCCCTCATCAAGTTCAAACTGGATATAGGTTGCGCGCATGCCATTCTTGCTGATTTCACTTATCTTCATCTGTTGATATTCAGGCAAACCAAGTTTTAATAATTCTGAATGTAAAACTTGAACAGGCATTCCGGCATCAATCAGTGCTCCAAGCAGCATATCCCCACTTACCCCGGAAAAACAATCACAGAATAAAACATTCATTTGACAATCCCTTCATTTAAACTCCCCTGTCGGTATCCATTGGGATCGACTCTAATTTTTTTGAATCCAATTTTATTGAGTGCGCTTTGGATTTTATCTTCTTCCACCATACATCGCTGTACGTCATTTACATCAACTTCAATACTACAGATATCATCTCCCCAACGAATACGCACTTTATTGTATCCCTGTCCACGCAGAAATTTCTCCCCTGCGTCGATCAATGAAAGAATTTTTTCGTTTAGTGGAATTCCATAAGGAATTCGGGTTGCCAGACAGGGTGAACTGGGTTTATCCCATGTCGGCAGATCCAGCCATTTGGATAGCACCCTTATATCATTCTTTGTAAATCCACACATTACCAGCGGACTTATAGTTTGTGTTATTTCCACCGCTTTTCTACCGGGTCTGTAATCTGATAGATCATCAATATTTTGCCCTTCCATGACAACAGCAAATCCATTATCCCTGGCAAATGACCAGATCAATTCCATAATCATTTTCTTACAATGAAAGCATCGATCAACCGGGTTTGATTTAATCATCGGATTATCAAGGATGCCAGCAACCAATTGAATATGGGGAATTCCCAGTAAAAAAGCAGTTTCAATGGATGAAAAAAGTTGATCCTGGCTATCCATTGAAGAAACCACTGTCACAGCATTCATCTGGGAGCCCAGTAACAAGTAAGTCCACCCTGCGAGAAATGTGCTATCGACACCTCCAGAGTAGGCAACCACAGCGGATGGATACTCCAATATTAAATTGCATAGCTTTTCTGCTTTTATGATGAGTTGCGGATCGCAACCATCATTTTTCATCTTTGTCAGAATTTTTGATTTCTGAACGTTTTTACTCATTCGCCTGCCAGATCCTTGCGTTTATCTTGGCTGCCATACATCCAGCTCCAAAACCATTATCAATGTTTACCACTGCAAGACCGGGTGAGCAACTATTGAGCATTCCTAGCAGGGCAGCAAGACCGCCAAAGCTAGCGCCATAACCAACACTTGTAGGAAGCGCGATGATCGGAGCAGTTATTAATCCACCAATCACTGACGGCAAGGCACCTTCCATTCCTGCAGCCACGATGACAACATTTGCCTTGCGTAAGTCATCCAGTCGGTTGAAGAGACGGTGAACACCCGCTACCCCAACATCAAATATCCGCTGTACTTCATGCCCCATCATCTCTGCTGTGACTGCAGCCTCCTCAGCCACTGGGATATCTGATGTGCCTGCAGTCACAACTACGATTCCTTCATATTTTTCTATCTCAATATTTGGTCGTTTGAGTAATAATCGAGTTTCAGGCGAATATTCTGCATCAGTCAGATGGTCTTTTATTTTCGAATACATTTCAGCAGTTACCCGGGTAGCCAGGACGCCGGATCCATGAGCAGCGAATTGATTAAATATTTTAATAACTTGCGCTGGCGTTTTCCCATCGGCATAAATTACTTCGGGTATCCCCGTCCTTTCCCGGCGTTCATAATCGAGATTGGAAAATTCACTTTCCTCAATTTTTGCTAACCCATGAAGGATTTCCTGAACATCGTTAATATCAACATTTCCTGCTTTGTATTCCTCTAATATTTGAATTAACCTGGCTGAAAGATTTTGTTTCATATTGTTTTCCATCCTTCAATTATAACTATGATTGGAAGCCATCAAATTTAAAAATGGATGCATTCAAAAAAATGCATCCATTGAAGATTAACTTTTTAATATCTATGGCAACAGGTTGATTGCTGCCTGAAGTTCTGTTTTCAATTGTAAAAATTCTATACCTTTTTCTAATGCATAATCTTTAATCACAATATTTTGATCTGGCATATCAGCTTTCAAGGTCATTGAAATCATATCCGGTGACAATCCCCAATCAATTAGATTTTTAAAAGTGGTTTTACCGGTAATTGTTCGTTCGCCAGAATTGGAGGTGGATTCCTGCGGTTCCACAGTAGCAGTCTGATTAATACTCTGGTCAGTAGGATTACCATCAACTGTTGGTACCGGTTCATCAGTCTTGTAAGTATGATTTCTGAGGTATTCAATCTGCTCAGGCAGCATATTGCCGTTGAGTTGCAATATTTTTTCTGCCTCCGGGAAGAGATAACTTTCCTCTGAATTTTCTAAATCATATGGCAAACCTCTATAAAACGCAACGAACATTCTGACCGCACTGGTTCCCATTTCAACAGGCAGATCTGCGTTAACATCTTCTAATGACTTCAGAGAGAAAGTTTCTGTATCCACTTCCGGAGGTAGTTTAAAAGCAATGTGTAAATCATCAAGAGGAATATTGAACAAATTATGGATGTCTCCAAAAGTATATGATCCTCGAATATCAGCCGGATTATACTCCCCAGATACGTCACCAGTGGTAAATTTCTCAGGTGTCTTGTCTGATTCTGTTTGCCAGTAATTTAATACACTGCTCACACCAATACCACCAAAGAGGATAACAAGTATGATGAAAGCCAATGGAATTGATTTTAGATTCATCTTATTTACCTGCCTTTACTGATCCGGGAAGAATACAGGTTTTTTGAGGGTGCCTGGTTGAAAAAACAACCGTCCCTGCGACTGGACAATGTGCTTCGGATGTACACTCGAGACATGAAATACATTGATGATCGTGAACAATTTTCTTGGAACTAACATTAATATTCATCGGGCAGGTGATATCGCAGGCACCATCCATGCGGCAGGTTGATTCGACCCTGCGAATACCGAATATTCTGAACAGGTTGGTTAATCCTAGAACTGCTCCATAGGGACAGGCATATTTACACCAGGGTCGTTCTATGAATAACGAACTCAAGATCGTTATCCCTAAAACAAAATATCCGCCAATGGCTACTTCCCCCGTCCAAAAATTAAACAAGGCAAAATATGGATCATAATCGGCAAAGATTAACTTTGCGGATGTCGCTGTCATGTAAAGTACCCAGGCTAGAACAATATAACGAAGATAGCGAAGAATTCGATCATACTTCTCAGGGATAAAATGATTGTATTTTTTCCTCTTAAATATTTTCTTGCCAATACCTGCAATCCATTCCTGGAAAGTTCCAAAAGGGCATACCCAACCACAAAAAACTGGACCAAACAAAATTGCCAAGATAAAACCAATCACCATGAGAATGAATGAAGATTCATGGATTTTCTGAACAAATGTACCAGAAGTAATAAATTGGTAAATTGTTACAACGCCACCAAATGGGCAGAGTGCATGCAATGATGCACTTGCAATTAATGGTATTCCTTTACCTGACTCAGCAAGGGTATAATTTATCGCGATTAATGCAATAAGAATAAAGAAAAACAGCTGTACTGCACTTCGAATCCAGATACGTCTCTTAAAAAACCGATTAGATAACAATTTTTGCATTATTTTTCTCCTGAAATCATCAGTAATCTCAATATATAACTATAAATATAAAATATGTAGATGATAAGAATGAGATATGAAGAAATTGTGAAGAGATCTAAACCAATATGGCTTAACCATTTATTAATATCACAAACCCAAATTACAACTTAAGTTGATGATAAATAACAGAGTGCCCGGACTGGAATCCGGGCACTCTGTTTGTAAGGAGGACAGCATGAACCAAAAAGAATATCTCAGGGAGAAACCTCAGATTGGTCGATGATTTTTTCTAAGATGTCGGTAGTCAATGATTTTGGTCGTTCAAGCGGTTTACCCATCGCTCTTGACCAGGTAACGTGTGTCGTAATACCCAGTATTCGGCTGAAACCAAATAAAACCGTATAAAAATCTGATTCCGTCAATCCGAAGAAACATTGAAGTGTTCCATTGATCGCATCTACGTTAGGCCATGGATTCTTGACTTTATTGTTATATTGCAAAATCCCTGGTAAGGTCTGGAAAACCATATCAACAAGTTTAAATAGTTCGTAATCAGGCATATATTTTTTTGCAAATTCATATTGAGCTGTAAAACGTGGATCTGTCACTCTCAAAACAGCATGCCCATAACCCGGTATAACTCTGCCGCTCTTTAGGAAATTCACCAGGTAGTCAGTCAATTCTTCCTGGGTGGGTAAGCCATCAAAATATGCCAACACATCCTGAAGCCAGCGTAAGCACTCTTGATTAGCCAGACCATGTAAAGGTCCAGCAAGACCTTCCATACCCGCCGCACATGAAAGATATATATCTGATAAGGCTGAACCAACCAGGTGACTTGCATGCGCACTGACATTGGCACCTTCATGATCTGAATGAAGAACCACAAATAACCGCATCAGATCCATATAAGCCCGATCATTCTTGCCAATCATGTATGCAAAATTAGCACTCCAATCCAGTTTTGGATTAGGCTGTACGAATATTCCACCTCTGTATTTGAGATTATAAATATTTGCAATAATCGTTGGCAATTTTGCAGTTAAATTTAGGCTATCCTCCAGATAGAAGCCCCAATAATCTTTTTTATCAATACCGTAATAAAAACGGCGGGCAAAAACCGATTCGCTTTGTAATGCAAGAATCGCTTGAGAGAACAGGGTCATTGGATGTGTATATGCCGGCATGGGTTGTAATGACTTGAATACATGCTCAGGGACATTACTTCGAACCTTCCATTCAATCTCAACCTGGTTTGCCTCCTCTTTTGTTGGCATTTCTCCGGTCATAAGAAGGTAATACAACCCGCCAGCCAATGGAAATTCACCATGATCGGGTTTGGGTAACAAATCTAAAACTTCCTGTACGGTGTATCCCCTCAGCTCTAAGCCTTTAAGCGGATCTACATAGGATACATCACTGACTTGAATAGGCACGCCCCGGATACCACCATAAATTTGTTCGACAGTAACATCTGCCACATGGAAGGGGCCATTTTCCCTGATTAGCCGGCTCATCCGATCCTTTTCTTGGGTGAGTTTTGTAGCGATACGTTCTTCAATTTTCATTTATTCCTCCTTCCATAACCGGCATTACTGTAATAGCTGAATCCCATCTGTCGGGATATATCTTGTGCAGAAGATACAATTTCTCTGGCATACTTTTCAATAGTTTCACGGGTAAACCGTTGTGATGGACCGGAGATGGTCAGTGCCCCAATAACTTCATGGTTGGGGCCATATATGGGAGCAGCTACCCCAGAGGCATCTTGAATCCATTCGCCATGAGATACTGCATAACCCTTCTGTCTGACTTTTTCCAACTCGGTATGGAGTGCATCAGCAGATGTGATAGTTCTGGCAGTGAATGGAGTAAGACTGGAAGCCTCAATTACATCATTGATCACATTTTCTGGTAGATATGCAAGGATTGCTTTTCCGGCAGATCCTGCATATAACGGTAGTCTTCTGCCTAATCTGGCGACGATCCTTACCGTTTGAGGTGATTCCAGCCTTTCAACGCAAACCCGGTCATACCCATCTCTCAGGTAAAGACTGATCGTTTCCTGCGTTATTTGCTGTAATTCGCTCATGATTGGTTGAGCAATAGTACGGATATCTAACGACGTCAGATAAACGCCCGTCCATGTGAGCAATCGTATTCCAAGAGAGTAACCACGGGTTACAGAATTTTGGTTGAGTATCCCGCGGTCTTTCATGGCAGTCATCAAACGCCCTACTGTGCTGGTTGTCAAACCTGTCATTCGGGCAATTTCCCGAACTCCGATTTCAGGTTTTTCAACGCTAAAGCAATCCAGTATTTCGCAGAGATGAGCCAGTACGCCTTTATCTTCAGATTCTTTCATCTTCCCCACCGCCGTCTCGTTTATTGGTACAATGTCCCAATTAGTAATGTATAATAATATACAGAATTCTCTGATGATTGTCAATAGAATAAACCAGCGAATATTTTTAAGGGGCACATGATAAATAAAATTAAACCTGAACCCCAATCAGTTTTCATAGAAAACGGAAAATTGATTGTTCCTGAAAATCCGGTGATACCCTTTATCGAAGGGGATGGTATTGGTCCAGAAATCTGGGATGCATCAAAACGGGTATTGGAAGAGGCGGTTAATCTCGCCTACCAGGGAACCCGGTCAATCACCTGGAAAGAAGTACTCGCTGGTGAAAAAGCATATAAGAATACATCTTCCTGGCTGCCAGCTGAAACCATCAAAGCCATTCGCGATCATGTTATTGCGATAAAAGGACCATTAACTACCCCAATCGGGGAAGGGATCAGATCTATCAATGTAACTTTGCGGAAGGAATTGGATCTATTTGTTTGCTTGCGTCTGATTCGTTATTTTGATGGAACCCCATCTCCCATGAAATCACCTGAGAAGGTGAATATCGTTCTTTTTCGTGAAAATGTAGAAGATGTATATGCCGGAATGGATTATCCATTTGATAGTCCTCAAGCAATAGGATTACGAGAATGGTTGCAGCAATACTATCCCGATGAGTATTCAAGGATCCGTTTTCCGGAATCCAGTGGTTTAGGCATAAAACCCGTCTCACGTGATGAAACTATCCGAATGATTCGCGCTGCGATTGATTATGCAATCAAAAATAAAAGGCGAAAGATTACCCTTGTTCACAAGGGTAACATAATGAAATATACAGAAGGGGCTTTTGCCAGGTGGGCATATGCAGAAGCGCTTCAGACATTTCCGGATTCTGTTTACACACAACAGGAATACCTGCAAGCTGTAAAATCACAGGGTGTTCAGGTAGCAGATGAGCAGCGCAGTTTGGCTTTGAATTCTGGGAAAATTTTTCTAAATGAAATTCTTACCGATGCAATGTTCGAAAGATCAATTAGCCATCCTGAAGATTTTGATATTGTTGTAACCACTAACTTAAATGGAGATTATCTCGCTGATGCACTTGCTGCATTGGTCGGCGGCATTGGTATTGCCCCCGGCGGTAACATCAACTATGAATCAGGGATTGCGATTTTTGAAGCCACACATGGTACAGCACCTGCTCTCGCAGGGAAAGATATGGCAAATCCATGCTCGCTTCTTCTCTCTGGTGCAATGCTTCTTAACTATTTGGGTTGGGTCGAAAGTGCTCAACTGATTGAGGATGCGATTGCGAATTCCATTCACCAAAAGGTGGTCACTTTCGATTTTTATGAACAGATGGATATAGCAACGCTGGTTGGTACACGCGCTTTTTCAGATCATCTCATTCAATGGATGCGGAGGTAGTGATGAGTAAAATTCCTTCCGTTATATCTAATACGCTTCACCTTAATGGCAGCCAATACAGGTATTATCCTGTTGGTCAGGTTGAGAACTTATATAATCTATCAATCCACAAACTGCCGTTTTCAATTCGGATTTTATTGGAAAACCTGATTCGTAATACGGCATTGGGCAAATGCTCAATGAATGATGTTGAAAAAGTTGCCAGATGGAGCCCGCTGCAACATCAGGAGAATACAACGATTGGTTTCACTCCAGGAAGGGTGTTACTGCAGGATCTCACCGGGGTACCCGTGATAGTGGATCTGGCATCACTCCGGGCTTCTCAGGCACGCAGAGGAAAGGATCCTTCATCCATCAATCCCAAAATCCCTGTTGATCTGGTTGTAGATCATTCATTACAGATTGACTTTTACGGTTCTCCAAATGTCATGGAAAAAAACCAGACGCTTGAATACCAGAGAAATGGCGAACGTTATAAACTTCTTAAGTGGGCACAGCAAAGTTTCTCTAATTTAAGAATTGTTCCACCCGGAAACGGCATCGTCCATCAGGTAAATCTGGAATATCTCGCTAACGTTGTTCAAATTTCCAACCTGGATGGAATGAATTGGGTTTACCCGGATACATTAGTCGGAACGGATTCTCATACAACAATGATTAATGGCTTGGGGGTTCTCGGTTGGGGTGTAGGTGGAATTGAAGCTATAGCAGCCATGCTCGGACAGCCGGTAGAAATTCCCCTTCCCGATGTAGTTGGAGTTCGCTTAAGTGGAGAGATACAACCAGGCGTACTGCCCACTGACATAGTTCTGACACTGACTCACATCTTGCGAAAGTTTGGCGTAGTCAACAAATTCGTTGAATTTTTTGGTCCGGCATTGGATGCACTTACGATCCCAGACAGGGCGATGCTTGCAAATATGGCACCTGAATATGGCGCAACCGTTGGTTACTTCCCTGTCGATAATCAGACAATGCAATATCTAAATGTTACTTCCAGATCATCAGTAACCATTGATTTGGTTAAAGAATACTATACCAAGCAAGAACTGTTTCGAACCAATGACTCCCCGGAACCAGTCTTTACCGAAGTGGTAGAAATGGATCTTTCATCGATTCAACCATCAATTGCTGGCCCAAAACGTCCTCAGGACCTTATCATTCTGGATCAGGTTCCTGATGTATTCATCAAAACACTAAATAAACCAACCAACGAGCGCGGATACAACTTGAGTCATGAAAAAATGGATCACCCGGTAGATTTATCAATCTCAAACCACACGATCACTATAAATCACGGTTCCGTTGTACTTGCCGCAATTACTTCCTGCACAAATACATCCAATCCCACGGCATTGATATCTGCTGGATTGCTTGCAAAAAAAGCAATATACGCAGGTTTGCACACCATGCCTTACGTCAAAACCAGTTTTACCCCAGGATCAAAGGTTGTGATTGATTATCTTAATAATACTGGTTTACTGAGTTACCTTGAAGCTCTGGGATTTTTTGTTAGTGGTATTGGCTGTGCTACCTGCATCGGCAATTCAGGTCCATTACAGGAAGAGATCAGTCAAGTTATAGAGAAAAATCAACTGATAACGGCAGCTGTTATTAGTGGTAACCGAAATTTTGAAGGGAGAGTACATCCGCTGGTGCAGGCAAACTTTTTGGCATCGCCGGCTTTGGTTGTTGCTTATGCGATCGCTGGTAATGTTAGAAAGAATCTTGCAAATGAACCTGTTGGATACAACTCTCTAGATAAACCTGTTTATCTGTCTGAACTCATGCCAGAATTGGAAGAAATCAGGAAAATTGAGCAGGAAGTGATTAATGCAGGAATCTTCCGCCGCGTGTATGCAGATTTGTTTAAAGGTGATGCCAGGTGGCAGGGTATTAATAGTCCTCACTCGGATCTTTACCAATGGGAAGACAATTCTACTTATTTGAAACAAACACCGTTTTGTGAACCAGTCGATAAACTACCAGCCGAATGGAAGAACGTTCGTGCTCTGGCAGTCTTTGGCGATTCAATCACAACCGACCACATATCTCCAGCCGGAGCCATTTCTACTGGTACCCCTGCTGCCAGATATCTCAAAGATCAGGGGGTTCAACCGGTTGATTTCAATACATACGGCAGCCGTCGTGGAAATCACGAAGTGATGATGCGAGGTACTTTTGCAAATATTCGTATCCAGAACATGTTGGTCCCAAATATTCAAGGTGGAAAAACCATCTATTTTCCTGAACAAAAGGAAATGGATATCTTTGATGCTGCTATGCTTTATGAAAAAGAAAATATTCCCCTGATTATTCTTGCCGGAAAAGAATACGGAACAGGTTCCAGCCGTGATTGGGCGGCAAAAGGACCCAAGCTTCTCGGCGTTAAAGCAGTAATTGCCGAGTCCTTCGAACGTATTCATCGCTCAAATCTGGCAGGGATGGGAATCCTCCCGCTTCAATTCCATCCCGGCGATTCAGTATCCTCTCTTGAACTTACCGGAAGGGAAAATTTCTCCATCTCAGATTTAGATAAGCTCGCCCCATCCTCTGATGTACGAATTACTGCAATGGACTCAGGTAAAGTTATTACATTTTCAGTCATCGCGGCGGTAAATTCCGCATATGAAGTATCTTGTATCCAAAATGGTGGGATTTTTCAACTACTCGAATAGAAACGTTTTACATGCTGCTAAAACCAGTGTATTCAGCTTGACAATATAACCTATCATGGTAATATTTATGAAAGTTATGATAAATAATAATCTACTATCCACTTTACTTTGCATCTGTTCCGCGCGGGGAAGGATTTAACCGCGCCGGGATTTAAGTATACTTCAACACCCCGCCCGGACGGTCTCCTTTCCCGCTAAACCGCCTGTGGTTGGGGTGTTTTGTTTTAAAACTGTTCATTTTTTGGAGCTAAGATGAATATTGCAAATTCTATCACCGACCTGATTGGAAACACACCTCTGGTAAAGCTAAATCGCATTTCTACGGGTTTATTAGCCGAATTAGTTGTTAAGCTTGAGTTTTATAATCCAGCACACAGTGTCAAAGATCGCATCGGATACGCCATGGTTGAAGCAGCTGAAAAAGCTGGATTGATAAAAGAAGATACCATCATTATTGAACCAACTTCAGGCAATACTGGTATTGCGCTGGCATTTGTTTGCGCTGCAAAAGGATACAAAGTTGCCCTAACCATGCCCGAAACAATGAGCCGTGAAAGGCGTATGTTGTTAAAAGCATATGGAGCAGATCTTATCCTGACACCTGGTGCTGAAGGTATGGCTGGCGCAATCCGCAGAGCGGAAGAACTGGCTGCATCAGATCCACGATATTTACTATTACAGCAATTCAAAAACCCTGCGAATCCGCAAATCCATCGTCAAACAACTGCTGAAGAAATCTGGCGTGATACAGATGGGAAGGTGGATATCTTGATTGCGGGTGTAGGAACAGGTGGAACTATTACCGGTGTCGGTGAAGTCCTTAAATCCAGAAAACCTGATCTGAAGGTAATCGCCGTTGAACCAGATGCTTCTCCTGTTCTCTCTGGAGGTCAGAAAGGTCCCCATCCCATTCAGGGGATTGGCGCCGGTTTTATTCCAGATGTCTTGAATACAGGAATCTATGACGAAATCGTTCGCGTTAAAGCGGATGCGGCGTTCGATATTGCCCGGCGAATGGCATGCGAAGAGGGCATTCTGGTGGGAATATCCAGTGGCGTAGCAGTTTGGGCAGCGATTCAGGTAGCTGCGAGACCAGAAAACTCTGGAAAACTAATCGTTGTCATCATTCCCTCCTTCGGCGAACGTTACCTGAGTACTCCGTTATACGCAAATCTTTTAGAAGGGGAATAAATAAATGTTAAGTGCCATCCGTCAGGATATTCAATCAATATATGATCGTGATCCAGCCGCCCGTACTACCCTTGAAGTGCTGGTTTGCTATCCGGGCTTGCAGGCAGTTTGGGCACATAGAATTGCCCACTGGTTCTGGATTCATGGATTTAAACTTATAGGCAGACTGATCTCACAATTATCTCGCTGGTGGACCGGAATCGAAATTCATCCCGGAGCAACCATTGGTCCCCGCTTTTTTATTGACCATGGCATGGGTGTGGTTATTGGGGAAACCGCTGAAATTGGAGCAGATGTCACCCTTTATCATGGGGTAACCTTGGGAGGTGTTAGCCTGAAAAAAGGGAAGCGCCATCCAACCTTGCAGGATGGTGTCGTAGTCGGCGCAGGCGCAAAAGTATTAGGAGACATCACCATAGGTGCAGGCAGCCGTATTGGAGCCAACGCTGTGGTTGTAAAATCTGTTCCTTCCAATTCGGTTGTTATTGGAATTCCCGGACAGGTTGTTTCCAGAACACATATCCCTCTTCCGGTGGGTAAGCCGGATTTGGAGCATAATCAATTACCAGATTTGGTCGGCACGACACTCATCAGTCTGATGAACCGGGTGGAAAAATTAGAAAATCAGTTACATATTCATACAAACGGAGATGCTCCTCATGTACCCGAAAAAGGGATTTGGCGGGGCAATGACTTTCACATATGAAGTGCATAATATCCAGGAATCACACAAGCGGGTAGATGTATAGGAATACTCCTTGATTTTATTAATTGAATGTTTCTATAATAAGATTGAATTCAGGGATTTAAGGAGATGATATGGCACTCGTAAAGCACTTATTGGATAGAAAAGGTGTTAAAGTGTGGTCTGTTTCCTCGGACACAACAATCCAGGAGGCATTACAGCTGCTTGAGAAATATGATATTGGAGCACTCCCGGTAATCGATGAAACGAAATTAGTGGGTATTCTCTCTGAAAGGGATGTTGTTAGAAAACTGGGACGCCTGGGCAGCATCGACTTCACCCATACAGTGAAAGATCTAATGATCACCAATGTGTATTTCGTGGAACCAACGAACAGTGTGGATGAGTGTATGAAACTGATGACAAATAAACATATCCGCCATCTGCCAGTAGTCGAAAATGGGAAAGTTGTAGGTGTTATCTCGATTGGCGATCTGGTTAAGGAAATTATCGCCGACAGAGAAACTATGATCAAGAGTCTGGAAAACTTTATCACCGGACAGGGTATTGTAGGATAGAAAAAAAGCTCCCGGAGAATAATCTCCGGGAGGATGTTTATTATTTCAAAATATCAAGAATTTTTTCTTTCCAGGGTCCAAACGCTGTAAATAAAATAAAAATATTCGCAAGGGTTCCCCCGTAGAGAGCTCCCGGAACAACAGTTCTTGCCCAGGGAAGGATTACAACAAGGGAGCAAATGCTGGCTATGACCGCGTAGGTCAGCCAGATCGCCTGATTCTTGAAGAGACTGTATGCTGCCATTAAGAACAATACCATCGCTGCCAGCCAGATCACGCCAAAAATCTTACCAAAAAATGAGTACATGGTAACCCCGCTGGAGAAAACCCACGAATTCTCGGTAAATCCCATCGGTAGTTTAAACCAGGCAGTAAGAAAACCAACTATATGACCCAGTCCATGCATCACAAGCATACCCAACATAATAATCTTCCAGATATTCACAGCCGTCTTCCTCCTAATTTTTTCTCTTAATTATATAGCCTCTACCGAAGTTATCCTGCTAATAATTGCACCACCGGGTTCCTGTTCATCCAATGTAGCTACCTCGCGGATGACCAGAAGACTGACCGCCATCATGATCGAGACAATTCCACCTGCGACAAACCAGAACTGAATTCCAAGTTTGTCAGAAAGTGGACCCGCGAACGCCATGCCGATGGGAGTCATCGCTGAAGAGAAGCTGTTCATCATCATCATGACCCTGCCTTGTTTTTCCTTATCAACCTTTGCCTGGATAATCGCAAACAATGGTCCATTGCAGATTGGGTTCATGAATCCGACTAAAGCGGAACCAACGAGCGCCATCCAGAACATATTTGAACCTGCAAAACCAGTCAGAAGGACACCTAAACCCATGCCTGCAACTCCCAGCGAGCTGGTGTAAACTTTCCTTTTAAATCCACCCCAGATACCCAGCGTAAGCCCCCCTGCAACAATTCCAATTCCCAGGATCGATTCCAACCAGGAATACTCCAATGCTCCACCCAGGAAGTGCTTGCTTACCAGTAAAGGAAGCAGCGTGAATGCCGGGTTGATCATAAAATTGATGATGACTGCCAGACCCAGAACGATCATTAAACCTTTCCACGCCCAGACATAAATAAAGCCTTCTTTTACATCCGCAAGGATTGTTTTCAGTGGTGAGGCGGTATCCATTACCGTTGCATGTTTGGGCTGCGGAATGATCACAAAGAACAACGGCAGAATTGCCAGGCAGGCGGTGATAATATCAATTGCCAGTACCCAATGCAGGTTGATGACCCCCAGCAATAAAGCACCCATTGGGGGTGCAACAATATTCATAGCACCCTGTAAAGCCTGGTTCATCCCGGCAACCCGTGAGAGATGTTCTTCTGGTACCAGCAGTGCAGTGGAAGATTGCATTGCTGGCCAGTGGAAACCAGCACCCAATGAACGCAGGAACATGGCGATATAGACATGCCAGGGCTGCAGTGAACCATTAAAGGCGATGAAAACCAGCACCAAAGTAACCAGCGCCGTTCCCAAGTCCGCAACGATCATAATCACCTTACGGTTAACCCGATCCACGATCGCCCCGGCAAATGGACCCAGAAAAACCTGGGGTAGTAAGGCAATTAATGAAGCCGTAGCGAGGACAGTAGCGCTGCCTGTGGTCTGCGTCAACCACCAAACCAGAGCGAACTGTACCAGTGCGCTTCCCAGCAATGAGAAAGCCTGTCCCGCCCAGATTGCCCCAAAGGTAGTTTTCCAATTCTTGTTGATTTCTTCAGTCATTCTTACCTCACGAATAGAATACGTGACCAACCGGAATGGAGTTGCATCCGGATGATGACGGTATTCAGTTGATTTCTTTGTATATTGATTACTCGATAAAGATCTCTACATGTTCCCGATCATCTTCATCATCTACTTCCACAATCTGTCCGATATCTCCGCTTCGGGCAGCCTGGATAAATTCTGAGAAATCCATATCCTTCATCTCTGGCGCAAAGCGTGCCCCCATCTTGACTCCTGCATTAATTAATCCCAGCGGAAGGCGTACATTTACTTTCGTTCGCCCGGTATCCATATCAGATACATGAATCCGGCACCACTTCCCCTCCCCTCCTGAAAACCGGGGACTTACAGGTCTATCTTCTGATTTGGATTCAGGTTTTTCCTGACCCTCCAGCATATCCAGCAGTTGGATGCCTTCATCAGGAGTGATCTTTCCTTCCTGTACCATTTGCAATATTTTAGTTCTTTCGTCTTTGTTTACCATCGTAACCTCATTTCTCATTAGAAAGACCCATCAACAGGTCTCTCGCTTCTTCATATGTAATCCGCCCCTGATCGATATCATCCAGAATGCGCATACGGTCTTCGGTTGTAATTTTAGGAGTAGATTCTTCTTTACCTGGTTCAAAACCCAATGCACGGATGACTTCTACTAACCGGTTTCGCAGGGTAGGATAAGACATTTTCAGTTCATCTTCCATGCGGTTCAACTTTCCCTCGCACCGGATGAAAGTGAGAACAAAAGTGACCTGCTCTGGAGTTAATTGTGCAAAAGGTCCTCCTGCTCCGGTGAAACGTCCCTCTATGGTCGTATCACACTGGCTGCAATAATAGCGTGTAATCGTCAGGTTATTCCCGCATACCGGGCAATTGCTGAGGTTGGTTTTCATAATATTCCTTCCAAACACTTTTTGAATTGCATCATTAATTAAAGTCATCTTTAATTTCCTTGATGTCATTATATGCTTAATTTATATATTGTCAATACTATTTTTAATTTTATTTATATTTCTTGAATTTTTATTTAATTTTCTTAATTCTTGATAAAGATTTCAGTAAATTCATGAAGTTGCTCGCTTTAAATGAAAAAATCAGGAGCGTATTTTTAATGCGTTCCTGATTTTCCTGTTAATTTTCTCTGGTCGGATTAGTCCAGCAATTCCTTGGGGATATTGCCGCCATTGGCTGCAATCTTTGCCAGAACGGTCTTATGCAGCCAGACATTCATATTCTGTGATTCTTTCATCAACTCAGGCGGGCAGCCAAGTTCTTCTGCCAGTTCCTTGCGTGATTCAAAGCTGCTGTCAATATCCAGCAGTTTGAGCAGATCAACAATGGATACTTTCCAATCCAGTTTCTGGGGATTGGCTTTTGCCATGGTGTCGAGTTTAGCCATGACATCAACCATTTCCATGGGTTTAGTACCCCATTCTTTTGCAGCAGCGGCAGGATTATGAGCTGCCATCTTCTCAATGGCTTCTTTCGCTCCGCCACTCTTTAGAATGGATTGCACTGCCCCTGAAGCAGGAGCCGGTTTGGCTGGCGCAGCAGCCTCAACAGGTTTCGCTTCTTCTTTCTTTTTAAATCCTAACTTTTCTAGAATATTACTGAATAGTGCCATAAAACCCTCCTCTAAATGTGTTGCTTACTGTACTCAGTATATGCTGAACTCACGGAATTTACAACCAGCTTGTACAGGATGTCGAAGTATCCAGTAACACATCAGATCGTTCACCTTTCTTCTGTAATCCGCGTCATGCTGATCAGACCCCCGATTGCCAGGATCACCGCGCCGCTGATAAACGGCCATTCATAATTCAGGTCATACAGGTACCCCGCCCAGAGCGGACCCACCACCCGACCCAAACTGGAGATCGCGCTGTTCATTCCCATCAATGCTCCCTGCTGTCCTTCGCCATAGCGCGACAGGCGGGCATTCAATGCGGGTGTCATGACCGCAAGTGAAAGCGAGAATACACCCAGCGCAACCATCACCATCAGAAAGCTGCCCGCTGCCGACATGCAAATTAAACCTACAACACCACCCAGCAATCCCGCACGGATCAGAACCACCTCACCAAACCGTTTACTGAGCGGACCCGTCAGTACGCCCTGCGCCACCACCATCACCCCGCCCAGCAGCATCCAGATGATGCCCACCTGGGTAACCTGCAGGTGCAGTTTATCCACCACGTACAGGCTGATGATGCCCTGGAAATTCGCCAGCGCAAAACTCATGATGAAGATCAACAGGAGCAAAACTCCTGCTGCACCTACGGCGATTTTTGAAAACCGTGAAAAACCGAAGAACTTTCTGTTCCCACCCTCTGAGGTGGTCTGCTTCTGTACCGGTCCAGATGCAGGCACGATTAAGAGCACCAGCAAGGCTGCCAGCACTGCCAGCCCGCTGCCGATGAAGAAAGGCAGTGCGATGGAATCCTTCGAGATGACCCCACCAATGATGGGACCCAGCACCACACCAATTCCCATAGCGGCACCCAGCTTGCCCATCCCTGCGCTGCGTTCGCCATCAGAGACCTGATCGCCGATATACGCCATCGCGGTGGGCATGGTGGCGCAGGATAGTATCCCAGAAAGCACACGTGCGATGAACATCACGATGAAGCTCTGCGCCAGACCAAACATGAACAGGCTGATGGCGTAACCCAGAATCCCCAACACCAGCACCGGCTTGCGCCCGATGCGGTCGGATACGCTCCCCCAGACGGGGGCAAAGATGAACTGCATGAGCGAATAGGATGACATCAGCCAGCCCATTTCGCTGCCGCCAGCGCCCAGCTTCTCGATCAGAAACGGTAGCACAGGCAGCACCATGCCATACCCCAGCATCACCACCAGCAGGGTAAAACTCAGAATCGTTACAGGTTTATTCATTTTTTAGCTTTCAAGAGGCTGGCAGGGGAGAATCCCTGCCAGTTGGCTCGTTATTTTGTTAATATGAGACTATTAATTCGTTCCCGCCCGAAGTTACGACAGGATCACCTTGCCGGTCGCACCATCCACTGTGATCATCTGCCCCTGCTGGATGGCACGGGTCGCGCCGCGGGCTGCCATCACCGCGGGGATGTTGTACTCACGGGCTACAATGCTGCTGTGGCTGAGCGGACCCCCGATATCGGTTACCACTGCCGATGCCAGAGTGAAGAGCGGCGTCCAGGCAGGGGTGGTCGTAACCGCCACCAGCACATCACCCGGTTTCATCTTTGAAAAATCTTCCGGACCGGTAAGCACACAGGCGGGCGCGGTGACCCTGCCGCTGCTGGTGCCAATTCCCTTCAGCACCACCTTGCCGTCTTCTTTCGAGACATCTTCACCGTGCACCATCTTTGACCAGCCGGTCTTTTCTGGCAGGATCACCGGCGGGGAGAGCTTGATATAGGCTTTCCAATCCGCCCTGCGCTGTTCAATCTGCCCGCTGTAATCTTCCAACGAGGTATTGTTCTCTAAATTCTCCAGGCAGGAGTCGAGTTCACCCTCCTCCAGCCAGTAGATATCCTCCGCAGAGGCGAAGGCGCCAGCATCTACAAACCGATTCCCAAGCTCGGCAAACATGCGGCGAAGCAGCGGATGACCCATACCCATATCGGTGATGCTGTCTTCACGCATGGGGGCGGTTTCCTGCGCCCAGCGCAGCAGCCGGGTAAACCATCCTTTGAACGGCCAGATCAGGCGGGGCGCAACCTGCTTCTCAGCCTTCTCACGGTTGGCTGCCGCCTCTCGCTGACGTGTGTACGGGTTGCCCGCTGTGCCATTAAGGAAAGCCTTCAGGCTTTCAATCATGGGCGCGGGTGTTTCGAGCGGCGTGGGGTTGGCAAAATCAAATTCGTACGCGACATTGCCAAACTCTGCCAGGTGACGCGCGAATCGAGCCTGCCACTCCTGCCAGATTTCTGCTTTCACATTTGCCGGCTTGCCCGCCCGCACAATCTCTCCGCCGGTAGTGTCTTTCAGATATGCCGCCAGGTCAGGCTGGGTCTTCACCCATTCCGCCAGATCATAGAGGGATTTTTCTCCATCCAGCCCGCGGGTGTCAAAACCCAGCAGGAAGGTTGTATGCTCGGGGTCACCTTTCCGCCTGGCGAAGGTGTTATAGTACTTCGCGAAGATCGTCTCTCCCATGGATGCCGCAGGCAGGCAGGTTTGGATCATGGTGAAATACACACAGGCAGCCTCAAACACTTCACTGATCCCGGTCAGAAGTTCGCGGTTCTTCAGCGCAGCAATATCCACCGCCTCCCATTTTTCCACGACCTGCTTCAGATCAGCCCGCGCTTTCTGCCAGCGGGTAACACTCCCTCTTAACATGAAACCGGTTTGCTTTAAACTGATGGTTATTAATGGAAGCATCTCCCTGGCACCCATCTTCATCCCGCCGAATACGAACCCATTGATGGCGACATACATCCCTTCTCCGGCGAGCAGGTTGTGGGCATTCTTTTCGCCCATGATCCATTGCCACATTTTAAAGGTCGCGCTGTTCGCCAACCTGAGACCCAGCGTGGCAAAGAGCGGTGTCACCGGGGTGGGGATATGCTCCGCCAGGCTGCCGCGCGCGTAGATGGTGCCCGGGACGGGTGTGACCCATTCGGGATCGAGCGTGGTAATGGGGCGCGCCTGCACGATCTGGAAGCTACCTCCAGAGCAGGTCCATTCGATATCCATCGGCGTGCCGTACAACGCTTCGATATTCAACCCCAGGCGGCATAACTCCGCTGTCTGTGCTTTGCTGAGCACCTGCCGGTGGCGCTTTTCCTCAGGTACAGGCTGCTCTTCGATCCCTTCCACGGTGCGGATGGTCATCACCTGCTTGTCGGCGATATCCTGCTGGATGATCTTCATCTTCTTCTTATCCACCACCACCGTGTCGGGAGATACCGCCCCCGAGACGATCGCCTCGCCCAGCCCCCAGGCGGCGTTGATGACCATTTCACCACGGCGGCTGTTGACCGGATTGGCGGTGAAGAGGATGCCCGCCGCGTCGGCAATGACCAGCTCCTGCACCACGACTGCCAGGGCAACCACCTGTTGATCAATGTTGTTGCGCAGGCGGTAGGCGATGGCGCGGGGAGTCCAGAGGGATGCCCAGCAGCGCTTGACCGCGTTCATTACCGCATCGGCGCCACGAATGTTCAGATAGGTTTCTTGCTGCCCGGCAAAGGAAGCATCGGGCAGGTCTTCTGCCGTGGCGGAGGATCGCACCGCTACGGGGATCTCTGTCTTGCCGCCCCTATTGCGGACCAGCACCGCGTACGCTTCCCGGATGGATTTCTCCACCAGCGGGGGGATATTGCCTCCCTCAAATAATGCAGCGATCTGCGCAGATGCCGCTTCCAGCCCGGCGGTGTTCTCCGGTTCCAGACCCTGCAGCGCAGATTGGATTTTCTCGTGCAGCTGGTTCAGATCTACAAACTCCCGGTAGGCTTCGGTGGAGATGTGAAACCCGGCGGGCACAGGCAAGCTAGCCCGGCTCATCCGGGCAAGCGACATACCCTTGCCACCGACGGTTTCGAGGGTTGCGTTTTCATCAGCGAGATGGAGGATGATTGCTTTCATTCTTTTCCCTTTCGTGAGCGACCCATGGTCGCTTATTTTTCCAAAAAAATTCATTCACCCCATCAGGCAGAAATGCCATTAAGGATGATATCGATCGATTCTTTCATCATGTCCTGCGGGGTACCCGATGGACGGGTGGTGAAGACCACCGGGGTCAGCGAAGCCAGGATGAGCCGCATGGCGAGCATGGGGTCCACCTTGCGGAAAGCGCCTTCGCGAATGCCATCTTCCACCAGGCGGCAGATCATATCTTGATACACGTGCCGGTATTTCTGCAGCAGCGCCTGGCTTTCCATATTCAGCCGCTGCGCTTCGATGGTAAGCTTGAGATAGAAATTCTTGTTTTCAAGCATGTAGGAAAGATGGTTCTGCATGATCAGGTGCAGCTTGTCGTAAGCGGGGATCTCGCGCTGGAAGACTTCGGACACCATCGCGGTGAGGGTCTCGATCTCGTTCACAAAGTACGAGATGAGAATTTCATCCTTGGTCTGGAAGTAATCGTAAAGCGTGGACTTCCCCACTCCGGCAGCTTCGGCGATTTCACGCATGGAGGTTTCGGGGAAGCCTTTCTGGTAGAACAGCTTGACGGCTTCATCGCGGATCTCTTTGCGGCGTCTTTTCTGCTCTTCTTCGGTGAGCGGTGTTCCTTTGGGCATGTCTTTCTCCTTTAATAGCGACCATCGTTCGCTACTTCATCAGTATAAGCGACCACTGGTCGCTTGTCAAGAGGTCAATTTTCAGAATTTCCAAATTTCGCATTCAAAGGAGGAAACCGGGAGTGGATGAACACGCCCCTGCCCGGCAGCGAGATTAAGGCAGTATGTGAGCCATTTAAAAAGGCACTTCGAAACAAATCGAAACAATTCCCCGCTCTCTTTGAACGATCGGACACCATAAAACATCCCCCCGATCGGGGTGCAACTACACGCTTTCATTATAAGAATATCCGGCAGGCATGGCTACCTGTCACTTGTGACAGGATTTTCTGGTACAAGCTGCCCCCCGGCAGACGAGTAATTACCCGAAACCAACCATCGATTTCTGTTCAGGCTGATGCCGTTCACGGGTACAATTAGGGTATGGAAAGCATTACCGAAATCTTCCGCATCGGGCACGGACCCTCCTCCAGCCACACCATGGCGCCCCGCCGGGCAGCGGAAACTTTCCGCGCGCAGAACCCGGATGCCTTCTCGTACCGGGTGACGCTTTACGGCAGCCTGGCGGCAACCGGACGCGGGCACATGACGGATGTCTCGATCCGCGCGGCGTTCGCGCCCAAACCGGTGGCGTTTATCTGGAAGGCGGAGGAAGTGCTGAAGTTCCACCCCAACGGCATGGATTTTGAGGCGATCAACGAGGTGGGACACACCACCGCCACCTGGAGGGTGTTCAGCACCGGGGGCGGCGCGCTGGCGGAAGAAGGCAAGCCGCAGCAAGTGCCCTGCGCCTACCCGATCGGCAACATGACTGAAATTTTGCGCTACTGCGCCCAGAACGGCAAGACTTTCTGGGAATACGTGGAGGAGTGCGAGGGGGAACTGATCTGGCAGCACCTGGGCGAGGTCTGGCAGGCGATGCAGAACGCCATCGAACGCGGGCTGATCGCCGAGGGTGTGCTGCCCGGGGGGATTGGCGTTGCCCGGCGCGCGTGGACCTTTCAGCGCAAGATCCGCCTGAGCGGCGGGGAGATGGTGAAGGGCGGCTACCTGCCTTCGTACGCGCTGGCGGTGGCGGAAGAGAACGCCAGCGGCGGGGTTGTGGTGACCGCGCCCACCTGCGGCTCTGCGGGGGTGCTGCCCGCTGTGTTGAAGCACATCAGCGATACCGTGGAAACGCCCGAGGTGAGCATTTTGCGCGCGCTCGCCACCGCCGGGCTGATTGGCAACTTGATCAAGCACAACGCATCCATTTCGGGCGCGGAGGTGGGCTGCCAGGGGGAGATTGGCGCGGCGTGCGCCATGGCGGCTGCCGCGGCGGCGCAACTGATGGGCGGATCGATACGGCAGATTGAATACGCCGCCGAGATGGGGCTGGAGCACCACCTGGGGCTGACCTGCGACCCGGTGAATGGGCTGGTGCAAATCCCCTGCATTGAGCGGAACGTGTTCGCCGCCACCCGCGCGCTGGATTGCGCCGAGTTCGCCTGCTATTCAGACGGTTCGCACCGCATTTCGCTGGATGAGGTGGTGCGGGTGATGAAACAGACCGGGCACGACCTACCCCCGCTGTACCGCGAAACCGCCGAAGGCGGCCTGGCTATCAATTATCGATTCCCGCAGGGGTGAGAATAATGTCATTTAATATAATGTTTAGTAAGCAATAATTTGGCTTGATCTATTACCTGTGAAGGTACCCGGTTAGATTTGGTTACCATATTTAAAACACCCTCGTCAAATTTATTCATGATAAGCCACCTAGCATTTGTTACACGAGTATTGGCTGCAGTTCTTCGATAACCCCTTTGTCTAACAATCTCATCAACAATTTCTAAGTTTGAAATACTAGTATCTCTAAACAACTCATAATAACTTACAAAACACTCCAACCCAATTGATTGTATTGCCCTGTTGATTTTTTCTTCTTCGCTTTTTGGATATTTATAACCATTATCATCTTCTGATCGCTTATCAAATTTACTCGATACCTTTTCCCCCTCATTTGCATCATACTTGCTGTGGCATGACTTACAGAGAAAAACAAATTTATCTTCTATTGGTTGATGGGCTGCAATTATTTTACTCATAACCTCGTCAATGTCGCAACAAATTTTATTCCCAGTCAAATAAGTTAGGAGAATTCTATCAATTATCTGCTTCCTACCATTACCAAGTTTGTGAGCGGATTCAAGCTCAAATTTTTGATGACAATGATCACACATTCCCTCTCTTGCGATTCGGCTTTGTTTAGTCAGGATATTGATCGCATTTCTTACTTTTGGACCTATGAATGCATGAAACTCCGAAATTGTTCCTTCAAAAGTTGCCATGAATTTTTTCCTAATATGTTCTGTTCCATCTTTCTGAAAAACTAGCAAATGGATTACCTACAAAATTAATATCAAATTTCAAACTTGATTGAATATTTTCATCAGCATTGTGAATACGGAAAGTGAATTGCCATCCTTCGTCCATAATTATTGAAATTGTGTTATTTGAATTACGACGAAATGAGATATCAACAATTCTAGTTGGTAAACCGCCTCTTACTCTCTCGATTGTTGTAATAGGACGAAGCCCTCGATCTCGTATGTTCAGCGTATTATGAAGATTATAAGCTTGGATATCAGTACGTTGTCTACCCGGTAAGCCTATGATTTTATAAAAATCAAATCTCCCGACCACATATTCTGTCAATTTTTGTGGTACATCCATGTATTGATTTGCTAACCGGCGTAATTCATTCATAAAAGCGATCAGGATAGGCCGATATATTCTGGTGCTCTTCTCAGGGAAATCTCTCCAAGGTGAACCATGGTAATGTTCAAGGACATTCATAATTGGCAGGATATCATTCCAATACTCCTGCGAACATGGGTGGTCCAACCAAAGCAACCCAAAATCAATACTATTAGATAGACGCGAATGTTTGAGCGCCCTATGATTCCACTTACATGACAAGCCAATCTGCCAGATGCTTTGATCAGGATCCTCGTGACGAAAAAGGATAACATCCCTGACATCACCTAGATTACCAGAATTACTATTAACTGAGATTTCCAAAGGATGCTCAGTGGTACCAGACCATAAATGAGGTTCTAAGGGGATAATATTCTTTATTCCAGCTTTTGCAGCATAAATCATCGAATTTCTTAACTCTGATGTTATTGTGTGATAATGTTCCTCAATATTACTTAATCGTCCATCCCTAGTAAGCCTAATAACACAATTATTCATATCATGTAATGAAAGCCAAGAGTTAATTTCTTCAGAAAGAGATGAACAGATTGCATACTCAAACGCGCAACCATTTTGTGTTTGATTTGGCATTAGATAACCTGAATTTAAAATTTATTCATAGTTAAGGATTATTATCTCTCTCGAGTCTTTATTGTTTGACATTCCATATTTCCAAGACGGAGTAAGAATATTATACCCACTATAAAGTTCTCTTATCTCTGAGCAATCATTATAAGAAAGTAACCAATTATTTCTTTTCTTTAGCAATGATGCTAACTGGAAATGATCAAATTGTTTATGGGCATCACCATTCCTACCATACAAAGCTGAATCAGTCATGTAGGGTGGATCTAAATACATAAATTCATCAGGGTATTGTCGAAAAACATTGGTGAAGTCTTGACACTCAACTTTAAGATTTGGGCTAGTAAAATTCCGTAAGTATTCAATTGATGATTTGGTAAACCTCGGATGACCAGGTGACATACCACCGCTGAGAGTTGAACCTGAGAATGAACACCGATTCAGAACATAAAAAATCGCAGCAGACTCAATATCAATATGTAAATTAACCTTCTGGAGTCTATAGAAATCACTTTTTAATAACGGAAAATACTTCGTAACTTCATTAGCCAATTCGCCAGGATCTTCTAATAGGAATTTCCAGAATGTAATTAAAGGTTGAAAAATATCAAAACCGAAAACTTGAATACCATTTGATGCAGCTGCAATTTCTATTGAGCCCCCACCTAAAAAAGGTGAAATTATTGTTCTAATATTATTTGGAATTAAGGATAGTACATATGGAACTGCCCTAGCCTTCCCACCAGGATAACGTAGAGGCGATTTTGGATAAGCCAATATTCTAGGAGAGAATGTATTGGCAAAGTTTGGTAGGCTTAGTTGAGACATATTTTCCATAAATAAATAATCCTACCTTTATTATATAAGAGAAATCTCTTTTACTAAAAATATATATATTATCTGATGAAAGTTGACGCATCAAAAAATAATATATGATTCGATCGATAACGAATTTGTGGTAATTAGATTTTCGAATCTAATAATTGTCACTATTTACTCCCCAATACCCCCTCCAACCCCCATAGGATGTGATCTCGGGCTGCCCGGCGCAAATATACGCCTCACCCAGAACGCCCAACACGGTGCTGCCATCCGCCAATTGCAGCCTGCCCAGGCACAACCCGGGCGGCTCCTCCAGCAGAATCCGCAGCAGCCCCTCAGCGCCCACCTGCCAGATCTCCACCACGATGCTGCCTCCCTTTTGCGCGTCGTACTGCATGGCGGGGTAGGCATCATCCACTGACCAAAGGCGGTATGCGGGGGCGGTGGTTGTGGCGCGGATGAATTCCGCGCCCGCCGCGACCAGGTTTGCGTTGAGCGCGAATCCTCGCATGAGGGTGCCGTTCACGGCAAGTTGAATTGGCTGCATAATAAATCTCACTTCCCCACCGAATAACTCAGCTCTTCGAGCAGAAACCAACCGCTGTGCTTTTTGAATGCATCCACCGGGGCGCGGTCGAAATACAGGGTGAAGATGCGGTCGCCATCAGTGCGGATGGTGAAAAAATCCCTGCCCACACCCCACGAGCCACGGTTTTTCGCCACGGCGGCGTGCTGCGGCTGCATATTGCGCGCCATGCGTCCGCGGCGGGTGTAATCGTGCCACTCCTGCAGCATCTCCGCCACCTGGTAGGTCTCTCCGCGCCAGGTGAAGTAATCCGGGCAGCCCTGTTTCTTCTCGAGCAGCGGCTGTGAGTCGAAGGTCACCTCAACGGCTTCGCCAATAAAGTGGATGGGGCGTAATTCCATAAATCCATCTGGTACACCGGTTTGTGCCCATCCAGCAGGATGAACGGCGCAGCCCGCTTGGGCGAAATTCCCAGAGCCGCGAGCTGCTTCAACTCGGTGAGTTTCCTTTCCTTCCTCCCATTATATATCCGCTCCGCGCCCAGTTTACCGATACCCGGAATACGCAACAGCAACTCCCGATCAGCTTGATTGATCTCAACCGGTTGCTGAGAAAAGTTTTCCTGCGCCCAAGCGAGTTTTGGATCCGCATCCAGAGGGAGATAACCTTCCTTTTTGAAAGGCAGTTCCTCCATGCTGAAGCCGTAATCACGCAGTAAAAATGATGCCTGGTAAAGCCGCACATAACGGGTGTAATCCATGGGCGGATGGTCCTCCAGTGGCGTATCCGGTGACGGGCTGAAAGCGGAGTAATACACCCGGGCAAGCCCGTATCGGCTGTATAGCACTTCGCTCAGTTGGAGTGTCTCCACGTCCGTTTCGCCTACCGCACCGACCACAAGTTGCGTGGTAATGGAAGCGATTTTTTCCTCCACTTTATCCACCTGCCTGCCTGCCTTAAAATGATGCATCATGCCGATGCGCGGGAAAAGATCGCCATAAAAATCCTTCTTTGGCGCGAGCAGCTTCAACCTTTCAGCTGTAACTCCCTCGAGGTTGATGGAAACGCGGTCGCAGATCTGCATACACCTCTCGATCTGCGCCTCCTCCGATCCGGGCATCACCTTCAAGTGGATGTATCCCCGGTAGTTGTATTTGTGGCGCAGAATTTCCACCGTCTGAATCAATCTATCCTGGCTTTTGATTCCCCCACCCGCAATCCCGGAACTCAGGAACAACCCCCGCACCAGTCCACGCCTGAGCATCTTCATAAATACATCCGCCATTTCGTGTGGGGCAAATGCCAAACGCTGGTAGTTGCGCGGCTGGCGAAATACACAATAGTTGCAGTCGTTTTCACAGGCACTGGAGAGCATGGTCTTGAGCAAGGGCATGGTTTTTCCACCACCCATCTGGGCATGGAAAACTGCAAAGCCTTTGGTTTTATCACCCAGCTCCGGGTCGTTCACCGCCATTTCACCGTGATGACCATTCGGGCAGAGTGTGATCGGAGGAACTCCTTCCTGTTCATCCGATGCCCCATCTGCCAATTTACGTAGTTTTTGAAAAGCATCCATCTGCTATACTCCCCCGGCAAGTGCCTGATCCTTCTGGAGAATTACCGGCAAAGTGTTAAGCGGCAGCTCCTGTGCCACAGGGTCTCCGCGCAACCATTTTTCTGCCTCGAATTCATCATCTGCAATACCCAGCGGCTGCAGAATGGTCGCCACCGCCCGCAGGAAGAGTGTGCGGTAACGTTCGATATCCAACTGCTGCCGGCGCACCGGTGTGGGTAGATCCCAGGCATGCACACCCGGTTTTCCCATCACATACAAAAAGCGGATGCGCTGACCGGGGCGCAGCGATTTGCCGATTCCTTCCAGCTGTGCCAGTGCCGCCGCCGTCGGCACCCGCTCTGATTTGTATTCTTCCAGCGTACGGCTGAGCTTAAGTGTGATCAGATACTTTTCGAGCGGCAGGCTGCGCGAACTGATCTCATCCAGGCGGTGGTTAAATAGGTTTCGCAACCCGGGGTAAAGGGCTGGCAGCGCTTCGGCATCCTGTGCCTGTGCCAGGTATTCCAGCGCTTCCAGTTGCGCAGAAGCCACGCACGGAGGGGTATCATTGCGGCGGGCTTCGATGCCGCGAATCTTGAGCGAACCATCCTGGAAGACACCAAAATAGCGGTTGGGTACCGGAATGCGCTCATCGCGCCGCGAGGGAAGGAAGGCGACCCAGCGAAATATGCCATCCAGGGCAATCGGTAACCCGGTACGATCCGCCACCGCATCGAGCACCGGCTGAAAATCGCCCACCGTGGTGGCACCCGGTTTCCGCATCCACAACCCGTCCACATACATGTGCAGCACCTCGAACCCGTAATCTTCCGCCGCCTCTTTGGCAGCCAGCAGCGTCTCGCGCCCGTACGCTGTCACCGCCTGGTGGGCTTCAATGCGTCCAAACCGCGCATTCTTGTAACCGAGGTAACCAAAGCAGGTCACCAGCAGCCATTTGTGCGCCTGCGCGCACATCTTGTACCGCTTCACACGCGGATCCCATTTCGGCAGGGTGCCCATTGCCATCTTCATCTCAATGCGTTTTTCGAGCAGAGGTTTGAGCGTGAGCGGAACCAACCCCATGTGCTTCTGATCGATATACATATTTAATTGCGGTACCAGCGCTGATTCGGGGATATGCCTGCCGATGGTTTCAGGGGAGATGTTGAAATGCACCATCACACTGGGATACATCGAGATGAAATCCACCTCGCCCACAGAACTGTGCAGCCCGATGGTAGGCTGGTACACCAGACCACCCTGATCACCGTAAAAAAGGCTCAGCGCTGTGCGCGGATCCTCCGCCTGCTGCTTGTGCCAGGGCACCATCACCCCCATTTTGAGGGCGGTAATCATCTGCATGGAAGAAATGCCTGATCCGGGCGAAACACGAGAGGTCACCTGCAGCGGCAGCCCGGTGACACGAGCCAGTTCGTACACCCCTTCGAGACCATAATCCCCCCACAGCATGGCATTGGTGCGGTCAAGGTGCAGCCTGCCGAAGAGGTGCACCTGGGTGCCGCGGTGGATCACCTGCCCATAGGAGAAGTACACCCGCTCGCCCTTGTGCTGCACCCCGCGATTGGGTTCACGGTTGAGCGGCAACGGCACCTTCCACTTGCGTGACAGGTTGATAAGCGTATCCAGCAGCCAGGTATCCCCCCAGTTGGTGAGGATGAGATCGGGGTCATAGGTCTGCAGGATGGAAGCCATATTCACCAGGAAGGGGCGTTCCGGTTGCAGCGCCAGCCGCCCGGTGTGTTTTTCGTAACGCACCTGGATGAAGGTGGGGGCAGCGTGGGCGGGGTTGACTTCCGGTTCCAGCGAGAGAATGCGCAACGGCGGAGATAGCGGGTCCAGCTCCCAGGGAGTATCGCACACTTCCACCGCCGTGATGCGCCCTTCGGGGGTTGCCTGCATACGGCAATACGCCAGCGGAAAGATACCCAGCTGCGCCTGGGCATACAGCGCCAGGGGGACATCAGCATTATAGTAGGTCAATTCCGGGAAATCTTGCGCCACGCGATGGAAAATCTGCGGCTGGGTTGCAGCATCCTGCACCTCCACCGCCAGCACCGGCACAGGTGCGTCGATGAACAGATCCCGCCGCTGAGTACGGTAGGTACGAATGCCGCGCTGAGATTGCAGTGATGTTTCAAGCTGATCCACCCGGCGGGCATCTCCGGCAGCGAAGAACGTGAGTGGAAAAGGCAGGGTGAAGCGGCGGCGTGAGCCGTCTTCGCCAATAAACCAGACCACCAGCCCATCCCGGGGGGCGGAAAACACATCCAGCACCCAGCCGGTCAGATCGATGGATGCAGCGGCGTTCATGTCGTCCGCTCCGCTTCAGCGCCCGGCTCCGCGGCAACGGGCAGAATACCCGAACCTTCCAGAAGGCGGCGCATCCGCAGCACTTCCTTGTGTTCTTCGAGCAGCATTGCCAGCAAAAAGGTTTCAAACGGCAGGGCGTGGGCGGCGTAAGCTGCCGCAGCCAGATGTTTCTGCGCGGAAACAAACAGATCGTCCAGGGCAAGCTGGTCAGCCCGGCGCAACGCACGGCGGAAGCGGCCAAAGGCTTCCTGCTCGCCGAGAAAAACCTGTGTAATGGAAGGGAGTGTTCTACCCATAAAGTGCCTCCAGATTGTGAAAACGCTAAGCAAACAGGCGCAGTGCTGGCTGCGCAACCGGCACCTCAGCCTGCCAGATATCATCCGCCCAACTCAGCACGGTTTCGACCAGTTCGATCTGATCATCGTGTCCGGGTCGCGCGGGGCGCAATCCTACCAGCAGCGCGGATTGTTCGGCGATACGGCGCATGGCAAGCCGGCAGCGCTCGAGCAGACGGCGGCGCTCTGCCAGGGGAACGTTATCATCGTTGAAGGTTGCCAACAGATCGAGCACCAGGGTGACCGCCGCGGGCTGGAAGATCCCTGCCCCGAGGGCGGCGCTGTGCAGCGGCGAAGCCGCACCACAGATAAGCGTTTCCACCTGGTAGCAGGTAAACGCGCGTGCCAGCTGGATGCGCGCCAGGGTGGTTTCAAGGTCGGGCGTGTAACGGCGGATGCTGCGCGCCACATGATAGGCGTTGAACTGATTGCCGCCATCCAGTACCCTGACGGTGCTGCGCAGGGCGAGCCTGCCGGCAGCCTCGAGCATCAATGCCCGGGCGGCATGGGGCGCGAAGAGGACATAGATCTTGCCGGGGCGCAATCCACTGAGCGCCGGAAGCCAGGAGCGGGAAGAAGTTAGCGTATCCATATTTCTATTATATAGAACGCTTGTTCTATTGTCAATATATTGCACTTTTTCCATATTCAAATGGAAAGCAGTCTGTCTGCCAATGGATCTCAGCAGTTATCCATGCCAACTATCTTTTCAGTATTATTATGGATAGTATAGGTAGAGGACATCAAAATGATTTTTGTAAAAAGTAAACAAGGGCATCGATGTTATGGGTAATGAAAAACCTTCATCGCCAGCCAACCGGTTGGCGAATGAACAGCACGCAATAGCTCAGCTGAAACAAGGAAAGATTGCAGGGTTGGCTGTACTGGTTGCAACTTACCAGGTGGAAGCCGTTCATGCAGCGCTCCTGATTGTGCAAGACCGGGGTACGGCTGAAGAAGTAGTCCAAGAAGCTTTTCTGCGGGCATATCAAAAAATCGACCAGTTTGATGAAAGCCGGCGGTTTGGACCGTGGTTTTTGCGAAGCGTGATCCATGCGGCTTTGAAAACCGCGAAATCACAGAATCGGTTCACGCCGCTGGAAGAGACAGATGAAACAAAGCATGCTGCAGCTTGGCTGATCGATCCCGGACATGGACCACAGGAAGTCATGGACAAGTCGGAATTGCGCCATGTAATCTGGCAGGCGCTGGAACAATTAACACCCGGGCAGCGCACCACAGTGGTTATGCGTTACTTCTTAGATGAGACCGAAAATGAGATGTCTCAAAATTTGAATCGTCCCCGTACCACTGTTAAATGGTGGCTGCATTCTGCCCGAAAGCGCCTGAAGCATATACTGCATCCGCTGGTTCGCAGTGAAGAAGAGAAGTTGGAGGTTGAACATGAACAATAAAGAAATTCGAGCAATTTTAGGTGAAATCACCAAGCAAAAAGCACCAGCCTCTGAAATCAACTTATGGCCTGCAATCCAATCCCGCATTCAGATGAGCCCATCATCCAGATCAAAAGGAAACATCATGATAAGTTCATCCTACTTGCGTTTGAAGCCAGTATTATTACTGGTCACTTTCACAATTCTTGGTACTGTTTTCTTCCTGCTCCCGCAAGGACGTGCCCTCGCACAGAATATCCTGCAATTCTTTAACCGCGGTGAAAGTAATATCATGCCTGGTATTACAGCATCACCCGAGAACTGGGTCGAGCAAACACCGGGTATTGCTTCTGCAACCCTGTCTCCTGTACCTGATCAAACCATAACACAGCAATTGGAATTTGAATCAATTTGCGGATCGTTTGATAATCCACAATGCAACATCGATACTATTCGGAGCATGGTAGATTTCCCTGTCTTTGCTATTCAAAAGTTACCTGAAAACATGCGCTTCAATGGAGCAACTGGAAGTTCCACCGAAGTATCATTACATTACGATACTACGGATCAAACCGGATCTCTTCTCATTATCCAAAAACCAATAAATGGAGTTGCAGGCAGTATCTCAGCAGATGTGGGTAAGGATGCTGTGATCGAATATGTAGTCATAGGTGATATCCAGGCTGAATATGTTAAGGGATCTTACAATGGCAATCTCAGCCCTCCTGAATGGGATTCAAGCATCGACTTTCAGCAGATGCGTTGGATAAACCAGGGTATCCTGTTTACGCTTTACAAAGATGGCAGAAATCCAGATCTGAACCGTGACGCTCTGATTGAGTTGGCTTCAAACATGACAGATGGACCAGTTGAAGGATTAGCCGCCACCATATTCCCAAAATCATCTATATCTACTTCGGAGTATCAGTTTAATCCATCTGAATCATATCCGCTGACCCTCGATCAGTTAACCAAAATATCCGGCTTTGTCCCCTTAACCCCATCCAGGTTACCGGAGCAATTTACTTTTATCGGGGCAAGTTTTGTTGAAGCTACCGGTGTAGTGGAACTCTATTACAAATACAATCATCCCAGTATTCCGGAAGCATCCGATGCGCTCGTTATCCGCGAACAGATGATTTCAGGGAATCCTGATTGTGACCTGTGCGGATTTGTTCAGGGAGATGGCAAGCAAGTAGAGCAATATCCACAAGGTAAGTTGATCTCAAAAGAGGCTGCCATAGAAAATGTGAACATCTTATCCAACCCTGGAGAATATGTAGAAGGCATTGGGTGGACTTCATGGATGGATAGCGTTGGTTGGCAATGGGCTAGCGAACCCTATATCAAACGTCTCAGGTATAAGGTTGGATCTCTGGCTATCGAGATAATTAGTTACACCTATGAATTGAGTGCGGATGATGTCATTGCAATTGCTGAAGGAATGAAATAACCAAAAATGATGTACATAGTTTTCTAATAAAGTTGATATGGACAGGATGGCTGTTCTGGATTTCTACAGACAGCCCATCCTGTTTAAATTTACGTTCAATACCAATATACCTACACCTCAATTCTTCTTGCCTTTTACTATTCAGCTTTTGAAACATATTACTTTTTTATTTGAATTAATTCCCATCTGCATCTCATCATACACTGATTATTAAGCATCCACTTCTAAGATTACTCACCTTGACTCAAAAGCCAGGATATCCAAATTACATAGGAGTTTCCCATTTCTAACGCAGTATGTCAAATATCACGCCAGAAGTGATAACCTTCACATGACAAATTGACCTAGAAGCATTATATTTAGACACTGGTGTCATTTCATCATCGGGAGGGAACATGTTTTTTGGCTCCATTGTTGTTATTGGGTTGCTGATCTGCGCCATTATGGCGATTAGAAGCACTCACCTGCTGATTTCAGCGATCTGGCTGGCAGGTTGCTCAGCGCTTACCGCGTTGCTGCTTTACCTCTTCCAGTCACCGGAAATTGCGGTCATCGAATTAAGCGTAGGCGCTGGTTTGGTGACCGTTTTGTTTGTCTTTGCCATCAATATCATCGGTGAAGATCCCAGCATCACCCAGCCATCGATTCCCCGATCCGTTGCGTGGGTGCTGGTTGTTCTGGCTTTTGTCGCCCTGGGGTGGATGGTGTTACCGAATCTCGGTACCGCCAGTACGGGCATCGACCTTCAATTCAATATCTACCTGTGGCAGGCACGCAAGCTGGATGTTTACCTGCAGGTTGCATTCATCTTCGCGGGTGTCATGGGTATTCTGAGCCTGCTTTCTGATGATCCGGTTCATCACAAAAAGGAGCAGGCATGAATCTCTCCTTCCAATCCATTGGTTTAATTGCAGTTATTGGTTTAATCGGCATCGGCATCTACGGTCTTCTCATCACCCGCAATATGATTAAAGTGATTGTCGCCTTACAGATTCTGGTAAAAGGTGTGCTGATCGCATTCATCCTGGCTGGTTCCATGCAGGCAAAGGTGAACCAGGCACAAAGCCTGGCGCTCACCGTGCTGATTGCCGATACAGTTGTCGCGGTCATTGCGCTTGGTCTGGCTGTGCAGGTGCGTAAAGCATTTGGCAGCCTTGACATTAAAGAACTCACGGAACTCAAGAGGTAAGACATGGCATCCACTTTCGCATTTCTTACCATCGCACTTCCCTGGATCGGTGCATTGCTGATCTGGTTTGTCGGAGATAAATACACCAAAGTGATTACCACACTGGCAGTTACTTTTTCAGCACTGGCGGGAGTATCCGCGCTGGCGCTCATCCCTTCTGCCAGCGATCAGGCAGTATTATCCTTCAACCCGGGTTCACCTTACGGCATACTCACTTTTGTACCCGATGGACTGGGTGTCATGCTTGCGATCATCGCCACCATCATCGGTTGTCTGGCTGTAATTTTCTCCATCGATTACATGAAAGGGGAAGATCAACTCGCCCGCTATTATGCATTTATCCTCTTCTTCATCGGCGGAATGGTCGGGCTGGTTCTCACCGGTAACATGTTCTTCATGTTCCTCTTCTGGGAAATCACCGCCCTGTGCTCTTACGCGCTCATCTCTTTCAATAACGATGACCCCAAGGCAGTAGCCGGGGGTGTTAAGGCTTTGATAATCACACAGGTTGGTGGTGCTGGTCTGCTTGTAGGCGCGTTGATCATCTACACATACACCGGCAGTTTTGATATCAACACTTTCCTCAAAGATCCGTCTTTGGTACCAGCCGGGATGCTTGCATTTACTGCATTCGGTTTTCTGGCTGCAGCAGCCGCAAAAAGCGCCCAGTTCCCTTTCCAAACGTGGCTGCCCGATGCCATGGAAGCCCCCACACCGATCAGCGCCTTGATCCACGCGGCAACCATGGTCAATGCGGGTGTTTACCTTCTGGCGAGATTCTACCCGGCATTTGAAGGCGTTCCCGGTTGGAAAACCAGCGTACTGGCAGTAGGTGTCATCACCGCGCTCATGGCATCCTTCATGGGAATGGTTGCGACTGACCTCAAACGGGTACTGGCATACTCCACCGTCAGCCAGCTTGGGTATATGGTTTTCGCCATCGGGGCAGGATCCGTATTCGCCTCACAATTTCATCTGTTCAGCCATGCCATTTTTAAAGCACTGCTCTTCCTGGCAGCCGGCTCGGTGATTCACAGCGTTGGCACCCGTGATATGCGAAAAATGGGCGGTTTAGGTAAACAGATGCCGGTTGTCCGTAATGTTTTCATCATCGGATCGTTAGCCCTGGCGGGTATACCGGTTCTGAATGGGTTCTGGAGCAAGGAATTGATACTCGAGACAGGTATTGCCCATGCCCCGGTATGGACTATCTTCATGTTCATCGGTGCAGGACTCACTGCACTTTACACCCTGCGGATGGTCTGGCTGGTTTTCTTCGGAGAGCAGCGCGTTCACCTTCACGGACATGATGCTGGTCCGGCGATGGCAGTAGCCCTCTATCCGCTGGCAATTGGTGCTCTGATCAGCTGGCTGGCAGTCGGCTGGATGACGGATTTATTCCATACCACGCTGCCCTTTCACGAAATCCACGCACACCCAATGGGTGAAATCCTACTCGAAGTAGTGAGTGCGCCGGCAACATATATCGCATTAGCGCTGATTGCCCTCGGCGGGATAGCCTGGTGGCAGAGAGAGAAACTGGCAGGTGTACAGCGAGCGCTCGGGTTCTTCGCCCGCGCAGCGGAAAACAGCTTTGGTTTTGAAGCGATCAACATGGCAATTGTCGCTGGCACAGAAAAAACAGCAGAATTTATTCGTCCCCTGCAGACCGGTCAATTGAATTGGAACATCGCTGGAATTCTGGGCGCGATCATCATTATTCTCGTCGCGGTTGTCTGGGGAGCATAACATGGCTGATCTATCATTTATCTGGATAATTCTCATCCCCCTGCTGGCTTCTCCGGTTGCCTATCTGTTCGGTCGCTTCAGTTACCTGATTACCGGCAAGAAAACCGGGGTTAACATATCTGCCTGGATCGCGCTGGCAGCCACTTTACTGGCGTATTATCCGCTTTACCTGGCGTCGTGGCATGTCAGACTGGGCAGCATCGATCAATATCAAAATGGAATGATCATCTTCCGGTTTGATGGCATCTCGTTGCTGGTGAGTTTCGTCACGATCACACTGGCAGCTCTTTCCATCTCTTTTTCGATGCGTTATCTCTCCGTAGAAAACGGACAGGAAAAATTCTACGCGCTGTTCCTGTTCATGGTTGGTTCTATTGTCGGGCTCGCCTGTACCGCAGACCTGTTCAACCTGTGGGTTTGGTTCGAACTGATGGCAATTTCCACCTACACCCTGGTTGCCTTCTACCGCAACCTGCGGGGTGCGCTCGAAGCAGGTGTGAAATACCTGGTGCAGTCTGCCATTGGATCAGTGCTGGTCCTGCTGGGTATCGCGCTGGTATTCGGACAGGCAGGCACCCTTGACCTGAATCGAATCCGGGAAATCAGCATGATCACACCCGGTTTACTGGCAGCCGGAGTTCTATTCATCATCGGATTCGGGATTAAAGCAGCCCTGGTTCCTCTACATACCTGGCTGCCGGATGCACATTCCCAGGCGCCCAGCAGCATCAGCGCCATGCTCTCAGGTATTGTCATTGAGGCTGGTCTGATCGCTCTTCTGCGGGTTCTCGCCAGCTTGAGCCAGGTCTCCAACCGTTGGGGGATTATTCTTCTGGTTCTGGGAGCGATCAATATGCTGGTCGGCAACCTGATGGCGCTGCGTCAGGAGCAGGTAAAACGACTGCTGGCTTACTCATCCATCAGCCATATCGGATATATTCTCACCGGTATCGGTGCAGCGATGGTTTTTGGCTCTGTGGATGGCGCACAGGGTGGTTTCTTCCACCTGCTTACCCACGGGCTCATGAAAGGGCTCGCCTTCCTCTCAGCCGGGGCACTTCTCTATAACCTGGTGATAGTACGCGGTGAACATCGTCCACTGCTGCGGGATGATCTGATTGGTGCCAGCCGCAGGTTCCCCATGGAAGCCATGGCATTCTCCATCGCCGCGCTTGCCCTCGGTGGACTTCCTCCCCTGGCTGGCTTCATGTCCAAATGGCAAATCTTCACCGGTGGAATGACCACCCAAAATCCCTGGATGACTGCCATCGTGATATTCATGGCATTGAATAGTGTCCTCTCGCTCGGATACTATGCCCCCCTGGTAAACCGGCTTTACCGCAAGGAAACCAGTGAGAGTGTTCTCTCTGCCCCTGAAAGCACAGCTACCATGATGCTGCCGCTTACCATCCTGGCGGTTCTTGTGATCGGAATTGGTTTATACACACCGGCGATTCAATGGATGTCAAATGTGGCAGGGAATGCCTTCCTGGCAGCCCTGGGTATGTAGGAGAAACAAATGCAGATACTACTTTCACCACCCATCGCTTTTCTGATTTACATCCCATTGGTTTTGGTTTTTGTTCTGGTGGGTAAACGAATGGCTGGAGAGACAGCCGAATCTGACCTGAAAAAATCACTTTACGCCAGCGGCGAAGAAGCCCCTACCAGTTTTGCTTCACCCGGTTACAAGCCTTTCTTCCTGGTTGCCTTATTCTTTGCCATCCTGCATCTTGGTATATTGGTTGTTGGTACCGGCAACTTGAACAGCACAGAAGCGCTCTTCCTGGGCGGACTGATTTTCGCCTTACTGGCGCTGGTGTTAGGCTGAAGAATGTATCGGTATAAGGAAACCTTATGACAAATCCAATCACACAAACTTACGATAACATCCTGACCAGCCTGAAAACCTGGGCACGGATCAACTCACCGTGGGCGATCCATTTCAACAGTGGTTCCTGCAACGGTTGTGATATCGAGATTCTGGCTACGCTTACGCCGCGTTACGATCTGGAAAGATTGGGAATCAAGTTGCAGGGAAGCCCCAGACACGCCGATGTTCTCATCTGCACCGGACCCGTCAGCCGCCAGGCAAAGGACAGGCTTTTACGAACTTATCACCAGATGCCGGAACCGAAATTTGTAGTCGCGGTCGGTTCCTGCGGTATATCGGGGGGAGCCTTTCGTGGCTGCTACAATGTGGAAGGCGGAATTGACAAGGTGATACCGGTGGATGTATATATACCTGGCTGCCCGCCCCGACCCGAAGCCATCATTTATGGGGTAGCTCAACTGCTCGAATCTTTGAAACCAGAAAACAAGAATAAAAAACGTACACCCATAACCATTTCAGAGGAAGACGCAAAAAAGATGTTTGATCAACAGGCAAATGCGGATGTTCCTACGGGAGAATAGCATGGATACTCAAAAATTACTGAACCAGGCTCAAGAATTGCTATCTCCCATCTCCAGTGATACTCTTTTTCCTGAAGAAAACAGGATGGATATTATTCTGACCGCCTCAGCATTGATTCCGGCGGTTGAAGAATTGAACAAAGCAAACTGGGGTTATCTTTCTGCCATAACCGGATTAGACCATATTCCATCTTCGCAGGGCTCTTCAGAAGAAAGGGAATGGGCACACGCCGTTGCAGGTGAAGAACAAACCGGCTTCAGCTACAGTGGGTCGATTGAAGTCCTCTATCATTTTTGCAACCAGGCTGCCATTGTTACACTGCGCGTTCAATTGCCTTACGCTCATACAGTGGTACCCAGCATCTGCTCCATCATCCCATCTGCCACATTGTTCGAAAGGGAATTGATTGAAATGTTCGGAGTAACTGTTGAAAACACTCCGAATACCGATCATTTATTGCTACCCGATGATTGGCCGGCGGGAATTTTCCCATTACGCAAAGAGTTTACCGGTTTTGATTCTGATGACGAAGGGACAGGTGACATCAATGACGCAGCATGAGCATCCTGAAAAATTTATTGTACCCATTGGACCGCAACATCCGGCATTAAAAGAGCCCGGACATTTTGAATTTACTGTGGATGGCGAAATTGTTACCGATGCATCTGTGCGGCTCGGTTTTGTTCATCGGGGAATTGAAAAGGGTACGGAAAATCGCAACTGGAATCAGAATTTGTATCTGTTGGAAAGAATTTGCGGCATTTGTTCACACGTGCATGCCATGGCATATGCGTTGGGCGTTGAAAAACTGGCAAAAGTAACCGTCCCCCCACGCGCTCAGGCAATTCGCGTGATTGTTGCCGAATTGGAAAGACTTCACAGTCACATGTTGTGGCTGGGTGTTGCCGCGCATGAAGCCGGTTTCGATACCCTGTTCATGTACACCTGGCGAGATCGTGAAATTGTGATGGATCTGCTCGAATCTCTCTGCGGGAACCGCGTGAACTATTCAGCCAATGTACTGGGCGGTGTCAAGGTGGATATCATCGATAAAATCCGCGACAGCATTTTAAAGGGAATCGAATACCTGGAGCCGCGGACCAGGATGTACCTGGATCTTGTCACCACCGAGAGATCTCTGATTGGTAGAACCCGGGGTATTGGTTTTATGACCCGCGAGACTGCCGAGAAGCTCGGTACGGTGGGTCCGACAGCACGCGCGTCTGGTTTAGCCCGTGATGTTCGTTTAGAAGCACCCTACGCAGCGTATCCTGATTTCCCGGCGCAGATCGTGATGGAAGAAAAAGGCGATCTGGAAGCCCGCTTTGTCGTTCGCGTTAAAGAGCTTTTTGAAAGCTATAGACTGATCCGCGAAGTTCTGGATCACCTTCCGGAAGGAGAGATTTCAGTCCGGGTTCCCCGGCGGATACCCGAAGGCGAAACCATCAGCCGGGTGGAAGCGCCGCGCGGAGAATTGTTCTATTACATCAAGAGTAACGGCACCGAGTTCCCTGAACGGGTAAAGGTGCGGACCCCCAGCATCAACAACTTCGCATCTGTGATTGCCACGGCGGTCGGTCATACCCTGGCAGATATCCCCATGATCCTCTCCGGGATTGATCCCTGCTTCTCGTGTAATGACCGCATGGTATCCATCCGTAAAGATGGTGAACTCACCACCCCTGATTGGGAAGAAATTCGTAAATACGGGATTGCATATTACGCATGAGCCACAATATTCCTTCTATCATCTCTTTGTTGTTCTTTCCGGGCGGACTTTTCGTCATCCTGGGAGGTTTGATCTACGAGTATATCGACCGCAAGCTGGTTGCCCGTTTTCAGAACCGCATCGGACCCAGGTTTATCCAACCACTGGCGGATTTCATAAAGTTACTGGCGAAGGAAGAAGTCATCCCGCACGGTGTGAACCCTGCCCTTTTCCAGTCACTCCCGGTGGTTGCCCTGGCAGCTGCATTGACCTCATCCCTCTACATTCCCATGGCAGGTTTTCAACCGGCTTATCATTTCAGGGGCAGCATGATTGTCACCCTGTATTTATTGAGTGTCCTGACAATTTGCACCGGTCTGGCGGGAGCCAATGTTGCAGATCGTTTCTCGATTATCGGTGCGACCCGTACCATGACCCAGCTGTTTTCCTATGAAGCTCCTTTCCTGCTGGCACTACTGGGACCAGCCATCGCAGCCGGAAGCTGGGATATCACCACCATTCACGGCTATACCCTCAGCCATCCATGGTTGCTGGTGACCCAGCCGATTGGTTTCATCGTTGCGCTGATCGGTCTCATGGGTAAACTCGAACTCCCTCCCTTTGATGCCCCTGAAGCAGAAACTGAAATTGTCTCAGGCGCGCTCACAGAATACTCAGGCAGGGGATACGCACTCTTCCGCCTGGGCAGAAATGTTGAATTAATCATCGGGTTGACAATGGTCGCTGCTTTCTATCTCGGCGGGGTGGCAAATCCGCTCATCTTCCTGATCAAGACTCTCGCTCTCTTACTTTTGATTGCAGCACTCCAATCGCTGTTTGCGCGGCTGCGCATTGATCAGACCGTTGGAATGTGGTGGCGGGCAGGTGCTTTGCTGGTTCTGGTTCAATTACTGGTGATTGTTTTAATCAAGACAACAGGAGTCGCAACATGAAAATCGGCAGCATGATCGGCGATATTATTGCATCATTATTCAAGAAACCCGCCACGGTTCAGTATCCATTTGAAAATATTCAGGCACCAGAGCGCTACCGGGGAAAACTGGTCTGGAACCCTGAAAAATGCACCGGGTGCCAGTTATGCATCAAAGACTGCCCTTCTGATGCCATTGAGCTGATCACCATTGATAAGGCAAATAAGCGCTTTGTTTTACGCTATGATGTAGATAAATGCACCTATTGTTCGCAGTGTATTGAAAACTGCCGCTTCAAGTGTCTGGATATGGATCAGAATGATTGGGAGCTGGCATCCATTCATAAACAACCATTTACAATTTATTATGGACGAGAAGAAGATATCCAATTCCTCCTGGCAAGAAAGCCTGATGAAGCTAATCCATGCCCGGAACCAGACGCCGGGTAAGCCCATTGCCATTGTTGGCATGGGACAACCGCTCAAAGGGGATGATTCTGTAGGAATCATCATCATAGAACGGTTGGAAAAAGCCGGACTTTCATCGAAATACTTGCTTATAAACACCGGTGCTGTTCCAGAGAATTGCACCGGTATTCTTCGCCGCCATCAACCGGAATTGGTAATTTTCGTGGATGCCGCCGATTTATATGCGCAACCGGGAGACATCCGCTTGCTGCACTATTCGCAAATGGAAAGCTATTCGATATCCACCCATTCGATTCCATTCGACATGCTGTGCCAATACATGGTGAAAGAAATCGGATGTGATATCTGGGTTTTGGGCATCCAGCCCGCCCGGAATGATTTTCTGGCATCCATCTCTCCAGAAGCAGATCAGGCAGCTCGGGTAATTGTGGAGTGGTTTTCAGACTTTCAGTTAAAAAATTAGACCAGCCGTGATCAGGTCTGGTCTTTCTTTCTGCATCAGTAAAAAAACGACTACTCTTCCAGCTTGGATTCAATCCATTTACCCAACTTACGGGCTCTTCTTTCCAGATAATAACCAATGGAAAGAGCCAGAACCACCCCGGCGATCCCGTAGAGTGTGCCCGGAGATAATTCTTTGACATCAAGTATGATCACTTTTCGGGCAATGGCTATCAAAGCTACTTCCAGAACAATCTCGATATGCACAACATGCTCCACCAGATACGCCTTGATTGTTTCGAATAATTCCACCCCGATAATGATCAACAAAATGAAACCAAAGATTTCGAGCAATTGGGTGACAGATAGAAGGTAGGTCTCAGAAGAAATGATATCGATGACCAGCAGTCTGCCAAGATCGATGGTGGATAGCAGAATGACGATCGCCATCATCGCGAGCAGGGCATAAATGATGATTCGCTCAAAAAACTTCAATCCCTTATCCATCAGTGTAGTCCTCCTGTTCCTTCTACTTAATCTTCTGCAGCTGTTCTTTTAATTTTGCAGCAGATTGCTGGAAGGTAAACAACTTTTGCCGTTCTTTATCTACTACGGCGGGAGGTGCTTTGGTTGCAAAAGCACTATGCAACAGGTCATCCAGGCGGGTGATCTGGCTGGTCAATTCATCCAGTTCTTTCTGCAATCTTTCCTTTTCGGCATCTGTATCGATTTCTTCTTCCAGATGAAGGAAAACCTCCACCCCGGCAACCACAATCCCCGACATTGCATCTACATCTGCCGGTCTGCGGTCGCGTACCAATACCTGGTTGCGGTCCAGATGACCCAGGAAACAGATCGAACCAAGCTGCGCCTGAACTGTGCCAATTTTATCGCCGCAGTAAAAATGCGCTTCCAGTTTTTTACCGGGAGTGATGTTATTCTCGGTTCGATAATTACGGATTGCCCTGACAATATCCATCACCAGGCTGAATTGATCGATAATTTTTTCGTCGTCTGCGCCCGGAGCGGCTGGTTCAGGGAAACGGGCAACAATCAGTGCATCCTGCCATCCGAGTGCTGGTTCATAACGGGCAGCGTGCTGCTGACAGGTGGTTTTGAGGTGGGTCCAGATTTCTTCCGTTACAAACGGGATGAATGGGTGCAGTAACCGCAGGGATGTATCCAGCACTTCCACCAGAATTTGTGCGGTATAGTATGCCCGGTCAGAGCTTTCTGCCATTTGCATTTTGGAAATTTCTACATACCAGTCGGCAAACTCAGACCAGAAGAAGTCATATATCTGCCTTCCGGCTTCTCCATATTGATGGGTTGAAAACAGACGGTCCACATCGCGGACCAGCTGGGCTAACCGGGTATGGATCCATTTGTCTGCCAGTGTCCATTCCGGCGCCAGCTTGGGTGAAGCCGGGGCGTTGCTGATATTCATCATGCTGAAGCGGGCAGCATTCCACACCTTGTTGATGAAATTCCGGTTGGCTTCAACTTTTTTCACACTCAGGTTCATATCATTCCCGGGGGTGGATCCTACCAGGAGGGTAAAACGGAGTGCATCGGTGCCCATTTCATCCATGACGATGAGCGGATCAATCACATTACCTTTGGTTTTGCTCATCTTGGCACCATGTTCATCACGGATCAATCCGTGCAGGTACACGGTGTGGAACGGCGGTTTTCCGGTGAACTCAATCCCATCCATGATCATGCGTGCCACCCAGAAGAAAAGGATATCGTAGCCTGTCTCCAGAATGGAGGTCGGGTAGAAGTATTTGTAATCGGGTGTTTCTTCAGGCCAGCCCAATGTAGAAAACGGCCACAGACCGGATGAGAACCAGGTATCGAGTACATCAGGATCCTGCTCCAGTTTGCTGCTGCCGCATTTGGGGCATTCTGTTGGATCTTCGCGCCTGACGATCATCTCGCCGCATTCCTGGCAGTACCATACCGGAATGCGGTGCCCCCACCACAATTGGCGGCTGATGCACCAATCTTGGATATTCTCCAGCCAGTTATAGTACACCTTGGTAAAACGATCGGGAACAATTTTAATCTCACCATTCCGGACTGCCTCCAATCCAGCATCCGCCAGCGGTTTGATGGAGACAAACCATTGGGTGCTGATCATCGGTTCCACAATTTCGCCGCCGCGCTGTGTTCTGGGAACATTAAGCGTATAAGGCTGCTCTTTAAGTACCAGACCGGCATCGTACATATCTTTCCAGATTTTCTTCCGACAGTCAAACCGATCCATACCGGCGTACATTCCACCCACTTCATTTACTCTGGCAGATGTATCAAACATGGATAGCATGGGCAGATTGTGGCGCTGTCCGATGGCGTAGTCATTGGGATCATGTCCGGGTGTGATCTTGAGCGCGCCGGTTCCAAATTCCCGATCCACATAGGTATCGGCAATCACCGGGATTTCCCTTCCCAGGATCGGTACGATCACTTTTCTGCCAACAAAATTCACATAACGTGGATCCTGCGGGTGAACTGCCACGGCAGTATCTGCCAGGATTGTTTCTGGACGCGTGGTCGCGACCGGGATATATTCTCCGCTGTCGCCAGCCAGCATATATTTGAAATAGTACAGTGTACCGGGCTCCTGTGAGTACTCCACTTCCAGGTCAGATACAGCTGTCTTGAGACCGGGCGACCAGTTGATCATCCGCGGACCGCGGTAAATGAGCCCCTTTTCATAAAGCCTTACGAATGCTTCCCGGACTGAAACTGAAAGCCCGTCATCCAATGTGAAGCGGGCGCGTTTCCAGTCGCATGATGCGCCCAGGCGGCGGATTTGATTGAAGATGATGCCCCCGTACTTTGCCTTCCACTCCCATGTTGTTTTTAGGAATTCCTCACGACCAATTTCCTCGCGCGATGTACCCTGCTTTTCAAGCATCTTTTCCACCTGGAGCTGGGTGGCAATTCCCGCGTGATCGCTGCCCGGTACCCACAGGGTGGGTTCCCCCTTCATACGGTGGTAGCGGATCATCAAATCTTCCATGGAGACAAACATGGCATGCCCGAGATGCAGTTCACCAGTCACATTGGGTGGTGGGATGGAGATGACAAATGGCTTTTTACTGGCATCGAAGCCAGGCTTGTTTGGATCGTTTGTGGGTTCGAAATAACCATTCTTTTCCCAAAATTCGTAGAGCCGCTGTTCCGTGCCTTTAAAGTCGTATGCTTTCGGTAAATTTATCTCGGTCATTCTTTCCTCCATCGCAGGCAATAATGATATGAATAATGGCTTAACAAAATTAAACAAAAAACCCTTCATCCTGATGAGGACGAAAGGGATCTTCCGCGGTACCACCTCGGTTCGCCTGACTGGCGCACTCACTTTGCTGTAACGGGCTACCCGTGCCGTTCTACTCTCCCGCGGTGGGATTTCTTCGGCAAATCACACCAGGCGACATTCAGATCTTTACCCTGCGGGTGCTTCCAGCCTCCGGCTACCCTTCTCTATCAGTGCTTCGGACCCTACTCTTCCTGATGCAAAGATTATAACATAACCTGCAAACATGGAATCAGGCAGGCTGGATATAATTAATGGATATGAATACCCGTTACCCGTATTTTCGAAAACTATTTTCCCCCGCTGTTGTGTGCATCCTTTTTTATCTCATTTACAGCGGTATCACGCTGACAAATCACCAATGGGATGTTATGACACTGGTGAGGGTCGGCGGGCATTTCGACCCGCGCGTGGGCGGGCAGGAGATGGGGTACGATGGGCAGTTCGGTTACCAGATCGCCCTTGACCCGCTGCAGGGATGGCAGTATGTAGATATCCCCGCTTACCGTTACCAGCGTATTCTGTATCCCCTGCTCGCAAGGGTTGTCTCGTTCGGGCAGGCGGAAATTATCCCCTGGGCAATGCTGATCATCAACATCCTCTCGGCAGGGATGAGCGTCTGGCTGCTGGGCAAAATTCTACACAACAATGGCTTTTCACCCTGGTTTGCGCTCAGTTATGGGTTGTTTATCGGCACATTGATGTCAATCCGCCTTAACCTCAATGAACCGCTCGCTTACCTGCTGGCAATTCTGGGGATTTACCTGATCGAGAAATCCAGGATGAAGTGGGCAATACTTGCTTTTGCTATGGCCGCCCTGACCAAAGAAATCATCATTCTCTTCCCGCTGGCTTTTGGGATGGAGTATCTATTCAAGAAAAGAATGAAATCAGCGGCTGCGATGCTGCTTGCCATCATACCGCTGGGAGTCTGGAAAACAATCCTCTTCTTCTGGCTGCACGACTGGGGTTTAAATTCGGGCGGAGCCATGGCGACCCCCTTTGAATGGCTGCCCTACGCTGGTTGGTGGAAACTTGCCATGATCAACTTTAGCGGTTTTCTACAGATCAGTCTGGTGATTCTGCCGCTGGTGATTCTGCCATCCATCCTGGGAATCTGGATTAGCTTCAAAAGACTCATCCACAAGACTTGGACAGCCGATGTATTCCTGGTTTTGTTCTATGCCGGGTTGATTCCATTTTTGCCCATGTCAAATATTGTCGATCCGATGGGAATCAGCCGCATGCTGATGTCACTGATCATAGGGTTCTTGTATTTGGGCGCGAAACAGAAATCAATATCGGTTTTGAAAAACTCGCTGCTATTTTGCCTGACATCCATATTTATCTGGAAGGATGCGTTCCTGCCGGTAGGAACCTACCGGGAATAAACTAATCCGTGCCATCCACGATAAAGGCACGTGTATATGCGGCTTCCTTTCGCATTGTCCAGGCAGGTGCATACTCAGGGGAATTTAACCAGGTTTTGGCTTTTTGCCGGTCTTCAAACTGCAGAACCACAATCCGGCTGGGTTGATCATCACCTTCCACAAGTTCCGGGTCACCTCCGCGGACCAGATACTTACCACCATAAAGCTTCAAGGTGGGTGGCGAAAGTTTCTTGTAGGCTTCGTATATTTCTGCATTGTGAACGTCTATTTCAAGGATGATGTAGGCTGTCATATTCCTCCTGAAAAAAGAGCGAAGAGTATTCTCTTCGCTCAAAATGGTTTCATCTGCCCATACTCACAACCTGGTCATCCCAGTGATGCCAGTCTCCGAAACGCTCATTCACTACCTTTTTACCTTCACCCGGGCAGGGCATTCCAGCCAGTTCCAGATCGGCATCCACCATAATCCGCACCAGTTCATGGAATTTCACCCTGGGTTCCCAGTGCAACTCTTTCTTTGCTTTGGAAGGATCTGCGAGTAGGTAATCCACTTCGGTTGGACGGAAATAGCGTGGGTCGATCTCCACATACTGGTGCCAATCCATATCCGCGTAGCCAAATGCCTCATCCAGGAATTCGGAGATTTTGTATGATTCACCTGTTCCGATGACAAAATCATCGGCTTTATCTTGCTGCAATATTTGCCACTGTGCTTCGACATACTCAGGGGAGTAACCCCAATCGCGCCTACTTTCAAGATTTCCTAAAAACAATTTCTTCTGCCGGCCGGCTTTTATTTCTGCCAGAGCACGGGTAATCTTCCGTGTGACAAAGGTCTCGCCACGGCGGGGAGATTCGTGGTTGAACAGGATGCCGTTGGATACAAACAGGTTATATCCTTCACGGTAATTGCGGGCTACCCAATATGAGTAGACCTTGGCGGCAGCGTACGGGCTGCGAGGTTCAAAGGGTGTCTGCTCGTTCTGGGGAGGATTCGTCCCGCCAAACATTTCAGAAGAGGATGCCTGATAGAAGCGGGCATCGATTCCGCTCTTACGCATGGCTTCCAGAATGCGGATGGTCCCCAAACCGGTTACATCGCCCGTGTATTCGGGCATATCAAAACTAACCCGCACATGACTCTGTGCAGCCATATGATAAATTTCTTCCGGTTTGATGGAGTAGATGACGTTGACCAACGTGTCTGAAGATGTTACATCTCCGTAGTGAAGGTAGAGATGCACTTTCTTGCCATTGCTGTGTGGATCGCTATAAAGGTGATCTATCCGGCGGGTATTAAAAGTGCTTGCCCGGCGAATGACCCCATGAACTTCATAACCTTTTGCCAAAAGCAACTCAGCCAGGTATGATCCATCCTGTCCGGTAATGCCTGTAATCAGTGCTTTTTTCATGGGTAATCTCCTGTTTTCAGATACGGTAAAGTATAACCAGTGGGTAAAATCCTGTCAAACCAATAAAAAATGGATTGGAAGGGAAATTTTATCCCATCCAATCCATTTGTGGAACGCTATTTCGTCTAGTCGATTGTCATTGCGTAAGTGCCGGTTTTATAAATTGGTGCGGTGAAGAAAAAGTCTTCTTCATTCACCTGTTCAATCAGAGTATTTTCAACTTCTACCCATTCCCCTTTGCCTTCATCTGCAAATGGATCCCAGCGGAAGAGCTTGAGTTGTTTCTCTGTTTGATCCTTGCTTATCGGGAAACGCACCGCTGCACCCACACCTGCTGGTAGATCGATAAATATTTCTTCACCTTTCACCAGGCTAACGGTAACCCCGGATATAAAGCTGGCATCGGCAGGGAATTTTTCCATCAGTTCTTCGGGCAGTGTCTCAAATGGTTCATCTTCGATACCGGCGGAGTACATGCAGAGCACATCATAAAATATCAGCTGTCTGCCATCAGGTAATTCCAAAAGATTTGCTACTTCACAGCTCAGAGGAACCAATCCACCGGTTACAGGGATGATTTGACCTGGATCCACCGGAACAATGATGATCGGATCATCATCTCCGGGGTCAACGGGAGGTGTTACTACGCCAATGGTTTCCACCGTGGCGGTAACATCACCGGAATAATCATAACTGGTGGAGAAGGTCGAGATACCGGCATCTCCAGCGGTGAAAGTATCTCCGCTTAATGATCCGGGACCTGACACCTGGGTAATCGCAGGTGGAACAAACCAGGTCAATGCACCCCACATGGGCATTTGATTGACATTACCATACATATCAACATAAAGGTCAGATACGTTGTTGGGCGCCTGATTGGTGATCTGATCAGGATCTGCAAATAAACCTAACTGCAGGTAGGATGGAATCAGCAAGGCTGTGGGGATGGTTGGATTGCTTGTATCCATTGTGCTCGAACATCCGGGGCTAGCAGTGTTAGGTCCGGTGTTGCAACCCCACCAGTTATCAACTGCAATAAATGGTTGAGTGGAACGATTTAATAACCCGATTCCCGTGCTGAAATCAACCAGGCGGGATAATCTCAACTGGGCGTTGCCAACCCCGGTAGTATCTGCAGATGTATTTCCGATGATCACACCTATCGGAGCACTAAAGATATTCAGATTATTCAAGGTCAATACCGAGAGGGTAGCGGGGTAGGCAGCATACGCGCTGTCATTCCTGGCTTTCACCCAGATATTCGAACCTGACGCATATGAGGAGATCCATCCATTATTTGAGAACTCGGAATTATTGACAGAAATACTCGAATAATTTGCGCCTTTCAGGTTGATATCCAGTCCGTTTTGACCGTTATTTTGGGCAATCACCCGGTCGATCATAAGGTCATTGGCTTTTTCCAGGTAAAGCCCCTTATAGCTGTTGCCATTGAACTGCGAGCCGGAGATAAAGACATTGTTGAAGATGCGGCTGGCATCCGCACCATGGGAGTAAGAATACAAACCTACGCCATCGCTGGATCCCATGACTCCGGTTGCATTATCGTTGAACTGGCTATCCAGAATGACCAGACTGGTCATATCGCCCTGGAAAAATGCCCCGTATCCATTCCCATTGAAAAGGCTATTGCGGATTAACCAATTGGATGCCGAGGCACCGTCATCTAAATTTAGTCCTTTGTAAGTATCAGTGATAGATACACCATACATCGATAAACCATTTACGGTGTCACCTGCGTAAATTCCGCTACTGCCATTATTAGATGTACCTGTGGAGTTGCCGTCGATCTGATCTCCACTCAACAAAGTAGTGTATGCATCCCATAATGCGATGGCTGCAGTGCGATTATCCAGTAAAACATTGTTGGTTGAGGTTGTGTTGGAAACATCATATAAGACAATTCCATACAGATTGTTCCGGACTGTATTGCTGGAAATCTCGGTATTGGTCGCGTCATAGACGTAGATTCCATTATCACTGTTGGAGACCGTATTGCCATCAACGAGAACATCGCCACCGGGTTGGTAAACCAGAATTCCCGCAGAAGCATTATTCCAGGCATTGGAAGGATTGGTGAAATCAAATCCTGTCACTGTATTATTGGTTATGGTACCTGCAGCGCCGTAACTCACCTGGATACCATTCTGGGCAATATAATTAATCTCGCCCTTACCAGTCACAGTATTCCGATCTACATTTACGGTTAATCCATCCCCTGATAATGCCATTGCATTCTTCTGAAAATTGTTGATGGTATTGTTGGAAATATCCACTGTCCGTTCTACGCCATCTTTATTCACCACGTAAATACCAACGCCATGCTGGCTTCCGCTGGCAGGGTTGTCCTGGATATTGGTGATGGTCGTATTGCTGATCGAGCCGCTCGCATTGCAATAGCCTATACCCACCAGCCCGTAATTGGTATTACCTACATTATTGCCATCAACAGTCAGGCTGTCGATTTGGACAACTGCACCATTACCTACATAGATGATAGGGCGGATATTACTACCACCCAGAGAAGTAAATTCCACGTCCACTGAGTTTATGCCAGATGGTGCTCGAATGATTGCGCCGGCTTCTCCCTGCAGGGTGAGGTCCTTGGTGATATCCACGGTTTCAATAAAGACACCCGCGCCAATATTTACAGTCTCACCAGGGTTGGCAAAATCTACAGCAGCCTGAACCGGCGTAGCTGTTTCCGTACAATACGTTCCAACGCCTCCATATGCGGCGCATCCGCCCACCGGCAGGAACCGGTAAGTTTCACCTCCGCGAACGATCCACGGATCCGGGAAAGTCAGAGCCGCTTCAACCGCAGCAGATGCCATCGGCAGTGGATCGCCATATCCGTTGGATAACACCATTTCATTTTCTTCAAGGAAGTCAATTACTTCGGGAACGCTATCTGAAATGCCATCGGGATCAGGTAACTGCTGATCTCCGCTGGTTTGATCTTCTGGTGTTGTTTCTGGAGAGGGAGTCCCTTCGCTTTCAGGAACCATGGTATCTGTGGTTTCGCCAGGCGAAGCTTCTGTGGGTACAGGTTCAGGTATATCTGTATCTTCAGGAACCTGTGTTACTTCAGAAGAAGTATCAATTTGCGGTTCAATCGTATTCTCAACAACAGGCTGCCCCGTTCCATCTGGTACGGGATCATCTGCATATGCAGAAGAACCCGGGATCAACATTGTCAGAATGAGGATGACGCTGAACAACAATTGCCATGTCTGCTTTTTGCTGTGAAATATTTCCATTGGTTATTCTCCTTTTTTATCCCACCCAGGAAATGAATGGCACATAACAAAAACGAAACCGTCAAAACTGACCGGTTTCGCTACTTGCTCCCTGATATTGTTGTCATTTTTATATGACGAAGCGACCATACTGCAATATCAGATCTACGCATTCGTGGATATTCTCTAATCTGAATTATAAACTGAAAGCTAACTTAAAACTATTACAAAATTATTACCAAATTATTAACTTATCCACGGGTACATTAATGAAATTGCTTACCTTTCTCTGGTAAAATTCAGCCATCAGAAAGAGGCAACGTGAGAAGAAAACAATCATTTTCAGCTTTGCGCTGGATTTCTCTGGTTTTTATTCTTGGCGCGTTTGTTTTAACCGCCCTACAACTAATCCGCTACAGCCGGGTGAGGTCAAACTTCCCCTCGGGAATGATCGTAGCGGGTATCCCCATTGGCGGGCTTGACCGCACTGAAGCGGCGAACCGTCTGTTGTTGGTTTATTCATCCCCGGTGGAACTTCGTTACAGCAATGCAGTCATCCAGATGAAACCGGTTGCAGCAGGATTTGAACTGGACCTGGAAGGTATGCTTACCGCCGCAGATATGCAACGGGTCAGCCAGGCATTCTGGGTGGGTTTCTGGGATTTTATCTGGAACCGGGATTTACCCACTTCAGAAGTTCCGCTTCGGGCAAACATCTCTGAAGAGCGGCTGCGTAACTTTCTCCAGAATGAAGTAGCCGCAAGGTATGACGAACCCCCCACCCCTGCACTCCCCATCCCTGGATCAACTTCCTTTCAACCCGGCAAACCCGGCAGCATCTTGAATATTGACCGCGCGGTTCAATTGATTCAGGACGCGCTACAATCTCCATCCAAAAGAGTAGTCAACCTGACTTTCCAGAATACCCAGGCACCCCGCCCGGCATTGCAGAATTTACAGGTCTTGATCCAGCAGATTATCCAGACCAGCAAATTTGATGGAATCGTAGATATCTATATGGAAGACCTGCAAACAAATGATATCCTCCATTTTGCTGTTCAGAATACTGCCGTCCTTTCCGTTCAACCCGAAATTGCTTTTTCGGCAGAAAGTTCAATAAAAATCCCAATTATGGTCTCGGTTTTCCGGCGCACAGATGAACCGACGCCACAGGATATTATTGACGGCATGATATTAATGATCCAGGAATCGGGCAACAACCCCGCGGATGTGATGATGGATAAGGTACTCAGCACCGGCATCGGTCCGCTGGAAGTTACCCAGGATATGCAGGCGATTGGTCTCCAAAACACCTTTTTAGGCGCATATATGGCGCGTCCAGATTTCCTCGCAAGAATAGATACCCCTGCCAACAAACGAACGGATATCCGCACAGACCCCGATCCATTCAGCCAGACCACCCCATCAGACATGGGTATGCTCCTGCAGGATATCTATATGTGCGCAGATACAGGCGGCGGATCACTTGCTGCCGCATTTTCTGGGGCAGTATCACAGGCTGAATGTCAACAGATGATTTCTTACCTGGCTGGTAATAAAACGGTCGCAATCCTACTGGAAGCCGGGCTGCCTGAGGGAACACAAATTGCGCACAAACACGCCTACGCCACGGAAGGTGACGGGTTGATCCATACCATTGGCGATTCAGGTATTATCTATACGCAAGGCGGGAACTACATTGTTTCCATCTTCCTTTACCATCCCGTACAACTGGTATGGGATCCGGTCAATCAGATGGTGGCGCAGGTATCTGAAGCCATGTACAACTATTTCAATACCAGGTGATACAAATACCAGATAACGAAATTCCCGGATCCAATGGATCCGGGAATTTTTTCATTCCAGATCAACAAATTCGGTACTCCGCTGCAACCATGCGTAAAAGTCTTGCTGATTGATCATCAGCACCTGCAACACCTCTTCTTCCAATTTTACGGCTAATGGTTCTGCCCGATCCATCAATCCACGCGAATCTGGGTATCGTTCACGAAAATGGTCGAAGCGCGCAGGCATACCTACAAACCTGTCTTTTTCAACATATTTATCTGCCAGATATACGATTTTTTGTTCCCAGGTGGATGGAATTCGATCTGGATCCATGACCGTAAAGACCTGATGCCTGTGGATTATTTCTGCAACAACAGGGAAATTCCATTCCTCCAGAATTTTCGCTCCCTTCTCACCATGCTGCAATCCGGATTCCCGCCAAACCCGCTTATCCACATCGTGAAGCAAGCCAGCTCGCAATGCCAGGACGGGAGAGATACAAACCCCATGATCTACGAGCGCCTGCGAAATGAGATAAGCGACCGCTGCTACTTTGCGGGTATGCCTCCTCAATCCTTCAGATTGGGGATATTCGGAAAAAATAGCTTGTACCTGTTGATGGGAAGGACAAATACCCGAATTTATCCGTTCCAGAGCTGTTTTCCACTCGTTTAAATGGGTTATCTCATCATCCATTATGGGAAGTTTTCGAAACGGTTCAGGTCGCCTGCGGAACCAGATGGTGCGTAACCCCACCCTTGCCGGAACGATTGCATCAGCTTGCAGATCATCCCCCGTCATAAGGACTTCGTGAGGCTGAATGGATAAGGTATGAAGGATGGTCTGATAGAAAACCGGATCATTCTTGGTTGTACCCAGATCTCGGGCGGTGAAGATGAAATTGAAATATTGGTCGAGATTCACGCGCTGGAGTGCTTTCCTTACAGCAGTCTCATTAGATTCTCCGGCATTGGTAGCCAGAACAATAGAATACTGCCCGTTTAACAAATCCAGAATTTCATGTATTCCGGTAGTAGCCTGAACTTGCTTCCAGGTATGCATCGGACCGGGAAAACCAGCCAGGTTTTCCATCACTGTGTCCCCCCAGTCAAACATCACGATTTTGATCATATTTACCTGCGCTTGGAGATTTTCGCAATTATAATTGCATAACTATCTTAATTCCATCAATCGAGAGCAGGTTATGGCATTCATAGAATTTCCAAAAGGTTTTGTGTGGGGCACAGCAACATCAGCATATCAAATCGAAGGCGCCTGGCAGGAAGACGGAAAATCAGAAAACATCTGGGATCATTTCTCTCATAAGCCCGGCAGGGTGAAAAACAACGACACGGGGGATGTGGCTTGCGATCATTACCATCGTTGGGAACAAGATCTCAACCTGATGCGCGACCTGGGTGTTTCCGGTTACCGTTTCTCCCTCTCCTGGTCCAGAATTGTGCCTGATGGAACCGGGAAAGTCAACCAGAAAGGGTTGGACTTTTACAGCAGATTGGTGGATAAACTGCTTTCAAATGGCATCCAGCCAAATATCACCCTTTACCACTGGGACCTCCCGCAGGTACTGCAGGATAAAGGCGGCTGGGTAATACGAGATTCTGTCCAGTGGTTCAGAGATTACGCAGAGGTTGTGCTTAAGCAACTGGGTGATCGTGTTCCCATGTGGTCCACCATCAATGAACCCTGGGTGGTTGCGTTTCATGGCTATTACACGGGGGTGATGGCTCCAGGACGGCAGGATTTTTCACAGGCGATGCAGGTTACCCATCATTTGCTCACAGCGCACGCCCAGGCTGTTCAGACCTTCCGCACACTTGCCTGCCCGGGAAAAATCGGGCTGGTGTTCAATGTGACCCATACCATCCCCGCATCCGACCAGGAAAAAGATATTCAGGCAGCCAAACGCAAGTGGGACTGTGTGAACGGTTTGTTCATGGAACCGCTTTCCTGTGGTACTTACCCCGCAGAACTGATCGAATGGATCGGTGATTCTGCACCGAAAGTGGAAGCTGGCGATCTGGAAATTATCAAAGGCTGTTATGACTACTGGGGAATAAATTATTACGCCTCAGAAATCGCATCCTACCATCAAAACGGTGGTATTTTGAAGGTCAATTCAGCGCCTATCAGTTCCTCTCCTATGGCAAAAACCGCGATGGGTTGGGGAATTTATCCGGATGGATTCGTGGCTTTATTAAACTCAGTCAAAGAAAAATACAACAACCCTGAGGTTTACATCACCGAGAATGGCACAGCCATGCCTGATGTGATAGGAGCGGATGGGCAAATCCACGATCGCGACCGTATCATCTACCTCCGTGAACACCTGCTCGCGTTGAAACAGGCAATGGATTCAGGCTGCAGGGTGAAAGGCTATTACCTCTGGAGCCTGCTGGATAATTTTGAGTGGGCTGAAGGCTTTGAACCGCGGTTTGGGATTGTCCATGTCGATTTCAATACCCTCATGCGGACCCCCAAAGACAGCTTCAGGTGGTATGCAGAAGTGATTAGAGCAAATGGATTGTGGGAATGACATAAAATCAAATAGTTCAATCACATCAAATGGAACTATTAACCATTCTCTTGCAAATATTTGTTGTTAACCAAATTTTCATTTATCTACTAAATAGATGGAAATATGGCACCTCGGAAATTCCTTCGTTCCGATTCATTCTCATTTCCTCTTTTGTGATTCACGGTTCAATAGTATTTTTTTTAACCGAGGGGCTCAGTTATATTAACCAACTCTCTCAAAAAGGTGTTTGGCTGAGCTGGATAAGTGTAAGTCTGATCTTATTCTTCATCAACTTATTTTCAAAGAATTTTTCCAAATCAAATATCTTTTACCTGCAATTTTTAATTAAAAAGCAATTGAGTGATTTTTCCAATTTTACAAATCCAATAATAAAGTTTCTCATAATTACTTTACTCATACAATTCCTAATTTTAGGTCTTCAAGCTTTCATGTACCCTCCCATATCTGGCGATGGTCTAACATATCACATTCCACGGGTTATGCATTGGATTCAAAATCGATCTGTAGATATATATCCAACCAATATTGATCGCCAAGTTCAAATGCCGCCTTTTGGAGAATACAATCTACTACATTTATTTATATTATCAGACTCAGATATTTTTGCAAATTTGGTCCAATGGTTATCTTATTTTGGATGTGTAATCGGAATATCACTTATCATTAAAAATCTTGATGGAAGTGTAGAGCAACAAGTTACTGGCGCGATTATTTGTGCATCAATTCCAATGGCAATATTGCAATCTACATCAACCCAAAATGACTTGATTGTAAGCTACTGGATTATATGTTTTGTGATCTATTTTGTTCAAATCATTCGAAATCCATTGAAGATAATTTGGCCTATCTTTTGTGGAATATCTTTGGGTTTGGCATTATTATCTAAAGCGACAGCATATATTTTCGTCGCACCATTTTGTTTCATTCTCGTTTTTGTTTTACTTCGTAATGGTAAAAAGACCATTTTAAATGGATTCCTAATCATCATTATTGCGCTTTTATTTAATATTCTACATTACTCACGCATGTATACAATTTATAAATCTGCACTTGGCCCAAACGAATATTATTCAAATAGTGAGATATCAATAGCATCATTCTCATCTAATTTAATTCGTAATACCGCTTTAAATTTTGCTTTTCCGTGGATTGAACCTAATTATTTGAATCCAATAAATCTAGGTCTAAAAAATCTGCATCGATTTACTGGATTTGGTGAAATTGATAAAAGAAACACTATGGGAGAATTATCACCTTTTCGGTTGATGGATATTAAGAGCGTTTTCTTTGAAGATACAGCTGGTAATCCAATTCATTTGATATTGGGACTAATATTTATTCCAATAATTTTTATAACAAATAAGAATATCCGAGTCATATTATATTTTACAATATCAATTATTCTCGGAACAGTTTTCTTTTCAGGTTACCTTAGGTATCAAAGCTGGGGAGTAAGGTTACAACTACCATTATTTGTACTGTCCTCTGCGATCATTGCAATATCCTTAAAATCGCAAATTAGAAAAACAATCTCTCTTGTTTTAGTATCTCTTGCATTTCTTTGGATATGTTTTAATTCCAACCATGATCCCAAATATATCATTCCAAATCTGAACCAACAGGTAAGATATTCATACTTTCCGGAGTATTATTCTGAAAACATCTCAGCGATTACCCAAACCTTATCAAATAGCAATTGTAAGGAGTTAGGTTTGGATTACGGCGGAGAATTGGAGGAATATCGAATTTGGGCATGGTTAAAGGCAGAGAAGTGGAAAGGAAGAATCGAGCATATAGGCGTTAGAAACGAAACAAAGAAGCTTGTTGATAAAAGTTATTCACCTTGTGCAGTCATAACTGACGATGGAAAGAGATTTACAAAATACGAAAAATTCATAAAATTTGAAGGTACACCATTTACACTATTCATACTGCCTGCATACTTAGATTAGGTTTTCTTAGAGATTTCAATAAAGCTTGGTATAATCTAACCGTTCGCCCCCGTAGCTCAATTGGATAGAGTACCGGACTTCGAATCCGTTGGTTGTGAGTTCGAGCCTCACCGGGGGCGCTCACCATTTATTTAGACATCTTGCTTGTGAGCCCCCTTCCGGGGATGGTATTCGAGCCTCACCGGGGGCGCTCAGCTATTAATAAGACATCTTGCTTGTGAGTCCCCTTCCGGGGATGGTATTCGAGCCTCACCGGGGGCGCTCAGCTATTAATAAGACATCTTGCTTGTGAGCCCCCTTCCGGGGATGGTATTCGAGCCTCTCCGGGGGCGCTCAGGAATTTGTGTGTTTCGTTTTATTAAATAGATCATAAATAAGCGAAATTAAGTTGTTATATCCCAACCCAACCCCAACCAAAAATACCGGAATATAGTTAATCAAGTATCGCGCCCGCGCCTCAAAAAGCATCAGAAAAGCCGTGATACCCAAAATGGATAGACAAATCAGAGTGGCATAGTTCACATTATTCTTATACGATAATCCGAGAAATGGAAGAACCAATAAACACAAATACCATGGCAATTGGCTCAAGGTGATAAATTTTGAGTAATGATCACCATCCTTGAGAATATAGCTGTTCAGGAATTGATTCAAGGGTTGGGTTCGCTCAGGAATAACTCGGAAGAAATTTCCTTCGATCCCCCAACCAAATGTACCATCGGCAAAATTGACCAGGGCTTTTCTGCTTAAAAACTCTACATAACCTGCTAGCCCAAAATCTATCAGGCGTTCTTTTATCCTGGCCAGGTTTGCCTGATTTCGTTCTATTACAGTTTTAAAAGATTTTGAATAATTTACATCATCTCCGGCAAATACACCATCCCTTTTATTGTTTAACCCCATATTTATATAATGCAATGCAGTAAATCGGGCTTCAGAGTCGAAGTATTTCGAGAGGGTCTTGTGAATATATCCATATCCCAAAATTACCGGCAATCCACCGATAATGAGTAAACCTATAGAAATTAATGTCTTAATGAACGATTTCTTTAATTCAAATTTATCCCAGGATAGGATATCTGAAAGAATGATTGCAACCAACATAATGGCAATGGTAGGTTTTATATAGATACCCATAAATAGGAGGAAACCAAGCAAAAGGAACCTGCGAAAATTTACCTTGTTTGGATTAGTAGTAATAATGATATATGTAGCCAAGATTGGGAAGAGGATGGTGTAAGTATCGGTGTAGGGAATTGTGATCCAGGGGGAAAAACCTATTAGGAAACAAAATAAAAACCATGTGATTAGAGCAGTGTATGGCTTATGGGAAATCCGCTCTACAACGTAATACAGTAGCAACCCTGCCAGATTCACCGAAACTACACTGATGAACATAGAAGCAAGATAACCATCCACGTGAAATTCACGTGATATCCATTCAATTGGTAAAAGGATAAGCAACATACCCAGATTATTAGGATAAATCGAGAACGGATACATCGCATTCATCCTGATAAAACTGGATTTATTCAAAATGTAATGGACAGTGTTTAACAAGCCATTGACATCCCACCCGGTAAAAAAGTAAATATTATATGCATAAACTAATTGGATTGCCAGAACAGTGAAATTAACAAGCAAGAAGTAATTGTGGAATCTGCAATCTTTTCTGATCAGTTTAACGCCCAGCATTAGCAGCAGGATCAGGATGAAAAGTGCTATCCCGAATATCCAATGTGTGCTGAAATCAAGAGTTTGTTTGCAGGTATATTCAATTACATCATTCCGCAGAAAGATATTCAGAACCAGAAAACAAATGGTTGTGAAAAATAAAATAAAAATGATACGCTTCGCCAAGGGAATTCTAGAAAAATCAGAAATAAACTGCAATTTCATAAATAAATCCTACAGAATAATTAATTGACTGCCTGAGTAAATATTAAATAATAATTGGAATGGTTTCTATAATAAAAAACATAGGTTTGGTTATTATTCCATATCCGCATTTCTCAGAATATCCAATCTAAAGGAATTATATACAAACCACTGGTATCACACCAGCTAATCTTTTACTACGATCCGCGTCACCCCTATCCATCTAATAAAATAGTATGGACCGTGCATATATACGATGCCACCTTTTTTGAGAAGTAAATAATATAAAAATCAATTTCTTTCCAGACGCACGGAGTTTCAAATTATCGAAAAATATATCCCGTCTAGCGGATAGCCTCGGATTTATTTAGCAACCAGGTTGGATAAGGATCTTTTTCTAATAACAATAAATGCAAACATGCCCTGTTTTGATTCAATTGGTTTTTCCATTTTTCTCCAGAAACCATATGTGAATGCAGGCACAAAACACCGGTAAGAAAACCCTCCTGAGAGTATATACACCAGAGGCATAAGTTTTTTAAACACATCAATAGAAAATTCTGGATAACTGGAGATGAATTTATTAAAATCCCGCGAAAGGATTATCCAGGGCATGGCTTGATTGGATTTGCTTAAAGGTCCGCCTTTCTCCATTTCCCAGCTTCGGGAAGATGGATCAAATACCTCAAAGTGGAAATTTGTATAGATAAATTTTGACCATCGGGTATTCCATGGCTCAATCATGCAAATTACACCATCATCCTTCAAACACCTGGATGCTTCTGAAAAGAATCGGGTTGGATTATAGATATGATGCAGCACATTGATCATAATTACTGCATGAAATGCCTCATTCTTAAAAGGAAGATTTGTGCCATCACATTGAACATCAATATCATTTACGTGCAAAATATCAGTTAAGATCACATTTTTTGAGTAATAATTGGAAAATCCCGGACCGTGTCATTGATCGGCCGTATACTTACCAGACGTAGCCGCCCGAATGTTTACCAG
>CAZYOF010000016.1:0-69935 GCA_964648485.1 uncultured Leptolinea sp.
TGGTAAACATTCGGGCGGCTACGTCTGGTAAGTATACGGCCGATCAATGACATTATCTAACAATTTAATTACTTCTTGTCTCGTAGAAATATTTATTGGTTTATAAAAAATATCAGAAGATAGTTGATCAGTTTTTTTGAAATTTGATTATTTTTATTGGATTTTACAAAGAGATAATTATGCTTAACCTTGTTATGGGTTTCTTGTTAACTTATCCATTTGTTTCCGAAATAAATGTCACTTGTGACAGGTAGAAAAACCCCTGTTTCGTGCGTAAAATGGGTATATGAGGTTAAACTTACGAGTCCTGGTTCCAAATTTTTGCGAATCTCATTTCATTACTAAATTCAGTAATAAAAAAATCCCTCTCGTATGGTGAGAGGGATCGTATTCTCAATAAATATTGGTTTACACGTCCAGGTTGCGGACGTCACGCGCGTGCGTGGAAATAAATCGGGTGCGGGGAGGCACAGCCTCGCCCATGAGCATGTCGAAGGTGCGGTCCGCTTCGGCGGCGTCATCAATGCCCACCAGCAGCAGCGTGCGGTTCTCGGGGTTCATGGTCGTCTCCCACAACTGGGAGGGGTTCATTTCACCTAAACCTTTATAACGGCTCATGCTCGCCTTATCGGCGCTCACGCCCAGATCCTTGAGTACCACATCCTTCTCCGCCTCGTTATAGGCGTAACGCACCTTATCTTTCCAGCCGATGCGGTAGAGGGGCGGCTGCGCGATGTACAGATGCCCTTCCTCAATGATCGGAACCATGTAGCGGAAGAAGAAGGTCAGCAGCAGGGTGCGGATATGGCTGCCATCGACATCGGCATCGGTCATGATGATGATTTTGCCGTAGCGCAATCCGCTGATATCGAAGTTATCGCCCACGCCGGTACCCATGGCTGAGATGAGTGATTTCACTTCGTTGTTCGAGAGGATCTTATCCAGCCGGGCGCGTTCGGTGTTGAGGATCTTGCCGCGCAGGGGCAGGATCGCCTGGAAGTGCCGGTCGCGTCCCTGTTTGGCGGAACCGCCAGCCGAGTTACCTTCTACGATGTAGAGTTCGGTCTTGGTCGAGTCTTTATCAGAGCAGTCTGCCAGCTTGCCGGGCAGGGTCAGGCTTTCGAGCGCGCTCTTGCGGATGACGAGATCGCGGGCTTTGCGGGCGGCATCTCTGGCGCGGGCGGAGGTCAGACATTTCTGGATGATGGAACGGGCTGCCTGCGGGTTTTCCTCCAGAAAGCGGCTGAAGCCTTCCCCGATCACCTGCTGTACGTAGGTCTGCACTTCGGGGTTCATCAGCTTCACTTTGGTCTGGCTTTCGAACTGAGGGTCGGGGTGCTTGATGCTCACGATGGCGGTCATCCCCTCGCGGGTGTCATCGCCCGAGAAGTTCGGATCGGCATCTTTCAATATGCCCGAGCGTCTGCCGTAATCATTGATCACACGCGTGGTAGCAGCGCGCAAACCGGTGAGGTGCGTTCCGCCATCCATGGTGTTGATGGTGTTCGCAAAGGAATAAACAGACTCATTGTAAGAGTCGGTATATTGAATAGCGGCTTCCACACCAATGCCGTCAATGTCCTTTTCCATGAAAACAACCGGATGCAGCTGCTCGCGGTTGCGGTTGAGGTAACGCACGAAAGAGTTGATGCCACCTTCAAAGTGGAAGGTCATCTGCCGTTCGCTGCGCTCATCCACAAAGTGGATGGTAACCCCGCGGGTGACAAATGCCATCTCTCTGAAACGCTGCAGCAATGTCTCATACTTGAAGTCTATGCCCGGTTCTTTGAAGATTTCCGGGTCAAACTTGAAGGTGGTCTTGCTGCCAGATTCGTTCTTATCGCATTTGCCGATAGCTTTCACCGGTTCCTGCGGGATCCCGCGCACGTACCGCTGGTAATAAAGTTGACCATCCCGGCACACATGCACTTCGCACCATTCCGAGAGGGCATTTACCGCCGAAACACCAACGCCGTGTAAGCCACCGCTCACCTTGTATGAACTGCCGCCGAATTTGCCACCGGCGTGCAGCACGGTCATGACGACTTCGAGTGCACTCTTCTTCTTTTCGGGGTGAATATCCACCGGAATTCCGCGTCCGTCATCCTGCACGGTCACAGAAGAATCGGGGTGAATGGTGATGTCGATGTTCTTGCAGTATCCGCCCAGGGCTTCATCGATGGAGTTATCAACCACTTCGTAAACCAGGTGGTGTAACGCTTTTAGATCGGTGCCGCCCACATACATTCCGGGTCTGCGGCGTACTGCTTCGAGTCCCTCAAGGACCTGGATATCTTTTGCGCCGTAATTGTTGGTGGCGGTTGAATCAGCCATTCTTCCTCCCGGTTATGATTTGACCGAATTGTTTATGGATTGTTGTAATTGCTGGGTACGGTTGATAATCCCCTGCACAAACCGCAGCCCATCCCGGTAATAAATAAAACTGGCAGCCAGTATTCCCGTGTTCACGAAAGCGTGTCCGAGAATGCCTACTGCAGCCAGCCACGAGTTTTCAGCCGGAACCTGCCAGAGAAGATCCAGACCCTGGCTGATAATGACCAGCACCAGTAAAAACAGACCCGTGCCAGAGTAGGTGAATCGCACCACCTGAACGCTGGTTCCCAGCGCCTTCACGAAGGGCACCCGCAGGGAGAAGATGCCATGCGGGGTGAAAATCAGGGGAACGATCAGCCAGATGAGCAGTAACCCGCCCATGAAGAGGGCAAGCTGTCCGAGCATCGGGCTGACGAGGGTGAGCGCCCCGATAATCATCAAAGCCGGGATGGCAAGCATACCGACCGCGATCAGGATTGAAATCACCATTAATAATGCCTGCAGGGTGTTCCAGCCAAGTTCACCGGCAGCCAGGGAGATTTTCTCTCTGGCAGTCACCTGCGCTATCAGGCTGAAGAACAGGCTTCCGATCATCAGACCTACCAGCCCGAGGATGACCCACCATCCGATGGCATTGGTTAATCCGTTGACTTCGATAAACAAGGGTTTACCCAGCGGGTTGGTCAGGGGCAGCCAGTTTGACATGAGGCTGGGAACCCCGATGGGGTATGAACGGAGCGCCATGGTAAGATTGAACCGCTCGGCGATCAATGTCCAGATCTGTTGGGCGGCGGCAATACTTTCCTGCATCTGAGCCGTGGTTTGGGGCAGGGGCAGTTCTTCCATGGTTTTTAAAAATGGCTGCAATAATGACTGAACTCGCAGGTGCGGTCCGAGCCAGATGATGAGATCAATTAAAACTGGGGGTAAAATGAGCCAGATATGTGATGCAACAGCATCAAAACCAGCCCGAAGGCTGGGAATGATTTTTGGCCGCATTTCTTCCAGATCTTTCAAAATTGGGGCATTCATATGACACTATATTTTACCATAAGCTGATTCCGAGTAGAATTTATATTATGGAGAAATCTTCCTTCAAACCCGACTCAACACGTTTGAGTATCATGATTGCCACTATCCTGCTGGTGTATGCTGCCACGCAGTTTATCCGCCAGCCTGAAAATCTGATCGCTCTGCAGCTTCCCGGGTTTTTTCTGCCTCTATCGATTAATTTCCGAGATTTCATCTGGTTTGGAGTTGCAATTCTGGCGGCTGCTGGTATGGACTGGCTGCTGATCGATTACCCGGATATAAATTCCCGCCAGCGGATACAGCACTGGCTGCTGCCCGCGCTCACAGCCTGGGTCATTGGGGTGCCACTGTATGCGCTTCCTCCCGGGGCTGCCTGGTGGCTTGTGTATATCCTTGGTGGTTTGTTGCTGATACTGGTTTTCTGGGGTGAGTTTTATTCGGTTACACCCCGGGAAGGCAGCCGGCAGATTGCAGCCATCGGTCTCACGGGGATGTCTTATGCGCTCTTTATGGTGCTGACAGCCGGGTTACGGTTTTCGCTCACCCGTCTCTACCTGGTGGTTCCGGCGGTTGCCCTCACTTCTGGATTGATTACCTTACGTGCCCTTTACCTTTATACGCGAGGTGGGTGGTATTACAACTGGTCGGTCGCAATTGCACTTTTCATGGGGCAGCTTGCCATTGGTTTTCATTACCTTCCGCTCAACCCCATTCAATATGGATTGTTGCTGGTAGGTTTTATTTACGCAGCCATCAGCCTGGCTGGCAGAACATCACTGCACGCATTCACGCGCTCAGATATCTATGAGCCGCTGGCTGCGGTGATATTTTCTGTTTTCCTGGCATTTCTCATGGGGTAATTCTCCCGAGTGCAGCGATGAATGAAATAAAGCTTGCGCCCCCTTTGCAGATTCCAATATGGTTTTTACGCAAGATGTTCCGGCAGGTGAGTGCATCTCCGCGGGAAGAAGTCTGTGGATTGCTGGCGGGCGACGGCAGGGGGCTTGTGCGCAGATGCTACCCGATTGAAAACATCCTCCATCGTGCAGATCGTTTTAAGATGGAGACCAATGCCCAGTTCAGGGCACTCCTATCTTTGGAACGATCCGGTCACAGGTTACTTGCTATATATCACAGTCATCCTGGCGGACCTTCTCATCCATCTGAAACAGATTTGAGGGAATTTTTTTATCCGGAAGCATACTCAATCATCTGGTCACAGCAAGACGAACACTGGCAATGCAAAATGTACTACATGGATGAAAAATCGTATAATGAAGTTGATTTTCGGGTCATCCATCGTTTATAATTTGAAACCCTTTATCACTCTGAGTGTTATACTACTAGCCTATGGATATCTGGAAAACATTTGTTACTTTATTGTCTGCCTACCTGTTAGGCGCAGTCCCATTTGGATTGATTATCGTCAAACTCTTTAGCGGGAAAGACATCCGCACGATCGGCAGCGGAAGAACCGGCGGGACAAACGCTGGTAGAGCTGCAGGTTTTGCTGCGGGTGCTTTAACCGCAGTGATGGATTTTGTTAAAGCTGCGATGGCTGTGACAATTGCCCAGTTTATCCTGCCTGAATACCCTTGGGTATCCGCAGCTGCCGGGTTGCTGGCAATTGCCGGACATAATTATTCCATCCACCTGCTGGAACGTTCATCTGACGGTGTGGTGACACTGCGCGGTGGTGCCGGCGGTGCCCCCTGCCTGGGTGCAACCGTAGCCCTTTTCCATCCTGCGCTACTGATCATCCTGCCATTGGGTTTGCTTGGCGTCCTGATTATCGGATACGCCTCAGTCGCCACCTTGACGATTGGTATCCTTTCTCTGGTGCTATTTGTAGTCCGTTATTATCAGGGCGCCAGTCCCTGGGAGTATATTGTATATGGCGCCGGTGCGTTGATCCTCCTCGTGATTGCGCTGAGACCAAATATCAAAAGACTTATGGATGGCACCGAACGGCTGGTAGGAATTCGAGCCTGGCTTAAAAAATAAACAAAAACCGCTTCAGTGATCCTGAAGCGGTTCGTTGAATACTTCCCACTTAGATAGTTTCCACTTCTGGTGTACCAGCTTCTTCGGCTGCCATCTGGTTGTATAGGCTGCGGATATTACGTTTATGCAGCTCTGTGCCCAGTCCGCTGAGGTACACACGCGATTTCCCGCATGATTCGATATCCACTTCTGCCAGGAACTCCATTGGATTCTTCCTTCGGAGGGAGTTTTTAACTGCTTTACGGATGGCGGAGAGGTAATTCAGGTTTTCCTTAACTTGTTCTTCTATTTCTCCGCGCAGTATGATGTCTCCATGCCCCTGGACGATATTTTCCAACCCCATCTTGCCGATTCCCTTTATGGTTTCGGTGATGATATCAATATGCCCATCAACAATGTAAGGGATGGGCATGAATGCGTCTCCGGCAAAGAGAACACGGTCTTCTTCCACCAGAACACCGATGCCATCCTCTGAATGTCCCGGCATGGGCATCAAGATTAGGTTTTTCTTGCCTACCCGTAATGAAAGGGTTCCGCCATCGAATGTCAGGTGGGGTGGGACCAGCTTTACCTGTTTGTACGCCGGATTCTGCTTTCGGGCTGAATCAAGGGCGGTATTTCCCTTATCCATCATCATCTGCCGGCAAAGCGTATGTCCTACCACCGTAGCACCCGGGAAGAAGCTGTTTCCCCAACAGTGATCTCCGTGGTGGTGTGTATTGATGATGTATCTCACCGGTACTTTTAATTCTTCTTCGATATAGTCACGCATTTCCAGTGTTTCATCTGGTAAAGCCAGCGTGTCTATCAGTACAGCCCATTGCGGACCTACAATCACCCCGGCTGTGACCTGTGCATAAATTTCACTTTGAAACCAATATACGTTCTCTGAAACCCGTTCTCGTTGCATTCGTGTTTTCCTGAAAAAATGATTTTCATAGGATAGCATACATCAAATTAAATGTCAAAATTTGACGGAATCGGAAAAAATCCGGTAAGGCGAAGAGCCTTACCGGAGCCAAGCTACGGCTGGGGTTGTTGTTGTGTGATGCAGTGGATATTACCGCCCCCGAGAAGAATCTCACGTGCCGGAATGCCGACCACTTTTCGATCGGGCATCAATTTCTGGAATGTTGCCAGTGTTTCAGCGTCATGGCGGTCGTTGAATGTTGGAACAACTACTCCGCCATTGCAAAGGTAGAAATTGATGTAAGAAGCAGCCAGTCGATCTCCTTCATTTCGAGGCAGGGTTCCTTCAACTGCATCCACACCCAGACTCTCTTCACGGGAGATTAAAATCGGGTCTGGGAGATGGATTTTGTGAATCTCAAGTTTTCTACCACGGGCATCTTTGGCTGACTGCAATATCTCAAAGTTTTCCTGTGAAATCTCAAATTGTGGATCAGATTTATTATCGGCCCATGCCAGGGCAACAACACCCGGTCTGATAAAGCAGCAGATGTTATCTACATGCCCATTGGTTTCGTCGTTATAGATTCCTTTGTTCAGCCAGATGAAGTTTTCTACGTTCAGATAATCGGACAGGAGATCTTCAATTTCTGACTGAGTCTTATCTGGATTGCGGTTTTCATTTAATAAACACTCTCGAGTGGTCAGGAGAGTTCCCTCGCCATCCACGTGGATGGACCCGCCTTCCAGCACCAGGGGTGCCTTGTATCGGTCAATGCGTTCAATGTCAGCCACTTTGCGGGCAACCAGATCGTCAAGATCCCAAGGAAAATACAAACCACCCACGAGACCGCCCCAGGCATTAAAATCCCAATCTATGGCACGTATATCGTTATTCGCTGTCACAAAAGTTGGACCACAATCACGCATCCATGAATCGTTATTTGACATTTCAACCACCCGGATATTTCCCGGTAGCATCTGGCGCGCATTATTGAACTGCGCTGCCGACACACCCATGGTTACGGGTTCAAACTTGCTGATGGTGGTAGCCACATCTACAAAAACCTTCTGGGCAGGTTTTGCCCCGAGTCGCCAGTTATCTGGTCTTTCTGGCCAGAGCATCCATGTCCCTGCGTGCTTTTCAAATTCACCAGGCATACGGTAGCCGTCTTTACGGGGAGTACTGTTTATGAGGTTGGACATGATTTACCTTTTCACCAGCTCTCCTGAGATTTGTCAGGAGAGCTATTAGTTGATTTAGTATTTATTTCCTTCGGGCGCCTGCAATCAGGAGCTCTCCAACAATTAATGTAACAACAACACCGATTAAGACAGGGGCGGTAAAAGCCCAATCGATGGGTTCACCCGGGATATACACAAAGAACACGATAGCCTGGATGATGAAGATTTCGCAGATTACTGCCAGCAGCGTGATAAAGCCTTTGCTACCAGGAACTTTGTAAGGTCTTTCGATATCTGAATCCACTTTACGAAGTTTAAGGAAAGCGGGGAAGAGGGCGAGATAAGGCAGCAGGAAGATCATGGAGCTAAAGGCAAAGAGAGTCCAGAATAAATCTTCGGCTGATCCTGCCATAAAGCCATACAGCACCATAATCACGGTTGATACGATACCAGTGAGAACAAAAGCTCCAACCGGAGTTTTGTGAAGCGGATGTTCACGTCCGAAGATGGCTGGCAGCTCATTTTCCTTTGCTGCTTCGGCGGCTGTCCGGTTGGCGCCCATTGTCCAGGTTACCATGTTAGCCAGGAGGGTATAAAGCGCACCGATTCCAAGTATCATCACAAACACACCACCAAATCCGGTTTCACCCAATAAAATTCGCAGGGTGTCGATAATCCCAGACACCAAACCAAGCTGATCCAGGGGTAACGCCATAAGAATGCCGACTGTGCCTAGAATATAGAATATCGCTATCAACACTCCCGAGATAATGATAGAGCGAGGTATATCGCGACCCGGATTGGTCATTTCTTCTGATGCACCTGACATCAACTCAAAGCCCATGAAGTTGTAAACGATAACAGGTAAGAAGGCTAATCCGGCACCCCATTCAGGCAGAATGCTCTTAAAGGAGAGGTCGTTCGCCACCCCATTCCGGCTCGCAAAGATAAATGCGCCCACGCCAATCACCACCATAATTAATGCTTTTATGATGGCGCCGATGTTGGGGATCCATTTCCCTGTTTCTAAGGTCATGGACCCAATCCAGACGGTGATCCAGGTCATTACAATACCAATGCCTATCTGAAGCCAAAGGGACATTTCGGGGAAGAAGAGTTGCGCAAACATCCCCGCAAAAAGTATATAAACCGATGGCATCCACAGCGCAACGTTGATCCAGTATAACCAGGTGGTACGGGCGGCCCATTTTTCGCCAAAGGCATTCTTGACCCAGATATACAAACCACCCTGTTCAGGATAAGTTGTGCCCAACTCTGCGGTTATTAATCCATAAGGGATAAAGAAGAGGATCAGTGTGATAACCCACCAAGATATGGATGATGTTCCAATTGCGGCTGAAGGAGCTAGGGTATCAATTACCAGGATGGCGCAGACCGTAAAAAGGGTCATATCCAAACTTTTCAAGACTTTCTTAAATCCTTTTTTATTGCTTTGTACTTCATTTACTGCTACAGACATCTAAAAGCCTCCAATTACGGGATATTAAAACAGATTTCATATTTAGAAATGGGTATCCAGAAATTCTTGAATTTTTGCCAGATGCATTGCCTGTAGTTCTCTACCAGGTTTTTTCATCCGTGGATATACCAGCCAGACTAGTAAACCTTTTTCTGTGTGAAGACGGTTTTCTGCCTGATCAAAAATTACCGACTGGGGAGAATCCATCACCTCATCTGTTGCTTCAACGCCCCGAGAAGCAGGCAAACAATGCATAAATTTGCAGTGGGATGGGGCTTTTCTCAACAAATCCATATTGACCTGGTAACGCGGCATGAATGCTTTTTCGCGTTCAGGTATCTCTGCTTCCTGTCCAACCCACCACCAGAGATCGGTGTAAATGAAGTCGGCGTTTTTCACTGCTTCAACCGGATCCTCGGTGACTTTGACTGTGCCACCTGAAATCTTGCAGTTCTCTTCTGCCCACTGCATCCACTGCGCAGGAGCCTGGTATTTCTTGGGCGCAGCATGCGTGAAATTCATTCCCAAGCGGGTACATATTAACATCAGAGAAGAAAGCACATTTGTGGCATCCCCAATGAAAGTTACGTTAAAATCTTCAAGCTTTTTACCCGCTGGTGCGTGTTCAATCATCGTCAGTACATCACAAACGACCTGGGTTGGATGGTTGTAATCTGTTAAACCATTAATCACAGGAACCGTAGCATCTTTCACAAGTCCTAACATGGTTTCGTGCTTGAGTGTTCGAGCCATGATTACATCTACATATCTTGAAATCACCTGTGATGTGTCTCCGAGTGATTCTCGTACACCCAGATGAATTTCACCTGGTTTCAGGTAAAGTGCATGCCCACCAAGCTCAGCCATTCCTACCTCGAAAGAAATACGGGTACGGGTAGATGGTTCCTCGAAGAGCATAGCCAGCGAAGCACCTTCCAGCAACTTGGGAGTTGCTCCCTGCTTATCTGCTTTCTTAATCATCCGGATCAATTCGATCAAATTCAGCAGTTCTTCCTTTGAAAAATCCTGCGTGTCAATAAAGTGTTTCAATTCCATTTTTGGGCTCCTTATTGATATGAGGTTTAAAAATCCGGCTTAACGCCGGATTAAACTTTTATTCATTTTCATCAAATTCATCCAAACGGAAATCCTCTTCCCCGGGAATCCATTCATCAATGTTCCGAATAATTCTAGGGACCAGAGAATAGCCACGAATTTGTACGCCTTCGATGGTTGGCAATCTCCTGCGTAAAAACTGATGCAGGTCATCTATACTTTTAAAACGGCATTCGATCGAGATGTCTTTTGTTCCCTGTCCTAAGGCTATATAAGATACTTCTCGAGTATTCAAGAACGTTTTGATCACTTCATCTTCTTTGTCTGCATCAACCTCAAGGAAAATATCCACGGCCGTCATATATCCAAAAACTTCCGGGTTGATAATGGCGGTTAATCTGACTGCTCCCAACCTGACCAAACGGTCAATCCGTTTACGAATTGTCCGTTCATTGGCTTTAAGATCGCGAGCAATTTCTGATGCGGTTTTTCGTGCGTCAAGGTTGAGGGCTTGGATGATTTTGTAATCGGTCTGATCAAATTGTGGTTTCATATAAGGTCCGAAACGGAATATTATAGTTCCTATACAGTACTAGTATAGCACTATATCGGAATATTTCAATAGTTGATTTCACAAATTTAGCTACTTTGTTAATCCATTGAAGGTTGATGGTGCATGTTCGAAAAATTCTGCTCTGATATAATTATCAGACCGCAAAGATTTATTTAATTTTCCAACTCCCATCGGAGTAACATATACAGATACACAGGAGGTGTAGATTGGAACCATTGAAGTTACCAGGACCTTTCGCGCAACAACTTGTGGAGAGAGATCATCAGGTGATATCTCCATCCTATCCGAGAGGATATCCATTTGTAATGGATCATGGAAAAGGTGTCGAAGTCTGGGACGTTGATGGAAACAGATTCTTAGATTTTGCAGCAGGAATTGCAGTGAACTCTACAGGGCATAGTCACCCTAAAGTAGTCAAAGCAATTCAGGATCAGGCTGAGAAATTTATTCACATCTCATCTGATTTTTATCACCCTGAATGGATAAAGCTGGCAGAAAAACTAGATGAGATAGCTCCTTTTAGAGAAAAATCGATTTCATTCATGACAAATTCTGGAACCGAGAGTGTAGAAGCGGCAATAAAACTTGCGCGCTATCACACAGGACGAAGCCAGTTTATTGGTTTTCTGGGAGGGTTTCATGGACGGACAATTGGTGCGGTGACTTTTACAGCCAGTAAATCTGCTTACCATCGTGGTTTTTTCCCTTTAATGAATGGTGTGCACCATGTTCCTTTTCCTGATCCCTACCGACCAGTTCTTCAGCAACTCCCCAGAGAGGATTACGGCGAAACTGTTGTCAGGTATATTCGTGAACAATTGCTTGCCCGGATTGTTCCGGCAGAAGATGTAGCTGGGATTCTGGTTGAACCCATTCAAGGTGAAGGTGGATACATTGTCCCTCCGCCTGGTTTCTTCCCGGCTTTACGAAAACTTTGTGATGAATTTGGAATACTGCTGATTGCAGATGAGGTTCAATCTGGTATGGGCAGAACCGGAAAATGGTGGGCAATAGAAAATTTTGGGGTGGAGCCGGATATTGTCTGTGCTGCAAAAGGTATTGCCTCAGGGGTTCCATTAGGTGCTATGATTGCACGCAGGAAGATCGTAACATGGGAAAAAGGAGCGCATGGGAATACATATGGCGGAAATCCCCTTGCCTGCGCTGCTGCTCTGGCGACCATTGATGTTATTAATGACGGTCTATTAGAAAATGCCATTGAAGTGGGTTCATATTTGATTAACCACCTGCGAGATATTCAATCACGACATGTATCTGTTGGGGACGTGCGAGGTTTGGGTTTAATGATTGGGGTGGAATTTGTACAAGACAAAAACACTCGCAAAGCAGATGGTGCAATCCGCGACCGGATTGTTGATCTCGCTTTTGAAAGAGGATTACTCCTTCTCGGTTGTGGTAAAAATGTAATCCGGTTTAGTCCGCCTTTAACGATTACGAAAAAGGAAGTTGACGAGGGGTTGATGATATTTGAAGAAGCTTTAGGGTTGGCTGAAAAGGGGAATTAACTATGCTCCTGCCTGATTTGCGAATACGTCAGAGAGATTACCTACTGGAGATTGCCCGTGCTCTCACAGAAGAGCTGGATCTGGATAAACTCTTGAACCGGATTTTACGTATCTCTCTCGAAATGCTGGCAGGTCAGGCAGGTCTTATTGCTCTTCGAGAAACTCCCGGGGGGTGGCGGGCTGCTGCAGCAGATGGACTGGCGCAAAATTTTATCCGTTATGTTCAACCCTTACTCAAACAAATTCCTGAAAAGGATGATCCCGAGACAAGTGAATTACCTGCAATCAACCGAATTCTTCAGGATATCGCATCCCTTGCCAGTTTTGGATTGTTGACTGGAGTAGGATTGCCTCTCGTTGCCCGTCAGCAGGTAATAGGCGTGATTTTTGTATTTCGCAGTTATCCAGATGTTTTTTCCAGTAATGACCGAGCTTTGCTGCGTAGTTTTGCAAACCATGCTGCTATCGCGGTCTCGAATGCGCAATTAATTAAACAAGTGACCGAAGAAAAACAAAGAACCAACGCGCTTCTGGATTCAGTTGCTGATGGGATATTGATTCTTTCACCGCAATTTGATGTTCTAAGATGCAATCCGGGTTTTGGGCGGATGATCCAGAAGAAACCGGAAGAGATGATCGGGAAAAAACACGAGGAGGTAATCTTGTGGGCTCGTCAACCGGATGGAATGACGTTGGAAAAAGCGACTGAATCTGGATATCCTCTAACACCAGGAGCTACGCTCTATGTTGAAGGTGATCTTATTCGCGCAGAACCCAATCCACCCTTACCTGTTGGAATTACCTACTCCCCACTGATGGCTGAGGATGGTAAATTGACCAATTTCATTGCTTCTGTCAGAGATATTTCCCATTTTCGGGCAGCTGATGAAGTAAAAAGCACTTTCATCTCGATCATATCGCATGAGTTGAAAACACCTGTCGCCTTAATCAAAGGTTACGTTAGTACATTACGCAGAGAAGATGCTCAATGGGATCGTCAGATTGTTGATGACAGTTTACAGGTAATCGAAGAGGAAGCTGATCGATTAACCTCCCTCATCGAGGATCTGCTGGATGCATCCCGGTTGCAAAGCGGTGCGCTCGCTCTTAAGCGGACAGAAGTGTATTTACCCGGTCTGGTTAAACAGCTTATAGAAGGGTTCAGTAAACAAACTACTCAGCATCATCTTTCGGCTGATTTTCCACCCGATTTTCCTGTGATCGTGGCTGATGAAAGTAGATTACGGCAGGTCTTCAGTAATCTTCTGGCTAATGCACTTAAATACGCTCCTAATGGTGAAATAATGATTAAGGGTGAAATACGACCAGACCATGTGGTCATTTCTGTTTCTGATCAAGGTCCGGGGATAGACCAGGCTGATCTTCCACATGTATTTGATCGATTCTACCGTTCTACAGAAGCGGTAAAAAAGACTAAAGGTGCCGGGTTGGGGCTTTATCTGGCACGAGCAATTATCGAAGCTCATCGAGGAAGGATTTGGGTAGAAAACCGGCGATCGGGAGGGGCTCAAATCTCATTCTCGTTACCGCGTAGTGAATGATTCAAGCATGTACCAGATAACTGTGAAATAATTGCCGGATGGTATAATCATCCACATTATATTTATGAAAGAAGACGACCATGCCCCAAACTAGAACGAATTGCCCACGGTGCCGTCAGCCGATCATGGCTGAAATAAACCAATTACTGGATGTATCCTCAGATCCTCAAGTAAAACAACTGTTATTAAGTGGGCAGATCAATTTAGCACAATGCCCTGCCTGTGGTTACCAGGGAATGATCCCTACCCCCATCGTTTATCATGATGCGGAAAAGGAACTTTTACTAACATTTTTCCCGCCGGAAATCGGATTACCGGTAAACGAACAGGAAAAATTGATTGGTCCATTAATCAATCAGGTAATGAATCGATTGCCTCAGGAAAAGAGGAAAGCGTATTTATTACGCCCCCAAACCATGCTATCTATGCAACATTTGATAGAACGCGTTCTCGAAGGGGACGGGATTACAAAGGAGATGATCCAGGATCAACAAAAGAAAGTGGATCTCATCCGCAGGTTAATGGATGCAGCACCTGAGAGCCGAGTTGAGATTATTGAGAGTGAAAAAGCATTGATAGATGAAACATTCTTTGGCTTGTTCAGCAGACTAATGGAATCTGCCGTTATTGGTAGAGACGAGAAAGCAGCGAAAGAATTGGCAGATATTCAGCAAATCATTCTTGAAAAAACTGAACTGGGGCAGGAAATTCTTAAGCAAAATGCTGAAGCAGAAGCAGCAGTTAAAGCCTTACAAGAAGCGGGTAAATCTGGGCTGACACGCGAAAAGCTAGTTGACTTGTTTATTGAATCGACATCTGATATTCGAACAGCTACACTGGTTCGATTAGCCCGTAATGGAATGGATTATGCGTTTTTCCAGATTCTGACCGGCAAAGTCGACCAAGCCAGCGGTAATGAAAAGGAAAGACTGACTAAACTTCGAGATGATTTATTAAAAATGACCGCAGAAATTGATCTGGAGATACAAGAACAGGCGAGTAGAATTAAAGGCTTGATTGACAAACTGGTTGAATCTCCTGATATCGAAAAAACGACACAGCAAATTTTACCTGCAGTAAATGAAATGTTCCTTGATGTATTGAGGCAGGAAATCCAAACTGCAAGAGAAAAATCTGATATTGAACGAGCCGGGAAGTTGCAGCAAATCGTAGAGGTGATCCAAAAAGCATCGACTCCTCCACCTGAATATGAATTACTTGAGAAGCTTCTCTCAACTCAAGATGAATCTGAAATTCAGAAAGAACTGGATTTGAATGCTGATAAGATTACCCCAGACTTTATTCAACTCCTGAGTGGGGTGATTGCTCAGGCAGAGAGTCAAGGCGAAGAGGAAGAGATCAAAGAAAAATTAAAAGTTATTCACCGCCTGGCGCTGAAATTATCAATGCGCAAGAACATGGCTCAATAAACAAAAGCACCGGGAAACCGGTGCTTATTCTATATTCTCAAATTTAATTCCTGAACCGCGCAGAGTGGAAACATAACTATGGTCTGGGTCCAGTTCAGCAAGACGGTGTCTCAACCGGCGAACCAGAGCATCAAGTGCCTGATCAGATACTCCCAATGAGGCTTCACGCCCCCAAATACCGTTAATTATTTCATCCCGTGAAACAATTGCCCCTTCCTGTTCACAAAGGATTTGTAACAATCTATATTGTGGAGCAGATAGCGGAGGTATAACCTCCTTCTGCCCGATCCATACCCTTCTTGAACGTGGATCGAGATGTAATCTGCCAGTCCGCTGGGTTAAGGGAATTTGACCGGCATCCAGTGGCATAGTAGAGTCGGAGTTTAAGTAAGCAAAATGCTGAACCAGAGCAACTTGTATTAGATCACCATCCTGCAAGAGAACAGATGTTTCGATACGCTGACCATTACAGAATGTGCCATTCTTACTACCCAGATCTTCAATGATTGTGCCGTTTTCTGCAGGCATCAGGTTTGCATGGAAGCGAGAAATCTGACGATCTGGGATCATGATATCGCAAGATGTGTCTCTCCCTATCAGGATGGTCTTATTTATCATCCATCGTTGACCGATCAACGGACCGGTTTGAGCCATCAGAATTGGGACGTCATCATTTTGGGTTTTTTTCATGGGCTGATCACAATAAGAAAAATTCCTTTACGGTATAATAATAATGAAAAAAGAAAAACATGCAACCTGAAATAACGCCGACATATCATCAGGCTGCTCGCTCACGAAATCTGGAGAAGAATGCCCCTTGCACTAAAAGCAGGCGAAATCTTACGTGGTAGATATCGCATATCAAGAATTATCGGACAGGGTGGAATGGGTTCCATCTATCTGGCTGATGATACACGTCTGCAAGGGCGCCAGTGTGCCGTAAAAGAAGTGGAGCATGATAAAACGCTTCCATCTGAATTGGTCAGGCAGGCGAGAGATCAATTTGAGAGAGAAGCTACTGTTTTAGCCCGTCTGGATCATCCGAATTTACCCAAAGTATCAGATTATTTTTCCATAGGTCCGAGAGACTACCTGGTGATGGATTTTGTACCGGGGAAAGATTTAAGGACATTAATGATTGAAGCCCGCCAAGCAGGTACTTTCCTTGCAGAACAAGATGTATTAGTTTGGGCAAACCAATTGGCTGATGCGATTTCATACTTACACAGTCAAACACCTCCCATTTTGCACAGAGATATCAAACCAGGTAACCTAAAAATTACTCCATCAAATTTACTCAAATTGGTCGATTTTGGATTGGTTAAGTTGGCAGCTCCCGGTGAAGTAACCATTACTATATTACAGGGAAGGGGAACCGCCCTTTACACTCCCCTTGAGCAATATGGCGGTGACAGTAGCCATACCGATACCAGATCAGATATCTACTCTTTTGGATCTACCCTCTATCACATTCTGACGAATTCTACCCCCGTGGATGCCCGTGAAAGGTTTTTACATCCAGATACATTAATTTCCCCAAGGCAGATTAATCCATCCATCAGTCCCAGAACAGAGAGAGCTATCCTCTGGGCGATTGGACTTCATCCCGATGATCGCCCTCAGACTGTAGAAGAATTCCGTCAGGCTCTTTTGGGTGATGAGATGATAATTTCCCGCCCACGAGTAACTACTCCCATACCCAAACCAATCGATTATCTAAAAATGGAACCAGAAAAATATCTGGTTTGGAGTGTATTAATACTCGCTGGTATCAGTTTGTTGGTAACAATACTTCCATAAAAATGACCGGTCTGAACGACCGGTCAAAATTTTAAAGGACTTTACTCAAGAAAGCTTTTGTTCTTTCATGTTGCGGGTTACTAAATAATCCATCGGGAGTTGATTCTTCCACAATAACGCCGTCATCCATGAAAATTGCTCTATTCGCCGCAGCTCGGGCGAAACCCATTTCATGAGATACCACAACCATCGTCATTCCTTCTTTTGCCAGGTTAAGCATTACATCCAATACCTCCTGGATCATTTCAGGATCAAGAGCTGATGTGGGTTCATCAAACAGCATCATTTTGGGATTCATTGCCAGAGCGCGAGCGATTGCAACACGTTGTTGCTGCCCACCAGACAATTGGATTGGATAGTTTTTTGCCTTATCAGGAATGCCAACTTTTTCTAACAGATGATTTGCAATTTTTATTGCTTCATTCGTTTCGCGTTTTCTGATGATCCGCTGCGCTAATGTGAGATTTTCCAACACAGTTAGATGAGGAAACAGGTTAAATGATTGAAATACCATTCCCACTTCTGTACGAACCAGATTAATATTCTTTGCACTATCCAGAGAAATCCCATCTACTATGATTGAACCTTTTTCAAATTCTTCCAGACGGTTGATGCATCGCAGGAATGTGGATTTACCAGAACCGGAAGGACCGATGATTACGACCACTTCGCCTTTTTCTACGTTGAGCGTAACTCCCTTGAGGACATGCAAATGTCCAAAGTATTTGTGAATATTATTTACTTGGATAATGGGAGTCATCGCATCACCTCTCAATCCGGGTTTTATTTTCTATAAATGTAACCATTCTCGCTGATAACAGGGTAAGGACAAGGTAAAGCAGTGCGACCATCATCCATGTTTCAATTGGAATAAAATTCGCAGCCATAAATTCTCGTCCTCGCCGGGTCATATCTGCAACGGCTACAACACTTACTAAAGATGAATCTTTGAGCAACGAAATAAACTCATTACCAACTGGTGGGAGAATCACTCGAATAGCCTGGGGAATTATTACATAACGCATAGCCTGGAAGTAAGACATTCCCAGGCTGCGAGCAGCTTCCATCTGTCCTTTTGATATTGATTGGATACCGGCACGGTAAATTTCGCTCATATAAGCACCGTAGCAGAATGTCAATCCAAGAATTGCCATTCCTACCGGATTTGCCAAATAGTTGGCAAATGGTTCGTAATTGATAGTTCTTCCAAATTCTTGGATCACAGATGGAAAAGCAAAATACCAGAATAATAATTGAACAAGCAGAGGTATTCCCCGGATGACCTCAACGTAGATCGAGGCTATTCCTGAGATTATTGGATTTTTAGAAAGTCTTCCTAATCCACCGATTAAACCAAGAAATATTACTAGAATAAAGGATATGACAGTCACCATCAAGGTAACACCCATACCTTCCCTAACGAAAAGTACAATACGCTTATATGGATCTGGTTTTGCAAAAACGAGCATCAAAATTAAGCCGACAACAACTGCAACCAGGATCCACCAGGGATCATACTTCCGGCCGGAGGTTCGGCCAAAACGGGCTGGTAGTGGAGAGTCCACTGTACCGATGGGGGGGTGATCAGATTCGTCCATTTTTCCTTTACCTTTTGAGTATTAAAAAAGCGAGGTCTCAGCGGACCTCGCTAATAAAACGAACATTCCGCCGAATTAATTACCAGCCAGCCACTTAGCTTCCAGCTTGGCTATGGTTCCATCAGACTTCAGTTCGGCCAGGGCTTTGTTGATTTTATTTACGAGGTCTTCATTGTTCTTACATACCATAATACCGTAAGATTCGTTCGTGAACACCTCTCCAACAGTCATCAATTTGTCGCTGTTTTGTCCAATGAATCCAAGGGCAGTCGGGTAATCTGCAATGACAGCATCTATTTGACCATTCATAAGATCCAGGAAGGCCAGATCATAGGAATCATATGGTTTAACCATAGCATCTTTGATGTTACTTGCCTCAATTTCACCTGTTGTACCTAATTGAGCACCCAACTTTTTGCCAACCAGGTCATCCGTAGATTGAATGTTGGTTTCTCCCTTACGAACGGTGACGATCTGACCGGCGTTAATATATGGGTCTGAGAAAAGAGCATTCTGTTTTCGTTCATCTGTGATGGTGATTGCGGCTGCAGCTGCATCATATTGACATTGTGCTACACCTGAGATGACCGCATCAAAACCGATATTGATCCATTCGACCTCGAAGCCGGCTTTTGCGGCAACAGCTTCCATCATTTCGATGTCAAAGCCAATTGGTTTGGAGCCAGTATCATCCATCATTTCAAAAGGTGGGAATGTTGCATCCGTGGCAACCTTGACGCTGGTTGTCTTTTGGGCGCATGCTCCGAGTAGCATACTTAATAAAACAACTACAAAAAGGACCAGGATTGCTTTTTGCTTCACAGTTCTCCTCCAGAACAAATGAATTTGAGATATATATTTGCAGGATTTATTATCTCTTAAGAAATTATAACATGTTTCATCTGGTGGTACGGTATTCCGACTATTTCAGGCTTGATGGTACCAAGAAACATGCCTTATTGTGCTAGAATCCAAATATGGAATCTCAAAATATTATTGTCACACGCAAATTAGGCAAACAACCTTTAGCGGTTGTGACAGGTGGCGCCCATCGAGTTGGTCGTATGATCACTCTAGAATTATCGCGGCTGGGGTTTGCAGTATTGATCCATTACAACACTGCCATCATAGAGGCAGAAAAGTTAAAAAATTTGATCTTTGATCATGGAGGATGGGCAGATATTATTCAGGCAAATTTGACACAAACCGACCAGATTACACAGTTATTCAAGAAAGTCGATGAGACAGGAAGACCTTTGCAGGTTTGGGTAAATTCAGCAGCCATCATGCCTGCGGGTGATATTTTACAAGTAGATGAAGATTCATGGTCTCAAGCCTTGAACTTGAATCTCCGGGCAGCATTATTCTGCGCAATCAAGGCTTCTGAACGAATGCAGGCTGGTGGTAGCATTATCAATATTTCTGATATCTTTGCTCAGCAAATCTGGCGGATACACCCACTCTATGGATTAAGTAAGTCTTCGCTTGAACACCTCACCCGAATTATGGCATCCCGGCTGGCGTCGCGAATCCGTGTTAACGCTTTAGGTTTGGCGCCTGTTCTTCCTCCGAATGGGTATTCAGAAAGTGATTGGCAGGGAATCATTTCTCGAGCCCCTGGAAAACGGGAAATCAAACAGAGCGAGATTGGACGCGCGCTGGAATATCTTCTGACAAACGAGTATATTTCAGGTGAAGTTTTATCAGTTACCGGTGATGGAAAAATATCCATTCTTACTTCGGAGATCCATGAAAGACCCGCTTAATCTCACCAATCACTTATTCACGCGTAAGAGCGGATTATTCCTGGCGATCATTGTGTTATTGAATTTGTTGGGGGCGGGGATTGCACATTACCTCGGCAACACTATTAATTGGCTGCATTTTTTCCAGGGGTTAGTGTGGTTATTTGTTTTGGGTGGAGGGATTTTATTCCTTGATGAAATTTTCAACCCTGTGAAATTTTTATCGAAAAATGATGAAAAACCTTTATCGCGTGAAGAAAGAAGCACCCGGCAAAACACATTATTCATTATCGTAGCAGTAATCCTTTCCATTGTGGCAATTCTCCTGGTTTGGATGCTGCATGAGATGATATTATCTACCCCATTAATATTCATCATTTTGATTATAGTAATTCTGTCTTTGTTATTGATTCTTCCTCCCATTCGATTATGGACTTCAGGGATTGGCGAGTTTATTCTCTCTTTTTTGTTCTGCCAAATTATTCCAGTTTATGCTTACTTTTTTCAAGCAGGTGAATTCAATCGGTTACTTTCATTAACTACTATTCCTCTCACAGCAATCTATTTTGCGATGCTGCTTGCATTTCAATTTGAATCATATGGAAAACTTCCTGAACAGAGTGGAACATTATTCGTTGTCCGTGTTGGCTGGCAAAATGGTTCCCGTGCCCATCATCTACTCATCGGAATAGCCTATTTACTGATGGGAGTAGCGTACTGGGCGGGATTGCCATGGCGAATCGTTCTACCTTTCTTATTCACCATCCCTATCGCTGTTTTTCAAGTTTTTCTGTTGAATAGAATAACCTCGGGGGCAAAACCCCAATGGCGTTTATTCCGTTACACAGCCGGGATTCTCACGCTTCTGGCTCTATATTTGATTACATATTCCTATTGGACAATATAAATGCCTGAATTCCTAAAGCTCAAGCCGCCTTTTGAGGCATTATCAGCCTGGATGGATGCGTTACCCCCAACAGAGATATCTTCTGAGGTGATCCCTACGCTTAGTGCAATTCATCGAGTACTCGCTTCTGATCTGCATGCACCGCATCCTCTCCCTGAATTTCCGCGCAGCACTGTGGATGGTTATGCCATACGCGCAGCCGATTCTCACGGAGCATCTGAAGCACTACCTGCTCTTGCCACATATCTAACTGAATTACCGATGGGTAAGGAACCAGATATTTCTATTGCAGCCGGCACCGCCGCATTAATCCACACTGGAGGGATGCTTCCACAAGGTTCGGATGCTGTGGTTATGTTGGAACATGCACAGTTGGTTTCAAATGACAGTCTTGAAATTTATGGTCCGGTAGCCAGAAATGAGAATGTGATCCTTGCGGGTGAGGATGTCAAGCAAGGAGAGAAAATATTATCTGCAGGCACTAAACTGCGTATACCAGAAATTGGCGGATTGATGTCGTTTGGAATAATGGAAGTAGCCGTAACCAAAAAACCGCGTGTAGCAATCCTTTCTAGTGGTGATGAAGTCGTATCTCCAGTAACGAAACCAGCTTACGGGCAGGTTCGAGACATCAATTCCACTACCATGTCCTTATTAGTACATGATGCGGGTGGTGAACCAATATCTTATGGAATCGTCGCTGACAACGCATCTGATTTACTGGATGTGACGATGAAAGCATATGCTGAATGCGATGTGATTCTGTTTACAGCAGGTTCTTCTGCTTCATCGCGTGATCTTACCGCCGGCATCATTGATAAATTGGGTAAACCCGGTGTGCTTGTTCATGGAGTTCAGGTCCGACCTGGAAAACCAACCATTCTTGCAGTATGTAATGGAAAACCTGTGATCGGTCTTCCAGGAAATCCGGTTAGTGCACTAGTTATTGCCGGTTTATTTGTCAAACCTGTGATAAAAAGGCTTCTTGGGGAAAATGATAAAAAAATCTTTCCATCTATATCTGCTCAAGTGATAGGAAATATTCCTTCTCAAGCAGGACGGGATGACTGGGTTCCGGTTAGTTTGATAAATGATTCGGGTCAGTGGAAGGCAGAACCGATTCATTATAAGAGCAATCTGATTTTTAATCTTGTAAAAGCAGATGGCCTTGTCCATATTCCTTCGGATGTTACAGGTATAGCGGCAGGCTCAAACATTGAAGTTGAATTGTTATGAAAAATATCATCCTTTGTTTGCTTATTGTTGTTTTCATATCTGCCTGCAATCCGAGTGCCATGACTCCTGTGCAGCAGACCGCAGTTGCTGACTCAATCATCCAACAAATCGAAGTAAAACAGACTTCCGTTGCGCTCACGTTGACACCATCTGTAACTCCAACCGAAATGCCTGCCACAGCTACCCCCACACCAACAGTAACACCTGATCCTACTGCTACTCCAACCTGGGTGAACGTGGGCAAAGGTCAGAAATTAATCGTTCCGATATTAATGTATCACCATATTAAGAAGGGTGAAAAAGTTGCCAGGTATGAACTCGACCCTGAAATGTTCAAAGCGCAAATGAATGCACTGAAAGAATGGGGGTACACCACCATTACAGTAGCTTATCTTGTCAGTGTTTTGCGAAATGGTGGAGACCTTCCAGAAAAGCCTGTCGTTATAACATTTGATGATGGCGATATTGATGTATATGAAAATGCGTTTCCGATTATGCGTGAATTGGGTATGGTAGGAACCTTTTACATTGTTACCAATCGCTTGAAATCAGAAGGTTTTGTTGATGCAGACCAATTACGCGAAATGGCTGCCGCTGGTTGGGAAATTGGGAGCCACAGTCATTCTCATATTGACTTGAGTCAGAATCATGGGTCAATGAATGAAGAAATCCGTCATTCAAAAGATGTTTTAGAAGAAGCAATCGGTTTACCGGTTTACACATATGCATACCCATTTGGTGCTTTTGATTCATCTGTAGGTAATTACACAGCTGCTTCAGGATATATTGGCGGCGTTGGTTTAGGCACTTCCTATATTCATTCCATACATGTGGTCTATTATTTGAGCCGTTTAGAGGTTCGGGGAGAATTTGGCTTGGCTGAATTCAGTAAAATGCTTCCCTGGTCACCGGTAAGCACGCCCATACCAATTCCTTAAGTAAACAGGATAATATGTCGGTATATTTACATGATATCCCGGTAGAACAGGCATGGCAACGATGGTTGCAGGCATTAGAAGGTTCTTCTTTAAATACCGTATTGGGAAAAGAAACATTATCGCTTGATGAGGATCTGGTCGATCGTGTATTAGCTGAATCGATATGGGCGAAAATCTGTTCACCCCATTATCATGCATCTGCTATGGATGGCTTTGCAATTGTTGCTGAAGATACCATTACAGCTTTACCTTCTAAGCCCGTCTCAATAGCACTGGGAACTCGGGCAATATATGTTGATACCGGTGATCCACTTCCAGATTTTGCCAATGCTGTAATACCGATTGAGCAAGTGGAACCATTGGATGAGAGAAATCAAATCTCGCCAAATATACGAAAACCACAATCCATCCGCATTCGCCAGGCTGTTGCACCCTGGAGTTCTGTCCGACTTATGGGTGAAGATATGGTTGCGACACAGTTGGTCCTTTCTGCGGGTCAACAAATCCGACCTGTGGACTTAGGAGCAATTGCAGCAAGTGGACACCATGAAGTTGTGGTGGCAACTAAACCAAGAGTAGCAATTATCCCCACGGGATCAGAATTGGTTCAAATCGGATCTCAATTACGATCTGGAGATATCATAGAATTCAATAGTATAGTTCTGGCAGGTCAGGTAAACCAGTGGGGTGGAAGCGCAACTCGTTATCCGATTATTCCGGATGATTTTCAGAAAATCTTGAAAGTGGTCAGTGATGCGGCAGAGAATGCAGATTTGATCGTCATCAATGCTGGTTCATCTGCCGGATCGGAAGATTATTCTGCTCAGGTGGTGGAAGAGCTCGGTGAGCTTCTGGTGCATGGAATTGCGATACGACCAGGGCACCCGGTAATCTTAGGTTTGATAAAAAGTCTGTCCGGAAGGGTTGTGCCTTGCATTGGTGTACCTGGATATCCGGTTTCCGCTGCCCTGACCGGAGAGGTCTTTATCGAGCCAACACTCAATCTCTGGACCGGACTGATTAAGTCGCCATCCGATTGCGTTGATGCACAATTAACCCGTAAAGTAAATTCTCCTGCTGGGGATGATGATTATATTCGGGTGATGCTTGGAGAAGTGAATGGAACCCTACAGGCGTCACCTCTTCAAAGAGGGGCGGGGGTTATCCATTCGCTAGTTAGAGCAGATGGGATTTCGATTTTTCCCCGTGGGACGCAAGGTGAAGAATCAGGAGCAAAAATACCTGTAATCCTTTATCGATCCAGAGAAATCTTAGGAAGAACTTTATTCCTTTCAGGTTCACATGATCTATCCCTCGATCTTTTAGCAGATACGCTGATAAAGGATAGGATTCGGGTGTTGTGTACGAATGTTGGCAGCCTGGGTGGTTTACTAGCCTTACGCAGGGGTGAAGCACATGCTGCGGGTACACATCTGTTGGACCCTGAAACTGGTGAGTACAATGTAAGCTATATTCGGCAATATATTCCCGGAAAACGAGTTTTTCTCATTTCCTGGGTAAAACGTAATCAGGGGTTGATTGTATCGAAGGGGAATCCGAAAGGTATATTTGATCTTGAAGATCTGAAAAGACCTGAAGTTACATATGTCAACAGGCAGCGTGGCGCTGGTACAAGGGTACTACTGGATTACCAATTGAAACGAATGGCTATATCGGATACATTGATCAGAGGTTATGCACAGGAGGAAGTAACCCATCTTGCGGTTGCAGCTGCGGTTGCTTCAGGACGAGCAGATTGCGGTATGGGTATCGCTTCTGCTGCTCAAGCGCTGGACCTGGATTTTATTCCCCTCTTTCATGAAGATTATGAATTGGCTGTGCCAGAAGAGAGTATGAAGAATCATTTTGTTGAACGAATTCTTGAGGTGGCAAAAACGAAATTATTCCAAACTAAGATACTTAATCTCCCTGGTTATGAGATTAAAAATATGGGTGAGATCCGCACGATCATTGGTAATTGACATTGAATGAAGGAATTAGCAATCATATCCATTAAAAATTAACATCAAAATTGACATTGATTAATTGAAGTTGGTGTATAGTAAGTATTAAAGGAGATATGAGACCTATAAATGTCTTTTCGTTCCAGCTCACCACACCCTAACTCAACTTCTTACTTTGTGACCAATGTAATCAACCGGCGAAAGGTTCTACCGTCGCCGGTCTTCTTTTTAATTTCACAACAACGCGAGGGCACATATGTACACATTGTATTTTGATGGTTTGTATCGCGGAAAAATTAAGAATTCTGAGGGTGGTTATAAACCCATTCCTATTATGTGCTACGGCTGGGTAATATGTGAGGACGGAAAAGTAATTGCCCGGGGACATGGAATATATACGCATCATGATGCAGCGACCTCTAATGGAGCAGAATATCTTGCTTTGATTGAAGGTCTGGATGCATTACTGGATTTGAGGGTCGGGAGTATTCCTGTTACTGTTTATGGGGATGCGCGAACAATCATTGAACAATTACAGGGAGTATCTCAGGTTACATCTCCACGGGTGATAAATTTATATCTAAAAGCAAGAAAACTATCCAAGAAATTGGGACGTATCCATTGGAAATGGATACCGCGACATAAGAATCGCGCCGCAGATCAATTAACACGGCATGCACTAAAGGTTTTAGAAAACAGAGATTGTCAGGCGGGGAAAATGACACATCAATTCGCCGGGTTTAGATTAATTTATGGGCTTATGGTTTCCCTTCGCAACCAGCAGCATGTTTTTGTGTAAGTATGCAGAACCTGCATCCTGAATCCATAATCAATTTTGCTACATAACTCTTGAAGTATTGCACATACCTTCTACAAAATATATCTTTATGCTATTCAAGAAATATACAATTATCTTTGAAAGGAGAGTATTATATGATCCCTAAAGAAGGTATGACCGCTCCTGATTTTTCTTTACAGGATGAAAACGGCAAACTGCATAAACTTGAAGATTACAAGGGTAAAAGTTTTATTTTATATTTTTATCCGAAAGATGATACGCCGGGATGCACAACGGAAGCATGTAACTTCCGAGATGATTATTCTGCCTATCAGGAAAAGAATATCGAAATATTAGGTGTAAGCCCTGATTCAATAAAATCACACATCAAATTCAAACAAAAATATCAAATACCATTTCCCCTGTTATCAGATGAAAACCACAAGGTTTGCGAAGCATATGGAGTTTGGGGCAGGAAAAAGTTCATGGGTAAAGAGTATGATGGCGTTTTCAGAACTACTTTTGTAATCGGTCCAGATGGTAAGATCATGAAAGTGTTTGAAAATGTGAAACCAGCAGATCACTCAAAAGAAATTATTGAGGCGATAAAATAAGAAAAAAGAGCGGATTAACCGCTCTTTTTATTGCAACTTGACTATCACCTTTCCTTTATCCCATAATTCTTCCAGACGGTAATAATCCCTTTGGGTAGGTGAAAAAAGATGTATCACGATGTCACCGCAATCTACAACAACCCATCCATTATCGGATGAGCCTTCCTGCCTGACTCGAATACCTGGAATGCGGTCAGCTGAATCTTTAACAGCTTCAGAAAGAGCCTGTAACATTCTATCTGATGTTCCTGATGCGAAAATAAAGTAGTCGGCAAATGAGGCGATCCCCTGGATATCCATCAGCAAGATATTCTCTGCCTTCTTATCTTCAAGGATGCCTACTAATTGATTAGCTATATCAAGTGAATTTATTTCCATTAGATTTCCTGTTGGCGTTCATTTTAACACAAACCAGCATGATTAACTGCTATTCCATTTAATAAAAATTCTTTAATGGGTGAATATCTGGCACCAGTGGGATTTAGTTCGCTTCTCATTAGCACTATTTTTTCTACATGAATTGTTCCCATATTTCCTGCTGGATGGTTGAGAAATTCTTTAACAGCGGATTGTATCGCTGATTTTTCAAAACCATCCCGTATCCGACCAATGGTCAGGTGCGGTGAAAATAACCTCTTCTCTGGTTCTACATATAGATCTTTACAAAATGAATCAACGTAACCTGCAAGATCAGATAATTGCGGGCAGGGTGTAGCACCGATCCATAATATTCGAGCTCTATCGGGATTAGGAAACACCCCGCTCCCTGTTGCCTGGAAAGTGAAACCGGTTCTCTCATTTACAATTTTTTCAAGAATACAATTCAACCTGTCCAACTGTGGATTACTGAGCTCACCATAAAATTTCAGAGTTAAGTGCAAATTGCTGGCAGAAATCCAGCCAACTGACCTGTCAGGGAAGTATGTTCGAATGGATTTCTGATATGCTTCAATTCTCTGGCGCACATCTGGTGGGTATTGGATTGCGAGAAAACATCGAATATTTTGCATGCCGTAAACATAGCATAGGTATTTTTGAGTGACAAGTCTATATGATGTAAAACCCGGTCATTTCATGTTTTTGAAATGACCGGGTTTCTAATTTGTAAATCAGGTTAATTGAGTTTGAAACGTGCCACGATTTTCTGTAATTCAGCTGCCATCTGGGAAAGGGTGTCTGCTGATGCAGAAACCTCTTCCACCTGGGCACTCATCTCTTCAGTTGCAGCTGAGACTTCTTCTACGCTTGCAGAGTTTTCTTCACTGACACTGGCAATATTATCAATTGCCTGTGTGATTTCGCTGGATCCGGCTGACATTTCTTCTGTCGCTGCAGTGTTTTCTTCCACAATGGCAGAAACCTCGTCAGCAGATGTGATAAGTTCATTTGAAAGGCTTTGCATTTCTGTGGATGCCTTGGTTACCTGTTCGGCTAATTCCTGTACGGTTCTTCCACTTTCAAGAATGTTGCTCAGAGCTGAGCCGGCATCACCTGCCAGTTTTACACCCTCTTCCACTTCCTGGGCGCTTTCATGCATGGCTACAACCGCTTCACCGACCGTGGTTTGAATGCCTTTGATCAGGTCGCTGATTTCTTTCGTTGCCGCACCTGCCCGTTCAGCCAATTTACGAACTTCATCAGCCACAACGGCAAAACCCTTGCCATGTTCGCCTGCCCGGGCAGCTTCAATGGCTGCATTTAGCGCGAGAAGGTTGGTTTGACTGGCAATATCTTCAATGGCTGCCACAATGGTGCCAATTTCTTCACTTCTTGTTCCCATTTCTTCTACTTTGCCGGCAGAAAGATTTACTTTTTGACGGATGGAAGTCATTCCATTTACTGTAGCTTCTACAATGGATGCACCCGTTTCGGCTGCCTTGCTGGCATCCACTGCTCCCTCAGATGCTTTCGCTGAATTGGTAGCAACCATCTCAATTGCTGTAGAAAGTTGTGAAGTGAGTCCAGCCATCCGGGTAACGGCTGCTGCCTGTTCCTGGGCGCCTTTGGCGACGCCATCGATGGCGCGAGTCAGTTGATCCACTGCAGATGCTGTTCGAGTTGCAGCCTCAGATTGCTGGGCTGCGCCGGAAGCAACCTGCTGGATTGTGGTGCTGATCTGGCTGGTGGCGGATCCCGCCTGCCCGGCTGCCTGTGATAATTGTGCTGAGGAAGTTGTTAAAGAAATTGTGTTTTCATTGACTTGTTCAAGCGCGTTACGCAGGTTGGAGATCATATTGACAAATGCATTCCCGAGAACGTCATCAATGGATTGCGGGGTAACTGAAGCTGTCAGATCACCTTCGGCAATCTGTGCGGCAGTTGCGCTCATTTCTTTCTGGTACTCGATCATGGAACGGAAGGAATCAGCCAGTTCGCCAATTTCATCTGTACCTTTATGAACAACTTCCTGATTGATATTCCCTTTTGCCAGCAAATTGGCAACAGATGCCATCTTCTTAACCGGATTAGCTATAGAGTTAGAGACAAATATTGCCATCAGCGACACAATAATGGCAACGACCAATATGATCGCGATCGTAGAATTCCGCAATACATTCACTGCTGCAAATGCCTCAGATTCTTCGACCTCGTTTATCAAGCCCCATGAATAACCGGGAAGTGTGTGATAGGCACCCAGAACACGATGTCCCATGTAATTCGTATACTGTGATTCACCATCCAATCCCTGGGCGATTGCCCGTGTAGCTTCTGAGTCAATTTTTAATTCGAGGGGACTACGTTCCTTAATTCTCCCTGTTGATTTAAGCTCTGCTTCAAAACGGGATGGAGAGATAAATGTTCCATCTTGTGTAACTAAATATGCTTCGCCGGTTTTGCCTGTTCTAGATTTTGCCAGTAAATCTGCAATCGAATTTGTTGGAAAAGTGATACCTGCAATGCCAACCATTTTATTTCCATCCATCACTGGAGCGGCAGCAACAAGAATCACATTTCCGGTTGCCTTGGAAATCAATGGCTCAGATATTATTGGTTTACCAGTAGCCAGTACATCCTTTATATATTGGCGATCGGCCAATTCTAAAATATCATCATTATTGGTTGCGATACTTGTGCCCGATAGATCGGTAACAAACATTGTTTCATAAAGTCCCCATAGTTTGTAATACCCATCTATTGCGCTTTTTGCCTGCACTGGATCCATTGTTTTAACCCGGTTGGTATCTGCAAGAGTTTGAACATCTTGAAGACGTTCACCTAACCAGATTACCGTGGAATCCACCTGTAGCTGACCTGAATCTTTCAGTGTGTTTGTTGTTAATGTTTGAATATTGTTTTGAGAACTGACAAAAGATATGACGCCAACTAAAATTGTCGGTACGAGCGACAATAGCAGGAAAAATAGGAGCAGTTTGGTTCGAATCGATGCTTTTCTCGCCTGCTTACTCTTGTTTTCTGCTTTTTCTTTCATTCCTTGATCCTCCGTATATGAATACCCCTATTAATTGATAAAAATAGCCTTATAAATTTTGCGGGAATTTGTCGCCCATTTCAGTAAAAATAAAATAAATACAATGTTGATTCGCTATAAACGAAAGCATTACTTACCATATCTTATTTACAAGACGATTTAATATTTATCTATACATGCACTTTAAATTGTGGTATAAGGAAATTGCCCTGCTGTGTTCGTGATGTTGCTCCCACGTTTTGAGCCAACACTTAAAAAAATGGGTGCCAACCTTACGATAGTGATGCGATAGACTTCGGTCAAGGCAGAGCTACCGGGTAGGTTCCCGACCTGCGAAAGCAGGTTCAAAACTCTGCAACACACGGCATGGTGGGGTCTTTTATATTCAATGCCCTGCCAAAACGACTGGACATTCCAAACTGTCCAGTTCTTTTAATATCAAATCGCGGAAGAGGTGCAATATGGACAAGAAACAAATTATGCAAAAAGTAAAAGAGGATGGCATTAAATTTATTTCATATCAGTTCGTAGATGTCAATGGAGTGGTGAAATCACTAGATGCGCCTGTAGAAAGGTTAGAGACCGCCCTAGATGACGGTATCTGGTTTGATGGTTCATCGGTGGAAGGTTTTGCCCGTATCCAGGAAAGCGATATGCACTTACGACCGGATATCAATACTTATGCTGTATTGCCCTGGTCGCCTAATGAGTTGAAGCGAGCACGATTTTTTTGCGACATCTTCACGCCGGATGGACATCCTTTTGACGGTGACCCAAGGGGAATGTTGAAGCGTTACATCAAGCGGATTGAAGAAAAAGGCTGGACATTCAATGTGGGTCCTGAACCGGAATTTTTCCTGCTGAAGAAAAATGGAACCCAATCCATAAACCCGGTTCCACACGATGTAGGTGGATATTTTGACTTCTCTCCGAACGATGAGGCTGTTCGGGTACGAACTGAACTTATGGAAGCATTACTCAAAATGGGACTGAATATTGAAGTAGGTCATCATGAAGTTGCACTGGGTCAACATGAAATTGATTTCCGGTTTGATGATGCTGTTAGAACCGCAGATAATGTGCTTACTCTCAAATATACGGTAAAAGCGATTGCTGCCCAGAATGGATTGGTCGCGTCGTTTATGCCCAAACCGATTTTTGGTATCAATGGATCTGGCATGCATTGCCACCAATCATTATTTGATTCAAAAGGATGCAATCTTTTCTTTGATTCAAAAGATCCATTCCATCTTACTCCGCTGGCATATAACTTCATTGCCGGGCAACTCTCACACGCGAGAGGATTTTCTGCAGTAATTGCTCCCACTGTTAATTCTTATAAAAGACTGGTTCCCGGATACGAGGCTCCAGTATATGTTGGTTGGGCGCAGACAAACCGTTCTGCCCTAATACGCATTCCCCGTTTCACACCTGGTCAGGAGAGCGCAACGCGCGCAGAATTACGTTGTCCAGATCCATCTACAAATCCGTATATGGCTTTTATGGTGATTTTGGCTGCCGGCCTGGATGGAATTGAAAAAGGAATGACACCACCAGCTCCGTTGAATGATATCAATGTTTACGAATTAACCGCAGCGGAACGGAAGAAGATGAAAATCACCGAGCTTCCCGGTTCATTAAAAGAAGCCATGGTAGAACTTGATAAAGATAAAATTATAAAAGATGCACTTGGTCCGATGCTGTATGAAGCATTTGTCCGTTCCCGCATGGCTGAATGGGAAGAGTACAGGATGGATGTCACGGACTGGGAACTGGAGCATTATCTGGAACGTGCCTGATCAAGAATCCAGTAGCTTGCAGAAAGCGCATAGTCCTTCTGCTGAAGTAGGTTGTCCACATTTTGGACATTGATGAAGTTCACCAGACAGGTTTTCTAGCCCGGATAGAAAGCCTGTCTTTTTTTGATTAATAAATTGAGAATAATATGAAAGTTTGATGCCGGGTTGTTCTTTTTCAAGTTGGTTAAACCATGTCTTAACTGCATTCGTCTTTGAGCCAATGGAGAATGGGCATTCCTCTTCAATGTACTGAATCCCTTTGAGAATTGCGTAGGCAGTGGTTTCCCGTTCATACGATCGGCACAGGGGTTTTATTTTACGCGGGAATTGTGGTGTCTCCGGTAAAAGGGGCGCCTGCCTGGCTAACTGTGAAAGATTCCAATTCAGATTATTTGAAAATAGTACGGCCACCTCATCATCGAGATTGTGACCTGTTGCGATAATCTGAAAATTGTGATCCTTTGTAAAAGCGTTGAATACATGCCTTTTTATCGTTCCACAAACAGAGCAGGGACGATCTTTGCCATAACGAATAATCTTAACCAGGTTCGAGATGTCCTTACCGATTTCAGATCTCACATTATAAACATGTAGAACCAGATTATTTTTATCCGCAAAATCTTGCGCATAGATTTGGGATTGATCGGAATAGGAAATATCTTCATTAATTCCCAGGTTAATATAGAGCGCTTCGGTTGCATACCCCAATTGACTTAGTACATCCCACAATACCAGTGAATCTTTGCCTCCAGATACTGCTACCAGTACTTTTTCACCATATTTTAGAAGGTGATATTTCTCAATTGTTTTTTCTGTATATGTATTAAACCAATCAATATAATGCTCTCTACACAGTGACAATCGATGCTGTTTCATGTTTATTGAAGCGGTTTTTCCGCATTTTCGACATCTCATGAGCTTTATTTTCCCCCGGATATGACCGCAACAATACGAACCTTATCACCATTCTGTAACAATAAATCTTCTGTTACGATTTCTCCATCTCTCACAGCCAGATAAGATTCTGAATTTAAACCAATCCGTTTGAGTGCTTGTTGCACAGTCAAAGGTCCGGTAATAAAGTATTCTTTGCCCCTAATGTTCAAGCATATTTGAGTTGATTGATTCATATTCTTCCTGCATACTGTTGTACTATAATTGATTCATCACCAAAAAGATTATAACAAACCGGATGAGGATAAATATGTCAGGGAAAATTGAGTTTGTTCGTAATTATCGAGATTCAAGCACGGATCAGGGTTTTCAGTTTGAATTTATTTGTGATCGCTGCGGGACCGGTTATCGCAGTCATTTCCAGCCATCTGTAACCGGTACATTAAATAATGTAATGGATACCGCCAGCAGTCTATTTGGCGGAGTATTTAGTACAGCCGCAAACCTGACGGGACGAGCCCATTCCGCTGCGTGGGAAAAGGCACATGATGATGCTTTTGCGAAAGCAAGTGCTGAGTTGATGCCTTCATTTGTTCAGTGCCCTCGCTGCCAGAGTTGGGTCTGCCGGGAAAAATGCTGGAACACCAAGCGTGGACTGTGCAAAAACTGTGCACCAGATATGGGCGTAGAAATGTCTGCGGCACAGGCAAGCCGGTCTGTTGAAGAGGTTTGGGCTCACGCGGCTATGTCTGCTGAAGATAAAAAGCTATCTGAAGCAAATTGGCGTGAAACGATCCATGCTACTTGCCCACAATGTGAAGCTCCTCTTAATACCAATGCTAAATTCTGTCCTGAGTGTGGTGCAGCGATCAAGCAGGAGAAACACTGTACTGAATGTGGGGCAATCATTCAACCAGGGGCAAAATTCTGTGCAGATTGTGGAAAGAAAGTAGAGTAAGCGTTAGTCTTCCGGATTATCCATCTTAATTTGAATACAACTCATCAGATCCCGCAGAGATCCTGCGGGATCTTTGTGTACGCTCATTACGATTGGATACCGGATATCCAAATTAGTTGAGAGAGGTTTGACCAAATCTGAAAGCCATCTGGCAGGGAGAATACCAATCCCTTCTGGATTACTTTGTACAGCCTGTGTGATTTCTGATGGACCTGGTAAATATCGGGTTCTTGGATTGATGATCGTACCATCGGGTAATTGATCAATTACTAAATTTGTTAAGTCATCTTTATCAGAAAACAAATAAACCTGGATTAATTTAGATGGGTCATCCATTTGTTTTCCCGGTGCTATTTCATCCCATTGAGTGATATACCCAGCAAGTATCTTAAGTATTTCTTCCTTGTTAAGTTCATCAACCGGGTTATTTAAATTAACAATAAAAACGAGACTTTCGTCAGCAAGCTGGAATTGCCAATCAGTTAAACCTTCGCCACTGGTTATGATCAGGTCGTAGTTGCCCGATTCAATTTCATTCAAAGGAATGATATCTACATTGATCACTATTTCAGGGTTTTCCCGGCTGCAAGAATTTGCTGCCTGAGCCAGATAGCTGGTTGCAGGGGTAGTTACCATACGGACAGGCAACTTAATTTCTGGTAATGGAGCTGGTTCTTGCACTGTACATCCATTACAGAAAATTATTATCAGCAATAAAAGCAGGAATTTTCGCATTATCCTCTGAAGTATGCTATTAGAAATGTAAATAATGCCGCAATAATGCAATATATTGCAAAGCTATAAAAGGAATGACGTTGAAGGTATTGAAGTAGCCACCGAATGGATAGATATCCTACGACCGCTGCAGCAATTACCCCGCTAATCACAACCGGGAGAAAACTGGACAATCCAGAGACTTCCAGCAGATCCAGCAATGCCAGCCCACCAGCTGCCAGCATAACCGGGATAGATATTAAGAATGAAAACCGGGCAGCTTCAGGACGGCTAATATCTCTGAACATGGCACCGGATATTGTGGACCCAGATCGTGATACGCCCGGGAAGATGGAAAGTGCCTGAAATAGACCGACTATTAATGCATCCAGCCAGGAGATTTGGGTTAATTCTTTCTGTCTTTTTCCTATCCACTCAGCTATTACCAGCAACCCGGCTGTAACTATCAAGAAAACAGCTGTCATCAAAGGATTATTGAAAGCGGCTTCCACTTGATCTTTCACCAGGACACCAAAAATCCCTGCTGGTATGGTTGCAATAACAATCCACCACCCTAATCTTGCTTCGCTGGTTTGAAGTGGTTTTCCACGGATCAGACCCTGGAATGCAGCGGTAATAATTCGAACAAGGTCTCTCCATAAAAATATGATCACTGCAATTAATGTTCCCATCTGAACAAGAACATCGAATACGAATATTTGCTCAGTTGGGAACTGCCAGTTTAACCAATACGGAACCAGAACAAGATGTGCAGAACTTGAAATGGGCAAGAATTCAGTGAGTCCTTGAACTATGCCTAATAGTACTGATTCAAATATATTCATAATCACGAAATCCTTTATTCTTCAGTTTGATGATATCGATCCAAGTATTCCTTTGCAAACAGTTCAAATCGTTTTTCAGTAATTGCTTCCCCCATCCAGCGGACCAGGTTAAGCAGGGTGTGAATATTGTGGATTGAAAGTAATGTGCCAGCTAAGAGTTCTTTGGCTACGATCAGATGGCGAATATATGCGCGGCTGAAGTGTTGGCAGGTATAACACGTACAATCTTGATCGATGGGATTCGGATCTCGCGAATATGCTGCATTCAACATATTTAAACGACCTCGATGGGTCATGGCAGCCTGGTGTCTGGCGAGACGGGTAGGCAGAACACAATCGAAAATATCCACACCGCGCATCACCCCATTCACCAAATCTTCCGGAGATCCGACGCCCATTAAATAATGTGGTTTTTCTGGTGGGAGAAAAGGATACAAAGTATCGAGAGTCTGGTGCATTTCAGACTTCGATTCACCAACTGATAAACCTCCAATGGCAATTCCATCAAAACCCATTGCGGTTATTATTTTTGCTGATTCTTCGCGCAGATCTGGAAAGATCCCACCTTGAATAATTCCAAACAAAGCCTGATCTGACCGGGTTTTTGCTTCAAGGCAGCGCTCTGCCCAAGCATGGGTTCGTTTCATGGCGGTAATATTGTAATCGCGCTCACGGGGTGGAGCACATTCATCAAACGCCATGATGATATCTGCGCCCAGATTTTCCTGGATTTGTATTGATTTTTCTGGTGTCAGCCGTTGGGTGGATCCATCTATATGGCTTTTAAAGGTAACTCCGTCCGGGTCAATTTTTCGCATTTGTGCAAGTGAAAAAACCTGAAACCCGCCGGAATCTGTTAACATCGGCTTATGCCATTGCATGAAATTATGCACCCCACCCAGTTCTTTCACCAATTCATCACCCGGCCGAAGCCAGAGGTGATATGTATTTGCAAGAACAAGACTGGCATCCAATTCTTCCAGCTGTTTTGGGGTCATTGCTTTTACCGCAGCCTGTGTGCCGACAGGTGCGAAAATTGGTGTTGGAATACTCCCATGTGGAGTGTGATAGATACCAGTACGAGCAGCGCCATCCTGGGCTAGCAATTCAAATGAAAACTGAGACATGAGTGAATTATAAGCGGTTATCTCAACTAAGCTAAGAATTTAATTAGAACCATATGTAATCTCAGCTTGCCTTCTTTACTATGTAGGTTTATACTACCAGCCATGAATTCGAATGGATACTCTGCCTGGCTAGAAATTGATCTTGCACAAATTAAAGAGAATGTAAAAGAAATTTTGCGAATTAGCCAGACCGAAGTTATGGCAATTGTCAAGGCAAATGGTTATGGGCATGGAGCTACTGAAATAGCTCAGGCATCCATTGAGGCTGGCGCTACCTGGTTGGGTGTTGCACGGCTTGAAGAGGCGATTGCCCTCAGGAGAGCTGGTTTAAATTGCCATATCCTTGTTCTTGGTTATACATCCCCTGACAGAGTAGCCGATGCCGTAAATAATAATATTTGCTTAACAATTTATGATGTCGCCATTGGTGAAGCCTATGCCGAACAGGCAGCCAAATTTGGTGGGGGTTTAAGATTACACATAAAAGTGGATACTGGTATGGGCAGGCTGGGTATCTCTCCAGATACTGCCCAGGCATTTATTGAATCAATTTCTCACCAACCTCAACTAAATATTGAAGGCATTTTTACCCATTTTGCTCGAGCAGACGAACCCAATGTTGCAACAACAGAACAACAGATGGAGAAATTTGATTCACTTGTTAGTAATTTGAAAAAAGTGGGCATTGCTCCCAAATATATCCACGCATCAAATTCGGCCGCTGCATTAAATTTTCCGGGTGCACGTTATGATCTTGTCCGACCCGGGATAGTGCTTTATGGATATGCTCCTTCTCCAGAGACACCGCTTCCTGCGAATGTAAAGCCTGGTTTAACCTGGAAAACCCGATTAACTTCAGTCAGAACCTTCCCGGCAAATCATGGAATTAGTTACGGGCATATTTACTATACAAAGAAAGCTGAACGGATTGGGTCGATTGCTATTGGATATGCAGATGGCTACCGCCGTGTTGATGGGAATATTGCCCTTGTACATGGAAAAAGGGTTCCAGTTGTTGGACGTGTCTGCATGGATCAATGTATGCTCCAATTGGATGATGTACCAGATGCCCAGGTTGGTGATGAAGTAGTATTAATGGGTCACCAAGGTGATGAAATCATTACGGCGGAAGAAATTGCAGAGAGGTGGTCAACCTTCAATTATGAGGTGATTTGTGGATTATCTGCCCGGCTGCCAAGAGTATACGAATAATTCATGACTATCCATCACCCAGAATATATAAATAAGAAGTGGATAATTGCTCCTCCCATGGATGTGGGAGTATCTAATGACCTCAAAGAATATCCGCGCCTGCTCCGGAAATTGTTGTATAACCGCGGGATTCTAACTCCGCAGGTTGCTCTTGATTTCCTTCATGGAGGAGATCACTTGATTCATGATCCTTACCTGATGTCTGGTATGGATGATGCAGTCGAGCGAATACTCCTGGCTATGGCACGAGATGAACAAGTAGTAATTTATGGTGATTATGATGTGGATGGTGTTACAGCCACTGCGTTATTGGTAGAATGCTTTCGCCTGCTAGGTATGAATGTTTCACCGTACATCCCAAATCGGTTTGATGAAGGATACGGACTAAACCAGGAGGCTCTTAGAAGCCTGCGTGAAAAAGATGTTCCAGCAAACCTTGTCATTTCAGTAGATTGTGGAATCCGCTCCGTAGAGGATGCCCTTTACGCTAAGGAGATTGGTCTGGATTTAATTATCACTGACCATCATCATCCTTCGCAAGAAGTACCCGATTGTGTTGCTGTTCTTGATCCCAAAAGACTTGGTGATATTTACCCTTATAAAGATCTGGCTGGAGTTGGTATAGCCTATAAGCTGGCCAACGCGGTAATTCAAAAGGTTTCACCGGGAAACGATCTGGCAGAAAAAAGACTGGATCTTGTCGCATTGGGAACCGTTGCCGATATGGCACCATTAACCGGGGAGAATCGCGAATTGGTCCGCAGAGGTATTGCACTTTTACAATCCGGTAACCGGGTTGGAATTCGGGCGTTATGTGCAGAAGCCGGGATCCCCTTCTCAAAAATCACTTCTGGTGACATTGGTTTCGTTATTGGACCACGACTTAATGCTGCCGGCAGGCTTGAAACAGCTATGGATTCATTCCATCTTCTTGTTAGTCTCAATGATATTGAGGCAATGAAATATGCTTCCAGTTTACAGAAACAAAATGAAGAACGACAGAAACAAACCCGTTCTACTCAACAAAAAGCCATAGAATATATCGGGCAGGTAACTGATAAGGATTTCTTACTTTTTGTTACCGACCCTGATTTCAACGAAGGTATTGTAGGGTTGGCTGCATCCAAATTAACAGAGCAGTTTTTTCGGCCTTCTATAGTTGGGAAGAAAGATCAAAATACAACGCGATGCTCATGCCGTAGTATTCCCGGTTTTCATATCGCACAGGCTTTGGATGAATGTAAAGAGTTGCTCGTAAAGCATGGCGGTCATGCAGCTGCTGCCGGTTTTACGGTGGAAAATAAAAACCTTGCAGAGTTGGAAAATAGATTAAATCAAATTGCCTGGCGTGAATTACACAACACAGAATTGGTTGCATCAATTTCTGCAGAAGCAGAAGTGAGTATCAAAGATCTCTCCTCGGAATTCTTCCACCAACAGGAATTTCTTCACCCATTGGGATATGGTAACCCGGAACCTTATTACGTAATACGTAATGCTCATGTATTGAATAAAAATGTAATCGGGAAAGAAAAAACTCACCTGAGGTTAAAGCTCCAAGATCACAATTCCCTCGGTATTGTTATGAATGCAATTGCATTTAATTTTGGATTCCTCAGCGATTCTCTGCCTGCAACCATTGATGTACTTGGCAGCCTGGAGATGAATCATTTTAATGGTCAATCTTCCCTTCAAATCCGTGTAAAGGACATAAAATCTCCCCAATAATCTATCAGAAGATAAATAGTAACAGAGATGAGGTTCTAATGAAGGATCTAGTCGTGCCTAATGAGATTCTCAAATTCATAGTGGAAGCTAAAGCTGCAACCTACGTTGGAAATGGTAAATATGTTGATCCCAGCAGGCAGGAATCTCACGACCTCGAATATCTTTGTGGGGATTATTATTACCGGGATAGTTATTTTGGTGGTAAAGATTTTTTAGGGGAGGAGATTGTCTGGTTGCAGGCTAAGCCTATTTGGGGAGAAAATTACTTCGGCAAGATAATCCAGCCTGGTTTGATTACTCCTGAAGAGATCGGAAAAATGATTAAAGCCAGCCTTTCAAGACAATATCTGGAAGGCAGATTTCTGGGTGGGTTTCGCCATACAGAAGGCAATCTAATCTATATTGATAAGAATGAAGGGGATTGGCATAATTTTACCGGTGAAGAGTCGATATCAAAGGATGGAATTATTGTCTACCAATTGCATTATCATGGCGGTATGATTGAATAATCAAAAACCGGGAGCAATATTGCTCCCGGTTTTTCTAGTCAACAAATCGATACTTGATTAATGTCCATACAGCTTCAAATGCATCACCCATGTGTATCTTTTTACCCTGAGTATAATCACGGGGATTAAAATCAATCGGGACTTCATATATCCTTATTTTCCTTTTTAATACTTTCGCAGTGAATTCAGGTTCAAAATCAAACCTTTTCGCATGGATTGGAAAATCTACGATCGTTCGTTTAAAAACCTTATAACCTGTTTCCATGTCACTGAGGATATTGTTATAAAGTATATTTGTCATAAAGGTTAGCAACTTATTCGCAACCATGTTCCAGAAAAGAATTGGCCGTCTGGCTCCACCTAAAAACCTTGAACCATAGACGATATCAGCAATTCCTTCATTAATCGGTCGGAGAAGGTTGGGGTATTCTCGAGGGTCATATTCCAGGTCCGCATCCTGAATAATGATGACATCTCCGGTAGCCTTATCAATACCCGTGCGGACTGCGGCTCCCTTACCCTGATTCTTCTCATGAAGATGTACTTTAATAATTGGATCTGATAAGGCGCTCAAATATTCCCGCGTTCCATCCTGTGATCCGTCATCCACAACAACTATTTCGGATGCCACTTTAACAGCCTTTACACGGTTAAGGATCTCTTCTATTGTTTGAATTTCATTATAAGCCGGAATAATTATGGATACATTCATGGGCATCATTATAAATTCCCCAATAAAAAAGAGCAAGTTATCTCTAGCCCAATTCAGACTGCATGCTATAATTTATTTTGATAATCAAGTCATTCATATCTTCATTTCGTCTTCCGCTGGAGGATCAATTCATGAATCCGGTCCCGCATAAAACCACCACTGCTCCTGCTGTCAATGCGCCATTTATTCCGGCAGCAATTACAAAAATTGAAGACACAGGTCTGTCTCCCTTGTGGGTACAAGATTTGATGTTAAAAGTATTCTATTATCAAGGTTATATGACCGGTTTTAAACTGGCGGAAGAAATTGCGCTACCGTATGTGGGTGTAGTTGATCAGCTTCTAGAAGTTTTAAAGCGAGAAAAACTGGTAGAGGTGAAATCATCTCAAGTAGGTCTTGGTGAAGGTGCATATCAATGGGCAATTACGGGGGCGGGCATTGCTCGCGCAAGAGAAGCTTTGGAGAGAAGTCAGTATGCTGGACCCGCACCCGTACCGATCCAAGTTTACAACGAATCACAAAGGAAGCAGAGCCGTGGAAGGACCATGGTTACAGACAAAATCATGCGTCAGATCCTGGCACAACTGGTTCTCAGTGAACGAACCTTTCAACGGATAGGACCCGCGGTGAATTCCGGTACATCGTTATTTATGTATGGTCCTCCAGGCAATGGTAAAACCAGCATTGCCCGTGCTATTGGCAATCAAATTCTCAGTCAGAGCATATATATACCCTATTCTTTGTACATTGATGGACAGGTTGTTAAGCTTTACGATTCTGTGAATCATCAACTTGCACCTGAAGATGATCCAGTGAATTTCCAGGGAACAGGGTCACTCCGTGGTGTCAGACGTGACCCGCGTTGGGTGAAAATCCGCCGTCCATTTATTGTAGTAGGCGGGGAATTAAGTATTGCTGGTCTTGACCTGGTTTATGACGATGTACATAAATACTATGAAGCTCCATTCCATTTGAAAGCCAATGGCGGGATATTCCTTATCGATGACTTCGGCCGTCAACAAATCCGTCCCCGAGATTTGCTAAATCGGTGGATCGTTCCGTTAGAAAATCGAATCGATTATTTGACCCTGCACACCGGGCGCAAGATTGAAATTCCTTTTGATGTGCTGGTTGTTTTCTCTACAAACCTTCCCCCCAAAGACCTAGTAGATGAGGCATTCCTGAGGCGCTTACGACATAAAATCGAAATTGGCGATCCATCATATGAAGATTATCGGGAGATTTTCAAGAAAGTTGCTGTTGCAAAAGGGGTTACCTATTCAGACCAGGGTTTAGCCCATTTATTGCAGGAGTGGTATATCAAGAAAGACCGCCGATTGAGAGCATCTCATCCTCGTGACTTATGTGATCAAATTATCGATTTTGCAAGGTATTTTGGCAAAGAACCGATTATGAGTACAGAGCTAATTGACAGGGCGGCAGAATCGTATTTTGTTGAACTCTAATATGACCATATCCAATTTCCCAACGCCGATGGTTTTTGCTCATCGTGGCGCAAGTGCTTATGCGCCCGAAAATACATTAGTATCATTTGATACTGCCTTGAATCACGGGGCTCCCGCAATTGAGTTCGATGTAAAGTTGAGCTCAGATGGTGAAGTTATTATTCTCCACGACCAGACACTCGATAGAACAACAAATGGTCAGGGTGATGTCCGTAAGTATTCCCTTCCTGATTTGAAAAAACTGGATGCAGGAAGTAAATTCGGCACTTCTTTTTATGGAGAAAGAATACCCACATTAGCAGAAGTATTTGATTCATTTGGCTCAAAATTGCTGATGAATATCGAGCTTACAAATTATGCCACACCTAATGATCAGTTAGTCTCTGAAGTTGTGAAGTTGGTGAAACGGTATCACATGGAAGAGTGTGTAATATTTTCTTCCTTCCTGCCAAAAAACCTGATCCAGGCTAGAAAATTATGTCCAGAAGTCCCTAACGGATTATTAACTCTAGAGGGAATAAAGGGAGCGTTTCTCAGGATTCCCGGAATATTTTGGATCCCAAGAGAAGCTTTACATCCATATTTTGCAGATGTCAGCCCTAAGCTAATTAACAATGAACATATGCATGGCAGAAGGGTACATGCCTGGACAGTTAATGATGAAGCTGATATGCGAAGATTGTATTCTCTGGGTATTGATGCCGTCTTCACGGATGACCCACGCTTAGCACTTCAAGTTTTGGCAAATATGTGAGAATACATCCAACTGACTGATATTTTTTATTGAAACATACATTTTATTGGTGGATCTCAGCGTAGATTCATGTATATCTTAGTTTAGTAAAAATTCATACAACTCTCCAAGAATATCTTTTTTTTGATCAACTTCTGTTAATGATAAAAAAACTACAATATTTCTTTTCAGGTCAATAAAATTCTCTCTGGTAAAATATATGCATCCCATTTCATTGATCTTAATGGGAAATGTGATCATAATCACAGAATTCAATGAGATTATTCAAAGATAACGTGAGCACACTTCGAAAATATTATTCCATTATCAGGAAAATACTGATTAGCCGTATTTTTCCTCTGGCAATGTTGCTTTGTTTTATACTCAGCCAACATATTTCGGCAATAGCCAATCCACTACCACAGGATCAATCAAATAAAGATGCCGCCGCCAGGATAATGACGCAAATGACGACGGAGGAAAAAATTGGCCAATTATTTTTGGTCACATTAAATGGCCGGAATGTATCAGAAGATACTGAAATATATCAGCTCATAAACGAATATCAAGTGGGAGGGGTAATACTGCGGGCTGATAAAGATAATTTCACCGGACCTGATAATACCCTGAATGCGTCAAAAACTCTCATTTCAGCATTGCAGCAAGTGGAATATGCTTCATCTGTATCTGGCAGTAAGTACAAACAATTTATACCCCTGCTCATAGGAATTGCTCAAGATGGTGATGGTTATCCCACTGACCAAATACTAAATGGAATTACCCCCTTACCCAGTCAGATGGCTATGGGTGCAACCTGGAAAATCGAAGATACACAAATGGCAGGCTTTGCACTTGGAAGTGAGCTTACTGAATTGGGTGTCAATCTCTTAATTGGTCCTTCATTGGATGTTTTAGATAGTCCAATCCAGGAAGGTGGCGACGACCTTAATGTTAGATCATTTGGTGGCGATCCGTTCTGGGTTGGAGAAATGGGTAAGGCATTCATCAAAGGTGTTCATGAGGGCAGCTCTGGACGTGTTTCTGTTTTTAGCAAGAGTTTTCCAGGGCGGGGCGCAGCGGATCGACCGCTCGATTTGGAAGTAGCAACTGTCCGCAAATCATTGGAACAATTAAAACAAATCGAGTTAGCACCTTTTTTTGCCGTGACAAATAATCCTGACCAAATCGAGAATACTGATGGTTTATTTGTTTCTCATATTCGTTACCAGGGTTTTCAAGGCAATATACGAGCGACCACAAAACCTGTCAGTCTGGATTCTTCAGCTTTAATTCAAATTATGACTTTGCCAGAGTTCGCTACCTGGCGGGAAAATGGCGGGCTGATTATGAGTGATAACCTGGGAAGCCAGGCTCTACGTCGCTTCTCAGATCCATCTTTGCAAGCTTTTGATGCCATTCAAACAGCCAGATCTGCATTTATGGCAGGTAATGATTTATTATATGTAGATTCTTTTGCTGGATCTGGGGATGAAAATTCTTTTGAAGCAATAAAAAATACCCTGGATTTTTTCAAACAAAGATACAATCTTGACCCGGCATTTGCAGATAGAGTGAACCAATCTGTATTAAGAATCTTAATGCTGAAATTAGAACTTTACCCAGAATTTGACCTTGTTGTTGTCAATCCACCGGTTACGAATAATGCATCAAGAATACCTGCTGATCTGGATTATCAAATCGCCCAGAATGCGGTAACTTTAATCAATCCACCTGTCAGCGAACTGGCGAATATACTTCCAGATCCTCCCGGCAGATCGGAGCGGATTGTCTTCTTAATGGATAGCTTGGAGTACAAGCAATGTACTTTTTGTGATGTACAGATAGCATTGCAACCCGACGCGCTTGAAAAATCAATTTTACAAGCTTACGGACCTTCCTCTGGGAATCAGGTTGTAGATGAACGTTTGAGCTCTTATTCTTTCAAGAACATAATGGATTGGATGGACGGATTGTCTGTTTCTGAAACGCTTGAGAGAGATTTGAAATTAGCGGATTGGGTCGTTGTAGGAATGCTCGATACAACCGATTCCAGACCAGCTTCAAAAGCGTTTAAAAGATTTTTAGCTGAAAAAGCAGATTTGATAAGAGATAAACATATTATTGTGTTCGCATTTAATGCCCCGTATTATCTCGATGCAACTGATATTTCTAAAATTACAGCCTATTATGGAATATATTGTAAAAGTGCTTCTTGCATTAATGTTGCCAGATCAGTCTTATTCCAGGACGCAACGCCCAAAGGAGCTTCTCCTGTTTCGATAGCCGGTATTGGATATGATTTAATAACAATCACATCACCAGACCCAAGCCAGATTATTCCATTGCGATTAGATTTGCCAGAAACGCCACTGGCGACTATATCACCAGATGTTATTCCAACACTAATAACCATTGAGCCACCCCAATTTAAAATTGGGGATTCCTTACCCTTAAAAGCCGGAGAAATCGTTGATCATAATGGACATGCGGTTCCAGATGGTACTGTGGTGCGGTTTGTAATTACCATGGGAAGTGATACTACCACTACACAGCAAATCGAGGCAACGACCATTGATGGCATAGCCCGGGCTTCTTATAAAATTTCTAATCCGGGATTTTTGCAAATCCATGTTGTTTCAGAGCCAGCCCTCAATTCAAATATTCTTCAGATGGATATCAAAGAAGATGAGGGCGCAGTTGTTGTTGCTCTGGAACCAACATCAGATATCAGCCTTACTCCAACAAATACTGAAATAGTTACTCCGACAACGGAAATTGGAGATGATTCATCAAATACGCAAAGCTCAAAAGATATCACATTTGGAGATTGGATTTTATCCATCTTGGTTATTTTGGGCGGTGGCTTTGCAGCATATATTATTGGATATCGACTCTATGCCATCCGCTGGGGTATTCGGTGGGGGTTGTGTGTTGTTACAGGCGGGTTGGTGAGCTATTTATATATGGTTCTCAATTTGCCTGGTGCAAGCTCGTTGTTAAATCTTGCGGGAACATCAGGATTGATGTTATTAATATTTTTCTTTATGATTCTAGGTTGGATGATTGGTTTTATTTGGCATATCCAAAATGCCAGTTTTAGAAATAGAACACCAACAAATGGCAATTTCTGAAATCAAGTTCGATCATGTTTTGCACAGAAGCCACCAGATTAGAATGAGGAGCGAATATGAACCTGGAAGAATATATGCCCCTTCCCTCACTGGTAACCAAGACAACGCTGGTTAAAAAATCACGTTTTCCCGTAATAGACGCTCATAACCATTTGGACGAAGAATTTGGTGGGGGATGGATCAATCAACCATTATCCTCATTATTAGCCTTGCTGGATGATGTAAATGTTAAGGTTCTGATCGATCTGGATGGTGCCTGGAGCGAAAAAATTCTTCAAAAACACCTGAACCAGTTTAAACAAAAAGCTCCTGAGACTTTTCGGGTATTTGGTGGTGTAGATTGGTCTAAATGGGAAGATTATGGTAATCGCTTTCCAGATTTCGCGGCGCAGCGTATTCGTGAACAAGTCCGCTGGGGTGCTGAGGGTTTAAAAATCTGGAAAAACCTTGGCTTGCATGTCAGAGATCATGAGGGAAACCAGGTTCAGGTAGATGACCCCAGACTCCAGGTGATATGGAAAACAGCAGCGGAATTAAATATACCTGTAATGATTCATACAGGTGATCCCGTGGCGTTTTTTGACCCATTGGATGAAAGAAATGAACGATACGAAGAATTAGTAGCTCATCCTGAATGGCATGTGCCAAGTCCACCTTATCCCAAATTTGAACAGATAATTTCGAGTTTTTCAAAGCTTATTCAACATAACAAAGACACCATCTTCATTGGTGCTCATATGGCAGGTTACGCCGAAAACTTACGTTGGGTAGGAAAATTATTAGATAAATACTCAAATTTATATGTTGATATATCGGGAAGAATATCAGAATTAGGTCGGCAGCCATACACCTCGCGAAAGTTTTTTATCCATTATGCTGACCGAATTCTTTTTGGGTTAGATCAGGCACCAGAAAAACTTGCATACCAGACAGCATACCGTTTTCTGGAGTCAGATGATGAATATTTCAACTATTCATCTTCCCTGATTCCTCCGCAGGGACGCTGGAACATTTACGGTTTGTATTTACCGGATGATGTATTGAAAAAGATATACTATGACAATGCTTATAGGGCTTTACGGATCCTGCAATAAATATGGATCGACTCATTACTGGCAGACTGATCATTAATCTATTTTGTCGCCAATCAGGTTAAATAATTTGTTATCTATCTAATCTTTGGAAAATGATATGCCTGTTCGCATCGTGAGGAATAGTAACTTCTGTTTTAACCCGCGATGGCTTGAGCCAGATGGTGTACCCACTTTTTGGAATGATATCTGGAAAATGCAATGAATGATTTTAATATTTCTTCGCTCAATGCAATCGGTACCACCCAATAAATTGGCAAATGGAATAAGTTAGCGCCAATCCAGGCTGCTGGCACCCCATACAACCACATTGTGCTTAATTCTGCTATTAAAGCAAATTTCGTATCACCACCAGCTCTGAGAATACCGATATAAATAACCATATTCCAAGCTTTAATTGTTAAAATAAAAGCATAAAAGGAAATGATAGTTAATGAATATTGCTTGGTGGTTTCAGACACATGATACAAAGGAACAAAAGAGTCCTTTAAAATAAAAAATAGTAATCCCATCATTAATCCAGCACCAACACAAACCATTAAGGTGCGCTTCGCTGTTCGAAATGCAACATCTATCATGTTCGCGCCGATTTGATTGCCGATAAGAATCGCGCATGCATTTCCCAGGCCTATAAATGGGACAAACATCAGATTCTCCAGGGTAGTTGCAATCGAGGTAGAGGCTGCAGCCTCCGTTCCAATATGCGCATAGATACTGTTGTAAGCAGAAATACCCATTGCCCACGCAAATTCATTCATAGCTACCGGTAAGGTTGTTTTCAGGAATCTGAACACAAATTCTTTTGGTATTGGGAAAAGATTACCTCGGTCATGTAGAAGAAAAGATTTACCAAACCATAAGATGATCAAAATTATCGTGAACTCGACAACCCGCGAAAGCGCATTCGCGTAAGCAGCCCCCATAATACCCATTTCTGGAAGACCAAACTTACCAAAGATTAATAAGTAACCCAATGAGGTATTAAATATGAGTGCCAGGCTGTTTACAACCATGGGTATTTTTACTCTTTGCGTGCTTCTCAATACACCGTAAAGACCCATGCTTATACCTGTAAAAATATACCCTGTAGCATAAACTCGAAGGAATGGAGCACCTGATTCAATTACTGCAGGGTCATTCGTGTAGAGGGATAATATCTGGTGTGGAAAGAACTCTGCCAGTAAAGTAAAAAGTAATCCAACGGCTATATTTATGAACAGGTTGATGCTCACAACTTTGCGAATGGAATTAGTGTCATTTTTACCCCAATACTGGGCAGTAAAAATCATAGATCCGCTATTGATGCCAAAGTAGATAAGCCCAATAATAAAGTAAACCTGATAGCTCAAAGAAGCCGCAGTTACTGCTGTTTCATGGATTTGCCCCACCATGAGATTGTCGATCATCTGCATGCCTGCAATGAACAGCTGCTGGATGGAGATGGGAATCATCAGGGAAAAAATGGTTCTGAATTGAAACGTAGTGTTGTTTGGCAAAGACATGGAAAGGATTATACCTTTCTTCATAAATTTGCAACCAGAATAGATGGACTTACGTAAGAATCGCAGAACAATATACGAGATGTATCTTTTCGATGGAGAAATATATATATTCTGGTAAACCCATACCTCAGGAGGATAAATGCGCGCCGAAATTATGTACAAACCTGCTTACTCATTGGCAATAGTTACAATGGATCCAGGGGAAAGCATCCAAGCAGAAAGTGGTGCTATGGTAAGCATGTCTGCCGATTTACAGATGGAAACTAAGGCCAAGGGAGGTTTTCTTCAATCTCTTGGTAGAGCGATGCTGGGGGGTGAAAGCTTCTTTATGAATAAGTTTACAGCATCCACGGCAGGAGGCGAAATTACTCTTGCGCCAGCTTTGCCTGGTGATGTTCATCAAATGGAACTCAGTGGTCAGACAGTCTTTCTCCAATCCGGCTCCTACCTCGCTTCATCCGAAGGTCTGATGATTGATACTGCCTGGGGCGGGTCAAAGACATTCTTTTCAAGAGAAGGTTTAATTCTATTGAAAGTAACTGGTGTTGGTTTACTCTTGATATCCTCTTATGGAGCAATTCATCGCGTAGATCTGGCTGCAGGCGAAAAGTATGTTGTTGATACGGGGCATCTTGTATCCTTTGATTCATCCCTTAACTATCAGGTACGTAAAGTTGCTGGATGGAAAAGCACAATTTTTGGCGGGGAGGGATTAGTTGTGGAATTGACAGGTCCGGGGTCATTAACATTACAGACAAGAAGTCAGGATGCTTTTTTGAGTTGGTTAATACCCAAGCTTCCAAAAAATTCCAGCAGTGGAGACTAGGAATCAAATACCGGAAACCAATATTGGTTTCCGGTATTTTTATCAAATCTACAAGTTAATGCTATGCAAATACTCCCTATTCCGCAAAGCTACCTCAAATGGGGTGCCTATACCAGGGAGGATATCCTGTTCGACCACGATCCAACCATCGTATCCAATTTCCAGGAGACAATTTTTTACTGCCCGAAAATCAACATTCCCTTGCCCTAACTCGCAAAAGATCCCATTTCTAACGGATTGATGATAGTCCCATCCCTGACTGCGGGATAGTTCTGCCACAGAGGGTGAGCAGTCTTTAAAGTGAACCAATTTCACCCGATCAGAAAAATTTTTAAATATCCTTACTGGATCTCCACCGGCAAATTGAAAATGTCCTGTATCGAGACAAAGGTTCACCCATTCGGGGTCTGCATAATCCAGAAACATTCCAATTTCACCTGGTGTTTCAACAGAACAAGCACAATGATGATGGAAAACAGAATGCAAACCGGTTTCTTCAAAAACTCTTTTTGATATATACTCCACGCCCGCGATGAAAGTTTTCCACTGTATAGGAAGAAGGCCCATTTCAGGTTTAATTCTTCCTGCATTCCGAGTCCGGACAGGATTAGTCCCGTACTCATTCGCCAAAACAACTACTGCTTGATTTCCTGATACAGCAGAAAGTAGCGACGCTGTTTGTAAAGTAGTGGAAAGCCCAGTATCCCATGCTTTGTGATCAGCGAATTTGATTATTACACATGCAGAAATCAGTTCAAGTTTGCGAGCTTGAAGTTCATCTTGTAATTTTAATGGTTCGATAGGCAAAAAACCCCAATCACCCAGGTCAGTTCCCTCGTATCCTGATGCTTTCATCTCATCCAGGACACCTTGATATCCAAAATTTTGCAATCCTGAATTATCTTCGATTGCATCCCAAGAATAGGGGGAGTTACCAATACGAATATTCATTCTGCCTTACCCGATTTCATGCATGAATACCGGACGTTGTTCGTCGAGAGATCGGGTAGCTGCAATACCAAGAGCTGTGGCAGTCCTGGCATCCTTGCCGGTAACAGAAGGTTCACGATTATTCAATAAAGCATCCACAAAATCACGAATCTCTGCCGCATATGCATCTCCAAATCGTTCCATGAAGTAGGGAATTGTATCATGTGTAATTCCATCACGGGTCATGACCAAGGTAGAGGTCTGTTGCAATCTGCCTATAACCAAACCACCATCTGAACCGAGTACTTCTGTACGGATGTCGTACCCATACACCGCGTTTCGGCTGACATCAATCTCACCAAGCCCTTCATTAGTAAATTTCAAAGAAATAATGGCATTATCAATATCACCAACAGTTTTTAACTCGGGGTAAACCAGAGTTCCACCTTCACTGTACACCCGCAAGACTTCGCTTCCCATCAACCAGCGGGCAAGGTCAAAATCATGGACTCCCATATCCAGAATTAACCCGCCGGAATTTTCACGCTTTGCAAATTCCAGACTTGTGCGCTTTGGATCCCGGCTGATAGATTTAAACATGACGGGTTTTCCAATAACGCCTTCATCGATCTTTTGTTTTGCCATTTTATAAGCTGCATCAAATCGACGCATGAAACCGACCTGCATTTTCACACCGGCATTTTTTACAGCCAGGATCGCTCGATCGCATGCTTCGAGAGAATCGCCCAGTGGTTTTTCTGTGAATATTTGTTTACCGGCTGCCGCTGCATCGCAAATCACTGTCGCATGGGTTGCAGTTGGCGTTGTGATTACCACTGCATCAATATCTTTTCTGTCGAGTAACTTCTTATAATCGGTATAGAAGTCTTTTACCATAAACTTTGCTGCTACTTCTTGGGCCGTAGTTTCATCTGACTCAGCCAGTGCAACTAAATCTACTTCAGAGACATTAAATGCCAATGTGTGCGCAAAAGCTTTCCCCATTCTTCCAGCGCCAATCAAACCCATGCGTATAGACATACTCATTTCTCCTGATTTTTGATTTTTATTTTTCCATTTCCATACTGACAATGGGAACCCGTGAGTCTTTGTACTTCCAGCTATCTTTTATCCAGGCATATTGTGGGTCATCTGAAGATGCCAGTGATTGCGCGCTGCCGGCAAGCATATTTAAATAATATGTGGTATATCCTTGCCCGGAAACCACAGGGTGGTAACCTTCTGGGGATAATACCAGATGATCATTCTCAACATAGATTAATTCATCCAATTTACGGTCGTTCGTATAAATCCTCTGGTAGGCAAACCCATCATCAGGAGACACCTTGTAAAAATATATTTCTTCAAGGTCTGCTTCAATGATATTTCCATCTGAATCAACCCGATGCCTGTCATGTTTATGGGGTGGATAGGATGACCAATTCCCGGATGGAGTAAATACCTCAACAACCACCAATCTTTCACATGGAAAACCCGGAGGAATCATCTTATTTATTTGACGAGTTGCATTTTCGCCACCTCGTAGTTCTACCTTGACTTCATCAGGAGTGATCAATCGAATGGGGTAATCCATTGTGGATGCTGCCCAGCCATAACCGATATTCAAGTTATGAGATATTGACTTAACCTCAACGCTGGTGCGACGGGGAAGATACAATGCGTACGGCATTCCATGAAACACATCTGGTCTGCGTCCGACATTTTCCCAAGATCCCCGGCTGGTTTCAATCTTGCCTACGCCTCCTAAAACCACCAATGCAAATTCAAACTCTCCTGTTTCAAATGAGAAAGTTTCCATTTGTTTAATATTTCTAACTGCAAAATGAAGGTGTTCCCAACCTGCCGATGTTGGATCTATATGGATGTATTCTTCTTTTGCATAATCAGGCTTAACCAATAATTTGGATTGATTCGGTGACATATGTCCTCCTATAAATATTTTTACAAGCATCTATGATTTTATGGATCCATAGACTAGTCTGCATATAACGATTATAAGGTGAGAAGCAATCTCCCCGTTCGTCAATCCAAAAATTGCTAGAACATTCGCACAATAAGATCAGCATGTAAGTGATAAGGAACATTCTCGATTTTCCACAAAGGGTAATGTGGTGATCAAACTGTGATGGAAAGTCACATTAGGGATAATTTCTACCTATCTCTGTTCTGATCAGGCAATAATATTTTCCGCATCTTTCGATAGCCATAATGTCGCTGATGTGGTGTCAACCAGGATGTCACAAATTTCCATTTGTGGTCGGTAAGTATGTTCCGCCATCAGGAATTGTTCTTTAAAGAAGCGATTTCGGAAGTAATTAGGATCGTATTTCTTTCGGTAATCGATATCTCGCCGCCATTTCCGTTTCATTCTCACCGGGTCATCTGTTAGATATACAACTTTAATTCCGATTAAAGGTGCAATTTCTGGTAATAGAAATGGGAAGTTGCCTTCGATAAAAATAATATCAGCCGGCTCTATACGGATTGGTTTTCCATCTGGTTTTAGATTCCCGTGAATGTCATGGCTGGAGGTTGCGAATACAAAATCATATCGGGGTATTTCGATTGATTTTCCATTGGTGATATCAAACAGACCTTGTTTCAGACGTTCATAATGTATTGCTTGAGGACCTCTTGTGTTGATACCGTGCGCTTCTCGATAATCGCGATCGGTGAGGAAATTATCCATTTCGATTGTAGATACTTTTTGACCTTTATTCATAAACCTTTGTTGAAGTCTCTCAACTATCTCTGTTTTACCCGCCGCGGTCGGACCAGCAATCGCCATGAGAATAGGTGTGCCTTTCACCATGATCCACTTTTCTATACAATCCATGAAGAATTCATCAATTTCCAGGTTTGCCTTTTTGAAATCTTTATATCCAATGGATTGTTCTTTTTCGAATGACTGTTGTTTTTTCTCAAACTGTCGATAGGGTTTTCCACCAAAATGTGCTTTGATCGTTTCTGTATAGTATTCAGTCCGTACCTGAAAATAAAACCCTCGTAAGTCAAAAGAAAAAACTCTTTTTACCCATTCGATGTCATATGCACATGTAGCCAGACCCTTAAAGAGTATTTGCGAAAGGTTCAATATTTTGGAGTCCAAAATCACGCACCCATCTTTCATGGGCTTGATCTTGATGCTTTCAAAGAAATTGCCATCTGATACCATAGCTTGCAATTCATCAATCGTGAGAAGCTGGATGGATTTCCATCCCCCTTCGCCCGGATTAAAATTATTCAGTGCGTACCGGAATTCATATAGTTCCATATCTTCAATACCCGGGTGAATATCCTTCATCACTTCGAAAAGTTTTGAAGAGAAAGCATTAGCATCTAATTGTTTATCTGTTTGTTCCATCGATACCTATCCTGTGGGTTACAAATTGGTCATGCGCCATATTTTGCGAGCCTTCCGGCGTTTGCAAGTGCCAATGGCATTATCTCTTTGGCAGGGATTACACCCAGACTTCCTCTTGCGCAGGCACGTTCTCCAAATTCAGAAATACAATCTGCCCTAACATGCTTACCATACATAAGCGTAGGGACAGGATGCCAACTATGAAATTTTAAAACAGCCGGAGAGGAATGATCTCCACCAATGATGATTACATCTGGCTGTAAAGCAGTTAAACGCGGGATCAATGTATCTACTTCTTCAATGGCATGTACTTTTCTCCAGAAATCACCATCTTCACCGGCAGTATCTGTTTTTTTAATATGTAAATAAAAGAAATCATATTGGTCCCAATATTTTTCTAGGGTGGAAAATTCATCTGTTATATCCTCCCCATCTACTGGTAAAACAGTCATTCCAACCATTCTAGAGACGCCTTTATACATTCCATTTATTGCTATTGCCGCTGCATTGAGGCCATACCTTTCCTGAAAAGATGGAATCTTGGGTAGTTGAGCGAATCCACGCAAGGTAATCATATTTGCAGGAGCAAGGTTCTTTAGTTTTTCTGATACCACTAACAGGTATTTGTTCACCAATTGGGCTGTTTTTTCAGAAGCCTTATCTAATGCCTGTGACGGCAGAGGAGCAGCATTGTTTATTAATGGATCAGTTTCAGAAATATTACAGCCTAAGGCATGACCATGAATAACCAGGGCGAAGCGGTGTTCCTTTACCATGCGAACTTCAAAGTCAACATCATCGATCCTGATACCATTAATGAGCGATACCAGTTTTTCGCTTTCGCAACTCGGTAAACGTCCTGCCCGTCGATCGGTGATCATTCCATCACTATCTACAGTACAAAAGTTACCTCTAGCGGCAACATCATCGGGGCTGAGATCGAAATCAACACCCAATGCTTCCATCGCCCCCCTACCGATTTGATACTCCACTGGATCATAACCAAATAACCCGAGATGTCCTGGTCCGCTGCCTGAGGTTACTCCTAACCTCACGGGGATAGTTAACCCCAATATTGATTCTTCTGCGAGGGAATCCATATTCGGGGTGTTTGCGCTTTCCAATTCCGTTTTACCCCCTTTTTCCTGAGGTAAACCACCCAATCCATCCAGAATAATCATCGCAATTTTTGAATTATTAGAGGTAGTCAATTCACTTAGCAATTCATTTTCCATGTAATCCACCCTAAATGGTCACTTTATGGCCAAAGTCTGAGGTTAATGCATTAAATGCTTTTTCCGTTCTATCATAGTTGCCATCTCTATCCAGGGCAATTCCACGCCCGATCGTGGTCACTATTGTCCCAATGCCGATATCATGGATGACCCCCTGGGTTTTCATCAATAAATCAGGAGCGCTGCCCGGTTCTGTGCTTCGTCCATCGAGGATAAGATGAAGATAGACTTGTTTAAATCCTTTATCCCTGGCTAGTCTTAAAAGCGCAAGTGGATAATCGATACTCCCATGTGAGCTTTTTTCTGTTAATAAACCAATCAAGTGAAGATCATTATCATGAAGAAGTGCATCATCCATTATCTCGTTGAATATTTCGTTCTGATAAAATGATCCATCTTTCATTGCCTGATCTAATCGCGTATCATCCTGTAAGACAACTCTTCCAGCGCCAATGTTCAAGTGACCAGCTTCCGAATTGCCCGCTTTACCATCCTTCAAACCCACAGCGGATCCAGCAGCTTGCAATTTTGATGATGCGCAGGTGGTTAACAGGTAATCCCAATATGGAGTATCTGCATTAAAAATGGGATTAGTTTCATCAGATGATCCAAGCCCCCAGCCATCCAGAATAACTAACAGCACTTTTTTGTTTTCGAGTGCGTCATTATTCGAGATTAAGGTATTTCCGGTCATTTCAGCAGGTTTTGGGATATCGAGTGCTTTCAAAATTGTCGGAGCAATATCCTCAAGTTTTCCATCACGTAATTGGAAGTTTTCCCTGTCTTCAGGGTCAATGACAATGAAAGGTACAAGGTTGTTTGTGTGCGAAACATGCGGAGAACCATCTTCCTGATACAGTGTTTCCAGGTTACCATGATCAGCAGTGATCAAAGTTAAATATCCAGCTTTTCTGGCTGCCTCTACTACTTCTTTAAGATTCTTATCTACTGCTTCAGCGCAACTTATCTTTGCCTGTTTATTCGCAGTGTGACCAATCACATCCCCATTTGCGAAGTTGGTTACGATAAAATCAACTTGATCATTTAAACCACTTATTACTGTTTGCACAACCTGCTCGAGATGCATCGCTGGTACCTTCTCAAAGGGGATTCCCTTAGGCGAAGGGATCCTCACATCCTCCTCTGATAGAAAGGCTTTGTTATTGCCACCATTCAGGAAAAAAGTCACATGTGCAAATTTTTCTGACTCTGCAGTGTGTAACTGTCTTAAGCCTGCTTTACTGATTATTTCTGCCAGGGTCGATTTTATTCTTGTCGGCGCGAATGCAACCGGTAAATCTTTGAATTTTTCATGGTAGAGAGTGAGAATGGAAAATGTAAAAGGGCCAGATTCTATTCTTTTAAAGTGAGAAAAATCAGGATCGGTAAAAGCTTCAGTTAATTGAATTTCACGCTCCCCACGACGGCAGCAAAAAATTACCGAATCGCCAGTTTTGATTCTACCGATCCTTTGGTTCTCGTGGTCACATAAGACGACAGGTTCCATGTTGTAATCTGTCTGGTTGGCAGCATATAATCTGCGAATCCCAGCAGCCAGCGCATTTCCTGCTCTGTCAGATTGGATAATGCCATCCATATACCCTCCATATAATAAGGGGGGAGTTAACTCCCCCCTGTTATCAGGTTTAGCTTCTAGGCGGAAAATGATCGAGTAAATCACTTAACTTATTTATCATTAAATCAGGTTTCGTAAACTCGGTAAGTTCTACTGGATCATCTTCAGGATCAGGCATAATAATAATCATCCCAAAGCCAGCTTTACGGGTACCTTCAACATCCCGCAAGAGATTGTCACCGATATAAGCGCATTTACCAGGATCAGTTTTTGCCTGGCGGGCTGCTTCCACGTATATCTTTGTTCCCGGTTTACGATGGCCAAAAATCGAAGATAGAATTACGACCGGAAAATATGGTTTCATTCCATCTTCTTCAAGCCATTGTGGAATTTCGCGCTCAGTGATGGTGTTACTGATGATGCCGAGCTTGTAGCCCCGCCTGGTCAATTCTGCTACGACATCTTTTGCATCAGGTTGAGCATAACGCCGCCCCATTGTTTTTCGATAAAGGAATGTCAATTCGCCAGCAAGTGATCCAATTTTCTCTGTTGGATATTCGGGGAGGAGCCATCGCGTCCATAACTCGCGTTCTGATGCTTCAAGTAAAGTTTCAAAAGCCCATTTTCGGTATATCTTGTAACGGGTATCCAGCATGGCGCAAAAAGATTCAGGATCTAGTTCGGCGCCGACAAAATCAGCAATTTTCTTTCTTGCTTCTGCCTGAAATGGCTCATCTTTCACGAGGACACGTAATGTATTTCCCACATCTATAAAGATAACTTCGATATCCTTATTCATTCCTTTTCCTTTCGAAAATCAAATTTGGTGTGATGTTTTCTGATGAGCACGGGGAACAGGGATAGGATGTCAGCCTTTGAACCTGATACCCATTTATGAACGAATACTTACAAGAATATTTTAAAATGTAATATATCATACATTTGAAGAAAAAACAACATAATTATGAAAAATGAAAGAATACTTGCATATTTCTTTTAACAGAATAGAGTTGAAACATTCAGGTGACTTTTATTGAATATTTATGAGGATATACATATACTGATATTAATAGGTGAAAGATAATGATCAGGAAGATAATTCGTTTAATTATTGTCTGCACAGTTTTTATCCATCTCCTGGGGATTCAGGTATTTCCTGCTTATGCAGCTGGTTATGCTCCGACAAGTATCCTGGCTGATGAAGATGATGAGAAGGGGTTCTGGGATAAATTGTTGGAAAAGTTCTCCTTATCTAATTTGTTAGATAAGGTTTTCTCTTACTTTGAAGAACGTGATGCCAGAATGGATGCGATTTTCATTAATTCCAACTTTACAGAAGCGGAGAGACAACAGATTTCTGAGTATAGCGGCGGGAAGTCTCCGGCTGAGTTAACCTCAGAATTTTGCAACACTTCCAAGACTTCAGATGCGCAGATGATGATGGAAGACATTCGACGCTCTTATAGCGGTACCGAGAATGATCCGCAATCTCCCATTCATCTCATCGACCTTTTTGAGCGAATGAGTAATTTTTGTCCGTAACCCATTATTTAGAATTTGCTAAATTTCTCAAGATGATATCTGTAATATTAAGTTGATGGCGAAATTCCAGCTGACTATTCATCATCTGAATTTGTTTTCTAGGTGAATAAAACACCTCGCTCCAACCGTAACCAGCGCAGGCTGTATCGGCTATATCATTTCCTTCAGCATCCTTGCCCCACCAATCTCTGTATTCCATTTCCATATCCGGCATGATATGAAATTCTGGAATATTAAAATGGGCGGAGTAGTAATAATCAGGTGGTAAGGCATTTAATAGAGTTTCAAAAACATGAACTCGAACGCGCGTGTTGTGATTGATTTCCGACCGGGCGATCCGGCATAATCCGCGGACTGTTGAAAGAGGGGAAACGACTTCAATCCGTTCCAGTTTTTCAAACCTTTCTTTTACTCTTACAATAACCTCTTTCATTACCAATCCACTCGCAATGCTATCGGCTAAGAAGGCATCTGTAACCAGCTCGTGCTGAATCTTATCCAGATCCTTATCCTTGAAGATGGTCATTTCTACTTTTCGGTTATAAACAGGAACAGAGCTGTCGAAGACGTGATGTGCGTCTAAGATCACTTCATCGCAATAATATCCATAGTTTTCAAAAATAGCTTCAGAGACGTGGTATTTTAATCCTTCTCTGGCAATTGGAAAAATTGCCATATTTTCTTGAGTTACGTTCATTATTGTGTTTTTAAATGTGGGTGCTCCAAAAATATCCTTAATCGCTTTTGCAATCAGTTTGGATCTTTCAGATCCAAGGCAAAGTTGCCCCGGTAGAAGTATGGTTGAATGGCTGGCAGTATCGTCTGGTGTTATACCGGCAATCCGTAATTGATTGGGGTCAATCTGGCTGCTGCGTAAATACATAAATGCTGATGTAGCTTCTGTATGATAGAGCACGATCTCAAGATCCGGATATCCTGCAATGCGAATTACACCGGGACGATAAAAGCCGCTTCCCCAAGAGTTGTAGTGGAAGGGAAGCGGCTTCTCCAGTTCAACTGTACCTTTGACCTGAGAGAGGTCTTCTTCTGCAAAAGCAAATGGATATTTAAAACTCGGCATTCGGACTCCTTAAGATCGCTTGGCTAAGAAAAAGGTGTTATCTTAAAGAGACAGGTGCCAAAAACTTCACTCAACACCTGCCCTATCCATTTTATCTGTAAATAGAAAAACGTGTTGTATTTTTACCTGTCAATATTTTTAACACAATTTCAGAGTGAGTTTTTGGGGTATGGGCCGCATATTTACCAAAGAGCGGGTATTCATCCTTTGCTTTTTTCCGGATTCTGAATTTATCCAAAACTGATCCAGCAAATTATTATTTTGTTTTTAAAAATTGATCATTTAAAAATTAAAAAGGTCATGAAATTTTGAATTCTCATGACCTTTTCAGATTAATTTTATTTGAAATTATTTAGTAAATGTTGCTTCTACTGTCATACCCCACTGGATAGCCGGGTCTGGATCTATGAGCTTAATCCGAATGGTATAGTAAACATCTCCACTCTGTTTAACCGGTTCAAGAACAATTTCTTCTACAATACCATTAATAGTGATACCAGGGATAGCATCTACTGATATTTCGACCGGGTCACCAACCTTAATATCGACAACATCCAATTCTGATAGATCATTGGTTTCAACGAACCAACTACTTGTGTCAGCCATGCTGACCACCCATGTATTTGATGTCACGACTTCATTTACACTAATGTTTATGTCTGTGACAACTCCATCAAACGGCGCAGTAATCTCATGGTATGCAAATGATCGTTTCGCAGATTCTAATTGTGCTTTTGCCAGTTTCAAGCGGCTTTCTGCAAGTGTAAATTGATCGCGATCGGGTTGGTCGAGAGAATTTTCATAAGTTCGTTTAGCTTCCTCTTCTGTAGCAACAGTTTCATCAAGGGTAGCTTTAACAAAGTCCCTTTTTTGAATGATAGATTCCAGTTTTCTAACAGCTTCATTGTAATCTTCCTGTGCATTCTCAAGGTCGTCTTTAGCATTCTTGTACCTTGTGCTGTCTTCATTCAGATCTTTAACTTTGTCGAATTCATCCTGCGCATCAATCAGATCCGCTTTGTAATCGTCGATATCCTCCTGTGCGTCTTCGATATCATCATCGATCCTGTCAAGATCCAAACTTTCCCATTTCTTTTCGGCTACTGCCCTGGCAACCTGTGCATCGAGATAAGCCGTCCAAGCCTGCGCATTTGTCAAAGGGGCAGTCCTAACGATCCGGTCGTATTCTTGTTGCGCTTGTAAATAAGCAGCTTCAGCTGCAGCAACAGCCTCTTCGCTTATTTCAGTTTCACCCATACGCGCGAGGACTGTTCCTCTAGTAACTTTATCGCCTATCTTTACCGGTATTTCCGTCACTTTTCCATTCATCTGAAAAGCAATCCACATCTCATCCTTTGGTAATATATTTCCTTCTGCGATTATTCCAACAGGTTCAGGAGAAATGGTTACAACCTGAGGTTTTTCGGTATTTGGGCTACATGCAGTCAACCCAATTATTAAAATTCCTAATGCTAAAAATAAATAAAGGCGTTTCATCTTCGTTTTCTCCATTTTCCGGTCAATCCCCAAAATTTTGATGTTATTCATACGCAAGTACTTCCCGTATGGTTAACCGGGCGGCATTCCGCGCCGGTAGTATACTAGCAACTGCTGACAAAGCTAATACTAACATTAACCATAGTGTATATCCAGTCCATGTAAAGATGACTTGTATAGGTGAATTGAATATGGTCACACTGATGATATTGCTTAATAGGTAAGTTATCGGGATCGAGGCAATTGCCCCAAGAAGCCATGAAATTGAACCAATAACAGTACCTTCAATGATTACCATTTCCATAATTTTTTTATCTACTGCGCCTATCGATCTCATTATTCCAATTTCGCGAGTTCGCTCGATCACATTCATTGACATAGAACCAGCAAGACCAATACTACCTACTGATGCGGTTAAAACAGCCATGATCAGTAAAAATGCTATCAGGATGTCAAGATCTTCTGAAGCGCGCTGCATTGTGGATTTGCCGGTTTTGGCTTCACGCAATTGGTACCCCAAGTCTCTAAAGTACTGATCCAATTGCTCACTCATCATTTTCTGGTTTTCCGGATCATGGTTATCCAGAAGTACTCGATAGGAGAATGATTGATTTGCCTGGTTGTTTAGCTTTGAAAGGTATTCATAATTTGCATAACCGATCGTGCCTTCCTGGCTAGGAAACTGAAAAATACCGACAACTTCCCAATCACCCTCCCTGCCAAATACTTTGAGGCGGATAAAATCACCTGGTTTCAGATCAGGGAAATTATTCCAGATTCTTTCGCTAATTGTTATCATCTTCTGATCACCCGGTTGCAACCACCGACCAGCTACCAAATGCGGATCAACTAAAGTGCTCCCTCCGGGAGGAGCAAGAATGGTGATGTTATCCAGTGCACGCCCATCGGGTGAAAGGCTCTCTGCATCCGCATAAGCCCAGCCTTCCACGTGGCTGACACCGGGCACTTGCATTGCGGCATTTTTTACATTATTCACCCGATATGGACGATCAAAATCTAGTGAAATATCTGCCAGAAAATAATTAGAAATCTGACGGATGTAATCATGCAAAGTAACTCTTGTATTAAATACAGCAATAAATATCGCTCCGCCCATCGTTAGTGTAAACAAGGTCAGGAGTAATCTACCTTTATTGCGAAAGGTGTTTCTTAATGAAATTAATAACGGTCTGGGAAAATGGATACCCCGTTTTGTCGTAGTTTTTCGGAACCAGTGGTCAATTTTGTCGTAAAGCGAAAACCGATTTGATGCTTTTCTCTTTTTACTTTCAGTATTGATGCTCGAGAGGGCGCTATGTACTGATATCTTGGAGCCTCTCAGCACAGGTAATAATCCGACTAATATCGGTACCGCAAGCCCAACAACTAATTGGACGATGAGTGCATTTTTTACGATCCTGTAACCCTGAATCTGAAAGTTAATTTTATCTGCAATAAACTCTGAAAGTGCATATGCACCTTGCCCTCCAAGAGGGACAGCCAATGCCAGAGCGAGTAAGCTGAATCCAATAATGAGTAAGATATACAAAGTGATGACCTGGTTCCGTCGAGCTCCAACCAGTTTCATTACTCCGATATGTCGAAGATGCTGGGCGAGGAGGGCATTTAGAGTATTTGCAATAAGGGAACTACTTAAAAAGAGGATCAATACACCCAGAGCAAGCAATATGCCCAATATGGCTTTAATTAAATTTGCCATAGGATGTTCATCCGTTTTGGTGATATGCATTCTGAGGACGGAAATATTATTCTTTTCTATCTTATCTTTTATTTTTGTTGCTTCATTGCGGATAAATGCCTCGTCATCTCCATTTTTTGACATTACCACAAACAACCGATTGTAAAGCTGAGGTTGTTTTAGTGTGGATAATGTTTCCATGTCAATAAAAGCCAGGGGCGGCGCTAAAAAATCACCGGCACTTGTTGCCTGATCCTGAACGATCCCTACCATCGGCATTATTTTTATTGTCCCGTCACTTAATTGCATTTCGAGATACTCACCAACGCTGATATTGATTTCATCCAGAACTTTTTGATCCAGGATAATTTCTTTCTTGGCTGGATATGGTTTCCCCTCTACCAGGTCTAATTTGTTGATTTCAGATTTCTTAAAATCATCAATTGCGACAAGTGTTACTGAGGTCCAACTTTTGGTTCCTGGTTTTCTAATCCTGAGTGGAAAAATTCGCCGCCCTTCTGCCTGTTTCACAGAATCCAGATTTTCGACCATTTCAATCAGGTTTTTGTCAAACGGATCTGACCGGATATCTATATTCTTCGGATTGGTAAGTGCATAGCTTGCACTCATATCAGAAGAGATGATCTCATAAGAGCCGGTGATAACACCGATTGAGAACACCCCAATGGCAATCGAAATTACAACAAGCAAAGTCCGGGTGATATTATCAAATAAATCGTGCGTTACTTTCTTCCAGCGGGGGCGCATTTTTATTTACCTCCGAGGAATGCTTTGAAAGTCTTATTGTGTTGCTTTCTTTCTGCGAGCCGTTGATTAACAACCTGAGTTAATGCTTGTTCCGTAAGCGGAGAGTCCTTTAGTAAATTTCGAAATTCATTTGCAGGTAATGCAAGCAATTGAACGGGTTTGTCACCGGATGCCCGTACTTCTGCAGATGCGATTCCGCCATTAAGCATTTCCATTTCGCCGAAATACTCACCTCGGTTTATTTGTGCAATCACCTCAGGCGGTCGAAACCTGGATTTAATATAAATATCTACAAATCCCGACTCGATAAGATACAAATCAGTGACTGGTTTTCCAGATTCAAGGATAGTTTGCCCAGGCTGGAATTCAACCTTTTTAAGCATATGGGTTGCTTTAATCATTTGTGGATGTGATAAAAGGGGTAGCGATTTTCCCAGAGTTTCGTTCACAAACTCACCATCAGAGATGATCATCGTTCTTGTCGTTCTTTCGGTTAATGTTGGGTCATGAGTAACCATGATAATTGTTTTTCCTGCATGAATAAGCTGTGAGAAAAGCTGGATAATGCGATCTGCGGATTTACTGTCTAAATTGCCTGTTGGTTCATCTGCAACTATAATCGGTGGATTGGTTGCTAATGCTCGTGCGATTGCAGCACTCTGCTGTTGCCCTGTAGATATGGCTGCGGGCAGCTTGTATGCCTGATCCGTCAATCCAACCAGATCGAGTAATTCCATTGCTTTTTGTGGGCGTTCATCCGTTGAATACATTCCAACGTAATCCATTGGGAGCATTACATTTTCCAGAATGGATAACATTGGCAGCAATTGAAAAAATTGGAAGACCACACCGAGGTTTTTTCCACGCCATAGAGCCCTTTGACTTTCATTGATCTTGTATATATTCATTTGATCAATGATGACTTCTCCTGATGATGGATGGTCTATGCCGGTGATCATGTTAAGTAATGTTGATTTACCGCTGCCAGACTTTCCTACAACTGCAACAAATTCACCCTGTTTTATTTCGAGATTTACTCCCCTGAGTACTTCAAATTCGCCTGCGGTATTTTTAAATTTCTTAACAACCTGATTTAGATGAATAAATGGGTTTACTTGATTATCCTGAAGGGATGGATGGGTCATACTAGCCTCCCTCCAGTTGTTTTTTACTTGAATCAGAATTGATCAGCTCTTCTTCAATAAAACCATCTACGAGATATACCTGTCGTGAAAAACGGGGTGCCAGACTATTGTCATGGGTTACCATAATGATAGTTTTCCCATTGTCGACGAGTTGGTCAAAAACATCAAAGATATGGGCAGCAGTATTGGAATCCAGGCTGCCAGTTGGTTCATCGGCAACCAATATTGGCGGGTCATTCGCCAAAGCTCTGGCGATGGCTACCCTTTGTTGCTGCCCGCCTGAAATGGCGGCAGGCAATTTGTTTGCATGGTCTTTTAATTCAACCATTTCGAGTAATTCAAAGGCTTTTTGACGACTGATTTTATACTGATAAATTCCACATAAATCCATGGGTAGCATAATATTTTCAAGCAGAGTAAGCATGGGTAGTAATTGGAATGATTGGTAAACAACTCCAATGTTCCTGCCCCGCCAATAAGCCAGGTCATCTTCACTCAGCTTATGGATAGATATTGGCAAATGGTTAGTTAAAGCGATCACTTCGCCGCTGGTAACGTGATCGACACCGGTAATCATATTGAGTAAGGTTGATTTACCAGCACCAGACTTACCAATTATTCCGAGGTACTCTCCTCGATTGATTTCCAGGTTGATGTGATTAAGTGCAGAAAAATCTCCAGCTTCACTGGAGTAAACTTTGGTTACATCTTGCAAAGAAAGCAATACTTGTTGACCTTCTCCGGTAAGAACCGGATTGGATTCATTTGATACAGATATTTTTTTGTAATCCATACTTAAGTTGGCAGTTATCTCTTTCTGATCCAAAGTCTATCACAGGCGGGAGAATTGGTAATCCCACCTGAGATAGATTACATTCATATTTATTATCGGTAATTAATCATCTGAGAATACCCGTAAATATTCATTGAGAATTTTTTCATAAATTTGAAGATATTCATGATCTATCTTCTGCTGGGATGGGGTTGATAAATACCAATTGGCAATTTCTTTGGCTCCTTCGCAAAATGGTATCTTTGCCTTAAATTCAGGAACGATTTTCTTGATCTTTGAATTATCGAAAACCATACTATGTGTTTTATCTCCGAGTAAACTGGCTCCCCATATGGGGTCGTATCGATTAATAAAGTCACTGGGTATATGCACGGGATGGAGTACTCCACCAACTGCATCAGCTAGATGGCTATAGATCTGGTTCCAGGTCAACCATTCATCTGAGGTGATATGAAAAACGTCTCCGATAGCATGAGAATTCCCCAATAACCCATTTAAGCCAACAGCAAAATCTCGATGATGCGTGAGTGTCCAGAGAGAAGTACCATCTCCATGAATGATGACTGGTTTTCCCTCAAGCATCCTTTGTAATATTGACCAGCCGCCATGAAATGGCAGCAAAGTTTTATCATATGTATGCGAAGGACGAACAATTGTGATCGGATATTTTTCTTTCCGATATGCATTTATGAGGACTTCTTCGCATGCTATTTTGTTGCGAGAATATTCCCAATATGGGTTGTCTAAAATTGTTGATTCAGTTACCGGCAGCGAAGCGGGTGGTGTTTGATATGCTGATGCTGAGCTAATGAAAACATATTGGTTTGTGATGCCACGAAACATATCCAGATCAACCAAAACCTGGTCAGGTGTAAAGGCGATCCAATCTACAACAGCATCAAATTTATAACTAGCCAGGAGACTAACAACGGAGGTGGGCTGTCGCATATCTCCATGGATTATTTTCGCTCCTGATGGCGGCTTTCTGATTGATTGTCCGCGGGTTAGCAAAAAAAGTTCATCACCGTTTTCAACAAGCGCTTCACTACAAGCAGAGCTAATGATGCCAGTTCCGCCAATAAATAAAATTTTTCTCATAGTTTTCCCTTTCCTATATTTATTGTAATCATGCAGAAGTTGTTTAGTGAGCAAACTCTTAATACATATGATAAGTCATAAATCAGAAAAACAATCTTCCGAATCGGTAACAAACAGGTAAAAAATCGCCCTATTTTGACGAATTTTTTATTGACTCAGTCTTATTTTCGCTATAATAAAATTTAATCTCATTTTAATGAGGCGTTTTCCCAGTTGTAACGAACTTAATAATTGTATCGCTGTACTCCGAAGTATCAATATCACTGCTGTAACCTGATAGTAATACTACTTTATGCAGTAAGGAAATACCTCAAGGCAGCAAGCATTACCTCAATCCTTCAGTTATTCGTGGACGAAGCTTTAAGGCTATGTTCCATTTGTGACAAGGAAAGAACTTATTCAAATTCAAGGAGGTTATATGCCGCAGTCGTTTAAGGAAGCAGTAGAGTATTCGAACAAATGGTTAAATATCATCAAGAATCCAAAAGTCACTGAGGAGGAAGGTAAACAGATAATTGAGGAAAGTAAAACCAACTTTGCTGAATTCTTCAACAGAGGTTGGTTGGATTATCGAAAATCGGTAACCGAAGCAGGAGACTGGGCTGCAACCGAATGGACAGGCAAGGGAGCCATATTCTATGATGTAATTGGACGGGAATACATTGATTGCCTGGGTGGTTATGGCATGATGGATCTTGGTTGGGGTCATCCAGAGGTTGTAGAGGCTGTAGCTGCGCAACTTCGGCGAACACCCATGCCCAGCCAGGAATTGGTTGATCCTCTCCGTGGTGTCCTTGCGCATTTGATGGCAAGCATCACACCGGGAGATATCAAATACAGTTTCTTCTGCGCCAGTGGAACCGAAGCCATTGAGGGTGCCATCAAACTTGCAAAAATGCACACCAGGAAGAGTGGTTTCATTGTCGCGTTAAAAGCCTTCCATGGAAAAACCATGGGGTCGCTCTCCATGATGGGTAAAAGTGATTACCGAACCCCGCCAGGTGTTTTGTATGGCGGTCCAGTGTATCATGTTCCTTTTGGAGACTGGAAGGCGATTGAACAACAACTGGATATTTGCCAAAAAGTGGGGGTGGATATTGCAGCAGTGTTACTGGAGCCTATTCAAGGTGAAGCTGGAGCAATCGTACCACCTGATGATTACTGGCCAAATGTCAGGGAAATAACAAAGAAGTATGGAGTACTCCTGGTCGCTGATGAAGTTCAAACAGGTATGGGCCGCACGGGTAAATTGTGGGGGCTGGAGCATTGGGGTGTGGAGCCAGACATTCTCGCCACAGCTAAATCACTTGGCGGTGGTGTCATGCCCATCAGTACTTTCTGCTCAAATGAAGAAATCTGGCAATGCATGATGGATCCAAATCCATTTATCCATACAACCACGACCGGCGGGGGAGCCCTTGCCTGCTCGGCGGCGATTGCTGCAATTAATGTCACCCTGCGGGACAAATTGTGGGAAGTTGCTGCAGAAAAAGGGAACTATATCATGCCTAAATTGAATGCCTTGAAGGAAAAATATCCGGGCATACTCGCCAAGATTACAGGAAAAGGCTTACTCATAGGCATGCACTTTGTGGATGGAGAAATTGGGTACAAGGTTGCTTCAGGTCTGTTCAAGCGGGGAGTTCTGGTTGCAGGCACCCTGATTAGTGCCGTTACAGTTCGAATTGAGCCCCCGTTGGTCATTACGTATGAACAGATCGATGCCGTACTCGATCGTCTTGAGGATGTTTTTAAAGAGATTCAAAAAACCATGTAATTGGATTATCTACACAGATCCACTCTAAGGAGGATTTGAACAATGGTTCTTGAGACTTATCATTCAGCATGGCTTGTAGTCACGTTTATCGTTATTTTCTTCCTGATCAGGCTTGGCGTAGGTATTTGGGCAGGTAGTAAAGTACAGGATAACGCTGATTATGTCGTTGCTGGTCGTCGCCTGCCTATCTATATGTCAGCGGCGTCCATTATGGCTACCTGGTTCGCCGCAGAGACGCTCATGGGTGCGTCAGAAACCGCTTATGATTATGGGTTCCAGGGTGTTGTTTTTGACCCGTTTGGAGCAGCCTGTTGTCTCTTCCTATCCGGTGTGTTCTTTGTTAGATTAATGCGCCGCGCAAAATATCTAACCGTTGTAGATTTCTTTGAACGCCGCTACAACAAAACCATGACCGTTCTGGCAGTGATCGCCCAGATGTTGACTTACTTCTCCTGGACTGGTGCTCAGATCGTTGCCGGTGGCGCCATCGTTCAAGGTTTATTTGGCGTAGATCCAACGATAGGTATGGTTATTATCATTGTCATTGTTGCTGGATATACGACAATGGGCGGTATGCTCGCAGATACATTGCTGGACTTCTTCCAGATGTTCCTGACAGCCGGTGGTATTACACTTGTATTCCTTGCTGTTCTAGGTCAGGTTGGAGGATTCCCTGGTTTATTTGAAGGAGCGGGTTCTACTTATGTTTCAGACCCATTTACCCTGTTGCCAATTGCGGGTGAGGGATACCTTGGTTATACAGGTATCACCGGCTGGATGTACTGGCTGGCAGCCTGGATGGCTATCGGTCTGGGTTCTGTCGCTACCCAAGACTTGATGCAGCGTTCGATGGCAGCCCGCAATCAGGCAACCTCCGTTTACGGATCGTATTTCGCCGGTGTGCTGTATCTATTCTTTGGCATCATGTCACCATTGATTGGTATTATGATGTTCAAGCTTCATCCGGGGTTGGAAGATACTTCCTTCCTTTTGGTGAAAGCATCGATGGATTATCTCTCACCAATCATTACAGCAATATTTATTGCAGCCCTGACGTCCGCTTTGATGAGCACGTCAGACAGTTCCCTCTTGGCAGGTGCCTCTGCTGTTACAGAAAACCTAATCCCAGCCATTACCGGGAAGAAGCTGGAAGGAAAGAAAGCCTTATGGGCAACCCGTATCATGGTCGTTGTAAACGCCGCAATTGGATTCTCAATTGCCATGTGGGCACAAACGATTTATGAATTATCCGTTGTTGCCTGGACCCTGCTGCTAGTGGGTTTGTTTGTTCCATTCTCTTTCGGTATGTATTGGAAAAAAGCAAACTCGCATGGTGCTGTTGCAGCGTTTGTTGGTGGTTTCGTTGTATGGATGCTTGCGACAGTTTACTTCTTTAACACTGGTATCGGTGGGCAATCCACTGCAGCAGTTTGTGAATTCTCCGCTGAGATGGGTACATATAGTGATGCCTGGTGGTGTGCATTCTGGGATGCAGTATACATCGGCTCATTTGTTGCCTTCTTCTCATCCATTATCTTCATGATTGTGGTATCTCTTGCCACCCAGAAATCTTGCCCGGCAAGAGAGCTTACAGATTACTATGGAAAACCACTTGATATGAATCCAAAATTAAACTTTGGGTTCCTGCCTATCAAGGATGCTTTCCGTAAGTTACGCCCAGATGAAACAGATGACTAACTAAGCAAATCAATAAAAAAATGAGCAGGCAACAGCCTGCTCATTTTTTGTCTATGGACCTGTTATTGTCGGGTATCCTTTTTGTATCCAGCTATTTATACCCCCTGCCATGCTGGTTACATCGGTAAATCCTGCTTTAAGAAGAATATCTCTGCCCTGTGCGCTGCGGTTACCGGATCTACAAACAACCACAATCGTTTTATCAGAGGGCACTTCAGATAAACGGCTGCTCAGTTCCCCCAACGGTATCAGAGTTGACTCTGGTATATGGGCAGCATTCCATTCTTCTGGTTGGCGTACATCTAATATATAAGCACCTGCTTCACGCATTTCATACGCTTTATCAACTGATACCTCCATGT
>CAZYOF010000017.1:0-68895 GCA_964648485.1 uncultured Leptolinea sp.
AATAAAGTATCCACGGCTGTTCAACTTCGCTGGTGTCTTCCATCCAGTAATGCATTGCCTTTCGAAGTTAAAGAAAGACTGATTAAAATTGCGGGTGGAAAAGTATCCAGTGATGGAGATCTGATTATCGAAGCGAAACGCTACCGCTCTCAGGAAAAGAACAGGTTGGATGCGATCCAGCGGTTGGTAAAGCTAATAAATTTGGCGATGATTAAACCAAAGGATCGCAAGAAAACCAAACCATCGGTAACTGCCAGTGCTGCCAGAGTGGATTCAAAAAAACGGAGGGCTATCACGAAAAAATTACGTCATTACAATCCGGAAGAATGGGAGTAATAGATATTTTGAATCATTAAACAATAAGCCCTGGTACTGAACCAGGGCTCGTTTATTGAAAATAGATCTTGAAATTAGTCAGCCGGGTTTAAGCTGCTGGAGGCAACAACTTCCAGGTCGGTGACACTTTCAATAGTATCGGTGGTTTCGCATCTCCAGGTAGTACCAGATGTATTTGAGCAGGCTGTCCATGCATTAGTGCCAGCTGTTCTGATGGTTACAAAAGCAGCAGCGGGTGCGCCAACTTCAATTGGGGCAACATCCAACTCTACTGCAGTTAAGTGGGTTGGATCTGCATCATTGAGATCGTAAACAACATTCGTTGCTGCATACCCACTTACGTCATCTGTTGCATATCCACCTGCATTTTCTGCGATGGTGTTTGCAGCTGCGAAAGCATACGTGGAGCCAATCAGTACAAATACGAGCATGAGCACGATGAGAACCTTAATATTTTTGATCATTACTTTCTCCCTTTCCTGAACCGGATCATCCCATGCTGTTTTTTGGCAAGTCGATTCGGTTTAGCTAATCAAGACTTGTTGTGTTATGAATCTTTATCGGACAAAACACCTAACACTAAACTAACCTTACAATTTTGTAAGGTTAGTTGATATGTTGTTATGGTTATATCTTCAGGGATCGTTAACGCAGAAAAAAAGTTGTCTAGCTTACTCAGAATAAAAATACCGGTAAACCGTACCCTCATTCTCAACCAGATAGAAATGCTTATTTTCTCGTAGAGTATGCAAAATCATTGTATTATGCCGGGTGGCAATTTTTGCAAGTTCATCAATATTGATCACATCAACGACTAATATTGACTTATCCCACCCTGAAATTGCTGTTTCTATAATTAATTGCCCGTATTTTAGGCGGATGTACCCGTCTTTATCAACTTTGGATTGATGATCAATATATAGCCAGAGAATTATGACACTGAACAATGAAAGTAACATGCCGATGATAGCTATTGCGCGAATCGTTTTTACATCTATACTCAGTTTGCCTAAATTGATCTCATTTTCAACCATCAGTGGATTATCAAGAGATCCCTCTCGATATAGATAGTATGGCTTAGAATCAGAACTATTTCCTGCCAGATAAAATTGCACATCATCGAGCTTAAAGTTTAGATCTTGGGTATATTTATCTTTAAATAATAATCCTGATAATCTACCTTCCACTTCTACATCCGATTGGACAAAAACAGAGTAAACACTGGTGCGGACTCCAGTTTCATCTTCAATTTCTCGGATCATCGATATCAAGTTGCATAAATCCAGACTGGCATTATTAACGAAAGCTACAGCATTAAATCCGGTTTGGGGAGCAAGATCGATGGTCTTTTTCCAACCGGTTTTGTCATTTTGAATGATTGCCGATAACTTATTATTCCCTGAAATAAACTCAAGGTCTGACCCATTAAAAGAGTAACTATATTGGAAATCCACAACACAGGCTGATTTCAGGTAAACGGGTTCTCCAGTTTCTACCTGCCCATCATCATAAACTGTTGGAGATCCATTTGCCTTATATGAAAAAACACCTGTTTGTTGATATGGTATGGGTGGGGCTTTCTTTGATAATGGTTTTGTGAAAGAAAATATTGTGAGAATAAGAAAAAGAAACACAAAAATACTTAAAGAATATAGAACATACTCCAGAATACCTAACGGATATCCGTTTTTACGTTTTCTTTTAGCCTTGTTCTTTTCATGATCATTCTGTAATACCACTGTGAAAAATAGCCCTCCGGCTGCTATAAGTGTAACCAGCGTCATGTTTAATGGTTTACGGAGCCAGAAGATGTGGTTCCCTGCTTTTGGAACAAATAGCCATTGTTTTCCCAGTATCTGAGAGCGGTCTGGTCTGGTATTATCAATCCAGCTATTGTTATCCCCTTTTAAGATATACCTGCCAGAATCTTCACCGATGATCCGATGGATAACATAAGCATCGATTTGATCATCCCGATAAGTAACAACATCCCCAACCTGATAACTAGAAGCCTCTGCAATAATAACCAGATCTCCTTTATGATAATCTGGTTCCATACTATTGCCATTAACAATTACATATTCTACACGTCCACCAAGGGTTCCAGGCGCGAAAAAATACCATATGGTCAGTAAACACACAACCATAAGCAGATTTATGAAAATACTTTTCTGCCTCAAAAATTGCATTACACTCCTTGCGATTTATAGAGTACCAAATCATGTAAAATTATGAATAAACATAAGATAAAAATTCAGTTAGATTCAGGTAAGCATTTTTAGAATTGACAAATATGCACATGATTAACTTACTATGAGGTAGTTTCAATGATAAACGGATTGGTGAAGAGCAATGATTGAATACTACCTGGTAGGTGGAGCAGTCTTATTGATATTAAGCGTCGTTGCCAGCAAGGTATCTGATAGACTGGGTGTTCCGGCGCTGCTTATCTTTTTGATTATCGGGATGCTTGCAGGATCAGAAGGGATCGGGGGGATATATTTCGATGATCCATACCTTGCCCAGACCCTCGGAACAATTGCATTAATTGTTATTCTCTTTTCAGGTGGGCTAGATTCATCCTGGGCTTTTTTTCGGCAGGTGCTGCCTGCTGGAGCAACTCTGGCTACGCTGGGAGTATTGGCAACTGCCTTGATACTTGGATTTTTTGCCCACCTGATTTTGAATTTATCTTTGTATGAGGGCTTTCTCCTCGGTGCGATTGTCTCATCCACAGATGCTGCCGCAGTCTTTTCAATACTGCGCTCAAGAGGTGTATACCTGCCTGGAAATCTAAAACAACTGCTTGAGCTCGAATCGGGTAGTAATGATCCAATGGCAGTTCTCTTGACAATAACATTTGCCCGATTGATCCAAAATCCAATGCTCTCTCCAACCAGCCAAATTCCTGCATTGATTCTTCAATTAGGATTTGGGTTGATGACCGGAATCGTGATCGGCAAGGTCGCCTTATTCGCTATCAACAAGATGAAACTGGGGTATTCAGGCTTGTATCCAGTATTATCTATCGGGGTCATCTTGTTTGCTTATGGAATCACAAATCTCATTGGAGGTTCCGGATTTCTGGCTGTATATATCACGGGTCTGACAATGAGTCGTTCTGACTTCTTGCACAAGAAGAGTATGATCCGTTTTTATGATGGGCTTGCCTGGCTGATGCAGATTACCATGTTCCTGGTCCTGGGATTACTGGTCTTTCCTTCAAAGATGATTACATATTGGCTTCCTGCTCTGGGTATCGCAACGATGCTTATTGTGGTTGCCCGTCCTGTTGCGGTATGGTTGTTACTTTTACCATCAAAATTTAATGCATCTGAAAGAATCTTCATTTCATGGGTAGGATTAAGGGGCGCCGTTCCTATCATTCTCGCCATCTATCCACGGATTATGGGGTTGCCCAATTCGGATGTATTTTTCAATGTAGTTTTTTTTTGTAGTCATGACATCCGTATTAATTCAAGGAACTTCCATTCCTAAGGTGGCAAAATTACTCAAAGTAGCATCAGAACCAGATGATGTCACAAATTATCCGATTGAACCAGTTTCAGGGCAAGAGTGGCAAGGTCAACTGCAAGAAATAGTCATTAAGCCAGATTCGTGGGTTATCGGTAAAGCAATTTATGAATTAAAACTCCCCCAAGAATACCTGGTGGTACTCATCTCTCGTGGAGGAGATTTTGTAATTCCCAATGGAAGTGTAACAATTGAAGCAGGTGATAAAATACTTGGACTTTCCGTAGGAGTGGTTTACGAAAAAGTAAGAGCTTGTTTTGATAGTGTTTCACCAAAGTATCCAGTCAGAGAATAAAAAGAAACAGGCTACCATTTGGTAGCCTGTTTACAAAAAGCACCCGATTATTTAGATTGGATTATTAAAATGCATCATCTGGTTTCCAGATTTTCCATACCTTACCAGCGAGGTCTGGACCAGGTGTGAGGGTTGGTTTGCCAGGCTGCCATCCAGAAGGAGTCACTTCTCCAGTCTTTACTACATGCTGGAAAGCTTTTACCTGCCGGATTAGTTCTGATACATTACGACCTACTTCGGGGGTTATTACTTCCATTGCTCGTATTACAAAGTCAGGGTCAATAATGAATCTACCGCGGATATCAACCCCTGCTTCTTCATCATAAACACCATAAACGGTTCCAACTCGCCCGCCAGCATCAGATAGAAGTGGGAACGGGACACCACCCGGGACCATTTTGGATAATTCTTCTTCTTGCCATATCTTGTGTGAGAATCTGCTGTCTGTGCTCATCGCAAAGACTTCAACCCCCATATCTTGTAATTCTTTATATTTGACGGCAACTGCCGACAATTCGGTAGGTCAGACAAAGGTGAAATCGCCTGGATAGAAGCAAATGACAATCCATTTTCCTTTATAATCTGACAACTTAATATTCTTGAAGCCATTTCCTACCAGAGCAGATAGTTCAAAATCTGGCGCTGGTTTACCTACTTTAGCAAGCATCTTGGGGGCCTCCTTTAACGGTAAATTAGTTTGTTCTGCGGCGACCGTTTCAATGGCAATCGGTCCTTTGGATGGTTTTACGCAACCTTCACCTTTTTCCACCATAAGTTCTCCTTTCTTAACGGGTGCTTGTATTGCCATTATTATGTATATATTAGTATAGCAATTTTATTTATATTTTCTATCTGTATACCATCCGGTATTTTTCGGAGCAAAACTATCAAATTCAGGAATATAAGGTTTGATGTCAACTAAGGGGGTGCCATCAAGCATATCAGCCCCAATAAAATCCAGTTGACCACTTTGAACCGATACTAATTCGACAATAGATATTCCCAAATGGTTAGGGCGGTTTGGATATCTGGTTGAAAAAATGCCATGATAGTTGTCATCCAGAAAAGGCTTAACTTTCAGTTGAAAACCTTCTCCATAATTATGGAATGTATATAACAAGATAATGTAGGAAAAACCATCTAAGTCAAGAAGCCCTTCTTGGTATTCTTCCTTAATAATTACTGAACCGGGTATCTTAGACCTGGCCGATTGTATAGGCATAATATCAATATCAGTATTGGAAAAGGGAGTATGGATGGTTCCAATAGGTTCTAACTCATATCGTTGAAACATATTTGACTATTACTTTTGAAATTCAAATTACTGAAACCGACATTGGCATGATATGTTTTGATATCACGCTTTGATCGAACTCATCCTGATGCACAATCAACAAGAATTGAGACTCATCACTAGAACCGTTTTCCCAGCAATGCGGACGTGTGGATTCAAATATCAGGCTATCGCCTTGTTCTAAAATAAATACTTGATTTTCAATGGTGTATTTGATTTTACCCCGAAGGCAGTAGATATATTCATGACCAGGGTGTTCAGCCGGAGAGTTACAAACAGATTCACCCGGTTTTAGAGTAATACGAAAAGATTGAATAGAGAGATTGAAGTATTTCTGACTTAAGTTTTCGAGCAAGCTCTCACTGAATTCTTCTTTCGTTGTCGAAGATGATTTAGTAAAAACAATTCTGCTCAAATTTTCTTCCGATTGAAAGAGAGCAACAATGGGTACCCCAAGTGAATTGGCAATCTGATAGAGTGTATTTACAGAAGGAGATATCTTCCCATTTTCAACCAGGCTAAGAGTATTAATATTCAAACCACTCATTTGAGATAGCTTTTTTAGGGATATTGATCTTGCTTTTCTGATTGATTTGATTTGTTGACCAACATTGACTTTTTGTGCTTCATCCTGATGGTTGTTATTTAAGATCGCGGGTTTCTCCATGGATCTACACTCCCACTTAAGTCGAATAGGTTGATGAGAATTATACCAATATAATGATAACAATGATGCCGGAAGAATAAACCTACCCCTATATATCAGGGGTAGGCTGGAAAGGGATAATCTGAAAAATGTTTTTAAAGACCTTTAAGTAAATTACCTAATACTAATAAGACCAGCCCAACAAGAACAAACCAGAATGCAAATGGTGCCAGAGCGCCTATTACGCCAAATTGACCTAATACACCGAGTACACCCAGAACAACTGAAATCCAGAAAACTAATTTGGTAGGTGGTGATAATTTCATCTTTACCCTCCTCTTGATATTTTTATCAGATTACCCCATCACACCTGAAATTCCACACAAATTTAGTATATCATGGAATATTTTTGAAACAATAATGCAGGGATTTTTTTATTGTTCAGTCTTAATTGATTTCTGTGTGAAAAATAACAGGAAGGCAAGCATTCTGATAGAAGCAGCTACCAACAAACCACCGGGTAAACCAATTGTGTCTGCCAGGTAGGTACCGATTATTGGAGATAATACAGCTGAGAGATACTGCAGGCTTTGGGCAAAAGAGACAAAAGTAGCACTGTAACTGGGTGGAATGGTTCGCATCAACTCATCAAAAAATACTAGATCCAATCCTGCCTGGAAAATACCTGCCAGTCCTGCAAGAACTGCAACAATTTCTACCCTGCCAGAAAAAGCTACCAGAGCAGGATATACCGCTAAACCAAAAGTTGTCCACAGGAGCACAGTTCGGGTACCTCTGCTTCGGGACCTATTCACCCAGAAAAAATATCCAATGATCATTACTGCTGTGGATGAAGTACTGATTATTCCTATCCAGGTATCTGAAGCCTGAAGGGTTCGGACATAAAACAAAGGTAATAATGGAGTTGCCAGAGATATTCCAGAAAGAAATATGAACCTTCGCAGCGCAAATTGTATGAATGGCTTCTCAGAGTTGATTAACAGGAAATATTCCTTAATCGATTCTCCCACCTTCTTGCTTTTATCAATGAAAATTGGTTGGTTGGGTGGCAGTTCCAATTTGCTGGAAAAGTAAAAACTAATAAGCCCTCCAATGGAGAGCGCTAAAAATACCAACTGATAATTAATGGGAAAGCCAATTTGATCCAGAACCCGACCAACAATTACCACGGCGATTGCCGTAGTAAAGCCCATGATCGACCATCGGCGGCTCATTAGTTCGAACCGTCCTTTTGGACCAGCCACCTGACTCATAACCACACTGAATAATATGCTGACAATAGTCTGTGGCAAGGTGGCAGCAGCCCAAATCGATAAAATCCCGAATATTAGATATTCCCGGGGAATCACAAAAGGGGCAATTCCGGTTAAAGCATATGAAAGGACTACTAAAAGTCTTGCTGCACTAAAGTATGGAACAATGTTATTCCTGGTTTGAAGGAATCGACCAACAAAAATTGCCAGTATTAATCCGGTGAGCGCCGGCATGGAAGTCAGCAAACCAATCTGAAAATTGGATGCCCCCAATCGCGTTAAAAATACAGGAAGAAACGGCGCAGCTGCATTTGCCAGACCGATTCCAATAGCATCTATTTGGACAAAGAGGAAATTTTTCTTCTTGACCTCAGGTCCAATGTTGGGGTGTGTAAACCAATGATAAAGAAACACAATACTCTCTTACTGGTTAATACATTAAGCTTGATAGATTGATTCTATCCTGAATATTAGATTACTTGCTGATTTCTAGATCTAACTTTTCCTCAGATTCTCTGATAAATTGCTGCGTATATAACTGATAATAATGACCGCGTTTACTCAACAATTCGTGATGTGTACCGGATTCCTGAATTTTACCCTGATCAATATATAAGATCCTATCGGCTCTTTTAATCGTGGACAATCGGTGAGCGATGATAAAGCTTGTCCTTCCTTCCGTTAAGGTTTCCATACCTTTCTGAATCATCGCTTCAGTTAATGTATCGACAGAACTGGTGGCTTCATCCATAATGAATATCTCTGGATTTGCTAAAATAGCGCGTGCTAGACTGATGAGCTGTTTTTGACCAACAGAAAGCTGGTTGCCACCCTCACCGACCTCCTGATCATACTGCTTTTCGAGTGTCATGATGAATTCATGTGCGCCAGCAGCTTTTGCAGCATTTTCAACCTCGGTATCACTGGCTTTGAGCCTTCCATACCTGATATTTTCACGAATAGTGCCAGAGAATAGATGTGGAGTTTGCAGCACAACGCCAATCCTCGATTGGATAGAATTTAATGAGATATCTCGATAATCTATACCACCAATCCGGATCGTGCCATTTCTTGGTTCATAAAACCGGCAGAGCAGGTTGACAATCGTTGTTTTTCCACCCCCGGTGGGTCCCACCAGGGCTATTTTTTCTCCGGGTTTGACTAGCAGCGAAAAATCGTGTAACACGGGTTTCTCAGATTCATAAAAGAAATCAACATGATCGAACTCAATTTCACTGATAATAGAACCTGGATTCAAGCTATCTGGTTTTTCCTGAATATCTGGTATGGCGTCTATCAAGGAGAAAATCCGTTCTGCCGATGCAATAGCATGCTGTAATTCTGCATATACTCTTGCCAGGTCTTGAATAGGCCACATCATGAAGACAATATATGAAACAAATGCCTGGATACCTCCGATGGTGATGAAACCCGGAGCTACCTGGTAACCTCCATACCACAATACAGCAGCAAGTGCGAGTGAGCTGATGATTTGCACTACTGGCAAAAATAATGCAGAAAGCCATGCAGCGCGGAAGCCTGAGCGGTACATATCTCCAGTAAGGATTTTAAATTCATTCAGGTTTTCTTCTTCCCGGACCAGAGCTTTTACAATTCTCACTCCGGTAATATTTTCATTGAATGATGCAGTAATTTTTGAATTTATCTTCCGAACCCTTCTAAATTGGACAAGTATTCTTTTTCTGATTTCAATACCAGCATAAACAAGAATAGGGATGATGATAATTACAATTAATGCCAGCCTCCAGTTGATGCGAAGCATAAAGTAAGCGGATGTTGCCACATTAATTACTGCCCAGGTGGAATCAAGCAAACCCCAGGTGATCATATCTGACACTCTTTCAGAATCCGAGGTAACCCGAGACATCATCCAGCCAACTGGTGTTTTGCTGTAATAACTTAATGAAAGTTCCTGCAGGTGAGTAAACATCCTGTTACGTAAGTCGTAACGAATTTTTTCACCTAGCATGGATACAACAAAAATAAATACAAATACTAACAGAGCCTGAACAAGAAGTAGTCCACCATATTGCAATAATAGTTGTTGAAGCACAGGAACATTTTTAAGAACAATTCCTTCATCAATGATCCTTTTGCTTAAGAATGTAAAGTACCCATCCAAAATGGATACAAATGCGATGGCTAATAGAAATGTGATGAAAGACCGGTAATGTGGTTTTATCAGCTCAACAATTCGGCGAAAAGTCTGTTGTGTAAAGGATGAAGAAAAATCTTCTTCATCAAATTCTTCATAATCCGACATGTTTTATTTCCTTCTCAAGTGCAGCGTCGATGCGTGTTTGTAAATCAAATATCTTTTTATACATGCCATCTGTTTTTATGAGGTCCTTGTGCGTTCCTCGCTGGATAACCTTCCCTTTATCAAATACCAGAATCAAATTTGCTCCCATAATACTCTGGATGCGGTGAGCGATGATAAAGGTAGTGCGGTTCTTCATTAAGTTATCAAGAGCTGCTCGAATTACAGATTCGGTTTCGAGGTCTATTGCTGAAGTAGAATCATCGAGTATCAGAATTCGGGGATTTTTCAGTAATGTTCTGGCAATAGCAACCCTCTGTTTCTGTCCGCCAGAGAGGGTAACCCCTTTTTCCCCAACAAGGGTTTTATACCCGCTGGGGAAAGTCTCAATCACATCATGAATGGCAGAAGAACGGGCAGCTTCATATACCTCTTCAGGAGATACTTCCCTCCCTACGCCATAGGTGATGTTTTCAAATATTGTTCTCGAGAATAAGAATGGTTCCTGTTCTACGATACCAATTTGCTCTCGTAATAATCTACGGGAGTATTTGCGAATATCTACACCATCTAGCTTGATGGTACCTTCAGCAGCATCATAGAAGCGGGGTAATAAATTTACAAGGGATGTTTTTCCTGATCCTGTGGAGCCTAAGAGAGCTACAATTTCCCCGGGTTTTATGTGGAAAGAAATGCCTTTTAATATATCGTGGTCTTTCTCATAGGCAAATCCCACATTCTCAAAAGTAATTTCACCTTTGATATTACCGTCTGGAATATATTCCGCATAATCAAGGTCTTCCCGTTCCTGAGAGATGATCTGGGTTACGCGCTGGTAAGAAACCATACCGGTGGAGGCTTGAACAATGAGCCTACCCAGGTTGCGCATCGGGAATATCAGATAAACCACCAGTCCTGCATATGCCAGGTAAGTGCCAACAGTAATCTCTCCATTGATTGCCATCATCGCACCAATATAGTATCCAGCCAATAGCTGCATACCACACAAAGTGTCAGAGATTGGCCAAAAAAGGGAATGCATTTTGTTAAGCCTTTTACCCCGTTTATATTTTTCGGCGTTATCCGCTTCAAACTTGGCAATTTCATAGTCTTGCCTGGCATAAGCCTTAACTACCCGAACACCTGTAAGCTTCTCTTGCAGCGTTGTGGAAAGCGTAGCTTCCTGTTCCTGATACGCCTCATAAGCAGCAGTAACTTTTTTAAAAAAGTACATTGAAACAATCAGAATAATTGGAATCACTATGATGGATATCCAGGCCAGCTTCTGATTTAGATTTAACATAGCGATAAAGTTGATGGTAAATAGTAGAATGATGCGTCCAACCGCTATTGCCTGATCTGCAAAGAAGCGGCGCATTGCATCCACATCAGACGTACACCTTTGAATAAGCTCACCAGTGGCGGTTTCTGCATGGTAGCTAAAGCTTAATCGTTGAATGTGGTCAAAAAGGTAATTGCGTAAACGCCGTACCACACCTTCCGCTGTTTTTGCTGCCAATGATCCGCTGATGAAGGAGCATCCGCCTTCTACAACAGCAAGACCGATAAAGCCCGCAGCAACCCATGGGATAAGATTGTAATGACCTGGTGATAAAACGTTATCAATGAAATATCGTAAAAGCAGGTAAGTGCCTGTTTTGGATAATGCTGAGATCCCAACCGCGACCGTAGCTGCCAGGTAGAGCCAGCGAAAACCAGAAAGCATTCGCCATAACCCAAGTAATCGGTTTTTAGATATGGAATTTTTTAAATCATATACAGTTGATGATGCTGCCACGATAATCTCCTGCGCTTGTATAATGCGCGGATGTCATTCTAAACTAATGAGAGCGTTACGTCAAACTACCTTCACTTATTCGAGTGGAAAGAGTACCCGATTTTCGTGTATAATATTTTTACTCATTTGTTAGTAAGGTTCTATACAAAATTCGAGTAGATGATTGATCAAACGTCTGCATATCAGGCGTTTAGATCTTATAGCAAGCAATTTTTAGCAGCACAAAATATAAATAAATATACATGGTCTAACTACTCATAAACTAGAGATTATTTGGGTCTTATAAGTGAGTAAACGGCTCCCTTGAAAGGAGGAATTATGGAATCAAAAACGATGATTGCGGCAGCAATGGGAGATTGTGTCCATGTAGCCGGCATTAACCGGTTCATGAATCTGGCTGAACAAACCGGGTGGAAGGTAATCTACCTCGGACCGGCAGTCCCCGTAAAAGAAATATCCAGGTCAGCCCGGCAACACAATGCTGACCTTGTCGCTGTCTCATACAGATTAACACCAGAAAATGGAGAGAAACTTTTTGGTGAACTTGCAGAAGAAATGGATGACCTCTTTAGGGCAGGTGTACGGTTCGCTTTTGGTGGAACACCGCCCCTGGCTGAAAAAGCCGAAAAATTCCCATTATTCGAAAAAGTATTTAGCGGAGGAGAAAAGCCAGAAATTACGTTAAGCTACTTGAGAGGCGAAGTTCAGGGCGCCGGTAAGAATCTAATTCCGCCGCAGAAAGCCATCGATCGAATTTTATGGAAACAACCATATCCAATTATTCGCCATCATTTCGGCTTACCAACTATGGAATTATCACTGGAAGGAATCCACCAGATTGCAGAAAGTGGAGTATTGGATGTGATCTCACTTGGCATTGACCAGGATGCGCAGGAGAACTTTTTCCATCCTGAACGTCAGAATCCGTCATCACGCGGCGCAGGCGGAGTACCGGTTCGCAGCAGAGAAGATTACGAAAATCTCTACCAGGCATCCCGAAAAGGGAATTATCCGCTGATGCGAACTTATTCAGGAACGGATGATTTTATCCGCCTGGCTGAGATGTATATCGAAACAATTAACAATGCCTGGTGTGCCATTCCTCTTTTCTGGTTCAATCAGATGGATGGCAGAGGACCATGGGATTTAGAGGGATCGATTATCGAACATCAAAATGTGATGAATTGGTATGGTGAACGGGATATTCCAGTAGAACTGAATGAACCCCACCATTGGGGTATGCGTGATGCACCGGATGTAGTATTTGCTGTTAGTGCTTACCTGGCGGCGTATAATGCCAAACACTTTGGAGTAAAAAATTACATTGCACAATTAATGTTTAACAGTCCACCTGATCAGTCTGATGCAAATGACCTGGCGAAAATGGCTGCAATCTTGGATTTAATCCACCCACTGGAAGACAGTAACTTTAAAATTTGGAAACAGACCCGTACCGGATTACTAAGTTATCCGGTAGATGAAGCCGAAGCGATGGGTCATCTGGCTTCTTCAGTTTATTTGCAGATGGCATTAAAGCCGCATATTGTTCATGTGGTCGGACACAGTGAAGCGCATCATGCTGCCACCGGAGCAGATGTAATTACCGCAGCTAAAATCGCTTCAAGAGCGATTGATAATGCAATACAAGGTGCACCAGATCTTCTCGCAGACCCAAAGGTTCAGGCGAGAAAAAATGAAATCATCAGAGAAGCAAAGATTACATTGAAGGCGATAACCAACCTGGCAAAAGCATCACAAGGCGATCCGTTTACAAACCCCAAAGTACTTACAAAAGCTGTGGAAGTGGGTATCATGGATGCACCACAATTACGCAATAATCCTTTTGCTCGGGGGAAAATCCATACCCGAATTCTACAAGGTGCCTGTGTAGCAGTAGGCGATGATAATAAACCCATCGATGAGACAACCCGCCTGAAAGAATGGCTTTAAGAATGGAGATTCGATATGAGTGACAAAATTAAAATGTGTGTAATTGGAGCCGGACACGGCGGTAAAGCAATGGCTGCTCACATGGCATTGATGGGATTTCCCACAAATCTTTACAACAGATCTGAAGACCACATTTATGCAATCAAAGAATTAGGCGGAATAGATCTCGAAAGTTATGAGAATGGACCTCGTGGATTTGCACGTTTAAATCGCGTAACCAATAATATGGAAGAAGCACTCGAAGGAGTGAACCTGATTATGGTAGTGGTTCCATCCTCTGCCCATGCAGATGTTGCTAAAGTCTGTGCCCCATTCCTTAAAGATGGGCAGGTTATTGTTCTTCATCCCGGAAGGACTTGCGGGGCGATTGAAGTCGCTAAAGTTCTCAAGGATAACAACTGTGAAGCAGATGTTACGGTGGCAGAGGCTGAGACTTTTATCTATGCCTCCCGGTCTGATGGACCTGCACAGGCGCGTATTTTCAGGATTAAAGAAGCAGTTCCCCTGGCTGCACTGCCTGCAACAAGAACTCGCATGGTTCTGGATATGATACATGAAGCATATCCACAATACATTGATGGCGTAAATGTATTGCAGACGGGATTAAATAATATGGGCGCAATATTTCATCCCTCCCTGACCCTCTTAAATGCAGGAAGGATCGAATCTACACATGGAGATTTTGAATTTTATATTGATGGGGTCACTCCCTCGGTTGCACGTGTATTGGAGGTCCTTGACCGCGAAAGAGTTACTGTCGCAGCCTCCCTGGGTATCAGGGGTAGAACTGCTTTGGACTGGTTAAAACTTGCCTACAATACCATCGGAGAAGATCTTCATGAGGCAGTTCATAATCAACCAGGTTACTATGGGATTAAAGCGCCTGCAACCTTGAATCACCGCTATATCTTTGAAGATGTCCCCATGAGTTTGGTGCCAATCGCTGCTCTGGGTGAACGCTACGGTGTTTCTGTGCGTGGCATGGATTCAATCATCCGTTTAGCTTGTATCATTCACCGGACAGATTACTGGAGGAAAGGAAGAACCCTCGATAAATTGGGCATCAATAACCTGAGTGTCGGCGAGCTGACTTACTATGTCAATGAAGGTAAACTGACAGAGAATTAAGTATCTATCTTCGAAATTATGTTAATCAGCTTTTATACAATACTGTATTAAGCTGATTTTTCTTAAAATATAGACGATAATAAATTGCATAAATACGGGTATCTTGTCTGAAGGGACTAAGAAAATAAATACATCCATGGGTAATATCATGGTATGAGGTTAATCTGAATGGATTATTATGCGTATATCATTCTTCCGTTAATCATATTTCTGGCAAGAATTTGCGATGTTACGTTGGGCACGATCCGGATTATCCTGATCAACCGCGGACAGCGCAAAATTGCTCCACTCCTTGGATTCGTAGAAGTATTTATCTGGATTGTCGCAGTAGGTCAGATTGTGCAGCATCTCTCAAATATATTTGCCTATATTGGATACGCCGCCGGTTTCGCAGTGGGGAATTTTGTTGGTATGTATGTAGAAGAAAAAATGGCTTTGGGTTCAGTTCTGATCCGGACCATTATTCAAAAAGGTGGGGATGAGGTTGCTGCAGAATTGATTGCTGCCGGCTTTGGTGTTACAAAAATCCGCGCTGAAGGATCAACCGGAGAAGTTCGCCTGATTTTTACAGTTGTCAATCGCAAAGATGCACAACAGGCGTTGGAAATCATCCACCGCAATCAGCCAAAAGCATTCATCACGGTTGAAGACATCCGGTCATTGGAAAAAGGTGTTTTCCCAATCCATAAAACTTATCCAGTGAAAAGAAAGTAATCTGCTAAGCAGAGTCTCTAGCAAACATATGACGCAAGTCATATGTTTGCTTTCACTTTTAGTTTCCGGAATGAGTTGATAAAAAGAATATACCATTTCAATGAAAGGGATACTTATGTTGAACTTAGTGACTGGAGCAACTGGTCATATTGGAAATGTATTGATTCGGGAATTATTAGCAAAAAATGAAAAAGTGAGAGCTTTTGTCCTGCCTAATGATTCACTAAATTCACTCTCGGGGCTGGATATCGAAATTGTATATGGGAATATTCTTGATTCCAGATCGTTATCTCTCGCGATGCAGGGTGTGGATTGTGTTTACCATCTGGCAGGCATGATCTCTATCCTTCCCGGTGATAAAGAAAAACTCTTTACCGTCAACGTACAAGGCACGAAAAATGTATTAAGTGAAGCGCAGAATTCAGGGGTAAATAAGTTTATTTATGTAAGTTCTATTCATGCGCTCGGAAGCGTAGATCACGGCATTACGATTGATGAAACTATTCCATTTAATCCAGATCATGTCATGGGTGATTATGATAAATCGAAGGCGATGGCTTCACAGATTGTTGTTGATGCTGCGGAAAATGGTTTTAACGCCATCATTGTATGCCCTACCGGTGTTTTAGGTCCATATGATTTTAATCGATCAGAGATTGGTTCACTGGTGGAAAGTATGATTTATTCAGCGGTTGCATTTTCAGTGAAAGGCAGCTATGACTTTGTAGATGTCAGAGATGTTGCCCGTGGATTGATAATGGCAGCAGAAAAAGGCTCATCCGGTGAGATCTATATACTTTCGGGGGAGTATATCGCCATTAAAGAGATACTTCTTGTTGCCAGTCGTAGTGCGGGTAGAAATATTCCCATCATCAATGTGCCCTTTCCACTGGCAAAACTTGCCGCTCAGTTTTCTCCGGCATATTGCCGGCTGACTCATCAACGAGCCCACCTTACGCCATATTCATTAAGTACAATCCAGAGTAACTCGATTGTTACTCACCAGAAAGCAACACATGAATTAGGGTACAATCCCCGGGGTATTCGAGAATCAATTCAAGATATGGTCAATTGGTTTAGGGATAAGAACCTGATAACCCAATAAATATTGTATTAGTTTATTCTGGGATTAGTTTTCCGGTTTCGTAATCATCCAGTAATTTTCGTGCCTGTGGTGCATCGTCTTCATTCACCAAAATATCTACTTTACCGAGAGATCCAAAAGTTAAACCATACGTCATACCGGCGCTCTCCTGTGCAAGACCGGTTGGAATTCCATGCGCTTCAAGATAGGTCTTTATAATTTCGCCTTCCATGTGACCATGGACTTGATAAATAGATATAATTTTTGAACTCATGCTTCACCTTTTATCTATTATACAGTCGTGTTAATGAAAAACATCCCGGTGAAATGATCAACCGGGACGTCTGTGTGGTTTTTATATTACTAAGCTTTCTTCTTTAAGATAACACGGGCATCAACTACTGTTACACCCTTGCCTTCTTCATAAACAAGCACAGGATTCGCATCAGTTTCACTGATTTCGTCAGAAAGGTCATAAACCATGGTGGAGTACTTGCAGAGAATGTCTGCCAATACCTTGCGGTCTCGCGGAGCCTCACCACGAACACCAGCCAGGATTGGAGCACCGCGAATTTCAGAAATCATTTTTGCTGCCTGACCTGCTGAAACCGGGGCGACGCGGAAGGTAACATCTTTGAGTACCTCAACAAAAATACCACCCAATCCGAACATGATTGTCGGACCGAAAGTCGCGTCATTGACTGAACCAACGATACATTCAGTTCCCCAGGGTGCCATTTCCTGAACTGCAATTCCGTGAATATCAGCATCTGCCTTATACTTCTTGGCGTTTTCCAGAATTACTTTGAAAGCATCACGTACTGCTGCTTCATCTTTTACGTTGACCTTCACACCACCTGCATCAGATTTGTGCAAAATCTGAGGTGAAACAATTTTCATTACAACCGGATAGCCGATTTTTTGAGCCTGGGCAACGGCTTCGTCTTCAGTTTTGGCTAAAACGGTTGGAGCAACTGGCAAACCATATGCTGCAAAGAGGGCTTTACTCTCCACCTCTGTGAGTGCATCGCGACCATCAGCTCTGGCTTTCGAGATAATTTCTCTGCCAAGTTTACTGCCTTCGGCATCACAGGGGGGAACACCATCTTCCATCATGGATTTCATATAGGCAAATTCGTGCAGCGTTGCAATAGCATTTACTGCCAGGTCAGGAGCGTTGTATGCGGGGATACCGTTCTCAACCAGCCAGCGCATCGCTTTGTCAGATTTCTCTCCACCTACGAAGGATACAGTCAGTGGTTTACCGGAAACTCCTGAATCTTTCATTGCCCGAACTATGGATTCAGCGATTTCCTGTGGATTCGTCTGAGCTGTTTCGCAATAGAGAACGACTAAACCATCGGTCCATTTATGCCCATAAGCGAATTTTGTAGTTGCATAATACCAATCGTTGCCTGCCATACCGGTCATGTCAACCGGGTTTTTAGCTGACCCATACTCTGGCATATGTTTCTTTAATTCATCCTGAACATCTAGTGGAGCAAATTTCAGAGGTACACCGTAGCGTTCTGCTGCATCTGTAGCCAGAACACCCACACCACCACCATTGGTGAGAACCAGCAGGTTTTCACCTTTCATGGGGGGCTGTAAGGATAATGCCAGTGTGCGGTCGAATAGATTATTCAAGTCCGATGCACGGACAACACCTGCCTGTTGGAATGCGGCATCATATACTTTTCCTGAACCTGCCAGTGATCCCGTATGCGAAGCAGCAGCGGCGGCACCATGAGCAGAAACACCAGATTTTAAGGCAATGACTGGCGTGTTGCTATTCTGGCATGCTTCCATGAATTTTCGTCCGTCTTTAATCCCTTCAATATACAGGCAGATACAATTCGTATTGGGATCGTTGTCAAGCCATTTAATCAAATCTCCGAAGTCAACATCTGCCATGTTGCCAAGAGAAACAAGTTTATCGAAACCGACACCGCGAGTATAAGTTGCAGCATCAATAGCGATTAGTAATGCTCCACTTTGAGTGAGCAGGGAGGCTTTCCCTTGGAGGGGGAGGAATGGTGCAAAGGACGCATTCAAATTATCAGAATTGGATAAGGTGCCAACAATATTGGGACCGAGGACGCACATACCCTTTTCGTGGGCGAGGTCAACCAGTTGGGTTTCCAAATCTTTATTACCGGTCTCGCTGAATCCTGATGTGATAACGATGAGAGCTTTAACGCCTTTTTGACCACATTCTTCAACCGATGGGATCACTACTTTCGCAGGGATTGTGATAACTGCAGCATCTATTTCGCCTGGAACGTCAAGAACTGATTTATACACTTTAAAACCAAGAATCTCATCGGCTTCAGGATTGATTGGGTAAACTTTACCCGCGTATCCGCTGTCGATGAGATTCTTGATTACGGTGTATCCAATTTTGCCCGGTTTTGTGGATGCGCCGATAATTGCCAGGCTCTTCGGTTTCATTAAGCTGTTGAGAATGTCCTCTTTCACAAGTTCCTCCTGAAAAATAATGGAAAGGGTGTGCCCCTTATTAATTTTTGGGGTGTCAGAAATCAAGTATACAACATTTTCGCTTTCCTTAAATACAGAAACAGGAAAGAAGGGAATGAAGTATACAGAATTGATGACATTCTGCGTACGAAAAAGTGAGATAAATCAAAACTCCCCAACAGAGGAGTTAGCATTATGGTGAGAATATATTTTCTTATTTTTCCTGGATGATTTCAAATGAAGTAGTGATATCTGCTACACCACGAATTGTGGATGCTACGGAGCAGTATTTGGTTTCTGACAGTTCAATTGCCTGCATGAGAGCTTTTTCTGTCAAACCGATACCCGAAACCTCATAATGTATATGAATTTTTCGGAAAGTCCAGGGTGGATCTGCATCTTGCTCTCCACTCGTTTTTATTATCAGGCTTTGAATTTTTATTTTCTTCTTTTCTAATATCTCAACCACATCAACAGCTGTACACGATGAAAGCGCTACCAACAAAAGCTCTGAAGGCTTCATACCTACACCTTCGGCTGTGGTCGAAAGCACAACGGAATGGTTTGATGAGTCTGTTCCGATAAACTGTTTGCCGGTAACCCAGCGGACTGTCGAGGATGCCATAATTTCCTTCCCTAATCCAGGTATGTAAAAATTTTTGTGATTTCTTCGAGCTTTATTTCTGAATCCTGATCATGCGGAATGCACTCTTTCAGGTAAGTCTGAATTAAGTCCTGATTGGTAGATTTAACTGCTGAGCGGATTGCCTGGAGTTGCTGCGCAATTTCCCGGCAGTCTCGATCCTCATCAATCATTTTTTGGACTCCCCGAACCTGTCCCTCGATGCGTCGCAAACGTTGCTGTAGAGTTTTCTTATGTTCTTCGCTGATCATGTAGGTATCTTTCATTTACCGCTCACGGCGGTTGTTGTTAACCTCAGGTAAACCGGCCGCCACCTGAGCAACTGGATGTGCTGTCTGAATTACCAAAGGAAGAACCGGATGATGCAAAGGTGGAGACTTTCCGGATTGTGGAATCACTTTGGCATTCTGGGCAAATATGACCAGCATCCGCTTCAGAAAAACTGACCAATTTCTCAAATTCTTTTCCGCAAGTCAGGCACCGGTATTCGTATAAAGGCATAGTTGAATAAGCTCCTGGAGTAATATACTATACCACAGTATAGCATAATTTGGGTATTCGTCAAGAATGATTGGGAAAATTTATGCGCAGGGACTACTTTACTGCAATTTCATGACGGTGATCAATAATCCATTCACTCCAGGAGCCCGGGTAAAGGAAAGGTCGGTCTAATCCACAATATATCATTCCCAGTACATGAACAACAGAGGTGACACCAGATCCACAATAAACAACCGTTTTCTTACTGGATTGTTGATCAGACAAGAATGTGGAGTATAAATTAATAAGGTGTTCTTTAGATAAAAAATGCCCATCCGGGGTATAGCACTTTGTATAAGGCAAATTTGAAGCCCCGGGGATATGACCACCAGAAACATCAATTATTTCATCAAGCCCGTGAAAGCGGTTTTCCGTTCTTGCATCAAGAACAAGCCAATCATCTGCTTTTATAATTTGTTCCATTTGCGGCAGATCCAACATCCAGTTTGTGTTAAATTTATAATGTGCAACCGAGGAACTTCTGGCGAGAGGGGTATGGTTATAAATTTCATTCCCTTCATTGATCCAGGCTCCTATACCTCCATCAAGAACTGCTGCTTTTTCATGACCATAAGCCCGTAATAGCCACCATAATCTTCCGGCTGCCATTGCCCCGCCATCTGCATCATATGCAACTACCTGTGTGGTTGGGTGTATACCCCATGCCTGCAAATTATTAATAAATACATTTTCGTCAGGGAGGGGGTGCCGTCCGCTATGAAGATGGAGTAATCCAGATAAATCCCGGTTAAGATCCGCGTAGTAGGCTCCAGGGATATGTGCCTCATTGTAATATTCATAACCTACTGCTGGATCAGACAATACAAAGCGGCAATCAATAATCAAAAAATCAGGGTTATTGATATTTTCTGCCAATGCTGAAGTGGAAATCAAGGTGTCAAATTTCATGATTCCGCCGATGAGCCCAAACCAACAAAGCCGAAGTAAAAATTAACACCAGACCGATGGCATCAAATACAATAAATCGTTGAATAGATGAAACCATGTTATACGAAAGTGTCAATTGACTTTTTATCCAGATTTCTCCAATCAAACCGGTAAGCTGCATCAGAAGGGCGCAAATGAGTAGAATAAACCATTTATGGGGGTGAAAGATCGCAAATATGTAGGGAATATTCCACATGATGAACAAAACCCCAATAGATTGAATGACGGCTTTCCCGGTTATATCTGGGGTAAGGTCAAAACTGGGAGCGTAATCTTTTGCAAAAACAATAAATTGAATTGCGCATAGAATATTCCATGCTGCCACGATAAGGATGAGCACCCTGGGAAGGAGAGATTTAACAATTACCCTCTTATTAACGAACATGCTTTCTCCTAATTTGTCTGAAAGCCAAACCTGAACCAGTACGCGGCTACCGAAAATGCATTTGCCACATTTAGCGACTCTTTATTTCCGAGCATAGGTAGATGTAGAATACAATCGCTTTCTGCCAGAATACCCGGATCTACGCCTGTGTTTTCATTTCCTGCCACGAGCAATACCTTTTTTTTATCTGATGGAAGAGAATAAGTAAAAAGATTTTGCGCCTCTCTGGTTTTTTCCAATGCTGCAATTAGAAAGCCATCTTTTCTCAATTCTCGAACCGCCGCCAATCCATCCCAATATTGTGTCCAGGGCAAATATTCTTCTGCACCTAATGCTGTTTTTTGCATACGGGGGTGAATGGGTGAGGGAGAAATTCCGAATAAATGAATATGTCTCATCCCAACTGCATCAGCTGTGCGAAATATAGATCCTACATTTAAAATGCTGCGCAGATTATCCAACCCAGCTTCAAGAATCAGGGAGTGATTATCTTCAGATACGGTTTCCTGGTTTTCGTAATTGGGAAATAATGCAACTACAGTTGTTCCAGCACCGCATTTGGGGCAGGAGAACACTTCTCCATCTGGACCGGGGAAACGAAACATGCAGGCTTTTCGTACACATTGACGAAATACGGTATTGCTTTTCATGTTTTATACTCGTTTGGCAACATTGGGAATTTGATTAACCAGATTCATCAGGGTTGAGTACTCTGTTGCGGTTAGCATATCTACCATCTCTCTCCGGGGAATGCCAAATCGTTTTAAGTATGCTTTCAAGTGCTTCCGGAAAAAAATAACACCAGCGGGCTCGTCATAGAAATTTATCATCTTCAACAAATGATTATGAATGGTTTTTATCGTATCCGCTAAGGAGATATCTTCCAGGTTTTGTCGAGCAAAAATCCATGGGTTACCCAGGGATGCTCTGCCAACCATCACACCATCGCATTTGGTTAGATCCAATACTTTTTTAATGTCATCTGCGCTTCGGATATCTCCATTTGCCAGAACAGGTATTTTTAAATTCTGTTTAATTTCTGCAATAGGTTCCCATCGCGCAGATCCCTGGTAAGCTTGTGCACGAGTTCTGCCATGAACAGCAATCAGAGCTCCGCCATTATCCTCAATAATGTGAGCAATCTCAAGGTAATTGAGGTTGCGATCATCCCATCCAAGACGGATTTTAGCAGTCACCGGAATAGAAAATTCCTTCGTTAGTAGTTGAATCGCTTTTGCTACAGATGCTGGTTTCTGGAGGAGCGCTGCGCCGGCTCCGCGGCTGGTGATGGCTCTCGACGGGCAGCCCAAATTAATATCCAGGAGATCGGGGTTGAGGTGGATTATTCGTTTGGCAGCCTCCACCATTCTCTCTGGATTGTCATCAAGGAGTTGAAATGCAACCGGGCGTTCTGTCTCAATAAATGACATTCTTTCATGAATATCACGATTGTCATTAAGAATGTCTATTGTATTCAAAAACTCTGTATAGCTTATGGCAGAACCAAATTCCCTGGCAAGGGAGCGGGTTGGTTGATCAGAGAGACCGTCCATTGGAGCAAGGATAACTTTGCCATAGATGGGGATATTTTGAATGAAAAAATCTGCAGAGCTCATATATGCTGAATTGTAGCGGATATTTATATGATTGGAGAGTTTTAAATTTATACGAAAGGTATTGATTGATGAATATCCTGATTATTTGACAAACATCACATATGGCTTACAAATTGCAAACACCTTAATCAAAATTTCAGCAGTTTTGTTATAGTATAAGTACATTTTGGAATTACCTAAAGAAATGAAATCGTGCGATCAGACTGTAAGGTAACCAGATTCTATGCCATCATCATTATGTGTACACTGTGGTTTTAATAATCCGCCAGGGATGCGGTTTTGCGGGAATTGTGGAAAAAAACTTCCCTTAGATACAAGCGCGCTGGTTGCATCGGCTGCCTCTCGTGAATATATCCCTGAAACAGTAGGCGTGATGATGGGCGCTGACTTGATGGAACGTTTTAGGGTGGCCGGATTAAACGCTACCGGTCAGCGCAGAACTGTAACAATATTGTTCGCAGATTTATCTGGTTTTACTGTACTCTCAAGGTCGGTAGATACAGAAGAAGTATTCCTGATTATCCAGCAATTTATGAACCTGCTCATTAAGGATGTCTATAAATACGATGGCATGGTAGATAAGATGCTGGGTGATGGATTGATGGCAATTTTTGGCGCTCCAATCGCCCATGAAGATCATCCTGAACTAGCGATCAGGGCTGCTGCGGAAATGATGGAAGATGTCAGGAAATTCAATCATCAAATCCATGAAATCCATCGCGATAAAATCCCCCATGACCTGCAGCTCTCAATGCATATCGCATTGCATAGTGGTGAAGTCATTGTGGGCGGTATCGGCTCGAATATGCTCATGAATTACACCGCCATCGGTGACACTGTCAACCTAACCAGTCGATTGCTGGATGCTGCGAACCCGGGTGTAATTCTTGTCAGTGAAACCTGTGCTCAACGTGTTCAAAAGATAGCAGAATTCCAACCTGCCGGACCATTCTGGTTAAAAGGATATGAACAACCCGTTTCTGCATACCAATTTGTAGGATTACTGGAAGGGGATAGTGCAACCAGACAATTACGCATGATTCGCAGCCCGATTGTTGGCAGAGAGAGCCAGCTCTCAAATATTATGAAGCTCATGTCTGATGTTCAGACTGAATCAAAAGGGCGCATGGTCTTCTTGCACGGAGAGGCGGGAATTGGTAAGAGCAGGCTGATTTCAGAAATTCGCACAACATTAATAGAAAAGAATATCATCTCTATTACGGGGCATTGTTTTACTTATAAAAAATCCATCCAATACTGGGTGCTGCAGGATATGCTGCGCCATTTCTTGAATTTGAGTGGTAATGAAACGCGTACGGAGCAAATTAAGATAATCACTGCACATATCCGTAATCTACCCATGCAAAACAAACCAGATACAGTTATGTTAATACTTTGGTTGCTGGGAACTCTTCCACAAGCGGAGTTTCAGAAGACCGCAGTATCCTTACTGGATCCGGAACAACTGCAAAGAGAAATATTTTTTACTGTAAGGGATATTCTATTTCAAACTGCTTCCGATAGACCATTGGTCTTGATTTTTGAAGATATGCACTGGGCAGATGAATCGTCTTTGCAATTCCTGGCTTTTATTTCACGGAAAATGTTGGACCTGCCCATCCTGGTAATTGTTGCGACACGGACAGTATCCGATGATAACTTTGTAAACTTGATAAAAATTGCAGGGGCTGAATTGGGTAACCGCCTTAGCCAGGTCCCGTTGCAACGATTGGATGGATCAGCCTCACGCACTCTGGTTCAGAATCTCTTGCATCCACATTTCATTCCAGAAGGCGTAATCAACCGCTTAGTAAATCTCGGTAATGGGAATCCATTTTTCCTTGAAGAACTCGTTCGCATTCTGATTGAACAGGGTCTCATCCATCATGAAGATGGATGGCGGTCTAATGAAAAAGAGATGGAAGAATTCTCCCTAAAAATTCCAGACACGATTCAGGGGTTGATCTTATCTCGTTTCGATCATTTAAGTGCTGTTCAGCGTCGTCTTCTTCAGGTTGCTTCAATCATCGGTCGTGACTTCAACTCGAATCTTCTCCGTGAAGTGCTAAAAATAAGCGACCCAATCTTATTCGAAGAAATTCTGCAGCAACTCGTTGAGCGTGGAATTCTGGAGAGATATTCGGATTTTAAAGGGCAGGATTTCCGTTTTACGCATATTTTGATGTCTGACACGATCTATAGCTCATTGTTGAGCGGAGATAAAAGTGAATTGCATGGCTCGATCGCCCAATCAATCGAGATCCTGTACCAGAATCGAATTGAAGAGTTTATTGATGTGCTTGCGCGCCATTTCATTTATAGTAATGATCGCGCCAAAGCATTGCAATACTGCATTAAGGCAGGAAACCTTTCTGCCGAAAAGTACGCGGTAGAACAAGCTCGAAAATACTATAGCCAGGCTGAATCTTTGATGGCAACGGTGCCTCATCAACACTTTCAAGCCGCAGAGGTTTACTCAGGTTTGGGTAATATGCAGGTATTCAAAGGAGAGTATTCACAGGCGCTGGATTCATACAGGAAAGCTACCAATCGTTTAGCTGAAGCGGCATGTGGAAGTGATGAGTTCTTGCAATTATCCAGACTAAACAGGTTAACCGCTGAAGTATATGAAAAGCTGGGGCAATATCCAGAGGCAATTAATTATTTAAATCAGGCGGGTGAGTTATTAAAATTAACAGACAATAAAGAGCCCATCGAAAGTATATGGCAGTTGCATGATCTGGGTTGGATTCAATTCAGACAGGGGAATCTGGTTGATGCTGAGAATACCCTTTTGCAGGCTATCAATAATTTGCAGGAAACAGCTCAACCGGCATTGTATGCATCTCTATGCAATCGGATCGCAGGCGTTTATTACCAGCAGAGTAAATTTCGCGATTCGATCGATTACCTACAACGAAGTATTCTCATACGGGAAAAGATCGGAGATAAGGTCGCGGTCTCTCGATCCAGTAATAATCTGGGTCTATTGCAATGGAAAATGGGAGATTGGGAAGCAGCCTCAGCGAGTTTTCAGCGAAGTTTACAATCACATCAATCGCTTGGAGATATTGAAGGCGAGGTCAACGTCAGGGCAAATTTGGGCTTGCTCTGGATGGATAGAGGAGATTTACCAGAATCTCAGTATCAGCTCACAACCGCGCTTAATCTCGCAGAAAAACTGAATTTAACCTATCACGCAGCAATGAATCATCTCCATTTGAGCAAACTTTATTTCCTTAAGGGCGAATTTGATAAAGGCATAGAAGCAACGCTAAGTGGTAGCTCACTCTTTGCAGAAATCAATGCGCAAGAAATTCTTCCTGACCTCAAAGTATCTGAAGGATTGAACTGGTACGGAAATGGAGATTTTGCAAAAGCGAAGACTTGCGCTCAAGATGCATTGAAGTTGGCAGATGAAATTAACTCCGCAAATAAAATCACTGATGACCGTGGAAGAGCATATCGTTTATTGGCAGAAGTAGCATTACAGGAAAACGATATTGATCGGGCGGGTAAATACCTTAATCAGGCTGATCTTATATTTAAGAAAACCGGTGATGAACTGGAACAGGCGCGTGATATGGTATTAAATGCTGAAATATCTGAGCATTCTAATGACAAGGTTTCAGCTGTTACTTTCCAGCGGCTTGCCCGGGAAATATTTACAAGGCATGGCGCAGAGATAGATCTGAAACGCATGGATGCAAAAAAATAAGAGGGCGAGAGATCGCCCTCTTATTTTTTTATGTAGTTATTTCTTCTTCTTTGGTTCAGTTACCCAATTGGATATGGATGCATTGGTTGTTGTTGAGGGTTCAGCCGCGCCATTCAGGAAATTATTGGCAAAGGTCGTTCCTGCAAATGTGCTGCCTGCCCAGGGGATTGCTCCCGTCCAGGCAGTGGGACCACCTGCCCAGGTGCCATAACCGCCACTCCATAAGCCGTAGCTGCCGGACCACAACCCGTAAGATCCGCTCCACAACCCGTACGAACCCGACCATAACCCGAAACTGCCGCTCCACAGCCCGTACGAACCAGACCACAGCCCGAAGCTGCCGCTCCACAGCCCGTAAGAACCGGACCATAAACCGTATGATCCACTCCACAAGCCGTATGAACCGGATGCCGCTTCATCTTCGTAGAGCTTGAAGAGCCCGTCACTTTCATCGAAATAGGAGTAGCCCTGATAATGCTCAGCACCATCCAGGTCGGCGTGGATATCCATGCCGTAATTGGCAGAACCGCTGATATCGGCAAAGACCGCATCTGGTGCGTTAACTCTTCCTGCCCCCTGTTGCCAGACGCTGTAAAGTGCCTCACCTGAGTCGGGGTTTGTCCAGGGGAAGGAGGTGTACATGACGCGATATTTCACCTCATCCGGTGAGAGTCCGCCATTGTTTGCCAGCATGAGAGCTGCAATGCCTGAGACAACTCCGGCTGCCTGTGATGTCCCCGCCATGGAGAAATACTGATTGGCTACCCGATTGGCATCATGTGATTTGGCGATGTATGAATTTGGCAGCATGGTTGAGACCATGTGCGCGCCGGGCGCCATCACATCCGGTTTGACGAAACCATCTAATGTAGGACCTGCGGAAGAGAATGGGGCGATATAGTCATCGGACCAGTCATCTACGGTGTAATTATCAGTGAAAGCGCCAGCGGTGATGACGTACGGGTTATTCCCGGGAACACCTACCGTCATGGGGTCAGAGCCGGTGTTGCCGGCTGCCACCACCACGGTGATGCCCTCTGCCCAGGCGCGCATGATGGCTTTATTCAGCGGATCCGCCCAATAAGGCGATTGCACCGCCGCAACCAGTGACATGTTCATCACTTTTATGTTGTACTCATCCTTGTGTTCAATTACCCAATCGATGGCTTTAATGACTGTTTTATATGTGCCTTTCCCCTTTTTATCCAGCACACGGATACCTACCAGATCGACACCGGGAGCCATGCCGTTCCATTCACCATCTGCACCGGTCTGACTGTTGGCAATAATACCGGCGATGTGCGTACCATGCCCGTTGGGGTCAAAGGGTTTCTTGTTTTTCTTATCCACCAGGTCCAGCCAGGCTACGATGCGGGTCTTGCGATCTTCATCAAGCCCTTTCAGCAAGCCGATATGTCTGCCGATGCCGGTATCCAGGATGGCGACGGTGACACCTTCACCGGTCACACCCTGCTCCCAAACGAGATCTGCCCCGGTGACATCGGGGTAATCAGTCGATGGTGAGTCTTTTCCGAAACCGCCTTCTTCATCCCATTCGTCGTCTCCCTGCAGCATGACCTCGCTATCAGGGAATACATCGACATCTGGCAGGCAGGCAAGCAGGTCTGCCTCCGCCCTGGTAAGACGCGCTTCCACGCCGGTGATGCTGCTGAACGGTTCCACAACCGTCCCTCCGACCCGCTGCACCGCACTGGTGACCGCGTCCATGCTAAACCCTGTTACGATGTAACTGCTTCCATGCGAGACTGCACTTGCGGTGGGGGTGGCCAGGGACAGCGCGATAACCAGCAGCAAGGCGATACTGACTGCCTTATTAAGATAATTTCTGATTCTGCTGTTCATGGCATTTCTCCCGAAAATAACTGCTTATGGATGAATTGACCCTCCATATCTTTCTGCGAGGGCAATTTCAATATAGCATGCGGGAGACAGTTTGAACCTTACAGCTACTTTTCAATTAGGATTCGGTTTGTTAGACAATTCCTTCTCGATCATATCCACAGTTACACGGGTTCCGGTACCCCCATACCCGCGCACCGAATAAGACGCAATAATATTCCCCCAGGCAAGGCACTCCGCCACTGATTTTCCATCGAGATATGCCTTCAGAAAGCCGGCATCATAACAATCACCCGCGCCGGTGGTATCGAGTGGTTTGACCGGTGTGACCGGCACATGGGTGATCTCGCCTTTCACGCAGGCGTAACTGCCATCTGGACCGTTCTTGACCACCACCAGCGGACACAGCTCCCCCAGCACGCGGATGGCATCTGCCAGATCCGCCTTCTGTGTGAGGGAACAGGCTTCCTGCGCGTTAGGTAGAAAGATATCGGTCTGCTTCAATGCCCGTTGCAATGGCTTTTCAGTGATGCGTGACTCAGGGCTACAGTTGCCATCCATCATTAAGATCATCTTCTTCATCTTAATTACCGGCACTGCCATATCAAACATCTTGCCGTACAACATGCCGGGGATAAATACCGCCCGTGCGTTCACCTTTGCCAGGGCAGCCACCCCCGCGGGGATGGTCGGCTCGGGGTCGTAGTAGGTCATGAACCCACGGTCCGGACCGACAGATGCAGCCGATGAGATACGCCGGTAAGGGCGGTTGTGATGTACGAAAAAGCGCTCATCCATGCCCTCGGCGCGGACAAAATCGAGGATGATCTTGCTGATAAGGTCGTTGCCCCAATCCGCCGCCCATGCGACCTTCATGCCCAGCCGATGCATCGCCGCCGCCGCGGTGTAAGCCTCTCCGGGCAGCATGTCGAAACCCTCAGCCAGCGTATCTTCGTGCAGAATGGGCAGACGCGGCAGGTTGGCGTAGATCACATCCAGACTGGCATCGCCCACCACGAGCACATCGTACTTTTCTGCCATATCAGCGCAACCTCGGGAAGTAATCACCATGCCGGGCGAGGTAGGCATCTACCAGCGCCTGTGCGCCGAGGTAATCTGCCACCAGCGGATGGATGGTGAGGGCGTGGATGGCTTTCGCACGGCTGCCTTCCACCGCCGCTTCGATGGTCTTCTGCTCGTAGGCTTTGACGGTTTGCATGAGCCCCAGGCAGTGGATGGGAATCTCGCCCACCGGAATGCCTTCCACTTTATCACGGCTGACCCGCGCGGCGATCTCGACCACTTCGTCATCCTGCATCCCCTGCACGCAACCCCGGTTGGGGATGTTCACGATAAGCGTGCGCTGTTCACCTCCCACCAGCGCCTCGATCAGGTTGAGCGCCAGGCGCGCGTATCCCAGCTCGGCATCGCGGACGGTCGTCTCATCCACCTTGACCTGCGTTTCATCCCCACCCCAGTGCGCCCTGCCGCGCTCGATGAGGTAGCGGTTGTACACGCGCTGCAAGCCTTCGGCATCTTCCTTCTGGCGCGCCTCGCGCACCATGGCAAAGAAGGCGTGGTTCATGCGCGCCACTTCTTCTCCACGCAGCTCGGCAGCGGATTTCATGTGCGCGTACTCTTCACGCGACTGGTAGTAATACTTGAGATAGTAATTGGGCAGCAACCCCAACGCTGCAGCCACCTGCGGGCGGACCTCGTAGCCGGGAATATCTTCTTCTTGCGCAAGGAAAGCAAGGATCTGCCCGATCAGCTCCTGATCGCCCACCTTCACCGAACGGATCCAGCCCAGGTGGTTCAAGCCAAAATACTCCGCCTGGATCTGGCTCTCATACAGCAGCAGCGAATCGGCAATGGCGGAGATCATGTCCGAGGGACCATCGCAGATGCCCACCGCGCGTTGCCATCCACCCACACTGGCAACCGCCTCTGCCAGCATCCCACTGGGATTGGCGAAGTTGATGAGCCACGCGTTGGGACAGAGCGTTTTCATCTGCTCCACGTATGCCAGCAGAACGGGGATAGAGCGCAAACCCATGGCAAAGCCACCCGCGCCGGTGGTCTCTTGCCCGATGTAGCCCAGATCGACCGCCACGCGCTCATCGATCACGCGCGAGTCGATGCCGCCCACACGGAAGATGGTGATCACGTAATCCGCGCCGCGCAGGGCATCTTCTGCCTTCGTGGTGCGGTGGATGCGGAATTTGACCGCCGGGTCGCTTTCGAGCAGCATGGTGATGGCGCCGATCAGCTCCAGCCGCTCGGCATCCACATCCATCAGCCAGAGTTCTGTAATCCCCAGCGCGTTTTGCCGGGTGATGATTTCCTGCACAATCAGCGGCGTTCGTACCCCCGCCGCACCTAAAATGGTCAGTTTCATATGCCACCTGTAATATTGGGTTGAGCAAATTATACCTGATGCCCGCCCGCGCCCGGAACTGTTCGATAGTTCTCCTGTATAATTTTAATGCAACGGCAGCGCGGATTCCACGTATATTTGTGTGAGGATAAAGAAGATGGGCAAAAAACATAAGGATGAGAAGAAATTGAAACAACCCTGGCGCAATTTGCACGGCGCCATCTGGCTGATCGGATTAGGCTACCTGTTCATCAGCGGCAACTGGTTCCCCGGTATTCTGTGGCTGATCGGGGTGAGCATGATCCTCGAAGCCGTGCTGATGATGGCGGTACCCGATGCCTACGAAGAAGAGGAACCAAAGGAAACCAAACCCGAACCGACCCCCGGACCGGCGGTGTTGGAGACCGATTTCAGCATTCCGGCGCCCGCTCCCAGAGCGGAGCCGCGCCCCTACGCTTCTCTGCCCACCAACTGCCCGCGCTGCGGCGCCCCTGCCCGTGGACACGAGGTGATCTGGCACGGCAGCCATTCTGCCGATTGCGCCTTCTGCGGTGCGAGTTTGCCCATCAAATAATCAAATTCCTCTCTCCCCAATCTTCGATTGGGGAGAGTATGTTTGTTCCCTACTTTGCTAATTAAACTGTCATTCTGCCTTGCCCTGGCGGGCTAGGCCAGGGAGCGCAGCGAAGAATCTCTACCAATGTTTAACTTAATGATTCATCACATCATGCCAGACCACAATACGAAGTAGAGATGCTTCACGTTGTTCAGCATGACAAACTGGGGTTAATAAATATATCCTGTTTTTTTACTGTCAACCTACCTCAGTCTATCATTCTGCCTTGCCCTATTGGGTATAAGCCAGGCTTAAATTTCTATCTATACTCCGCATCCCAGGGGGTGCGGCTGGTAATGATGAGGAGATAATCTGTCTCATCAATATCCACCATAAGTTCGTACGGGGTGTGTTTACCCACCAACTTCACAAATCCATCGTCTGTCAACACCGTGACTGAGAAAGCATCTCTATCTTCAGTAGAAAATTTCACCGTCCCCGGACCTCCGCGCAAAAATACAATATCACTCCCCATCCCCGTATAAGAAAAACCCAGGGTTAGAATATGCGAATCCAAAACATGACCCAGTGGGATAATATCCATAGTCCATAACCCATCGGTATCTACATCAACGTATTGATAAATTTGATCCAGCATAAATAATGGGACGTACGCATCATACAACCCGATGTCATCCATGATCACACCGAGCTGATTATTGTCTTCATCCAGTGCGGTGATTGTAAAGTACGTGGCACCCGCGGTGGCGATCCTCGCCACGGGCAGATACTCAAAGCAATTCAGGTCCAATTCAAAAGTTGAGCCGCCATCTCCGGCGAAGACCAGGTATTCTTCTACATACTGCGGATCGCAAGAGCCCTCCGGTGTAGGTTGCATGGTAGGTAAAACCGTAGGCGTAACCACGGGCAGATGTGTGGACGTGGGCACCCAGGGCAGATTCACCTCGGGCGGGGATGACACGGTTTGTACCAAACGCGTAAGGTTTTCTGCCGAAAAGCAAGACAGGCATAAAAAGCTGACAAACATGGATAGCGCCAATAATCTTTTCATCGTTCCCCTCTACATCCTATTATAGGCAGTTCACCAAATTTATTCACTGTTTTGCAAGCCCAATTTGCATGGAATCAACCTTTCACCCCCCTGCGTTTCTCCTCCTGCATCATTAGCGCCATATTCTTATAAAACAGCAGCCCCACGATCATATCATTCCAATTACGAAAGAGATGATTGAGCGGCATGAGGAAAGGCTTGCCGTAGTCTCGCTGCTGGTAGAGCTTGCCCGATGCCCACAGCTTCCACAGATCCACACCCGTGCGGTCGCGCAGATCGGTGAAAAGGGCATCGAGGATGGCTTCCCACACGCCCGCTTTCACCCAGCCGGTGTAGCGCCTGAAACAGGTGGTGTAGGGTGGATAGCCCTCGGGCAGCTCCATCCACTGGATGTCACGCAGGATGACATAGAGGATGCCCTCGAGCACATCGCGGTCGTTGGCGGGTTTGCGCCCCACCGTGCCCTCTGCCCGCGGGGGGATGACCCCCTGCACGAGCTGCCAGCGCCGGTCGTTGAGGAAGGTGGTTTTACGCTGCATGGTATTTAGTAATGAAATGAAATTTTGCAATTTTTGCGATCAAATGTGCGAAGTATGGTTTCATACCCCCAGTTTACGCACAAAATGGGGGTTTTTCTACCTGTCACGTGTGACAATTGTTTTGAAAATAAATAGGTGAATTTTTCAGGAATTATGAGGTAATTAGATAAGGCACACAAACCAATATGAAAAAATGGAGTGACCTAAACTGCCAATAATTTCATTAATTACTGAATTTGCAGGATGTAAATTTCTTTGCACTCACTATTTGAAAAAATGAAAGCTTGTATAATTAAATACTAATACGAGGAGGGTAAAATGCCGATTGAAATTGGAATTTGGCGTATTGAAGATAAGTTAGCCAAAGTCGAATACATACCAATTGAAAATGAAAAAAAACTCGAACAGATCATAATAAAAAATATCCAGATTATCGATAAAGATCTGTTAGTTATTGGTAACCAAATCACCACCGCGTATGGAAATAAACTAGATATTCTAGCAATTAATAAGAATGCTGAGTTAGTACTAATAGAATTAAAGCGAAATAAGACACCTCGCGATGTTGTAGCCCAATTACTTGATTATGCGACCTGGGTTGAGCACCTAAGTTATGATGACGTTAATGCGTTCTATGAAGAAAATCACCCAACAAAAAAACTAGAGCAAGCATTTAATGAACATTTTGAGCTTGATATCCCAGATGAATTCAATGAAACCCATAAGTTAATTATTGTCTCTTCAGAATTAGATAACAGTACAGAAAGAATAATTCATTATCTATCAGACAATGGTATAGCGATTAATGCAATATTCTTTAAATTTTTCAAAGAAAATGATAAAGAGTACATCACAAGAAGTTGGTTAATCGACCCATTCACAACTGATGAAAATGTAAAGAAAACAACAAAAAGATCAAAAAACCTATTTTGGAATGGCAGAGATTGGTATGTGTCTCTTGGTGTAGATGAAAGCCGCAACTGGGATGATTGTAAAAAATATGGGTTTATATCGGCTGGAGGTGGTAAATGGTACAGTAATACTTTGGCTTTATTACCACTTGAAGCAAGGGTATTTGTTTGCATACCGAAAGTTGGATATGTAGGTGTCGGTATTGTAAAAAAACAAGCTGTGCCAGTAAAAGAATTCCTTGTTGAGATTGATGAGAAGGAGAGGCCAATTCTTGAAGCAGAATTAAAAGCAACAAAAATGGGCGAATTTGCAGATGATTTGGAAAAATCTGAGTATTTGGTTGGTGTTGAATGGCTAAAGACTGTACCGATAACCAAAGCTATTTGGGAAAAAGGTATGTTTGCCAACCAGAATTCTGCATGTAAACTGCGGAATAGCTTCACGATTGAGCGTTTAACCAAGATCTTCGAATTAGAATAAAGAAATGCCAGGATAAACACATGACAGATAATTCAAACGAACTTGAAAAAACACTATGGGCAGCCGCAGATAAAATGCGCTCGAATATGGACGCAGCTGAATATAAACACGTCGTATTAGGATTGATTTTTCTCAAATACATTTCTGATGCATTCAACGATTTGTACCAAAAGCTCGCAGAGAACAAAGGCGAATATGAGGGCTCTGATCCTGAAGACCCAGATGAGTACCTGGCTAACAATGTCTTTTTCGTACCTGAAAAAGCGCGCTGGCAATACCTGCAGGACCGCGCCAAACAGCCAGAAATCGGCAAATATCTTGATGACGCCATGGATGCCATCGAACGGATTAACCCGCCGCTCAAGGGTGTGCTTCCCAAAATTTATGCAGACCCAGAGTTAAACAAGCCGCGGTTGGGGGAATTAATTGATTTAATTGGCACAATCGGTTTTCGCCAGGATGCGCACGCGTCCCAGGACCTGCTGGGGCGTGTCTATGAATATTTCTTAGGCCAATTTGCCGACGCCGAAGGGAAAAAAGGCGGACAATTTTACACCCCTGCCAGTATTGTTAAACTACTTGTCGAGATGATTGAACCTTTTAACGGCCGTGTCTATGACGGCTGCTGCGGCAGCGGCGGTATGTTTGTTCAGAGTGAAAAGTTTGTCCGTAACCACCAGGGGAACATCAAAGACCTGTCGATCTTTGGACAAGAGTCCAACCCCACCACCCTGCGGCTGGCGCGCATGAACCTGGCTATTCGCGGGATCGACGCCAAACTGGAACTAGGCGATACCTTCCTCAATGACCGCCATCCAGACCTCAAAGCGGATTTCATTCTAGCTAACCCGCCTTTCAATGTGAGTGATTGGAGCGGCGAGCAGCTGCGCGATGACATTCGTTGGAAGTACGGACTGCCGCCAGTCGGTAACGCCAATTATGCCTGGCTGCAGCATTTTATCCATAAACTCAGCCCCACGGGTACCGCCGGAATTGTGCTCGCAAACGGAAGTATGAACAGCAACACTGGCGGTGAAGGCGAGATTCGCAAGAATATGATCGAAGCTAACATAGTGGACTGCATGGTTGCCCTGCCTGCCCAGCTTTTTTATAATACGATGATCCCTGCCTGTCTATGGTTCCTGGCTAGAGACAGGACGAATCATAAATTTCGCAACCGTTCCAACGAGCTATTATTCATTGATGCCCGCAAACTGGGATCGATGATTAATCGCCGCAACAAAGAGTTTGCACCCGAAGATATCTCCAAAATCGCTGGCACCTACCACGCCTGGCGCGGCGAGGGCGGTGTGTATGAAGACCAGCCCGGTTTTTGCAAAGCGGCAACCATGGATGAAGTTCGCGCTAACAATTACGTACTGATGCCCGGGCGATATGTGGGCACGGAAGAAGCCGAAGATGACGGCATCCCGTTTGAAGACAAAATGAATGCGCTGACGGCTCAACTGGCTGAACAGTTCGCCCGTGGAAATGAACTACAGCAACGGATTCGCGAGAATTTGAAAGGGATCGGTTATGAATTCTGAAGTAAAACTTCTTCCGCCAGCCAGGTTGGAAGAAACCAAACCCATCTTAAAAAAACTGGCATCCGCACACCGTTACCTGGCAGAGTTAAAGGGTGTAGCTGCATCGATCCCCAACCAAACCATCCTGATTAACACGCTCGCGCTGCAGGAAGCCAAAGACAGTTCTGCGATTGAGAATATCATTACTACACATGATGCTCTGTATAAGGAGCAGTTATTCAGCGATGTGATTAGCGACGCCGCTGCAAAGGAAGTCAGCCTTTACGCGGAAGCGCTCAAACATGGTTTTGATCTGGCTACGAAAAATCACATGCTCACACTAAACCATGTTGTCGAAATCCAGAAACGGCTGGAACAGAATGACGCCGGCATACGCAAAATTCCAGGCACGGTACTGGTCAACCCGGCTAGTGGATCGGTTATTTATACACCTCCTCAGGAGTATCAGACCATTCTGAGATTAATGGATAATCTGATGGCGTATATCAATAACCAAGAAATGCATGATGTGGACCCCTTAATCAAAATGGCGGTTATTCACTACCAGTTTGAAACCATCCATCCCTTTTATGACGGCAATGGACGCACCGGCAGGATCATTAATTTGCTTTACTTGGTCATGGAAGGGTTATTAACCTTACCAGTTTTATACCTCAGCCGCTACATCATTCGCAACAAAGGCGAATATTACCGTCAGCTGCAAAGCGTGCGGGACACTGACGAATGGGAACCCTGGATATTGTACATGCTAGAAGCAGTGGAACAAACCTCACAGCAAACCATTCTGCTGGTGAACGGCATTAAAGACCTGATGATGGATTACAAACACCGTATCCGCAGTGGGTATCCCCGGCTTTACAGCCAGGATCTGATCAACAACTTATTCAGGCATCCTTACACCAAGATCGAATTCTTAATGCGAGATTTGAACATCAGCCGGCTGACAGCTGCCAAATACCTGGACACGCTGGCAGCGGATGGTTTTCTGGTCAAAGAGAAAATTTGGCGCAGCAATTACTATGTCAACCTCCCGTTATTTAACCTGCTAAAAGGAGATAACGGGCCGGTCGATACAGAACCGGTTGTCCTCACCCGCCGTATGGATCAGGTATAAAAACAGATGAAAAGTAAACACGATCAATTTGTCATGCATAAAATAGCAAAAAATTTATACATGAAACAAATGTCATGCATAAATCCAGTAATGACCTTTAAGTTAGAAGATAATCAAGAGAAGTCCATTCACCAGAAATTTGGGGGTATGAGTTATGAGTTCTAATGAATGGAGAAAATATAAATTAGAGGAAATTGCTGAGATTATTGGAGGCGGTACTCCATCAACAACAAATCCAGATTTTTGGGGCGAAGAGATACCTTGGGTAACTCCTCGCGATTTAGCCAGTACTGATGAACGTTTTATCTCATGCGGGGAAAGGAATATTACAAAAAAGGGTCTACAAAACTCAAGTGCACGGTTGCTACCCGCAGGAACAGTTTTACTGACAACACGAGCCCCAATAGGTTATTTGAGAATTGCATTGAATCCAATTTGCACAAACCAAGGATTTAAAAGTCTAATTCCAAAAGCAGATATTGCTGATAACCAATTTCTTTTCTATTTGCTTAAAAACAATGTTGAGTATTTAAAATCGGTTGGCGTAGGAACCACATTTGCTGAAATATCTGGAAGTGCACTACGGCAAATTGAATTTCAATTTCCTCCCCTCCCCACACAACGCCGCATCGCCGAAATCCTCTCCGCGCTGGATGACAAGATCGAACTCAACCGCCAGACCAATGCCACCCTGGAAGCCATCGCCCAGGCCATTTTCAAGGAGTGGTTTATCAATTTCAACTTCCCCGGTTCAACCGGTGAGATGGTCGAGAGTGAACTGGGGATGATTCCCAAGGGGTGGAGAGTGGGGAAGCTGGGAGATGTATGCAAGTTGATTAAAGGCGTATCTTATAAAAGTAGCGAGTTACAACATTCGGATTCAGCTCTTGTAACTTTAAAATCCATAAATCGTGGAGGTGGGTTTAATAATGATGGATTTAAAGAATATTTAGGTACTTTTAAAACCTCACAGTGCCTAAAAGAAGGGGATTTGATTTTTGCACAAACTGATATAACTCAGAATGCGGATGTTGTCGGTAGCCCTGCAATAGTAGAAAATCCCTTTAATTATAAAAATCTTGTCGCTTCTCTTGATATTGTCAAATGCGAACCCACAAACGAAATGCCTAGTAGCGGCACACTTTATTATTTTTTACAACGCCAAGAATTTAAAGATTACTGTTTGAGTCAAACAAATGGTTCGACTGTCTTACATTTGCGTAGCTCAGAAGTCCCGAATTATTTGATGATCATACCCTATTCAAGTATTTTAAGAGAATTCAATTCTACAATAACTCCTATCAGGCAAATTATCCTAGAAAATAATCAGCAGAATCAAATTTTACGAGAAATTCGTGATGAATTATTGCCCAAATTGATGAATGGGGAAATTGAGGTATGAGCGGATTTAAATATGAGGATGACAATTGTAGGCGATTTAATGACTCCCTCGATGAAGAAGGTCTGGTATACATCGCGGGGATTGAATTTCAAAGAAGCCGCATCCTCTATGAATTGGCAACCACTACATATATTGATGCGTATAACGAGTTTCAAGAACAGGAATTTCAAGAGTTAAAGCAGACTGTTTTTGATTCATATCCAGCCTGTGTCGCCTATAATTTTCGGCTATCTGAAAGGGGGGAAGGCGCAAACGATCCTGTACGAAAGCTCTTGCATTTGAAGGATTCCTGGGAAGCAATCGTTTTCGTTTTATATGCTTTGGTTATGGGGGAAGTGAGATTTAGAAATATTGACATGAAGACATCACAAATATTCGTTTCACTAGGAACTGGAGGAAACCCTGTTTACGCCAATTTCAATACAGACAGGATCCTTTCAGATGCTATCAAACAAAAAGTTCAAAACATTAAAGCCATAATTCTCCATTGTAAAAACAATCATCTGGGATTCAAATGCGAAGAAATCGATGAGACTTTGCTAGATGACCTGTTGGATTTGCAGGATATTCGCAACGATATTTCACACCATACAGCTCCAACGCGTGAACAGGCAGAGGCTGAACTTGCTTTAGTGATCCCATTGTTTCAAAAAATGTTGACGAAAACAAAGTTTTTGGAACGCTGCAATATTCTTCGATTTGATAGTTACTCATCATCTTGTCGATGTGAATCCTTCAATGGACATTCCCTCAACCGGGAGTATGATAACTACCCATTCCATGATCCGCAAAAAACAATGGTGTTAGGCCTTGGACAGGAACAATTGTTTGTAAACTGGGATGGGGAATGCTTTAGCCTGTCTCCTTTCCTTCATTTTGACCGCGATAATTCTGGACATGAGTCTTATTTATGCTTTTATAAAGGAAAGAAAAACAGCAAATATTGGTTTGAGCCAGTAAAAATTCGAACTGAGAAATCATTTGATTCCATTCAATCTCGTTTTGAAATAGAAAAAGACGATCTTGTCAGACTTTTGGTGCCATGATGATATTATACGAATCCGAAATTGAACAAATATCCCTCGAATTACTCCGTGACGAGAACGGCTATGTCATCCTTTATGGTCCAGACCTATTAGAAGGCGCCTCTCCCGAGCGTGGTTATAGCGAGGTGGTTCTTAAAAACCGCTTACGCGCTGCCATTAACCTGATTAACCCGCGCATTCCAGAGGAAGCGCGTGAAGAAGCCTACAAAAAAGCGTTGCGTACCCAGGCGCTGACTGTAATCGACAACAACGAAGCCTTCCACCACCTGCTAACCGAAGGCGTGGATGTGAAATTCAGTGTTGGTGATGGCAAAAGCCGCACTGATAAGGTCTGGCTGGTGGACTTCGCGGTTCCGGAGAATAATGAGTTTTTAGCCGTCAACCAGTTCACCGTGGTGGAAAATAACATCAACAAAAGGCCGGATATCGTCCTCTTCATCAACGGCTTGCCGTTGGTGGTCATCGAACTGAAGAATGCTGCTGATGAAAAAGCGGATGTGCAGGCAGCCTTTCACCAGTTACAAACCTACCAACAGGTGATTCCTTCCCTGTTTACATTTACCGCCTTTGAAGTGATCAGTGACGGTTGGTTTGCCAAAGCCGGCACCATCTCCAGCGACTATTCCCGCTTCATGGAATGGAAAAGCCTGGACGGCGTCCATGTGGTGGATTCAAAACACGAACCCGAACTGGAACCTTTGATCAGGGGGTTGTTAAACAAGACGACACTGCTGGATATCATCCGTCACTTTATCGTTTTTGAAAAGACCAAAGAAAAAACAATCAAAAAAGTGGCCGCCTACCACCAGTATTTTGCTGTCAATAAAGCCATCATCTCCACCTTGCGCGCCTCAGCTAATGAAAACGGGCATTTCGCCGCTGAACACCCGGCCGTTTATGGGCTGCCAACTGTCGATCACCAACCCAAAGGCGATAAACGCGCCGGGGTGGTGTGGCACACCCAGGGCAGCGGCAAGAGCCTTTCCATGGTGTTTTATGCCGGCAAGCTGGTGCTTGCAGAAGAAATGAATAATCCCACTCTGGTGGTGCTGACCGACCGAAATGACCTCGACCAGCAGCTCTACGAGACGTTCAGCAATTGCCAGCAGTTATTACGCCAGACACCGGTGCAGGCTACCAACCGCGAAGATCTGAAAAAATTGCTTTCGGTGGCTTCCGGCGGGATTGTCTTTACCACCATTCAAAAATTTTTGCCGGAAGAAAACGGCGGGGTGTATCCAACACTGACCGAACGACGCAACGTGGTTGTCATCGCGGATGAAGCTCACCGCAGCCAGTACGATTTCATTGACGGCTTTGCCCGGCATATGCGCGATGCTCTGCCGAATGCCTCATTCATCGGGTTTACCGGTACCCCGATTGAGAAAGAAGATAAAAATACCCAGGCGGTTTTTGGCAATTATGTGGATATCTATGATATTCAGCAGGCTGTGGAAGATGGTGCGACTGTGCGCATCTTTTACGAAAGCCGGTTGGCAAAAATTGAACTATCTGCTGCGGATCAAAAAATCCTCGATGAACGCGTTGAAGAAATCACCGAAGATGATGAACTGACCGAAAAGCAAAAACGCTTTGCCCGCTGGACTGGCAAGGAAGCCGTGGTGGGAAGCAAAGATCGTATCAAACAGGTGGCAGCGGATATTGTCAGTCATTTTGAGCAGCGCCTTTCTGCCGCAGAGGGCAAAGGCATGATCGTCTGCATGAGCCGGCGCATCTGTGTTGCACTGCACAAAGAAATTATCAAATTACGCCCTCAATGGTACAGCCCGGAGGATGACAAAGGCGCCATTAAAATCGTAATGACCGGCTCAGCCAGTGATCCACTCGATTGGCAGGAGCATATCCGCAATAAAGATCGGCGCAAGGCCATTGGCAATCGTCTGAAAGACCCCAACGATACGCTCAAGCTGATCATTGTCCGGGATATGTTCCTGACCGGTTTTGATGCGCCTTGCCTGCACACCATGTATATTGATAAACCCATGAACGGGCATACCCTCATGCAGGCTATCGCCCGGGTCAACCGGGTCTTTGGCGACAAAGAAGGCGGGCTGATTGTCGATTACATCGGCATCGCCCAGGATTTAAAAAATGCGCTTTTAGTGTATGCTGCCAGCCAGGGCAAAGGACAGATCACCTTCGATCAGGAAGAAGCAGTCGCCAAGATGCTGGAATATTATGAAATCGTGGTGGATATGTTCGGGCGTTTTGATTATCGTCGCTATTTCGCATTGGAACCCAAGAAAAAACTCACCTTCATCCTTGACGCAGCCAATTACATTGCCGACCTGTCTGAAGTAAAAGAGGGCACAACTATCCGCAATGGGAAAGAGAGATTCAAGGAGAACGTCATTAAGTTACAAAAGGCCTTTGGTTTGGCAGTTCCGCACCCCAAAGCGCTCGAAATCCGCGATGATCTGGCTTTTTTTCAGGCGATCAAAGCCCGTTTCACCAAGTTTGACGAGACAACAAAGACGCGCACGAACGAAGAAATCGAAACGGCCATCCGGCAAATTATTAATGACGCAATTATTTCCAGTGAAGTCATCGATGTCTTCGATGCCGCCGGCATTCGCAAACCGGATATTTCCATCCTTTCGGATGAGTTTTTGTCCGAGATTCAGGGCATGGAACGTCGAAATCTGGCGCTTGAACTGCTCAAACGATTGCTCAACGATGAGATAAAAACCCGAGGACAAATGAATATGGTCCAGGGACGCAAATTCTCTGAAATGCTGGCGGAAGCAGTGAAACGCTATCAGAATGGATTAATTGATTCGGCTAAGATCATTGAAGAATTAATTCTATTGGCGAAGGATATCCGCGCAGCGGATCAACGCGGCGAAAAGTTGAATCTCCGCCAGGATGAATTGGCCTTTTACGACGCTCTTGCAGATAACCCAAATGCTGAAAATCTGCTTGGTGATCAAATCCTGAAGCAAATCGCCCACGAGCTCACCGAAAGCGTTAGGAATAATACTTCAATCGACTGGCAATATAAGCAGAGTGTGCAGGCAAAATTGCGGGTATTAGTGAAGCGTATATTACGGAAATACAAATATCCACCGGATGATCCGGCGACTGGCGAATATACAATATCTGTAAATAAAGTATTGGATCAGGCAACTCAATTAGCAGGTTTTTGGGCTGGTCAATAAATTAGAATTAATACCTAACTTTCCAAGAACAGGGGCGAGTCATTACACTCCCCAGCGCAGCGGGTTGTGGATGATGTATTCGCGGATGCGCGCTAAATCCGCTTCGCCGCGGATGATATGCTCATAATAATTGCGCTGCCAGATCGGCGTGCCCTGGGTATCGTTGATCTCTTTGATCCGTTTGGTGACGGCGGATTTGTATGCCCGGACGATCGTGGGGAGGGTCGTTGGGGCGCAGCGCGCTGCGCCCGTACGAGGGGCGCTAGTTGGGGTACAGCGTGCTGTGCCCGTACGCTAGGGCGCGATTTTTTCGAGCACAGCCAGCAGAGTCTCCTGCCAGGCGGCATCCGCCGGGTCGAAGGGCAGCCAGTAGGCGTTCTTGCCGGCGCGGGCAAGCGTGCCCAGGTTGGGCAGGTTGCGCTGGGTGATGCCCTCGGGCAGGGGAGGGTAGCGCAGCACGATCTGTCCGCTTTCGGCGCTGATCGATGCCAGGCGGGCGCTTTCTGCCAGCAGCTTTACCTTGATCTGGTACAGCAGGTTGCGCACGGTTTCGGGCGGCTCGCCAAAGCGGTCTGTAAATTCACCCTGCAGCTCATCCACACCGGCGGCGTTATCCAGATCTGCCATGCGGCGGTAGAGCTTGAGACGCATGCCCATATCGGGCACGTAACTTTCGGGGATCTCGACCGCCAGCGGCAGATCCACCTGCACTGGCAAGCCAATCTCCTTCTCGAGCAGCGGGGCGGTGGATTCAGAATCGGGCATGCCGCGCAGGTTGCGCTGCATCTTCACCGCCGAAGCCAGCAGGCGGGTGTATAGATGAAAGCCGACCGTGGCTATGTATCCGCTCTGGCGGCTGCCGAGCAGTTCGCCCGCGCCGCGCATTTCGAGGTCGCGCATGGCAATGGAATAACCCGCGCCCAGCTGGGTGTTCTCGGCGATCACCTCGAGCCGTTCCTGCCCTTCGAGCGTGGGCGCGCGGTGTTTGTGGCGGAAGAAGTACGCGTAGGCGCGCTGGGCGCCGCGTCCCACCCGTCCGCGCAGCTGGTAGAGCTGCGCCAAGCCAAAGGTGTCGGCGCGGTCCACGATGAGCGTGTTCGCGTTGGGGATATCCAACCCCGATTCGATGATGGAGGTGCACAGCAGCACATCGATCTCTCCGGCGGTGAACTGCTGCATCACGCGCGAGAGCGCGCCTTCCTCCATCTGCCCGTGACCGATGCCGATACGCGCTTCGGGCAGCAGCTTTTTCAGGTGCATCATCATCGCCGGGATGGTCTGCACGCGGTTGTGGAGGAAGAAAACCTGTCCGCCGCGTTCGAGTTCGCGGCTGATCGCCTGCTTCACCAGGCGGGGAGAGTACGGTCCCACGTGGGTGATGATGGGCAGGCGCTCGTCGGGCGGGGTGTTGATGGTGGAGATGTCGCGTACGCCGGTCAGCGCCATGTAGAGCGTGCGGGGGATGGGTGTGGCGGTGAGCGTGAGCACATCCACTTCGGTGCGCAGCTTTTTGAGATGCTCCTTGTGGGTCACGCCGAAGCGCTGCTCTTCATCGATGATCACCAGCCCGAGGTCTTTGAAGCTGACATCCTCGCTGATGAGGCGGTGGGTGCCGATGACGATATCCACCTGCCCGAGCATGAGTTTGCGGATGATCTCATCCTGTTCGCGGGCAGAGCGGAAGCGCGAGAGCATCTCAACATTGGCGGGGAAGGGCTGCAAGCGCTGGCGGAAGGTCTCATAATGCTGCTGCGCCAGAACGGTGGTGGGCACGAGCACGGCAACCTGTTTGCCATCCATCACCGCTTTGAAGGCGGCGCGCAGGGCAACCTCGGTTTTGCCGTAGCCTACATCCCCGCACAAGAGCCGGTCCATGGGGCGGGCGTTCTCCATATCGCGCTTCACGGCAGTAATGGCATCCATCTGGTCGGGCGTCTCCACATAGGGGAAGCTGCCCTCGAGCTCAAACTGCCAGGCGCTGTCTTTGGAGAAGGAGAAACCCTTCGCCACCTGGCGCTCGGCGTACAGGTCGAGCAGGTCCTGCGCAATCTCTTCCACCGCGCCGCGAACCTTGCTCTTGGTGTGCATCCACTCCTGGCTGCCGAGGCGCGAGAGGGCGGGGCGCTGGTTGCTGGTGCCGATGTAGCGGGTGAGCCTGTCCGCCTGGGGGATGGGGACGAAGAGCTGGTCGCCGCCGTCGTAATCGATGGCGATAAACTCGCGGGTGATATTGTCGATGGTGCGCCGCACGAGCCCCTGGAAGATGCCGATGCCGTGATCCATGTGCACCACCAGGTCGCCGATCTGAAAGTCGCCATATTGGGCTTCGGGCGCCTCCACGGTGTGGATCTGCTTGCGGCGCGGCTGGGGTTTTTCCCAGCCGAATACCTCGCTGTCGGTGTAGAGGAAGACGGGCTTGCCATCTTCCTGGTAGTGAATGAAGCCAGAGAGCAGGCTGCCATCCATAAATTCGGGCTGGGTGAGGGGCACATCCACCAGGTGGGTGCGCTCATTCCACAATTCGTACAGGCGCGGGCGCTGGCGGGTGATGATGGTCTGCTGAAAGCCCTTGCTGGCGGCATCGAAGAGCGCATCGATGAAGGCAGGCTGGCGTCCGGCAAAACGCTGGTTCGCCTGGAAGGCATCTGCCAGAGGAGAGGATTCGCCGCCGGTACCGAAACCCAGATCCACGGCGGGGTTGCTGCCGATCGAATCCTGTATCTCAGACCAGGTCAGGTAGGGCACGGGGTAGCTGGAGGGCAGATCCCCTGCCCAGACAGCTTCGTTGCGGTTGCCCACCGCTTCCTCTTCGATGAGGGTCACGGCGCTTTCGAGCTTGGCGGAATCATCCAGAATGACGAGTGTTCCGCGCGGCAGGTAATCGAGCAGGGAAGAGGGGAACGCGTGCAGCAGCGCCAGGTGGAACTCGGTGTAAGGTTGTCCCTGCATCTCGGGGTCAGGGGTGAGCGGCTGGAGGAACTCGCGCGCGGGGGGCAGCAGGTATTTTTCGAGCGGCTGGATGGCGCGCTGGCTGGCGGGGTCGAAGAGCTTGATGGTATCGACCTCGTCGCCGAAGTAATCGAGCCGGATGGGATGGTCGGCGGTCATGGACCAGATATCGAGGATGCCGCCGCGGCGGGCGAACTGCCCGGGTTCGGCAACAATCTCCACCGCCTCGTAACCGAGCGTAACCAGCTGCTGGAGCAGCTTCTCCTGCGGCAGGCTCATCCCACGGGTGAGGCGCGCCAGCGCCTTGAGGAAGTCGCGGCGCGGCATCGAGCGGGTCATCACCGCCTTGGCGGAGGCGAAAATGAGTGGGTGGCTTTGCGGATTGCCACCCGGTAAATGGTATTCTGCCAGTGCTGTTAGGGTTTGCAGCCGGTCACGGCGGGTTTGGGCTCCCCAGGGGTCTTTTTCATAGAAGAGAGAATTGGGTTCAGCGAAGATCACCCGCTGCAGGTTCGGCTGCCAGAAGCCGGCTTCATCATAGTAAGTAGTCACGCGGTCCATGCGGTCGGTGATCACCAGCACCGGGGTGGGGGAATCCGCTGCGAGGGCAGCCATGAGCAGCGGGCGGGCGGATCGCAGCAGCGCCAGCGGAGGGGAACTCACCCCGCTCTGGATCTGCTTCAGTAGATTGCGGTATGCAGAATGGCTCTGGAGATGTTCAAGCATACTTTACGCTTCTCCCATCACCTCACCGTTGTAGGTGTTCATGGCTTTGTCGAGTCCTTCGAGCACGAAGGTCCGCGCCGCCTGGCTGGCTTCGGCGATCACTTTCTCCATGACAGGCTGATCCGCTTTTGGGAAGTCTTGCAGCACGTAGTCGGCGGCTTCCATGCGACCGGGAGGTCTGCCCACGCCGATGCGCAGACGGGGGAAGGCTTGTGTACCCAGCTTTTCGATGATGGAAGCCAGACCGCGCTGTCCGGCGGATCCACCCCCGGGGCGGATGCGGATGGTACCCACCGGCAGGTCGATATCGTCGTGGATGACGATCATCTGCTCGAGGGGGATGCGGTAGAAGCGCAGCAGGGAGGTGACGCTCTGCCCGGAAAGGTTCATGAAGGTCTGCGGCTTGACCAGAATCAGCTTGCGCCCATCCACGAGGGCAGTACCTATGAGAGCTTTACTCTGCACTTTGGAAAGACGGATGGAGAGATCCACGGCAAGTTTGTCGATGGTCATGAAGCCGATGTTGTGGCGGGTGTGCTTGTACTCGCGTCCGGGGTTGCCCAGTCCGACGATCAGGTAGTTGTTGGAAGGTTGTTCAGGTAGCATGGTTATGATCCGGGGTTGCGTTTGTTGAATATGAGTGCCAGTCCGACCGCGAGAATGATTCCAATGCCCAGAGAGATGATTATGAGCCTCTGTAACCCTGCCTGGGTGAGGGCAGCCGGGTTGGGCGCTGCTGGTTTTGCGGTTGCGCCGCTGGGGAGCAGGCTCGGCTTGGTGGGCTGCTCTGTGATGGCGGTTTGCGGTTCTGCCGGATTGGGTGTAACTGTTTCCATCGTGGAATAGTTCCGTACCCGTATGCCGCTGACGATGTGCTCGCTGATCTCACCACCGCTGAAATATACGCGTAAACGGAGGGAATAGTTGCCATCGGATATGGAGGTGGTATCCCAGCTACCAAGCAGCCCTTCTTCGGCGGGTCTTTCGGCTGAAGCGATGGGCAGCCAACCGGCAACTTCCCTGCCGGTGAAAGCAAATTCCAGGTCGTAACGGGTGTATCCGGTAGCTTTGATGTATCCGGTTACCAATACCTGTCCTTTTACCCCTTCACCATCCACAGGAGAGAGGATGGCGACATCGCCACCCTGTCCACTGGCGGCGTGGAAGGGTAAAACGAATAAAATAACGACCAGGAGGGAAGAAAAAAGTGCTTTCATCGCAATCTGTTAGTTTACACCATCGGCAAAAAGATTGCAAATTCCCCCCTTACAAACAGAACGCCGCCTTTGTTGACAGGGCAATCTGCTGATATATAATATTCAATAATTGAGTATTTATCATGCCAAGAAACGTTCAACCTCTTTCCGTGGAATTTATCCTTTTGGGAGTATTGATGCAGAAACCCATGCATGGATACGACCTCTTCAAGTATCTGAACACCGATTGCGTGCTCAACCAGATCTGGAATATCAAGCAGAGCCTGTTGTACGCCATGCTCGATAAGCTGGAGGAAATGGGTCTCATCCGAGCAGAACTGCTCAACACGGGAACTCTGCCGGTGAAAAGGGAGTTCCACATTACCGGGAAAGGCGAGAATCTCTTCTGGGAGTGGGTGAACACACCTGTCGAGCATCCACGGGAGATGCGGATAGAATTTCTTGCCAAGGTGACCTTTCTGCAAATATTAGACCGCCAGAAATGTGCCGATTTGCTTGCTACTCAAAAAGATGTAGCGCAAAGTTGGCTGGAGGGTCTGCATCAACGCATGGCTGAAGAAGAGAGTGATATCCCCGGTAAAATGGTGATGGATTACAAGCAATCGCAGATCGAGGCGATGATCACCTGGCTGGATTTCAATTTGAAAAACATGCACGGTTGAGCCGGGAGAATTTTAACGGTTGATTGCAGCCCTATCTGGAACAGGATACAATTAACCCTATTCAATCTTTGAAAGAATACTAAAGAAAACTATGAGCGAATCCCAGACATCTCAAAGTAACCATTCCTGGTTAGAAAAGCCGGTCGCTGACTGGTTTCGGAATTTCAACGTAGAGAAGATCATCTTCACACTCATCCTTCTGCTGACGGTTGTGAGCCGCTTTGCCATTCTGGATGCTCGGGTGATGAGCCACGACGAGGTCAATCACGTGCGACCATCGTGGGAGCTCTACCAGGGGCAGGGATACAGACATGACCCGGTGACGCATGGTCCGATGCAGTTTCATCTGGTTGCTCTGGCGTACAGTCTGTTCGGAGATAATGATTTCACCTCCCGACTGCCGCAGGCGTTATTCTCGATTGCCACCGTATGGATGGTATGGAAATTCCGCCGGTACCTGGGCAAGATTGGCGCGATGGCTGCCGCGGTGATGATGCTCATCTCACCGTACATGCTCTTCTATGGAAGATACACCCGCAATGAAGCCTTTGTCGCCCTTTTCGGCGTGCTGACTCTTTACCTGATGCTGCGTTATCTGGAGAAACCGGAACCCAAATACCTGCTCGGATTAGCTGCGGTGTTTGCGCTACAATTTGCGACTAAAGAAACTTCCTACATCTACACCGCACAAGCACTGTTGTTCCTGCTCTTTCTATTTATCAAGCGATTGTGGGATATGGAATGGTTGGAACCTCGCTCGCGCCGAACGTTTGCGATCGGGCTGGTCGTTGGAGCAATCTGTCTGATCGCTGCGATGGCAGTGGGCATTATTATGTCAGAGGCTGTCGCTGCTAACAGTGCTGCTTTATCTGAATTAGGGGGAGGAAATGTAGCTGCTGCATCCATTCCCGAACCCTTTAATTACATCATCCTTGTTCTTGCAGGGATGGGCGTTCTCGCTCTGGGAATGGCTGCCGTCTTTACCGTCATGGGTGTCGGGCTGGAAAAAATCCGGACCGAGCGCAGTTTTGACCTGATCATAATGATCGGTACGCTCATCCTGCCGCAACTGACCGCTTTCCCGGTAAAGTTGCTAGGCTGGGATCCATTGGATTATTCTACTGAGGGCATGCTGCGTACCGGAATCATCCTGGCAATCATCACCGCTGCATCGATTTTGCTGGGTTTATGGTGGAAACGAGATGTATGGTGGAAAGCTGCCGTCATCTTTTATGCCATTTATATATTCTTCTACACCACAGTCTTCACCAATGGTCAGGGTATATTCACCGGTATCATTGGTTCACTGGGATACTGGCTCAATCAGCAGGGCGTTCAACGAGGCAGCCAACCCTGGTATTTTTATGGCGGCATCCAGATTCCCATCTATGAATTTTTACCCGCCATTGGCGCAATCATCGCGACGATTTATGCGGTGATCCGCTGGATGAACCCGAATAATCTTGATGTAGAGAAACGGTATTCCATTAAACAGGATTATCCAGACGATGAAGCTCCGATTGGAATCGATGACCAACTACCCGTCTGGTTACTAATTTACTGGAGTATTATTTCACTGGTTGCCTACAGCATTGCAGGAGAAAAGATGCCATGGCTGACAGTGCACATCGCCTGGCCAATAATCCTTCTGGCAGGGTGGAGCTTCGGTATCATCTTAAAACGAATTCATTGGAAAGCCTTATTTACACCTGTAGGCGGGCTCAGCCTGCTTACAGTCATCATCTTTGTAGTTGGATTGATCCGGCTGGTAATGCAGTTAAATACCCAGCCGCTACCATTTGCCGGTAATCAACTGGATCAGCTTTCCACCACCTCTGTTTTCCTATTAACCCTGGTGTTCATTGTCGGATCACTGATGTCGATGTTTTATCTGAAGCGAAAAAATCCTGAAATCCACTTTGGTCAATTAACGGGAGCACTGGTTTTATTCGTTTTGTTCATCCTTACCGTTCGCGCTTCATACCGGGCGAATTATATTAATTATGATTCAGCCAAAGAGTATCTGGTCTATGCACATGCTGCCAGAGGGCCCAAAGATATTTTAGAGCAGGTTGAAGAAATATCAGAAAGGGTTACCGGTGGGAAGACTCTGCGAATTGGTTATGACAACTCATCCCTTTACCCATACTGGTGGTACCTGCGGGACTATACCAACCTGGATTATTTCGCCGATCAGCCATCCAAGGCAGTCAGGGATGATGCTATTATCCTGGTCGGGAATCCCAATTATGCAAAGATTGAACCACTTGTTGGAAAAGGGTTTTACAGTTTTGAATACGCCAGATTGTGGTGGCCGAACCAGGATTATTTCAACCTGGATGGGGCAAGGATCTGGGAAGCTATCTCCAACCCGGATATCCGCGCGGGAATTTTTGATATCTGGTTAAACAGAGATTATCGAAAATACGCGGAAGCTACCAATAATCAGAATTTGACAGATGAAACCTGGGAACCTGCTGAAAGGATCCGCCTGTATGTGAAGAAGGATATTGCAGTCCAGATCTGGAACTATGGTCTTTCTCCTGCTCCAGAAGAAGTTCAGGTTGATCCGTATGAGAGTCAACGAATAGAATTGATGCCTGAATTTGCTTTTGGATCTAGCGGCGATCAACCCGGGCAGTTTTCTGCTCCGCGCGGGCTGGCGGTTTCTCCAGATGGAACACTTTATGTGGCGGATTCGCGCAATCACCGGATACAACGCTTCTCTGCAGGCGGCGATTTTATGCAGGCATGGGGCGGATTTGGAGACCAAACCCAGGGAAGTGTTCCTGGTGGATTATTTAACGAACCGTGGGGTGTCGCCGTTGGACCGGATGGAAGTGTCTTTGTCACAGATACCTGGAACCATCGAATACAAAAATTCAACGCTAATGGTGAGTTTATTTCCATGTGGGGATACTTCGGGCAGGGCGAAAACCTGAACGCTTTGTGGGGTCCACGTGGGATAGCTGTGGACAGCAAAGGAAATGTTTTTGTTGCTGATACCGGGAACAAACGGATTGTAGTTTACGCGTCTGATGGCACCCCGATAACTTCCTTTGGGGAATATGGTTTAGGTCCCGGTCAATTCGATGAACCTGTAGGGGTTGCAATTGACCAGAATGGGTATATCTATGTTACTGATACCTGGAATCAGCGGATTCAGGTTTTCACACCTGATATAACCGGAACCGAATATACACTGATTACCTCCTGGGAGATCGCCGGCTGGTATGGTCAATCATTGGAGAACAAGCCATTTATTACCATTGGTAAAGATGGCTCGGTATTTGTTACCGACCCGGAACTCTACCGAGTACTGCAGTTTTCAGCCACCGGAGAATTTGTCAGAACATGGGGAGATTACAGCACGGAAACAGATGGAATTGGTTTGGCGGCAGGGATAGCCAGTGATCCGGGAGGTGGCATCTACGTCAGCGATGCACTGAATAACCGGATACTCCATTACATCATCCCATAGCGATTAATTTCCATACCGGAAGCTTAAGCAAGCTTCCGGTATTTTTATATTTTATTCGGGTAAAGATGACCAGCGTGCATATAGGGCATGGGAAATAAATTTACCCTGTGTGTTATCTTTTGAAGCAAGCTCGCCTACCTGAAGAACCCCTTTGTGTTCGCTCATCATCTCATCAATCGCCCCATGCAGGGTTAATGCAGAGGATTTAACTGCGTAGGCTGTCATCACAATAAACAGGGGATTGGAAGATAACACCTGCCTGCATGCAGCCAGGAGGTCCGGGATAAGATCAAAAAATTCCCAGATTTCACCTTTAGGACCCCGGCCAAATTTGGGGGGGTCAAGAATGATCCCATCATAGAAGTTTTCTCTACGGGCTTCCCTTTGCGTGAATTTCAGGGCATCATCCACAATCCAGCGAACTGGTTTGTCGAGTAATTCAGATAAAACTTGATTATCCTTCGCGTAGATAATCGCTTTTTTGGACGCATCTACGTGGGTGACCTGAGCTCCTGCTGACGCTGCTGCCAGCGAAGCCATCCCTGTATAGCCAAACAGGTTGAGGACGCGAACTGGTCGATTCGCAAGATCAATCTGATTGTGAATCCAATCCCAGTGGGTAGCCTGTTCTGGGAAGAGACCCACATGGCGGGAAGCCGTAGGCTGCACCCAGCATTTTAAGTCTTTATATTGAATCGGCCATCTTGCCGGTAATTGATTATTGAATACCCAGTGACCGCCATTTTCTTCCCGGGTAACCTGGAAAAACGCATCTGCTTTATTCCATCTTGCAGGGGGGAGTGCTTTCGACCATACTGCCTGAGCTTCAGGCCTGGCAAATATGAATTTACCAAATCGTTCGAGTTTGTAACCTTCTCCGGTGTCAATTAATTCATAGTCACGCCAGGCGTTGGAGCAGAGAGTGTGGATGAGAGGTATCTTGTTCATAAAGAAAAGTATAATCTAATTTTTTGTAGGAGATGAAAGATCCAGTAATGAGAGCCAGCTCTAATAATATAGAACAAATGTCTATAATATGATAAAATGATCCATCTGATAGAGAATTTGTATTTATCCGGTAAGAGGGAAAAATGGACTTTGAACTTCATGCACCATATCAGGCAACAGGAGATCAGCCCGAGGCGATTAAACAATTAGTCCGTGGGATTGAATCAGGCATGAAACATCAGGTCTTATTAGGAGCAACTGGAACCGGAAAGACATTCACGATTGCCAAAATCATTCAACAAATACAGAAACCAACACTGGTAATGGCACATAATAAAACGCTCGCAGCCCAGCTATATGCGGAGTTTAAGGAGTTTTTTCCAAATAATGCAGTAGAGTATTTTGTTTCTTACTATGATTACTACCAGCCTGAAGCATACGTACCGAGACGGGATTTGTATATCGAAAAAGAAACAGATATTAATGAGGAAATTGAGAGGTTGCGGCTTGCAGCTACAACCGCATTGATGAGTCGAAAAGATGTAATTATTGTTGCTTCCGTTTCCTGCATTTATGGATTGGGAAATCCAGAAGAGTTTGGTAAAGGATTAGTGCATTTAGTAAAAGGGGAGATTTACAGACGAAATGCACTGCTCAGGCAATTGGTAGAAAGCCAGTACCAGCGTAATGATGTGGAGATTAAACCGGGTGCATTCCGGATTCGCGGAGATATGCTTGAGGTTATGCCGGCGTATGAAAAAGAACACATTTACCGGATCAGTTTTTTTGGGGATGAGGTGGAATGGATCAGAGATGTGCATCCGGTCACCGGGGAAATATTTCAGGATCTGGCAGAATTAGATATCTATCCGGCGAAGCATTACATCACTGAGGATGAGAGATTGAAAACGGCTATCCACAATATTGAAGCAGAGCTGGATGAAAGAATTGAATATTTTAAAAAAAATAACATGTTATTAGAAGCTCAACGGATTGAACAGCGCTGTCGTTATGACCTGGAGATGCTAAAAGAAGTAGGTTATTGTTCTGGAATAGAAAATTATTCAAGACATATTGATGAACGACCACAGGGGAGTGCTCCCTGGACATTAATAGATTATTTACCGACTGACTATCTGCTGGTATTAGATGAAAGCCATATGACAGTTCCACAAATCAGAGGCATGTACAATGGCGACCAGAGCCGTAAGCAGGTTCTGGTTGATTACGGTTTCAGACTACCCTCGGCTCTGGATAACCGTCCGCTGAAATTTGAAGAGTTTGAAACGCACATGGAGCGGGTGATCTATACCTCGGCAACCCCCGGACCGTATGAGATGAAAAAGGCAGATCAGGTGGTTGAGCAGATTATTCGACCTACCGGACTACTGGATCCGGAGGTGGAAGTGTTACCGACAGCCGGACAGATCGATCACCTTATCGGAGAAATTAAAAAAAGAGTTGCCAACAGTGAAAGAGTGCTGGTGACCACACTTACCAAACGGATGGCAGAAGATCTTGCCAAGTATCTTGAAGAAATTGGTACCAAGGTGCAATATCTTCACTCTGAAGTGGAAACGCTGGAGAGGGTAAGCATATTGCGGGATTTGCGGATGGGCGCATATGATGTTCTGGTGGGCATCAACCTGCTCAGAGAAGGACTTGACCTCCCGGAAGTATCTCTTGTCGCGATATTAGATGCGGATAAGGAAGGGTTTTTAAGATCTGATACTTCCCTCATCCAGACAATAGGTAGGGCAGCCAGGCATGTCAATGGTAAAGTTATCATGTACGCCGATAAAATGACGGATTCCATGAAAAGGGCATTGGACGAAACCAACCGGCGCAGGAAAAAACAATACGATTACAATCAGAAACATGGGATTGAACCGGTAAGTATCCATAAAGAGGTAAGAGACCTCACATCCAGATTGACCTCTGGCGCAATGATCTCTGAAAAACAAGCCGAGTACCGGACAGGAAAGCATCCTGTTATGATGCCCAAAGGTGAATTTATCAAAGTCATAGCAGAAATGGAAAAGCAGATGAAAGCGCTCGCCAGGGATATGGAATTTGAACGGGCTGCTGTTTTACGCGATGAGATTTATGAATTAAAAAATATGTATGCCGAGATGTCTGATTTACCGCCCTGGGAAAAAGCTGCAATTCTGGCAATGAAATGAAACAAAATTACTCCGATACCCAGGTGGTACGGATATCAAATGAAGAGAATTCTCCGGTGGCAAATTCCCACTCAATTTTCACGTCAGTAACATGAGCCGGAGGCTGACCTTGAGAAACTTTCGCAAGAAATGGAATCAGTTGTGTCTCTTCTCCTTCTGCCACAACTTCCACTTCACCAGAATAGAGATTCCTTACCCAACCAGTAACGTTTTCCTGTGATGCAATTATTTCTACAAAATTGCGAAAACCAACACGTTGAACCCTTCCCTGGATAATCGTGTGTAATCGCTTTTTCATTTTTCCCCCATTAATCTGATGTTTCTTCCTCTACATCAAGCAGATCAAAATTTGCCAATCCATCGTTAAATGCCAGATTATCCATCGCATTTTCAATAAAATCGGCAAGTTCATCATCAATATCACTTTCCATAATTTCTTCGAATTTGTCTTTTACGCCCTGTCCGCCTATCTGCGAAAGGGTCCATATGGCAGCGTAATAGACTTCTTCATCAAGATCAGATTGATCAATCAAATCCAGCAAATCTTCGCGAATTTCCTGGATTTCCAATTCTCCAGCTGCCCTGATGGCTTCCAGTTGAACCAGAGGTGAGTTGTGATAGATATTTGATTGAACAAGTTGATTCCACTGATCATCTGCAGATCTGCCCATCGCAAATAGCGCACTCGCGATATCTTCAATCCGATTTGATTGGTACATGGCATTAATATATTGATCTACTGCATCGCGACTGGAAAAACCCAGTGATTCGAGAGCCCGTCTTTTGACTTCTGGAGAGCGGGTTGAATTATAGGTATCCATAACCGCATCCACTATCTTGTTCAAAGTCTTTTCAGGGATTTCTTCCAACTCACCTTCATAAATAAATGAACCGAGCGCAGAAGCTGCCGCAGCCTGTACCATTTGATCTGGATCGGTTTGCATCATCTGGATAAATGTATCAGCAAGTTTGAGATCTTCACATTCCCAGAGAAGCCGAATAGCCAATACTCGTACATTAGGATCAGGGTCGTTCAAAGCGTGCAGGGCAATGGCATCAAAATTTGTCAGCGTATCAGATTCGGCGAGGTTTTCTAAATCGCTCAAAAGATTTATTCGCCGATCTACCGTTATTTGATCCCAAACAGCTACCAGGGAAGATAGATCAGCATTGTTAATATCAGAAAAATTCATCAAATACCTGGCAGGAAACATGTGTTCCTGGTCAAGGAGTGATTTGATTATGTCAGAAAAGAGAGTTTTGCTTTGTGAGGGCATGATCACCTTTATGGAAGTTTGATTGGATTGAACAGATCTTGTAATGTAACGAAAGCCATAAACAGCAACAATGCGGTAAATCCCACCATGTGCAGGAAGTTTTCATACTTTGCCGGTACCCGCCGCTTAAGGAAAAGCTCAGGCAAGGTGAATAAAATTCTCCCACCATCCAATGCTGGTATTGGCAGCAGATTTGTAATACCCAAAGCTATTGAAATATATGCGATAAAGGTCATCACGCTTGTGGCGGGTTGCGAACTGGGCATGCTCTGTACTTCCTGATCACGTTCGTTTGCAGCCTCATAAATACTGAATATCCCGATTGGTCCGACCACACGTGCCTGATCTGCAGGAACATCTCCCCTGATGAGGCGGACTGGCATGGTCATGGTCTGATAGCTTAAATCCAATGTCGTCAAACCCGCCATGGGAAGCGCCTGAAAAACAGTAATAGGTGTCGTTGGATTGCCCATCACAATTCCAAGCGGTCCCTGCCCTTCAGGCGGGGTTGCCCGCGGAGTTGTGGATAAGGTTATCTGCGAGCCATTTCTTTCAACCAGGATATCTATTGCTTTACCTTTTTCTGATTGAACAATTTGATGAATGCTCTCCATGCTCGAAATTTTTTGACCATTTATCTCCAGCACAATATCACCAATCAACAGTCCAGATTGAGCTGCCGGAGAATCTGGTACTACATCTTGAATCTGAACTCGGGAAATATCAGGGGAGCCAATACGAGTAAACATAAATGTAAAAATAAGAAATCCGACCAGTAAATTCATGACAGGTCCACCAAACAGGACTGCCAGACGTACCCATGGATTTGCAGAAGCCAATCCACCTGGAGTATCAGGGTCATTCTCACCTTTAGGACGAACAAATGCTCCGAAAGGAATCCAATTTAGTGTAAAATCAGTCCCCTGAAAAGTGAATAATTTTTTTGCTCTGGGAGGGAAACCAAAGCCAAATTCCTCCACTTCGATTTTGAATAATCTCGCCATAATATAATGACCAAACTCATGGGCGAAAATAAGTAATCCGAGGACAATGACAAACTGAAGAATTGTGAGTAATAAATTTCCGGTCATCTATACACCTATAAGGACATTATAACGTGTGAATATTAGATTTTCATAACAGCCTGATGAAGGTTTTATGCAGAAAGTAATCTCGCTGAACCGCCAGGATGGGCAATGTAATGTGCCTGGATAAATGAGATTTTATTGATTTCTGCAATTAGGGCGGTGGTGTTCTCAGCAATTGTAATCAGATGAACATTAGGTCCAGCGTCAATAGTAAAAGCTATCGAGAGCCCATTTTTACGCCAAAGCCTGACCTGCTCAATGATTTGGTAGGTTAAAGAATTCCAATAGAAGAGAGGAGGTGTTGAAGTCATCATTACGGCATGCATCATTAAACAATCCAACTCAACAATCTCAGCGAATACTGAAAAATCTTTGGCCAGAAGCGCTGCTCTACAGATATCCAGACGGCGAGGTGCATCTGATACTCTTGCACTTTGAAAGGGAGAAGTTGACGCCAGGTGATGGCCTTCGCTTGATCCGGTTTTTTTATGTGCCTGATCAAGAACTAGGACAACATCCACCAGATCCCATCCACCGGGGGGCAGGATGGAGAAAGCGTAAGATGAGAGGTCGTCTTCTCCGGGAGACCATTCCACAAATCCGGCAGGAATAGAACGAGAAGCGGAACCTGATCCGAGCCTGGCTAGTCGTGAAAGTTCAGATTCGGTAAGATTTATCCCCAGGGCAGCAGAACCGGCGAGAGCTAAAGCGGCAAAAGCTGAAGCAGAGGATGCTATTCCACTGCCTGTGGGGAAATTGTTTGTAGATTGGATAACCGCCTGAGACCGATTTCCAGATTGTTTGCGTAGAATATCCAGAAAATCGGAAACCCGTTTCGATTGGGTCGGGTCTGCCTGTATCCCATTGATTATTATTTTATCTGATTTGAGATTTTCATTAAAGGTGACAGTGGTCCGAGTTTCTAATTCCATTAAATTCATCGAAATGGACCCGTTCGAAGGAATCCGTAAACGGTCATCCCGGTTCCCCCAGTATTTAATAAAGGCAATGTTCGGATGTGCAATGGCAGTAGCAGATAATTCGGTCAACTCAGTCTTTCCCTCATATTCGGATATGCTTTATTTTATCAGCGAACCGGATACGCAAAGGAAAGACTTGTATCATCAATCGACCCAACAATTTCTCCATCCATTACTGTGGCACTCCAGAATGGCGTAGTTTTTTCAGCTGAATATCCAAGGCAGTAATGACCTTCAAAGGTTGAAGAATAATTACCAAAACCCGAATATGTGCAGGTATCTTTATTATAGATGCCGAAAAAATCAAAATCTATGTTTACTTTACATTCAGAATTTAAACTTGTGTCAATAAATTCGATTTGGATATACCCATTTACTTTTCGATCTGTAAGTGGGTAATTTAAAACAAAATCATTATCATTATCTCGGTAATAATACCTGCTATCTCTGATTTGAATTTCTCCATCGAATTTCTGTAATCCTTCAATTATGGATGAACAAAACTGTAACGCTTCTTCGGCGGTTTCGCCACCCTGCATGACTTCGAGAAGGCAAGGTTTGTATTCATCTTCGATCACCGAGTTGCAGTGCAGGTTATTTTCTTTCAACCTATTAAGTTCTTCTTCCCACAACTGATCAAAAGAATAATCCCTGATATCAGCATAAGGTGTAGGCTCAGAGTACGAATCAGGATCTATCAGGTAAATTACCCTATCATAGATCGTCTGTGGTAACTTACATGAAATACTTATAATCACAAGAATAATTAATAACGTTATTAACTGAGGAGGAAAACCATATGAATGTTTATGATTATCAGAAGTATTCATAATTCCCTCCATCTAATTATTTGATAATAGAAAAGAGGAAGTAGAATCTTTCTTTATACTCTTATCATAGCAAAAACCTGATATTCCACAATATCCTCTCTCCTTTCGGTAGTTTGAATCCATAAAAGATAATTATTAAAAAATTATATTGACAAAGGAGAAATGTGATTGTATAGTATTTATACTTGTTATAACAACATAACAATATATCAAAAAAAAATATGACTCAACCTCACCTTCCCCTATATTTCAAAATTGAAAAAGAGATCCTGGATTCCATCCAAAACGATGTTTACAAAGCTGGCGAACAGTTACCCAGCGAAGCAGAGATTGCTCAACAATACCAGGTAAGCAGAATCACAGCAAAAAGAGCGTTGGACGATCTGGTTAATCAGGGATGGGCTTACCGACAACAAGGAAAAGGTACTTTTGTCTCACAAGCCCGAATCAAAGAAATGTCTGGATTCAGGAGTTTTACTGAAGATATCCTCTCGAAGGGTTTAAAACCCAGTTCAAAAATAATCAAATTTGAGAGTCAGATTGCTGATGATTTCATTGCGAAGCAGCTAAGAATTCGGCAAGGGGATCAGATTTATTTACTTCAAAGAATCCGACAGGCAGATAACCAGCCAGTTGCGTATGAGACTGCTTATCTACCAGAGTATTTATTCCCTAATTTACTTGCATATGATCTCAGCCAATCATTGTTTAAGGTGTTACGAGAACAATATCACATCAATCCAGTTTGGGCAGATGCAGAGATCCAGGCAGCCAGTGCAAACAATGAAATTGCTCAGGCATTGGGAATGCGGGTGGGTGAGCCTGTATTAATTGCAAACCGCCTGACTTATTCTGAAACATTTGAAATCGTGGAGTTTGTGGTTTCTGTATATTGCGGAAGCCGCTTTACATTTTATATTGGACGGCAGTCCATACCATAAACCCAAACAAATTACCAAGGAGGAAGAAATGTCAAAGTTGTACCGAATCACTATGCTGGTCGTGCTAGTTGCAATGGTTCTCGGCATGACCGCCTGTGGAGCCAAGCCGGAATCCACAGTGAAAGAAGTTAAAGTTCTCGCTATGCAGCAAGCGGGTCCCACTCCCGAGGAAATGAATGAGATTGTTGCTAAATTTAATAAAAGCAACCCGGATGTAAATGTTACCATTGATTATGTTTCTTACGACGCCCTGCATGACAAAATTGCAACCTCAATGGCTACCAATCCACCCGCTTACGATGTTGTGTTAGTAGATGACATCTGGTATGCGGAATTCGCTAAGAACGGTTACCTTTGGGATGTAACCAGCAAGATCGCTCCGGAAACCAAAGATGCGATTTTTGCTGCTGCATGGGATATCACCACAGTGAATGGTGTTACATACGGCATGCCCTGGCTTTTGGATGAGAAGTACTTCTTCTACAATGAAAAAATGTTAGCGGATGCCGGCATTGCTGCGCCTCCAAAAACTTGGGAAGAATTAGAAGCACAGTCTCTGATCTTGAAAGAAAAGGGAATCGTGGAATATCCGATTGTCTGGTCATGGGCTCAGGCAGAAACAGCAATTTGTGACTTTGTCGCTTTACTCTATGGAAATGGTGGAAGATTCACCGATGAAAATGGCAACCCTGCTTTTAATGAAGCCGCTGGCGTGGAAACACTCCAATGGATGGTTGATTCAATTGATAAGGGTATTGTCAATCCAGCTTCCATATCCTATGTAGAAGAAGACGTCCGTAATACATTCTCACAGGGAAAAGCAGCATTTGCGATTAACTGGCTCTATATGTACGAACTTGCAGCCATTAATCCGGATGAATCGCAGGTTGTTGGACAAGTAAAAATGAGCTTAATTCCAGTTTTTGAAGGAAATGCTGCCCCAAGCTCGAGTATCAATGGTTCCATGGGATTCTCTGTTGTCGATAAATCTCCCAACCGGGAAGCTGCATGGAAGTATGTTGAATTCCTGACCAGCGAAGATATCCAACGCGAATATTCTGCGCATCTTCCTCCTGTCTGGAGTGGAAATTATGAAGGTGAAGCTCTTAACGAACTGATGGCGTTGAATGAATCCAATCCCGTAACTGTTCCCATGTTTAAAGAGCAGTTCCCCTATTCACATGTACGCCCGAAAGTGCCTTATTATGCTGAGGGTTCAAAAGCACTGCAATTGGCATTACAAGAAGCATTAACCAAGACAAAAACTCCGCAGCAAGCATTGGATGACGCTGCAGCAAAATGGATTGAACTCGCCAAGTAAAACAATATTATCTTTAAGGATTGGGCGGTAAACCCGCCCAATCCGTTCCAGGATTATTCTTGATGCGAAAATTGTTCTCTTTACACCAGCAAGAGGAACGCGATGGTTTATTGATGCTTCTGCCTGCCATTGGTGTTATCGGGGTGATTTCATTATTACCGGTTCTATTCACCCTGGTATTAAGTTTCACAGATACTCCTTTATCCAATCCGACACCACAAAATTTTGTAGGTTTAAAGAACTTTTTAGAATTTATCAATAGTAGAGATTTCTGGTCATCGATCTGGCGGACATTTTATTTCACGGCAGTTTCTGTTGGATTGGAATTGATACTTGGAATGGGCATTGCGTTGTTGATCCACGCAAAACCATTTGGGTGGCAATTTTTACGCGCCAGTCTAATCATTCCATGGGCTGTTCCGACCATCGTGAACGGGGCTATCTGGCGGTGGATTTACAATGCAGATTATGGGGCGTTGAACGGATTGTTGTATTCATTGGGAATTATTGAGAAATATCAAGCATGGTTGACCAAACCTTTTCTGGCGATGAATCTTGTCATCATTGCCGATGTATGGCATAGCGTACCATTTATTGCTCTAATCCTTCAGGCTGCACTGGCAACCATTCCAAGTGAGATCGAAGAAGCTTCTATGATTGATGGTGCAAGTGTGTGGCAAAGATTTGTTCATATTCGCTTGCAATTATTACGCCCAGCCATCCTGGTTGCTCTTGTCGTACGTACGGTTGAAGCATTCAGAGTGTTTGACATTATCTATGTGATCACACAAGGTGGACCAGCATTTGGCACTGTTACCATCTCTTACCTCACTTATCTCGAATCGTTTACATATAGACACCTCGGATCAGGAGCTGCTTTATCTTTCCTGATATCTGCAATTACACTTTTACTGGCATTAATATATATTCGAATACTATATCGGCCGGAGATGCAAAAATGAAACAAATTAGACGCTTCATTAAAAAATCCTGGCTGGTTGTTTTTATGGTCCCTGTCCTCTTGTTCATCTATGCCCCTATCACCTGGCTGGTCACATCATCCATATCGACCCGGGCTGAACTGTTAGCAATGCCCCCCAGGTTTTTTCCAGAAAACCCCACATTAAAAAACTATTTGGATATTTTAGTTCCGGGAACTGCTGTTTCAGAAGTGGCACGCACGTTTAAAATAACCCTGGCAAATTCACTCATTGTAGCTTTGACGACTACGGCTATTTGTTTATTGATCGCATCACTGTCTGCGTATGCTCTGGCAAGATTGAAATTACGCTATAAGAATTCATTTATGATGGGAATTCTAAGTATCCGCATGATTCCCGAAATTTCACTGGTGATTCCCCTCTTTATTGCCGCGGCAAAATTAGGATGGCTCGATAAACCTCTGGTTCTTATTGTTACTTACCTTAGTTTTGCCCTCCCATTCGCCATATGGATGTTGACTACATTTTTTGAGACTATCCCCATTGAAATGGAAGATGCTGCATTGATAGATGGGTCATCCAGATTAAATACATTATTTAAAGTGATATTACCTCTGGCAACACCTGGTATTGTATCAACTGCGCTGTTTATTTTCTTGCTTGCATGGGATGAATTTTTCTTTGCTCTGATCTTTACCAGTACAACTGCGGCAAAAACCGTACCGGTGGCAATTGCAGAGTTCACAGGGAGATATGCAGTAGATATTACTGCCATGATGACCGGCGGTGTGCTCGCAGCGTTACCGCCTGTAATCCTTGCACTGATTTTCCAACGTTACATCGTCAGTGGGCTTTCTGCTGGAGCTGTGAAGGGATGAAGAAATCTGTATTTATTGGAATTGATCTGGGCGGTACAAATGTACGCATTGGATTAGTAACAGAGCATGGAGAAATTCTATTTCGAGTATCTAAGTCTATTCAAGCTAAGGCAGGACCGGAAAATGGAATTCGAAAAATAACAGACTTAATTGATGAAATAATAAAGAATACAGGATTTCAACCTGAAGGGATTGGTTTTGGAGCAACGGGTCCCGTTGACCATCTACAAGGAGTCATTAACAACCCATACACATTACCAACTTGGGAGAATGTGGATGTAGTAACACCAATACAAGAGAAATTCAAACTTCCAGTTTCTCTGGAGAATGATGCAGACGTTGCCGCACTTGGAGAGACCTGGATAGGAGCGGGAAAAGGATATAGAAATGTAGCAGTTGTCACGGTAGGGACAGGGATTGGCACAGCTTTTATTCGTGATGGAAGGATATTAAGGGGATTTAACCAATATCACCCCGAAGGAGGGCATATTCCATTAGATCCGAATGGGCCCAAGTGTTACTGTGGTGCATTTGGTTGCTGGGAATCCCTAGCATCAGGTAGTGCCATCGCGGAACACGCTAAAAGGATGCTGCCAGTGTATCCACATTCAACATTAAATGAAGATATAACTACTAATAATTTGACAGCAAAAAATGTGATACAGGCAGCACAAAAAGGCGATGAATTAGGGGAAAAAGTATTTCTACAATCTGCAAAATATCTTGGTTTGGGTTTAGTGAGCTTAATTCACTTCCATATGCCCGAATGTATCATTCTGACTGGTGGTGTCATGGAATCATTCTCCCTTTATTCCCCAGTATTAGCGGAAGTCATCCAACAACATAGTGTGATGAATCCCCTTAATGAAATACCCATAGTTCTGGCAAAGATTGGTCAAGAGGCAGGTATGGTCGGAGCAGCCAGGGCTGCAATGTTAGAAAGTTCACCACAATCATAAGGGATAAAAAAGATGCAACCATCACCATATATACTCGATATTCTGGCTCAGCCAGGCGCATTGCGAACTGCAATTCAGAATTTTCCGTATGAAAAACTAGAAGAAGTGCGCACCAAAATCAACAATCAGGATGTAAAAAAGATTATTCTCACTGGAATGGGATCTTCATACAATAGTGCCTATCCAGCATTTCTGGATCTTCAATCACTATCCATTCCTTCTGTATTAATAAATTCTGCCGAGCTTCTTCATTATGGACTTTCATCCATTGATGAACGAACTTTATTGTGGATGAATTCTCAATCCGGGCGAAGCGTAGAAATTGTGCGTATTATTGAAAAACTGAAAAACAATAGACCTGGTTTTCAATTGAGCATGACGAATTATTTAGACAGTCCTCTCGCATTAAGTGCAGATATGGCAGTCCATATTCATGCAGGAGCCGAAGCGACTGTCAGTACAAAAACATACATCAATACAACATCTCTACTACTTTTGACAACCCATCTACTCCGGGGAAAGGATTGGGAAGGACTGCAAAAACAGATGTTGCGAGCAGCAGACGCCATTGAAGAATATCTCAGCCGATGGCAGGAAAGAATAACCAGGTTGGATCATTTGTTGGGTGAAGTGAAGAAGCTGGTCATTCTTGGAAGGGGACCATCCATGGGGGCAGTATGGAATGGTTCGCTTGTCAATAAAGAAGCTGCCAAATGTACTTTTGAAGGAATGAATTCAGCAGATTTCAGACATGGTCCTCTTGAACTTGTAGATAAAGATTTTACAGTCCTCATTTTTGAAGGTTCAGAAAAAACTGCGAAAATTAATTATGATCTGGCAAAGGAAGTGGTAAATCTAAAAGGGAAAGCTTTTTGGATTTCTCCCCGTATTGATGATTCCCTGCCAACAATTCAAATTCCCCTGGTTCAAGAGGACGTATTACCTCTTGTAGAAATTTTGCCCTTACAATTGTTAAGTATATTAATGGCTAATCGCAACGGTTTTATACCCGGTCAGTTTAGATTTATTGGAAAAGTTACTGAAAAGGAATAGTTTTTATAAAATATCTTTTAAAAAGTAAAAAAGATAACAAATCAGATTGATTCAGGTTAAACAAAAAAATATCTCCCGAAATTTGATTGGGAGATATTTTTTTCTTGCAGTGTGTACTGCTTATCCTTTTACACCGCCAACTGCCAATCCGCTTACGAGATACCGTTGAAGGAAGGCAAAAATTAGAATCGGTGGGATAGAAATCAATATTGCCATCGCAGAGAATTCAGACCAGGGAGTTCCCGAGGCGTACTGTCCAACCATACCTCGTAATACCATTGGCAGAGTGAAAGTGGATGGATTCGTTAAGAAGGTCCAGGAGAGGATAAACTCAGACCAGCCTGTCAGAAAGCCCCATAAGGCGGTCACGGCGATACCAGGTACGGCAAGGGGCAGGATCACACGAATGAATCCTTGCGCCCTCGTACAGCCGTCAATCTGGGCTGCTTCCTCCAGGTCATACGGGAGAGAGTCAATATAACCCTTCATATTCCATATTGCAAACGGTAATGCAGTTGAGGTAAATGCAATTGCAAGACCTAAGAGTGAATTTCTCAATCCGACCGAGTTCAACAGTACAAATAGGGGCGCAAGGGTTCCACCTGGCGGGATCATCAATACAAGAACAAATCCGAGCATACCCAATCTGCGACCCGGGAAAACAAGACGTGAAAATGCATACGCTGCGGTGATGCCAATGATTACTGATCCGAAAGCTGTACCACCAGCAACCAAAAGACTGTTTCGGAGCAATTCAGGGAAAGTGACAGGATTGGGTGAAGGTTTTTGGAGTATCGAAATGAATGAATTAAGTGTCGCACCGGGCGGGATAATGGTAATACCCTGAGGACGTGAGAAATCGCGCGGATCCAGTGCCATGGAGATGATCCATAAAACCGGGAACAAAACAGTTGCCAATATGACAAGCAGGATAATCTGCAATAAATCAATACGCATGGTTTCCCGTGCGCGTTTAAAATCCTTTCCCTTGCGTATAGCAATCAGGAGTGATAAATAACGTTTAAAAACCAAACCCCCAAAAGCTATCAGAAAGATCCCAAGTACAATTCGCGGAGCCGCTACAATCGTTTCCGTTGATACAATTCCCAGGATGAGGGAATATGCACCATAACCAATTAATCCTATTGAAATTGCGAAAACCAAATAAGCCCATCCAATAGCAATTCCGGTTTTAGTTTCCAATTGCGCGCGAGAGGTTTCCAGCGTTGTCATAGCTTTTCTCCTTTACGCGTAGTAAGGCTCGGTAGCCTTAGTAATTTTATTTGTGATCAACGTAATGATCGCAAGGATGATGAAAACTATAATATTGAAAGCTGATGCAACCCCATACCAACCCTGTGGATTAACCAGCTTAAAGCCCTGAGTTACGAGGATTTCAGTCAATCCGACTGGTCCTCCACCTGTAACGAAGTAGATGATATTGAATTGATTAAACGTCATCATAATTCCGATCATGATTGCCGGCACCATCGCAGGGCGGATGAGAGGAAGGGTAATCAGCCAGATTTTATTCAAACCTGAAATTCCATCCATTTCAGCAGCTTCATAGACTTCTTTTGGAATACTCTGTAATGCTCCTGTTGCTATAACCATCATAAATGGCCAGCCAAGCCAGACATTGGCAATCAGAACGGCGATAAATGCCAACGGAAGTACTAATCCAATCTGGGGAAGATTTATAAAAGGTGTAGGCTCCAAAAGCCAGCGGATATTACCCCTAAGCCCAATCTCCTGTAGAAGCAGGTTGATCCCACCAAATTTATCATGCCACATATTAGCCCACATCATCCCGGCTACCAGTGAAGGAAGAGCCCAGGGGATGACAAAAAGGCTTCGATAAATCCGTTTTCCGGGCATGCTATCCTGGTTTAAGATTAAGGCAACAGCAATACCAATTACTACATGAAGGAAAACGTTAATAAAAGTCCAAAAGAGATTAAAAATAAAAATTCTGAAAAAATCGTAATTTGTTACCGGTAATCCACGAAAGATAACGTTAATATAGTTTGTTAAACCTACCAGATTCGGATCCATCAGACGCAGGTTTTTAAGTTGAAAATCCGTAAATGACATCCAAACCTGGTAAAGCAATGGATAGAATGTAATAAATAACATGATTAACAGGGCAGGCAATATATATAGATATGCCAAGCCCATATTGGGGTATTTGTGTGTTAAATTTTGGAACCAATTGCGTTTTTTAGCGGATAGATCTGTTGATGTTGATTCCATTTTCCCTCCTATGAAACCTAACAGATTATGAACTTAAGACTGTGGAGAGGAAAAGATAAGAAAATGGTGGGTAGAATATTCTACCCACCATTTTAGATAATACGTTACTTGTTATTGGTTGTATTGATGAGGGAAGCAGCTTCAGCCAAAGCATCGGCAGGTGATTTAACGCCTTCGAGGATTTGGGTCATTGCATTTCCCATGGGATCCCAGGTTGCCCCGAGCTCAGATGCTACCGGGAAAGGATCAGAGGAAGGAACCTGTTTCAGGAAGCCGCCTACAACAGGATTGGAGGAGGTGTCGACAGAGGAGTTGGCAGGAATCCAGTTGGCTTCATTCAAGAAAGACTTCTGAACATCGGCGCTTGTGAAGTATTCAAAGAATTTCAAGGCAGCAGCCAACTGTTCAGGTGTGGCATTCACATTGATGGAGCCCATTTCTGATTGGTTCCAGGGGCGGGGTGTTGCTTTTCCGGGAATTACAGGAACAGCCATGACACCTACATTATCAGCACCCAGGTCTTTGATGAAGTCACCTGAGGCCCAGGGTCCCTGAATTCTGAAGGCTACCTGTCCCTGGCGGAAGAGGGTATCCATATCACCGTCGTTACCATCACAGGTGACGCCTTCTGATTTGCAGACTTTGTCGAAGTAGGCGTATGCTTCAGCACCTTCTGCGCTATCGAGGACCATCTTGAAATTTTCATCAAAGAATTTAGCACCGAAAGCGGGTCCCCACATATAGTTGTGGAACCAGTCTGCAGTGATAGCCATGCCGTTATCTTTTGCCAATGCCAGCAAACCATCAAAATCCTTAGGCTCTTCCGTTACTTTAGTCTTGTTGTAGAAAAGAGCAACTACTTTATTGTTGACAGGTATGCCAACAAGCTTCCCGCCAACTTTTCCACCTTCGACTGATGCAGGAACAAGATTAGAAAGAAAAGCGGTATTTGCCGGAATCTCTGCCAGCAGACCGGCAGAAGCATAACCAGCCATTCTATCCTGAGGTCCCATTGTTATGGTAGGACCAGTGCCTGCTGCAGCTTCAGTCTGGAATTTATTCTGAAGCTGATCAAAAGGAACTGCGAGCATTTCGACTTTGATATCTGTGTTGGCTGCCATAAAATCATTTACGGCTTTTGTGAACAAGGCTTCTTCTGTTTCAATATATCCATGCCAGATTGAAATGGTCACCGGACCCATGCTGGCTGCCGGTGGTGCCTTTGGTGCGCAGGCAGATAATGCCATTGCAAGTATTACGATAACACTTAATGCAATCAAAACCTTCTTCATATATTTCCTCCTGGTTGGGTTTGAACCGTTTTGGATGATTAATTATCATCCCATAAAGGTGGTTATTAATCCCACCTTATGGAGTTAGTATAGTACGTGTAACATACTTTCTGTAAATTGTCAATAGCCGGGTGATTAATACCACCCATAGCCGCCTTGGTGTATACCAC
>CAZYOF010000018.1:0-68820 GCA_964648485.1 uncultured Leptolinea sp.
CCAACCCCTGGAAGATGGGTAGAATATCCGCCGCGCCCATATTTAATCCATCCGGATTGATGTAGAACCGGGCGTGGAATGTCCCTTCTCCATCGGGTGTGTCATCCTGCACGTAAATGGCATTGGTGTCGTTGATGGATGCCGCCAGACCGTAATCACCCCAGTAGTCGGCAGATTGGCTCGCCATCAGATCTCCGCCATCCGTTTGCGCGGAGGACCAGGCGCTGAAGTCTCCACTTTCGAACCCATCCAGGAAGATCGAATCCACCTGTTCTTCGCTCATATTTCGCAGGTAGGCGTTGTTGGCTGTCCCGCTAAAGGAAGTGCTGTAGTAGATGGCAATCCTGCCATCCGATCCGTCGGCATTCCCTGTTGAACCCATTGCAGAAATGGAATTGACACTGATTGTATCGCCTTCAATACGGATGCTGCCACCAGATCCGGAACCACTCGTTCCACCGCTGCCGGAACCGCCTAAACTTGTGATGGATCCACTTATATCAATCTCGTTGGCATGGATAATGATGATACCACCACCATTTCCACCTGGTGATCCGGGTGTTGTTTTATTGTAACCAACAAATAATCCGCTACCACCACCACCGGAGCCTGAAATTATTTGTTCTAATGTGTCAATACCGTATGGCGCGCCTCCGTTTCCAGCTCTATCTTCGTTTAAATGTTCACCGTACAATCGATGACCGCCGCCACCACCTTTTCCACGGGGATTTCCTTTATTGCCGCCTTCACCTCCCCCCATGCGTGCGCCATCATGCACATAACTGTATCCAGGTTTTCCTTTACTGGAGGAATCTGTTCCTCCCTCTCCACCCCAAAAACCAAGCGAATCGGTTTTGATTAATCCAGAGCCTGTAAGAATACCAGCAGCCCTGAAGGAAATAATACCACTCGTATTACTACCCCACTGTGAGGTTGTGAGTGTCCCATCCACGGTAACATTTTGGTAGTTCGGCACCCGAATTACTCGCACGCGTTGTTCTGTGGCAGAAGTTCCAATATCCAGGTCGTCCCCTGAGTTCTTACCATAGAATTTTTCTTTGGCTTGTTCAAAGTAAACAGTATCGCCATTCACAGAACCAACGCGAAGAAATTCGTAGTTACCGGTATTGGAGTAATACCCATCAATACCCTGGATATTTATCAGCATGATTTCATCGCCAACCTTTAAGCATCCTGTGGCAGGTGTTTTGCTGAGTTTGGCTGAACTGGCATCCAAATCCAAAACAACATACTCTACTGCATCACCACCCTGTGAACATTGCCGGTTTGGATTTTGGGTGGCATCAGAAATATTGAATGTGGTTCCGCTTGGGATTAATATATCTCCATCCGCACCAGTTCCCCAGTTACCCCATGCAGGCGGAACAAATTGTGTGGGCGTGGGTGTGGGAGTGGGTGTTAAACCATATTCACTAATGTATGCAATCGGGTTTGAATTCACAACATCAGCAGCATTCTCATAGTACACTGCTACTCTGCCTGCGCCGCCTCTTGCCAACGCAACCCCACCCACAGCGTTAATTTTTACATAATTCACTGTATGCGCTTCGAGCAATACTGATCCACCAGATCCAGCAGCAGCACCTTCATTTTCATCCGTGGCCTGTCCACCAACACTGGTGATATTCGCATTTTCACTGGGAGAGAAGGAAATATTACCAGCACCGATATAAACAATACCCCCGCCGCTGCCACCTGTCTCTCCATAATCTTCAGTACCATCAGATTTGACCACAGTGCCCCCGGTACCCCCTGCGGAACCTAGAAAGATTTTTTGTAAACCTTCATCCCCATACATATATCCGCCTGGTGCGCCATCACTGCTATCGGAACCATTTTCTCCATAACCTCCACCGCCACCAATTTTATTAATACCCCCTTCTCTTCTACCGCCTTTGCTGCCGCCACCCAGACCACAAACATTTCCATATTTGTAAGATCCACCGCAGGGCGCGCCACCATGATATCCAAGTTTGCTGACATCTATGCGACCCACACCGGTTAAATTGGTTGCAACGCGGAAAGCTACCACACCATATCTGGATCCATCCCAGCTATTGGATGTTAAAGTACCATTAATTTCCATCGCATTGTAATTGGGTACCCGCATCAGCATTACCTTCTGCATGTCAGCTGAAGTGCCAATACCTTCATCACTGCGAATCCCATTGCCATACCATTTCTTTTTAATGCTGTTGAAAGTGACAGTAGCCCCATCCAATGCGGCAATTCTCAAGAATTCATAATTACCGGCATTACCAGCATACACCGAATTACCTTGCATATTGATGAGGAGCACTTCGTCATTCACCGCTAGACATCCACTTGCCGGAGTTTGTGACAATGTCGCTGTCGTATCACTGAGCGCAGTAAGATTGTACGCTATTCCATCCGCACAAGTACGCCCAGTACTTGTATTTGTGTTGATATTAAATACATTCTGTGTCGGAATGATGATGTCCCCATCAGCACCAGTACCTTCAATTATGTCTCCGCTGATTGCAGTTCCAGTAGCTGTTGGAGTTAGAGTTTCTGTGGGTGTGTACTGCGATGATGTTGTAGGTGTTGGCGTGATTGACGCTGTCGGTGTTTGCGAGGGTGTTAATGTGTAGGTTGGTAATGGTGTTTGTGTTGTATTCAGCCTGGCTAATTCCTCAATGGTTGATTGCGGAATTGCGCCAGTGAAGAAAAACACCTCATCCATCATTCCGATCCAGGGATAGGTATTGTTGCTTAAATAAATGCCTTGTCGGAATGTATAGGAACCAGTGGCGTACATGGATGAGACTTCAGTACCGTTAACATAAAGGCGGACATAGCCCATGTTGGTATCCACCACAAAAGCGACATGCACCCATTCGTTAACGTTCAGTTTGGGTCCAAGTAGATCTTTGGGCGTGAGAACCCAGCTGTGAAAATGCAGGAATCCTTTATCGTCGATGTAGATTTGTGCATCCTGGTCAAAAAGTGCGGCTGATGCACCAATTGTGGAAATGAAGTAGTTCGTCCCTTCATTCAACTCTTTCGGGAAGAGCCAGAAAGCCATTGAATAGCCCTTCTCGCCGACCATTTCGGTTGTCATCGGGATAAACACCCGCTTCTTAGTGGAGGTGAACTCCAATGAACCAAAAGTAAAACCTGGTGCGCGCTGTGCTGCCATTTGTGTACTGTTGGATCGGGGCGTATTGGCAGCCATATCCATCACCTGGATTGTCTGTGTAACTTCATCCATCGGCCACCAGGCAGCCATTTTTGGCGTGTGAGTGTGTGTGGCTGTCTTCGTTGGAGTATATGTTTTTGTTGGTGTTTTCGTATTGGTATTTTGAGGTGTTACAGATGGTGTTTTTGTGACAGTAGGTGTTCTAGAAAATGTAGGTGTAATCGTCGGAGTATTCGTAACACTTGGAATAAGTGTCTTTGAAGGAGTTGGTGTGAAAGTGAATGTTGGTGTTTCTGTTGGAAGCACCTCTGAAGTATTTGTGAGTGTTGGGGTTGGCTCAAGCGTATTGGTCGGTGTTTCTGTTGGTGTGTTCTCGGGTTCCTGAAGAAAGCCGTCACCGACGATAGAAAACTCATCCAAAGATGTTTCGGAGTATAAAACAGGGAAATAGGCATTTCCTGTTCCTTCAATTTCCGGGAGTACCAAACCAATATATGTATCCTGCCTTGATTCAAAAGCATCCATCACGAGCTGACCGCGGGTACCGTTATCTATACCAGAAACGGCACCCATTTGGATGGTATCGATAAAGAGAGAATCGTTATCCAGCCCGGAAATCTCCGCATCAATATCACCATTGATCCAAAGGTTCAGATATCCATTACTCTGGTCTACTTCTGAGCCCGCCCATTCGATTTCGATACAATTCCAGCCGGGTAATAATGGTATTGTTTGAGATGGTTTACTGGCTGGGTTCTGGTCTGTATTTGCCCAAACAACGTAATTCAGACCAGTTGAATTTCGTAAAACATCCAACCCAAAGACCGGCATCCCCTGCGAATTTTGAGCATTGAAGAGGATAAACTGTTCGTTAAGCGCCATACTCAATGTGTTTCGATTGATGTAAAACCTCACACGGTAGTGGCTGAGTGACTGCGGGTTCTCATCTGCAAGAAAAACAGCGTTGTTATCATCAATGTCAACAATGAGGGAATGCTCTCCTTGAATAACTGGAAATGCACTGTTATCAATTAACCATAAATTCTGATTATCCGGGTTTAACTGTGACCAGTCTTGCAAAGCAACATCTTCAAAATCACTTTTGAAAATAACATCCTGCTCCCAATCACTGATCTGCAGAATATTGCCCATCTTGTCGTAAGTAAATTTCTGGCGATATTGATAATCGGTACCACTGTATGATTCTGCGGTCTCAAGTCGGTTCAAATGATCATAAGCGTATCGATTAACCTGCCCCAACTTTTGATCATCAATCTGGGTGATGTTACCGGTTGAGTCATAGGCATAATCAAAATGGATGATCTCATTTTCTCCCGCCGTGGCAATACGAGAAGACAGGCGGTAATCCTGGTTTTCGCGATAGCTGTTTGTGATGGAGACTCCGTTGCCATAATCAATACCTGTAATTTGGCTGAGGGAGTTGTATGCCAGATCGATGAGCGAAGTATTATTACTTTCTGCATTAATCACTCTGCCAAGATCATCATATTCATATGTAATTACTTCACCATCCGGGTAGGTAAGCGATACAGGACGACCCAACCAATCCGTTACCTGGGAAGATGTTTTGGTAATGCCATTAATTGTCTTGCTTTCAGATATCGATCTACCATAATCTGAATAGCTCCATGCTGCACTGCCAGATTGGTCCGACATAGCGGTTCGGAATCCGATTGAACCGGCAGATGAGCCATAAGTGTAGATGGCCAGTGGAAGGGTATTCTCTCCATCTATCTGGTATTTTTCCACAAGCCGATTAAGCTCATCATATTCAAAACCTAATACAATCCCTCTCGCATCCGTTTGCTCTATGAGGTTTCCAAAAGCATCATATTCGTATATCCAGGTTCCCATGCTTGGGTCATTCATCGAAGTTTTTCGCCCGAGGGAATCATATTGAATTTGGGTGCGATTGTCATCTGCATCTGTGGTTTTCACGAGGCGGTCGGCTACATCATACTCATGCGTCATTGTGGCATAGACTGAGCCGTTCTCTTTCAAATCTTGAACCTTGACCAGCCTGCCCAAACCATCCAGTGTTTGGCGTGTTTGATTGCCATTGGGGTCGGATGTAGTTGTAATCAAGCCATTGTACTCACTGGTGGTTACGATATTTCCGGGTGCAGTTGTCTGCACAATACGCCCTAATGCATCATATGTATTCGCTGAAAATCCAAATGAATTCCAATTTGGGGCAAGGTAATCCCCTGGAGTACTGGTAACGGAATATGGGATGGATGATTTGATAACCTGGCTGAGGGAATCGTATTCCACTGATGTGACCAATAATGAGGTGCCATTCTCCACCTGTGTTTGTAATTGCCGTCCAAGACCATCGTAGATGCCCCATACATAACGGTATCCGCTGATCTGTGGATCGTAAATTTCCATCTGAATGGAGTAAGGAGAGACGACGCTTCCAGACGAACTATCCGGGAATGTATAACGAACACCAGCGTTTTGTAATCCGGGTGGTGTAACAGATACATTCCTGCCCAAACCATCATAAGAATATGAGGTTGTCCAGCCGTTTGGATCGGTAACAGATTTGGTTACGCCCATCGAAAGCAGGTAATTACTGGTAGTAGTATTACCACCTGCATCCGTTGTCGAAACGGGATAAACCCCAAGTGTAGAATCAAATGTAGTTGTAACGCAGCGTGAGTCTGCTACCGGGAATGTGTTTAATGACCCATAAGCCATGTATCCGCAAGTTGAAATTGTGTTGCCATAATCATCGTACTGATAAGAAACATCCAGGGTTTCATTTCCAGAATAAACGGTTTGTTTCAATGTCAGGTTAGCTTGGGTTGCGGGTTCATGGATAGCACCATCATAGTGGTAGTGGGTATCACTGAATATCGTATTACCAGGATCAACAAGTATTTCTCTGTAAACAGGAGTAAGGATATATGCTTCCCTGTTCAGGTTTGGTAAATACTCATAGTATGTTTTCCGGTATAGTGTCGATCCAATGTATTCTTCTCTTAAAACCAAATTGCCATTTGCGGGGTCATTTATGTATTCCATCTGGTTCGATAAGTTCGATCCATCTTCATAATCCTGGACACGATACATATAACGGTAATTCCATCCTTGAAATGGAGCATGTGAGTTATCCGTTACATAGGTGTAAATAGTCTTGCGCATGGTGGAATCCGAAGCATTCCGGCTGATTGTTGACAGCTCGTGGCCAATATCCAAACCGGCTACTCCAAAAGTGTGAACCGTGCTTCGTAGTTTTGTGGTGCCATCTGATTTGTAATCAGTCTCAGTATTTGTCTTGTATCCAATCAACTCGCCAAGCGTTGCGGTCCCATTTAAACCAGTATATAAAGGTTCTGTATACGCATATTTTTTTACTGAAATTGTTTCATTGTTAGATTTAATATCCGCCCTAGCCAATCGGTAGTTGTACCAGGAATTTGTTCCTCTGGCATCATTTTCGTAGGTGAAGACCAGAGATCCCCCAAATCCATTTTGTATTTCAGTTAACCGGGGATATGGATATGCCTTACCACCAGAAGCTACAGCTCGATTGTCGTAGTTTTGATAAACAAAACCAATCGTTGCTGCTTTTGTAAATGGTATCTGGGTATTGCTTTCAACAAACCCCCCACCGGAAATTGCGATACTGTTAAGTGTCAATGTGCCATTTGCATCAGGTACATTTGCCACACCGTAATCCAGATCATATTTTCTGATTTCCGTTCCCGAGCTACATTCTCCCTGGCAAATTATGATTTTATCGAGCAGCTTGGTGTCAAAATTGTCCCACATTTGGTAAGAGGGCGGTATCCCATCACCAACACCTGCTCTATCAGCTAGATCAAACTTGATCTGGTATCCAGGATCCGAACCATCCAGAACATAAGAAATCGTGCTCAGGTAGCTGGCGCGGTCAAATAATGGCATACCGGTGTTATTAGGATTATGTTCTTCGGTGTAATCGTAAAGAATGAGATTATTGTTGGTATCGCGTATCTGATCCACTCTCCAACGCATCGCAACGAGGTTGTTTGCCACACCAGCATAACCTGATGAGGCATAAGCGCCTGCAGGTGTAATGCAAGGACTCCCGTTTGAACAAGAATATCCATACATGAGAGCCAACTGTTCGGAATCATCAACCCAACCCAGCCTATATTCAATACCGTCTGTTGTCACCACCCTCCAAGATTCTTTTGAAGTATTCTGTGGTTCTTGATAATCCATCCCGGTAAGCGGACTATTCCTTTCAATTAACAAGAATGAACTCTCTTTTGTGTAATAACGCGTGAGATCCTCCCCGCTGCTGATTAATTCATAGGAGGTTCCATTTATGGATAAAGTAAATTCATTCTTATAACCAAAACCGTTTACATCAGTAACGATCTTCCTTACAATTTCTACGTTATCGATATTCCAGCCTTCACCTACCCATGAAGCTTGTACCTCTCCCAAGACTCCATCAATTTTTGCACTTGAATAGGATAATGCAATGCTTGGTGAAAAACCTGCCCGTCCTTGAGGTGTCCAGATAGGAATCGAGTAATTTGTTGACCCAGTGAATAGTGATGTGTATGGTTGATCAAACAGCAATACATTCGCCCCGTTTTGCGGCAGAGAATCTCCAAGCCCGGCTCCCCATACAGAAAAATGTTCTGCTTTTACAAAAACTGAATTTGTATCTGGATCTGATTTTAAGATGGGTACTTTGATCCAGACTTTGAAATCTTCATCATAGGTGGCTACATACGGCTCCTGACCTGCTTGAAGATTGGATAAATCAGTAATCCCATCCAGGGGGATCTGAATGAATGCAGGTTTTTTGAATACTGTATCCAGTTTGCCTTTTATTGGCACGCTTTGATTCGTTGCCCTGCCATCCTTCTCTTTCGTAATGGGATCTGTAGAAAGTAAGTCCAGCTTAAATTGATGGGCTGGTCCTTTGCCGGGTAGTTTTGTGGGTGATGAGACAAGAATGGCATCAGTAGGTATCGATCCGTCAGGAAGAAAGACTCTGGCACCATCGACCTTATACCAGTTGTTTCCTGTTTTTATTGGCTGAAATTTCGATTTTGATCCTAGTTCTTTGATATTCACCCCAAGACTGATCAATTGAGAATCGATAATTTCAGAATTGCTTCCAACCAAGTCCGCAGCACGCAGGCGCATTTCTCCTGATTTGGCTGCATTTTTTGAATTCTTTACATTCACTTTATACGAGAATGTATACTCCTGCCCAGGAGCAATATCTGGTATTGCACTTTGAATCTTGTTATTGGAAGCCTGCTTAATTTTTGGATTTGCGCTATCTATAAAGTTCCATTTCTCATCAAGCGAATCAGAATATGTGAGCCCGCTTAGAGTTTTATCTGAATTATTTTTGATTCTTACTGAATATGTGATGATTGAATCCGTTGTTGCCAAAGATGTATCAGGAATGATCTCCATTTCAATCGGTTTTGTAGCGATTAAAGGAACTTCATCCGCTGCTTGAACTGCAACGGGATCAAATTGTGTAGGTTTAACAATATCGGGAGGATTGTATTTATTTTCCGGCGGTATTGCTAACACCTCTGAGGCAACATTTTGCAAAGGCTGCTCAACATTTGTCGATGCTATTACATCTGATGTGGATAAAGAGGCAACACCAATCTGGTTAATGCCAAGAATTAATACAAAACAGCAGTTAACATAATGCTTCAGAGAATGAAACATTGATCCTCCCGATAAAGCTGTTTAATTTGGTTTACGTGCGTTTAGAATTCCCACCAATATTTGCACGCGAAATAATTATATCGAATATTGAAAAAAGTAATTTGAAAAATCTATAGGTAATTTCCTGAGGATATACTTTTTTTATATTTATCTTTGATTATTCATCCGCATAATCATCGAAAGTACCTTCAGTTTCTTCAATCACCAAGCCATCTTTGTATGTCTTAATACCGCTGAAGTCGCAATCGCTTTCAAAGTATTTGTAATTAATGGACACTTTTGGAAACAGCTCTGCCATTTTATCAACTATGGGTATGCTGGGTGACCATGCTGTTTCAAATTTAATTTTCAATTCGTTCTCATTTACTCTAACAACATCGATATCTTTCGCATTCCACTTTGTACCCCAATGGTCCATACACCAACTGTTACTATCCAAACCATCAATAATTTTTCCAAACACAGGGCTCATGATTAGTTTATTGAAGTCAACATCCCCATAATCTGACTTAATAAACTCAGCTAGCACATCGAGTATTTCAGCTTCCCCATTTATCATGATGATGTTTGTGCAATAATTTGGCATTGTTTCCGAAATCTTCCTGCTAGCTCTATTTTTCATAGAGAGCATTTAGATGCTTGTAAAAAAATGATTTACTATGAATCATTTGTATTATAGGATTAGTTTGCAGTAAATACCAAGATAAATTGATCCGAGTGTGATAAAAACATTCAGTTATTAATTATTAACCCTTATGGAAATTTCTTAATACCAATATTTTATTTGGAGCTACAAGTAACATCTTACCTTAACATGGAGACTAATCTTGCAAATGTCAAATGAGATAAATTTTAAAAGAACAACATCAATTTATAAACTTGGTGTAGAATAATCCTCTTTAAATTAGTTTTTCGAGGACACAACAAAAAAACAAGCGGTAATACGCAATGCGCAACCACTTGTCTATATATTTTGTTAATAAATTCAACTTGTGTTATTCGCCACCCACTTGGAGTAACACAAATTCAAATGCCAAATTACATTAATTAGCGTGCTAGCCATCCTCCATCAACAGGGATGATCGCGCCATTAAGATAATCTGATGCATCTGAAGATAAGAAAACAGTTGCACCGACTAGGTCTTCAGGTTTTCCCCACCGTGCCGCAGGTATCCGCTTAATTATTCTTTCATCTTCAATTGGGTTCTCCCACAAAGGCCGTGTATTCTCTGTAACGATATAACCAGGTGCAATCGCATTAATACTGATTCCGAACTTTGCCCATTCGTTAGTCATTGTCTTTGTGATACCAGCCAAACCGCTCTTACTAGCAGTATATGCAACAACAAGATCGCCGCCTTGGAAAGAAAGCATTGAAGCGATATTTATTATCTTACCCTTAATCTTATTGGGGATATAGTATGCAGCAGCTGCCTGGCACAAATAGAAGGTGTTTACTAGATTAACTTTTAGAACAGATTCCCAAAAATCAAGTGGGTATTCAATTGCAGGAGCAATACAAATGGTACCAGCATTATTCACGAGAATGTCCAATCTACCAAAATCATTAACAACTTGATTAACTAAATCCTTCAAGTCGTCAACGGATGCTGTTTCCAAATCACACTTGTAGGACTTTGTAATGACATTTGTATTTCTTAGTAATTCCATTGTCTCATCAATATGTGATCGATATACTGCAGCTACATTTGCTCCTGCCCGTGCTAAACCAAGAGCAAGAGCCTGGCCAATTCCCGTACCAGCGCCTGTAACTATAGCAACTTTTCCTTCTAAATTAAACAAATCATCTCTCATGGTTCCTCCCATATGGTGAATGTTAAGGGTCCTTAAGCCAATGGAAGATTAATAATCTTTCCAGATTGGTTGGATAGATAAGATGCAAAAAGAACTTCCATGCTTAACATCGTATCCTTTCCCGATGAGATAGGTTCATTACCAGTAAGGATACATTCAACGAAATGTCGATATGGACCGCCTACTTGGCTTCCATTACTGATATCTGGGATGTATACTGGAATGCGTAATTGACCGGCAGGCATTCTCATATTCATGTATGTTGTTTTTGGAGGAGCAAATAGAACAGACAGTGGAGGAGATTGTTGTCCTGATAAGCTGGCACTTCCTTCCCCCATATCGATTAACATGTTACCCTCTGAACCATAAACAGATGTAACTATCTCTCCGGGTCGAGTAGTCCAGCTTGCTTCGAGAGTACCCAATGATCCATCTACAAATTTTAATACAGTGACAGAATTATCTTCAGCTTGTATCTTTTTCTCCATTGTGCTCAAAAGACCGCCAACTTGAACAACAGATTTACCAACAAGAAAACGAATCAAATCAACCGCATGAATACCTGCATCAAAAAGGGCACCTCCGCCTGCCATATTTTTATCAAGGAACCAAGTATCTTTTGATCCCGTCCAATGTTCAGGTCCTGCATAACTAAACCGACCTCGGATTGAATAAATATCCCCAATTAATCCACTTTTGATAATCTCTTTAGCCTTCTCATATATAGGGTTATATCTAAAACTTTGATTGACCATTAATACTAGCTTTTTTTCATCGGCAATCTTAACCATCTCCTTCACATCCTGCCATGAGATGGCCATCGGTTTTTCCACAAGCACATGCTTACCTGATTCCAATGCTGCTATGACCATGTCTGCATGTAGGAAATTAGGTGTAGCAATGCATACTGCATTTATCTCAGGCTCGGCAATTATCTGTTGCCAATCAGTGAAAACTTTTTCAACACCGTATTCCTGTGAAAGTTGAATTGCTAACTTCTCATTAACATCTGCAATTGCTACAACATCAGAATCCGAGCATCCATTGTGATTGTGCCCTTGCATCGCCCTTTTTGCTAATACACTGTCAGGTTCAGAAAAACCAGGTAGGTATGCACGTTGAACAATAGATCCGCACCCAATAATTCCTATTTTGACCTTCATAGTTGTCATCCTTTTCCAAATGAGATCAATTACCAACCCAGGAACATTTTCCATTTATCGATGTTTGTCGTAATGAAAAATGGTTCTCAAGACAGTTATTGCTTCATAACATAGATGGAAGTAAATACTTCTTTCCTGTCTTTTCCTTTATTTCGTCCCAGTCAGCTAGAATACGGATTCCTTCAAGTACTGTCTTAAATGTTTCATCGGATCCCGCCCCGACATCTAGGTTCCCTTTGGGAGTACTATTTACCACCGCATTGACTGCACCACCTCTCTTGTTAAATAAGCTGCACATAACATATACTATTGATGTCTCACGCTCAAAATTCTTGATACCTACTTTCGTCCAGTATTCTGGAATTCGACGATTCTCTTCTTGAAGATAATCAAGTACAGGTCTTCCCTGCCCTGCCTGACATGAGTCTGTCGACCTTGTTATTCCAATATGATAAGGGATGTTAAGTTTATCGGCAGCTTCAGCTAAAGCTAGCGTGACTTCATAGTTAGCTAATGCTGGGTATGTTGGAACAACGTATGCCGCTGAAGTACCTTCATCTCGAACTGCACCAGCCGCAATAACAACGTCACCTACATTAATATCCTCTAGATAAGTGCCAGAAGTTCCTGCTCTTATAAATGTATCAGCATTGGAAAAACGGAAAAATTCAACCAAAGCTATCTCAGTTTCTGGTGCTCCACTACCGGTCGAGCATACTGTGATGGGAATATTTTTATAGGTTCCAGTGTAAGTTACAAACATATGAGTATCTGCAATTAACTTAGCGTCATCCATATAACCAGCTATGATTTCTGCCACATCTTTCTCGTAACCTAACGGATCATGCACAGATAAGATCACATAACGTGCCACTTGTTCTGGGCTAATGCGCGCCATAACCGATTTGCCATTTGCTTCAAATAATGGTGGGGTCTTCATTATTTTCCTCTCTTTTTTCTCTGCGATTTTTTAGTTTACTGATCAGCCTCAGTGGATTCATGCCATGGTGTGGCAATTCTTTCAATCGCGGACATGATTGAATAAATTACTATCCCTGATAAGCAAGCTACCAATATAGTTGCCCATAATCTTGGCATATTAAGCACGTACCAATTACGAACCGTTAAATAGCCCAAACCAGCGTTAGCTGCAACGAACTCAGCAACGATAGCACCGATTACTGCTCCAGGGGTTGCCAGACGAAGCTGGGTAAACAGATATGGGAGAGCATATACTAACTCAAGCTTGGTAAATGTTTGAAAGGAATTTGCCGAATAGCAATAAAACAAGTCTTTTAATGTCCTATCAGTGGACATAATTCCTTTTAATGTTCCAAGACAGACAGAGAAGAAAGTCAGAAATGCAACAATTACTATCTTCGATAACATACCAGGACCGAACCAGATGATTACAACTGGAGCGAAGGCAATGATTGGGACAGTGGTGGCAGCAACAACATAAGGAAGGAAAGATAATCGTAAAAACCTAAACTGGGCAAATAGTATTCCCATTAGAAACCCAATCAAAGCACCAATAATATAACCACTAAGAGCTTCGGCAATGGTTACCCATGCATGTTGACCAAGTATATTGTAGTAGCCATCAATAAAAGCTTTGAGGATTTGACTTGGTGCTGGCATAATGTATGTCTTGATTTTAAGTAGCTGGATAAGACCTTCCCACGCAAGAACCACAACTAAAAAACCAATAATTGGATAAATAATTGTATTTCTTTTTGCATGGTTGAGTTTCTTCGTGGCCGAAATTTCGTTAGTGCTATTCTGATCTGCGCTAATTGACATCGTGGATAGCCTCCTCAAGTAGTCTCTCACCTTGGACATGTAAGGTATTAAATTCAGTTGTGTCGGTCAGACCAATTGTTCGTGGTCTCGGTAAATCGACATTTATTACTTCCATCAAACGTCCTGGTTGTGAGCGAAAAACAAAAATTCGGTCAGAGAGTAAAACAGCCTCTCTTATATTATGGGTAATGAAAATTATGGTTGAATTCGTTTTCGACCAAATTTGTAGTAACTCGAAATTCATTCTATGGCGAGTAATTTCGTCTAAAGCAGCGAAAGGCTCATCCATAAGGAGGAGAGGGGGATTCATTGTTAATGCTCTAGCAATCGATACGCGTTGTTTCATTCCTCCGGATAATTGTCGAGGATAATGCTTTTCGAATCCATTTAACCCTACCATGTCAATTAATTCTTGAGAAATCTGTCTGGCTTCATCATGATTAACCTTCCTGCTCAATTCCAATGGAAGAATCACATTTTGTAAAGCATTTCTCCATTCAAGGAGAGCAGCCTCCTGAAACATGAAACTAAAGTCATGATGTTTGCGTGCTTCTATAGGCGTTTTTCCATTAACTGTGATATTGCCTGAAGTGGGTTCAAGTAGGTTTGCTATCAGCCGTAACAATGTGGTTTTTCCACAACCCGAAGGGCCGATGAATGAAACGAACTCTCCCTTATTTATTGATAAGGATACATCTCGAATTGCCTCAGTTCGATTCTGCCCTTTCATATAGGAAAAACACACATTTTCAGTAGTAACGATTGGTTTATTCTCTGTCATCAGATCCTCAGAATTTATCAGATAGTCTAGGTTAGAATAAAAGCTCGGTCTTTTAGTTTTCGGGAGGATTCTTTTGCAAGGTATATTGTCCCTTTTTCGTCTACGGACAATAGTTTCCGATCTTGCATTACGACCTTACCATTTACAACTACTGTTTTAATATTTTCTTGAGTTGCAGAATAAACGAGACTCGATACAGGATCAGCATATGCCACAGTACTTGGAGTATCCAAATCTACAATTATCAAATCAGCATTTTTACCAACTTCTATTGATCCAATACAATCCTGCATACCCACACAATGTGCTCCTTCAATAGTTGCCATCTCGAGAACCTTCCATGCACTTAATGCTGTCGGATCAAGTTTTCGGACTTTTTGTAAGAGCGCAGCAAATTTTATTACTGTCAACATGTCTTGATTGTTGTTACTAGCAGGACCATCAGTAGCTAGGCTTACTTTTATCCCCTTTTCAACCATCTCAGTAATTTGAGCGATCCCTTCTCCCAAGTAGGCATTACTAACTGGATTATGAGAAATCTTTACATCACGATCCCGAAAAATATTTAATACATCTTCAGAAAGGTTCGCACAACAATGTACTGCAAGCACATTTGGACCTAAAAATCCAATTGAATCCTCAAAAGCAACATCATTAACCCCATATAAAGCTAATGAGCCTTCTATTGCTGATGGAGTTGCTGCATGAACTGTAAGCCATGTTTGATAATGATCGGCAAGTTCTTTTGATTGTATAAAAGCATTTTTGCTTGTACTAAAAACAACGTACGGAGCTAACCAAATGCTAATCATTCTATCGCTGAGGTTGTGGTACTTTTGAAGTAAGTCGTTACAGGCATCTAATTCAAACTTAGTTGAATGGATAATTTTCTTATGTGCATCGCCTGTATCAATAATTCCTCTCGCAAGTATCCCTCTGATTCCAACTTCTTGAAATGCCCGGATAGTTTCTTCTGCCATTCCCGGGTATGGATGGGGATAGTTATAGTCAAGAATCGTTGTGGTACCTGATTTAATGGCTTCAATGCTTCCTAATTTTGCTGATATGTATGCATCAGATACTGTTAGATTTTCAACAACAGGATCAAGTACAGCCTTAAACCATTCCCACACAGGTAGGTCCTGTCCAAAGCCACGAATCAAGGTTTGAAATATGTGAGTATGTGTATTAATAAATCCAGGAAATATATATTTGCCTGACGCATTAATTTTTGGGCAATCTAAATTCTCAAGAGATACTTGTTGATCCAAACCAGATTCCAGCGATATGATAGTCCCATCTTTTATTTTGATAGTTCCATTTTCTATGATATTTCTTTGCTGATCCATCGTAATTAGTGTTGCACCAGATATAACCAAGTCGGGTTTCATATGTGCATCTCAATATATAATGGTATGATTACTTCTGGAGTGCGGGTAAAGTAGTAACGGGAGTTTTCATTAGGGGAAAACTTCACCCGCACTCATTGAAATTTCAGATAGTTGAATCTATTGTTACAAAATTACTTAACTATTTTGTATTCGGCAGGAATATTCTCCCAGAACTCAGAAGCATAAATTTCAGTCAAGTCAACTGGGGTATCGATTAACTTATTATCCAAAATGACTGCTTGAGCTTCCTTTAGATAGTCAGGATCAAGATATCCAATACCCATTGTTCCAGCATTTCTACCTAGGTATAATTTGCGTTCTTCTTCAAGCATTAATAATTGTCCACTATAATCCAACTCGGGATACTCTTTTATAAACATTTCTACTGTAGCTGTCGGATTCTCAAAAGCCCATTTCCAACCACGAGCTGTGGCATTTACAAAACCCTGAACAACATCTGGTTGATTCTTAACTGTATCTTCAAGTGCCATGATACCGTTTCCGACCAATCCACAACCATAATCCGCAGCTCGGAACACAATGATATCATCCGGAGAAAATCCAGCTTTGTAAATCTGTTGCAATTCATTAAAGGTTGTAACCTGAGCTAGATCAACTTGATTTTCATAAAATGGAACTAACCCGACACGTTGTGCGACGATGTTTACATCTTTTTCAGGATCTAAACCTGCTTTTCGCAACATGCACAGCATTTCCCACTCAGCACCACCCAACCATAAACTTACAGTCTTGCCTCGTAAATCTTCTATCTTAGTGATGCCACTTGATTTCTTAACAACATAACGCAAATAGGCATCAGTGTCACCTTGGAAGATATGTTTCATGGGCACACCCTGAGCCCGAGCAATGATCACGGTATGAGGTTCGCTAACCCCAAAAGTATCGCCTCCAGAGGCTACAGCAGAAATTGAATTTAGTTCTTGTCCTGCTGGACGAATCTCAACATCAAGACCTTCTTCTTCATAATATCCATTCCAGAGAGCAATAAATGAACCTGCGTACTCTGTCTGAGGAAGGTAATTCAATCTCAATGTAACCTTTGTTAATTCTTTCGGTGTTTCTGCAGCAGGTGCTTCAGCAACAGGCGCTTCTTCGGCAGGCGCTTCAGCAACAGGTGCTTCTACGGCGGGTGCTTCAGTAGATGCAGGAGCACATGAAGCAATTACCAAACTTAGAATCGTTATGGCAATAAACAATATTCCGTAAGAGTTCCACAACTTTTTCATTTGAATCTCCTCCGATAACAAAAGGTTGAATAACACTCCCGCTTAACGCTTATGTGTAAGCGTTTACTTATTTCAATATACAGCATTTGAAATCAAGAGTCAAGCACCAGAATTTATGGTTTAATTTATGGGTATTACGTGGATGTTCCTAAGGTTTAATTGATATTTGGCTTGCTTTTTTTGATTTTTTAGAATATTATTATGTAAAGGTTTACATACTTAGGTAACAAATATGCCAGATGATCTTATTTCTTCAAATGCCAGCATGAAAGATGTTGCGATAGATGCTAATGTCTCAATCGCAACTGTATCTCGCGTGATAAATAATAGCGGATATGTTAGTGACAATAATCGAGCACGAGTCGAGGAATCAATTCAAAAACTTGGGTACACTCACAATACTCTTGCCAGAAGCCTTGTTACAAAAGAAACGCGATTAATTGCGTTTATCATTGATAACATTTCGAATCCATTTTATCCGCAGTTTGCTTTGGGCGTTGAAGAAATGGCAGAAAAGAATGGTTTCAACGTCATCCTTTGTAATATTGAGAGCAGTATTGAAAAAGAGCTCAATTATGTTCGAAAATTGACTGGACTCCAAGTAGATGGAATGATTTTTGTCGCATCCAAAGTACCAGAAAATGTGTACGGGAACACCATCAAAATAAATGTGCCAGTAGTGTGCCTAGATAGTCAAATTTATATTCCAAATAGTGATCGCGTAATCCTCGATCAAGATTGGGGAGGATATAGTATTACTAAGCATTTAATTGATAGAGGTCATAAACGCATCGCCCACATTGCAGGGCCAAGTGATTACCTCACTGCACACTTAAGAAAGAGTGCTTATTTGAGAGCGCTCGATGATAACAACATTCGCCAAATCCAAAGATTAATAATTGAAGGTGATTACTCTACAGAAAGCGGAAGATTAGCCGCAGAAAAACTTCTTTCATTAGAAAATCGACCGACTGCGATTTTTGCAGCAAATGATCTAATGGCGCTCGGAGCAATGGATACAATCCGAAAAAAGGGATTACTTATCCCAAATGATATTGCAGTTGCAGGATTTGATGATATTCAATTTTCAGCTCTTTATTCACCGGCGCTGACAACCGTTTCGCAACCAACTCTTCAAATGGGTGCTTTGGCTATGCAAATGGTTATTGAGCGACTCCGCGGTACAGCGTCAACGGAAAATCGAGAGATCATTTTTAAACCTACTATTGCTGTTCGGGAATCTACATAACCTACATATGAGGATAACATGAAGAATGGATTACTTGTTTACGGTGATATAGGTATCGATATTCATATTCGTACAAGCTATCAACCTAAAGTAGGTGAAGATGCAAAAGTTGAGAACATTCTATTTAGACCAGGGGGATCAGCAGCCAACTGTGCAGCAGTTGCAGCACAGTTAGGGGTAAAAACATCATTTATCGGATTTATCGGGAAAGACTACTACGGAAAAACCATAAAAAGGGATCTTAGAAATCATGGGGTTTGCACCAAGAATCTATTCTCGGTTGAAGGCGATACTGGTGTTACTATTGCCATTCGCGAACCTCTAGGAGAACGAACCTTTTATTCTTACAGAGGTGTAAATTCTAAAGGTGAACTATCCAAAATCGCAAATTCAAAATTCCTAAATTCCAAGTTTTTACATATGTCAGGCTATAGTTTTCAAAATCAAAATTCCTTAAATAATGCTTTGTATCTAATTGAAAAAGCAAAACAATCCAAGACTCTCCTATCACTTGATCCTTCTTATTGGTACTCCAGGGAATTCCACCAAGAAAATCCCAGCTTAATATCAGAAATGGACATAGTATTTCCTAATCGCGAAGAAGCCCGTCTCCTTACAGGCTACAGCGATCCGTCTAAAGCATCGAACAAACTCCTCGAAATGGGACCAAGAATTGTCATTATAAAACTTGGGGCTGAAGGAAGTTATGTTGCCTCTTCCAACGAAAGCCATTATTTACCAGCAGCAAAAGATACAAAAGTTATCGACTCAACAGGCGCTGGTGATGCTTTTTGTGGAGGATTTCTTTTCGGTCAGGTTATTGGATTATCAATAGAAGAATCTGCTATTATCGGGAATTTTACTTCCTCGAATATAATTTCGCACATTGGGGGGCATAGTGGAGCGCCAACTTTCGTTAACCTCATCAACAAGCTCAAATTAACTGAGCATAATGAACTCGCAAACAAGACTGAGGTTTTGTTCAACCAGTTGGTTATTGAGTAAATATCTCAAAATAACAGGAGAGAATATGTTAATTGATCACATCCAATTCCATCCAGAAATCCAGGAAGCATTAGTTGCAAAACAACCAATTGTAACGCTTGAATCCACAATTATTTCACATGGAATGCCTTATCCAACTAATCTGGAAACTGCAAATCAGGTTGAGCAAATTGTTCGGAAAGCAGGCGCTATCCCTGCAACTATCGCAATCATTGATGGAGTAGTCAGAGTAGGACTTACTGATGAACAAATGAATTTCATGGCTATAAGTAAGGAAATAAATAAAGCCTGTGAACGTGATATTCCCTTCATTATAAGCAGGAAGTTGCATGCTGCGACCACAGTAAGCGCTAGCCTGGCTATCACCCATTCTTCAAAAATCCATGTCTTTGCTACAGGTGGTTTAGGAGCTGTTGGCCCCGATGCTTACAAGACCTTTGATATATCAGCAGACCTTCTTTCGCTTGGTAAGTACCCATGTATAACGGTATGCTCTGGAGCTAAAGCATTTATGGACATAGCAGGAACATTGGAGTACCTTGAAACTCAAGGTATACCTGTGGTCGTTTATAAATCCGACTATTTTCCATGGTTCTATTCAATTAGTAGTGGTTTAAAAGTAGATTGGAGCATGTCAAGCGAAAGTGAAATTGCAGAAGTATTTCTCACATGTCTCAGTATTGATCCGACAAAAGGATTGTTAGTTGCTGTTCCAATTCCAAAAGAAGATTCCATTTCGGAAGAAGATATTGTGATGGCCATTGATGAAGCTGTAAAAAAGGTAAAAACTATGTCAATTACAGGGAAAGCATATACGCCTGCTGTTCTTTCAATGATAAAAGAGATAACAGGTGGAAAAAGTCTAACCGCAAATGTTGCTCTCATTAAACACAACGCTGAGGTTGCGGCAAGAATTGCTGTTAACCTCATGAACATGCAATAGTATGTGACCATTGTCATTATCATAAAATTGCATGATGGTGGTGGACTAAAATGTTTCTAATTGCTTAATCATTTTTTTAGAAATGTAGACCATAAATTACCTGACGCTTGAAGATGAGAATTTAATTCTGATGGAAAAGTAATGAGGTTATTTTTTTCTTCAATAATTTTCAAAAACATTAACCAGATGTTATTTTGAAATTGTAAAGATAATACCCAAAACAGGTAGGCTACCGAGGGAAAAATGCTATTAGACGAAAAAATCATACTCATCACAGGTTCATCAGGAGGTATTGGAATCTCAATTGCAAAAAACTTACTTAAGGAAGGGGCATATGTAATATTGTCAGATTATCGAACTGATTTTTTTGACAAATCAATTCCTGAATTAAAAAAAATCAATGATCATTTCGATATTATCGAAATCGACGTAACATCCATTGAGAGTATCGAAAATGGTTTCAAATATATCGTTGAGCTCTATAGAAAAATTGATGTTGTGATAAATAATGCTGGTATCTGCAAAATTCGACCTGCTCTAGAGATTACACCTGATGAGTGGGACCAAGTATTGGACATCAATCTCAAGGGACTTTTCTTTTGCTCTCAAATAGCTGCAAAATATATGAGAAATATTGGAAAAGGATCAATCATCAATATCGCTTCTAATGCCGGAAAAACTGGTTTCTTGGATCAAGCTGATTACAATGCTGCAAAAGCAGGTGTAATAAATTTAACTCGGAATTTAGCTGAGGAATGGGCACAATATGGTATCAATGTAAATGCCGTATGTCCAGGTGCCGTGCGGACAAAAATGCTCACAGATATTGCAGAATTAATAGCCTCAAAATCTAACCAAGATCCTGAATTCTTACTTCAATCATTTGCTCCTCGACAATTACGTAGATTAATTTTACCAGACGAAGTTGCCAAGGTGGTCGTTTTCTTGTCATCTGATAATGCCTCAATAATTCGGGGACAAGCGATAAATATAGACGGCGGAAGTACACCATATTGATCTTCTTTTCTAAAACTGACTTCGTGACAACTTACTTATTGTTTGCAATTACTCATTTATTTGTATTACTAGGCTTCTTTCTTTGCGGATTTCTTTACAAACAATTGTACTGTATCCATAGGACGGCGGCCCAAGTTTCTGTAACCTTGGTGTGGTCGCTCTGTGTTGTAATGCTTTAACCATTGATCTAGATCTGTTTGCAGAGCTTCCACAGATTCATAGAATTTGGTGCGGAAAGCTGTTCGGAAGAATTCATCCAGTACGGTTCTGTTAAATCGCTCCACAAATCCATTGGTTTGTGGTCTCCTCACCCTTGTTGTGCGATGCTCAATATCGTTTAGAGAAAGGTAAAGCTCATATGGATGAGTTTCCTTACCGCAGAATTCCCTGCCATTGTCTGTGATAATAGCCGTAACTTCAAGGCCAAGTTCCTCATAAAATGGCAATGCGTTGTTATGCAAGACTGCCACAGCGGCTTCTGGTTGTTTGGAAGTGTGCAGGAAGCCAAAAGCAAAACTGCCATAAGTATCTACAACGGCATGTAGATAGACTCTACCCACTCCCTTGAGAACTCCAACGTAAAAAGTGTCTTGTGAGAGTAATTCACCTGGTTTGCTGCTCTCAACATGCCTTTCCCTGAAGCAAGGGTTGGCTTTTTCAATCTGGGCTACCTGTTCTGCGCTTAGCTCTATGGCATGTTGTGCTGCTTTCTCCTCCAGTTTCAACAACCTTTCATAACGACTCGCCATACCATGCTTGATCAGGATGTTTTGAATCGTTGGAGAACTGATCGTGATCCCCTCAAGCTTGAGCATACTGCTCAACTTCACACACCCCCAGGTTGGGTGGTCCAAGCTGACAGCTAATAGTCGTTCTACCTCCTCTGGAGGAGTTGTGAATGGGTGTGTCTTATGGATTGGGGGAAGATCTTTCAATCCTTCAAGTCCATGCGTTTGAAACCGCCTCTTGTACTCATAAAACTGTGTTCTAGAAACATCCTTGATCCTGCAGGCCTCACTTACGTTCCCTAATGTCTGTGCCAGTTCCAGAACACTTAACTTATGTCTTGCTACTTTCTCTTCAGCTATCATTGTTGCTCTCCTTTATCTTTTCTATTATAAGTTAGGAGAGAAACCTAGTAGTACAATTTATTCAATACAACTACCATTTATCCTTTTCGGAAGATGAAGCCATTTACCCTCCATCATAAATTGCATTAAAACACACCAATAAGTTTAGGTGTTCTAAAAACCCACCTCCCCAACATCTATCTGATATTGTCTAGCCTCTTTATTAAAGAATATATCAATCTTATTGATACCGAATCCGCCAATATCATCAATCTTCTCTTTACAATTACCCGTGACAAGCCCTTCACAGTAGCTTTCTAAATCATTTTCTGTTAGCTCATACTCCAAGTACCAACGCTTCAGTTCTACGTCACCAAAGCAATTCAGATAATTCCACCCCGGTTTTACCTCAATTTTCCTTGCTTGGTCTTCATATAAGTAAATCAAGATTAAAAGTTCATGTTTAGTTTCATCATTCATAATGCATATCCTCTCCTTAAGAGAATAGCAATTAATAATTATTTAAATTTTTGAATGCAGCATATACTAAAAAGTTTATCGGTCTAATACACACACGCGAAAATTTATTCTGCAAGTAGATCTAAACCCACATCAGTACAAAAAAATCAAATTCACCATTTCGTAACCTAGATTCACATAATTGTTCATATTGAAAAATGTGTAAATTGATAACCTATCGCGTCATCAATAAGTAGGAATTTTTAATTTCTATAATTACACCTGTGTGTAATTACAGTCTAACCATACAAATGAATGAAAGGGTTTGAATCAAAATGAGGAAGAGCAAAATTAGTAAAAAACCATCACTTATACACAACAGTTCATTTATTTCAACAGATATTTCAATTTCTGCAGTAAATTTAAAAGGTCGTGGTAGAGATGGGTTTATGGCACTTATTACCGGTTTTAATGGAAAAGACTTTCGTCGTAGAGTTTTAAAAAGTGTCTTTCTAAGAGATGGTGAGTTCCGAATGCATGTTATGAAAGGATTTGGTTTATATGAGGTTCGCAGCTTATGTAACTCACCTTATGGAAGTAAAGATTGGAATGGCTATTATATTGTGCATCAGGATGGTATCACAAGAATATCAAAAAATGATGCGGTTAAATTAGCCATGAAAATGGAATAATTCCTTCATACCCTTACGATGATGAGCTGGCAATATATCTCACGTTTTGAGATTTGCCAGTTCGTCATCCTGGATATATTTGTTTATCAGACATTGGATAGAATTTCTGTCATAGAATAATCTCACTGGTCAGAGAGAAGAAAAAAATTACAAACTCCTGTGGTGAATTACATAACAGATGATTTTTTAAAAAATATTGATTTAGATTTTCAATTTTAAAAGAATTGCCACTCTATTCGAATTTCTCCGAACAAATGGGGCAATTCTTTTCAATAAATCATAAGGCTTTAGTATTATTTACTTCGGAAAGATATATCCATTTCGTCATAACATGGAAATTCTTCTGGAATACTCTGAACTTGTTCAGTATTCTAATCTATGGATTTTATTTCATCTTTAACCGCCTTCACCTTCACCAAAGAACTTTCCTGCGACTACGTCAATTGAATTTGTTTTTTCATTCCAATGAGTAACATAAAATTTGGATTCTGGTTCTATTAATGATGTTAACCATTCAAGAAATTGTTGTAGTTCTTCAGCTGACATCTGATGGTCGAATTTCGACCATATTAGAAACTCATTGTCTTCTATTGCATATGCCCCAAATCCACTGCTTGAATGCCTTCGAGAAATTAGTTCTCCATCTTTACGCATTCTATTAAGGAAGTCGTCTTTACGCTTTCTATCATTCAAAGGAGGACATCCCTCCATGTACCCGCACCTGCTACAGTAGAAAACATATTCATCTGTACCAGTTAAGACCTCAATATCAGCCCTCTCGTATCCACACCGCGCACAATTTGTTTCTAAACTAATTGTTCCCATGTTTTTTTCTCCTAAAGTGATTTTTGTTTCAATTTATCAGACGAAACCGGTCAGCAATTTGCACTTTTTCCAATATCTTTATTGGTTTCGATGCAATTGGAGCCATCTGATGAATTGAAGAACTGAAAACTAAATAATGAGATTTGCCAGCCGCTTTTGAATCAAATCGCAGTAAACTGGGTCAATTTCAGCCGATATGAAATTCCTATCATTCTTTCGGCAAACCTCTAATTCAGCTCCACTTCCCCCAAAAGGAATCAATACTAAATCTCCCGGGTTCGTACAGCTTTTAATTAATCGCTCGCTTAATTCCTGTGGTATCTGACAGGCGTGGATGGTTTTTTCTTTTGAGACATTCTTTACAAGGTCTACATATTGCCAGCTATATGGCATTCTGCCAGACGAACCATTTTCTATTCGCTTTTGAATTCTTTTATCATTCAAGTTTTGGTATGGTAGGGCAACATTGTCCTTGTAAAATCTGTTATCTTTTGATTTTCTCCCATGAAGTATTGAACGATGTGCATTTGTAAACTTCTTCGGCGAATGACCAATATTACAGTTGTATACCCAGACATAATCTACTACTTCAAAACAGACTTCGTCCAAGTAATTGACCCGTAAATATGAATTTTGTTTGGGGTAATTAATGAGGAATAGGTTACCATCTGGTTTCAATACCCTTACGAGTTCTTTTGTTAATCCAATGTACCAGTCAATATACTTGTTAAATTCCACTGTATAGTTATTGCCGTTGTAACGAATATTGACATTGTAGTCTGGGTCAGAGAATACCATATCGACACATCCATCAGGTATTTCTTTCAACAGCTCCATCACGTCCCCGTGATATAGTGAGTTTTTCAAGTGTTCAAATGATTTATTGGATTGGGGGGTTATTTGGTTATCCATGACAAATCTCCTTATGGAGATCAGATGAAATGGATATCCGTTTTACAAAAAATGATATTTTATTTTCAGACCATATGTTTTTTTGTAAGAAATGGTAAATTTTGATTTTTGAGAAAAACCAAAAAATACTCGCAAAATATATGGATTGTGAAATTTATTGAATTTCGAATTATCCTGGAGAGGAATAATTCATGAGGGGAGATAAAGAGGCAAACTACTTGCTTTTGTAAATAAAAAAGCTAACAGGATATCAGAAAAAAATATAATTGTTGTTTTGATGATAAAAAAAAGAACATTATTCAAATGATCTGACAGAACACATTTACCGATAACGATCCACTAAAGCAGAAATATAGCTATTTATCCCAATTGCAAATCACTTCAATACTATGGCTTCAACATAATACAAATCACCCAAATTTCTATTATTTTTTGATAATTCCCAAAGGAAATCAAAACAACAGCTCACCTTCTTTATTTAATGGATCTTTACTGGTAGAAAATCTAATCCCTATCTCTTAATTTCTTCATACCCAATAATCTCCACAACAAATTTTTGTTTCTTTGAATTCTTAACATTACATACAATTTTTCGATTTTTTCGATCTCAATATATGATTTTGCAAAAATTGTAAATTCAGATAGATCCTCGTCTACCTAATAAATCAAATTAGATGAGGTATAAAAATGTTTAAAGGAATATCCACACGTACCAGAGGTTATGTATACTTTTTTTTCGATGATGAAGATGAGGATTTGGTAGATAGTTATCAATGGTCGATTACGGAAAAAAAAAACAAATAATTAGTTCTATCAATGGACAGGTAATCTCATTACCCCGTTTGTTACTAAATTACCACGGTGACTTACAAATCGACCATATTGATAGAAATCGCTTAAACAATCACAAATATAACCTCCGATTGGCAACTCCCGCTCAAAACCTTCAGAACCGTGATAAGTTTAAGACTTATGGCCAGCGAATTACAACAAGTAAATACAAAGGTGTGACTTACCTTTGGAATAACAAGTGTTGGAAAAGTCAAATGGGTTATCAAGGCAATGTTATATATTTAGGCTGTTATAGAACAGAAATTGAAGCAGCCATTGTTTACAACATATATGCAAGCAAGTATTTTGGTGAATTTGCCAAGTTAAACGAATTACCAGAAGTAATCACACCTGATTTGCTAAATACAATCCATTTAGAGAACCTGCATAGACTAATAGAGGTTTTTGCCCAAAGAATTATTAGGTTTGATTTCTAATCGGTCCATGATTATAAGAGATTAATTGAAAATCTCATTATTAATATTATTAGCCCCGCTCCATATTCAATATACGATGCGGGGCTAACCTTCACAATAGAAAATTGAGGTCTATTGTACTTTTTCCTCGTGTATTACTAATCAGCAAGTCATCTTTGATAAATCTGTTTCCCACAAACATACTGCAACTTTTAATAACGGAAGCTGAGGAAGACCAGTTGGATAAAATATCACCTGATATGGGTGTTTATACCATGATGCACTTCCATCGCAATCTGTTCTTACGTCGATGATTTTTTCCTTATCAGAATCAAACAGTATTAAGAGACCTAAAAACCTATATGGGTCGCGTGAACTTATCTTTTGAGATGAATTTTGAATCCCTTTTCCAATGCAAGCGAATTTTGTATCGATTTGAGTCGTAATTGTCTCATAATCATCAAAATCAGGAACATCCTCAGGATTAATATCAATCTCATCCCCAAAATCTAATTCCTGCGGTGTTTCGCCCATTTCTGCTTCATCGGAATCACTCTCTGGTGGAGAATTATCAAAATCATCCACGAATAAGTAATCATCTGTATCATCTGGAATTACAAAGTCGCATTTCATGGTCAGCGTGGGTCTTACATATAGGTTAATTATGCTAAATTGCCTAGAGCTACCTACGAAGGCTAAATCTGGTAAATCCTCCTTGTTTAGCCAATCCCAATCATACGTAAAGGTCGAAATAATTGGCCGGCAACCAATTTTCCATGAAAATTTACTATTAACATTATTATTATCGCCATCAATAGTTATCAAAAAATGTGGGCTACAAAAATTTCCGAGAAATGGTTCGATACTTGATAAAGGTTTAAACTCAGATGTTAAGTACATTATTTTTTCTCCTATTAATATTTGCATTAACTTTGTTTTGAAATTTTGACACTTTTCTTATCACCAATATTGAAGTTCATCAATTAATTAGCTCATTTTTTACCCTCCCCGAGGGTGTCATCCATCGAATTGTGCTGAATACCCATAATTGTTTTTCCAGAGTGGAGATGTACTAAATTCAGGAGTTCTTTAGTTTTCATATTTATATAGTAGCAAATAAATTATTTTTAATTAGTGTGCAAATATAAACCAAAATATCCAAAATTTCAGAGAGAATTTAGCAGTTAATTAATAAATAATCGTCCAAATATGGTATTTTTATGCATTTTCTTGAAAATTCACGCATAAATACATCAAATAATTACACTCCTGGCTTTCCTCCCCTTCCAAATTCGTTGATATTTTGCAAAATGTACTGCAAAATCAGAAATAATAATAAAAATAAATATTTAGAAAACAAGTCCATTGGATTTTGGATCTAGAAATTGGTTTCAGTATGTGATCTAACTAAATGGTGATTTTGAAAGAATAACCTTATCAAACTATTCTGTGACTTCAATCGCCACTGATTAAAGAGTAATTTTTTTAATCCGGTAAGAGTTTATCTAAAAATGAAAAAGCAGATCCATTCTCGTCTGGTATCCAAAGGATACAGAAGCGAATGGATTCAAGTGTTATTAATTATCAAGACAGTGAAGGAAATAAAGATTTTAATTTATCATCTCATACCATAACCAAGACAGCGAAAAGGTTGTATACGCTCGGTTTTAATGTATTCCCGGTGCCAAATCCAAAAGAGGTGTTAACTGTAACTAGAAACACGAAAGGTAAAAATACTTTAACAAAACCTCCATATATATTAAAACCCTTGTTCTTCAATCGACTTCATCTTTGTGGGGAAACATGTCCCAAGTATCAGAAGTCAAAAAAATATTGCACACCACCTAGGTACTCATTTGAAGAATTATTTTTTGATAATATAACTGGCAAAGTATCGAATATCGGGGTGATGCTCGGAAAGACTTCTGGAAATTTAGTTGTTCTTGATTGTGACTCACAATCTGCATTTACTTCAGTTCAAATACTTGTAAAAGAGAAAAACATTCCTCATTGGATTTACTCCTCATCAAGAGGCGGAGGGGTTATGTTCAGGATTAGTGAAGGAATTGCGAAGAACTCTAAAACAAGTGTAATAAATGATGTCGAAATTTACGGAACTGACCACTATATTGTAATTCCCCCCAGTCTACATTCTTCGGGTGTCTTTTATTCGTGGATTTATCCAAAAGTAATTTCGGATGAAACAGAAAACCTAATACCGGTGTCAATACGCGAGTTAAAAGATTTCGGTGTTGAACTATATAGTGATTCCCGTAACCCAATTAGATTATCTACAAAGAATACACTATCAAAATATCCTTCTTGGGTTAAGAAGTTATCGCAGAAGAACCAACTCTTTTTAGAGAACGGGGTTCAACAGGGTGAGAGAAATTCTAGCTTTTTTGCTGCTGCTTGTGATATGGCAGGAAATGGAATCCCTGTTGATGATGCAATTAGTGCATTACTTGAAGTTTGCGAGATATGCCAACCCCCGTTCACAAAACAGGAAGCGCTGATGACCATTAACAGTGCCTACGATAAAGAACGTAAACCCTCCATAGGGAACAATCCAGCCCTCGATTTCTTACTTGCAGAAAAATTCGCGCATGTATTCAATTGGAGGTCTTTAGGCACATATTCCAATAGTCCGAAAGCAGTATTTTTAGCAATGGTCAAGAGAGCCAGTTGTGAATCTAGCCAAAGCTTTCGCTGTTCATTGAGAGAACTATCAGAGATGACACAGCTCTCCATTAAGACCGTTGGTAAGATGATTAAAGTTCTGTGTATAGGGACTTGTTCTGAATCATCAAATGAGATTAATCAACCTCTTATATTCGTAGACCACACAGACAGTTCAATGAGCGTAAATTATTATCGCTTTAATATGGAATACATAAAAGGTGCCGATTTACCACAGTATTCTTCTCTGGATTCTTATGTAGTAAATCGGCACTTTTTGAGCCAAAATAAAGATATTGAAAAAGACACCTTCAAATTCCTTCGTAATACAGCATGGCAAGTTTGGAAATATCTAATTGAAAACCCCGCAAATTCTTACAAAGAAATATCTACGAGGTTAGGGATATCAATAAACATGGTGAAAAAGGCTTTAGGGAAAAACAGTAAACTAGTTAAATTTGGTTTTGTTGAGATTTCATCCGGAAAATACAAGTATACTGGCATGCAACTTTCCGAAGAAATGCTTCAAAGTATCCTGAATAAAAACGGATTTCTTGGGGTAACGAAGAAAAAGAAAGAGAACCACCGAATCGAAAGAGAAGTATTTATTAATTACAAGATTTATAAGGCAAAAAATGCTTTTACTTCTAAAAATTCCTAAATAAGGGAGTTGTCAGGCGAACCAACTTGTTCTGTTTTGAGGGCGCGAAGCTCTCTGACCTACAAACCTTGTTTGCTGATGATCTGCAAGTCAGCCACAATCCGATGGGCAGCCTGACGACCCCGAGTGCAGTAATCATTCCTGGACCGAAAGTGATGACCTGGGATGATTGGGTGAGTCAGAAGACTGTGGTGGTCAGACGGACAAGAAGAAAGGAGGTAGTTCCGGAGGGTCAGATGGGATTTGGAATTTAAAAGTAACGGGCTCAGGGTTTTTCCTGAGCCCGTGTATTGTGGTGTACCTATGGTTTTTCACCTAGCTCTATTCGCAACTTTTCCAGTGTGCTTGTCATGTCATTAATTATTTCATAGGCTAATTGTTCAAAATCATAATTATCGTTTCCTGTTTCTTTTTCCTTCCCTTTCTTGGCTTTTTTTGGACTTTCTAGCGTTGGCTCGAATAATTCCAACCATCTGATAATTGTTACCATTATATTATGCTCTGTTTCATCTAAGGCATCGAGCGTAACAGGATCTATTTGAACGGGTTTATCAATTTGGCTGATTTTCATCAGCAATAAAATTGGTATTAAGCGAGACATATCGATAAACAAATTAGAAGCAAGCCTATCCTTTTCATCTCCATGATAATAGGCAAAAGGGTCATTTTCAGGTCGTAATCGATCTAGAACTAACAGGATGTTTTCATAAGACTTAAGCGGGTATCCTTTACCAGGTAATGATGCCCGGTGTTCCCATATTCTTAAAATTGTTTCGGTTGCATCCTTCTGGGCTTTGTTACGCTCATTCTCTGTTTTGCCATTTTCTGCTTTATCGATAAGTTCAGCCAAGTGGTGGGACATCCATCGCCCAAGGGTATCAACACCATCCTCAAAACCCAGTTCACGAACTAGGTACCGTCCAAGTTCCAATACGTCCTTCGGTGGCTTCGATTGTTCCATCTGCTCTGAAGAGGAGGACTCTATCGAATTGAGATTCCCTCGTTTTTTCTTCGTCATATCTTGAGTAGTCATCGCCATTATTACTCCGAGTAATTTCAATTTCTATAATTAGATCAAAACCTGATTTAGCAAGAAATGCCTTTAGTGCTTCTTTATCAATCGAAAGGCGCCAACCATTTGATCGAATGTTTTGATCATACCTTCGTCTATATGATCGTTCACCACTGAGGTCGTCTCCCCAGGGTTCATAAATGAATATTCTTTTCCCATCTCCATTATGAACCCAGTTGATCTGGTTATCAAATAGCATCAAGAGGTCTAATTCTCTTCTTGTTCTTTTTGATGGTTCACTTTCAATTTTTCGAATTTCGTACCGTAAGGGATCTGATTCCTCTATCCCTGGTCCTTGTTCTTGACTAGTAAGCCACCCAATTAATGTATATGGATCCTCTTTTATTTCAAGCTCATCTCCTGCCGGAGGAATCCTATAATCCCATGAGCTACCTATCGTCTGCAGAGAACGCACTAGCGCTGCGGCTGTCTTAGGAGAAACCAAGGCTGAATTTACGCGTACAGTTGATCGAAAGTTATATGATTTAGTCTCATGATAACCATTAACTACAATAAAACCCACGTCATCATTCAAGCCTAACTGAGCATGAAATTCTTTATCATCAACCGCATCCAACCATCGGCCCACATCGTTCTGAGGCGCACTCCATAGTTGGTTTTCTAGTGGTTTCGGAGCTTGGATATCAGCAAGCCACAGATCATGCAACGCTAGACCTTCTTCATTAACTAAAAGTTCATAACTGTAATATTCATCTTTACTTTCCTTTGTTAGCGCTTTTGACTGCATTAGCTCACCGATTGTGCACCACATGGCATGCCATTCTAAATAAGTATGGTACCGTTCTATTATTGGACGAGATCCATGATTGTGTGTCATGTAGTAGGATGATTCATCACCACGGTGACGTTTCCGAGGCTCATCATCCCAGCGCCAAGGATTGTTTTTTACATTCCATCGATCGACAATCCATGATTCAGCCACATCAAGGAACTCTTCCCCATCCACATTAGCAAATATTCTTAGTGCTGATGTATACCAATAAGGCAGAGTATCCATAGCATCAAAGTGAAATCTTCGATCCTTCTTTTCCTGGCTGGAGTACCGATCAAATCCGACCTTGTTAGAATCTCGTACCTTTTTTCGAGGAATCAGGCTTGTATTTGCCAAATTTAACTTATCCATTTGCGAATGGTTCAATTCGAGATTTCCACTATTGACCATTTTGAGAACTGCGGATTTGGCAAAAGAACGTAATAGAACATGGGGAAATTTATCATTTGTGGCAACGTCCAATAACCATAAACCATGTTTTGAGATTGTAGAGGGCATTTCACTGGCTATCCGCTCGAGTGCAATTACGAACCAAAGACGAGCTGCAAGCCAGTAAAATGGAATATCAGGGTCTCGAAAACTTTCGTCAGTATTTCGATCATAAAGTTGTACAAGTTCATCAATTATTTCGAGATTTTCAAATTGAGCTAATCTTCGAACCGAATGTGCTGCACGCCATCTGGTTCTTGTATCAAAGTCTCCTAAAAGCGCATACAGGAACCGAGCGAATGCACTTGCATTATCTTTTGGAATGTCCTCAAGTCTCCATTTTTCCTGATCTGCCAAAGGTATTCGGTTAACGAGTCTATTGGCATAGCGGGATATGATTTGTACGGCTTCTTGTGGTGTGCAATATTGCCCAACCAGTCCAACAAGTGCATAAATTGTTGGCGCCTTAAGAACATCTACGTGTCTTTCTAAAGCATCAAGTAATCCGGTACAAATTTGTGAGTCTTCAAGACCCGTCTTGTCGAGGATTTTTGAGAGAAAAGATTTATCGTAATCGGGCCAACTACAGAAGTAAGGTAGACGCTCGACCACAATTTGAAGTAGATTATTGTTACACCAGGAGGTAACAGCAGGAGAACCAGACCAGTCTTTAATGCATTGAGAAATCTCACAGCCGAATTCATATCCTGATAAATACCTAAAATTTAGTCTACCTAATGCATCAAGGTATGATTTGCGATCTCTAACTTGAATTGCAGGTCGGATACGTTCTAAAATTGTGTTGATAGAAACATACTCACCTTGAAATCGCGCTCCTTCATAAACATTAGTAACGAAAATACTGAGCTCTTCCCCTGAAGTAAATCGAAAAGCAGAAAAATCCACATCAGCTAATGGATCTTTCTTTTCCTTCCTCCCATGGCTTTCGATTTGATTATCTGTAGAATGGGAATTTACCTTATCCATTTGATGAAACTCGGTTGTTTTTATCAACCGCATTTTCCAAAAGCCATTTTCGTTTAGTCCTGAAATTGAGTTTATCTTCTCAAGAATTCTGGATCGAGTTCCTTTTCCAAACCACAACAATTCATCCTTAGCAATATTTTCGATAAGAATATTTCTATTGTGTACATTATCTCCACTGCCCACTTTATCTAGAACCTGACAAACCAATTCTTCATCAAATTCATTGAGTAAGGGTGAAAAAGATGAAACCTGAGTTGGCGAGACTACATTTAGTGAAAGTGCTGCTTCCAAAACAGATGGAAGTAATGAATTCATGTGCGCGATATTTTCATCATCCCATCTTGATGTGATGGCTAATGAAAATGGAAAATCAAGGGTAGCAATAGCTTGCACAGCATCATTCCAAGGAAAATGGTCGTAACCATCTAATCGAACCCCAGCATCGCATACCATTACCGCAAAATCCCTTGCAACATCGCGCCTTTCTTCCAAAGACATATTTTGGATTGCTCGGAGTGTCAGTGGTTTGAAGAGAGAAATTTCATGCACTACATCAAGATTTACTTCACCAGCCACCTTGAAGGCGTCCTTAAAAATTTCCTCCGCATCATCTTGACTGATAGGCAAAAGGAATCGAGCAAAATTCGAAAATGCCTCAATTTTATCTTCCGCAGAACTCCTTTGGTTTTTAACTATCTGATATTGAGATACAACCTCGGTAAGAAGACGTGAATGAAGAGATCGATCCAATGCGAGATTCTGAAATATTTTTATCAATTCCTTCCCAGACGATGAGGGGCTTGAGCCCAGCAAAGTAAGGATGGTTCCTAAGAGGTCTTCACTATTTACTTTTGGTAAAGCTAGTAGACGAGATATAGAAATTCCCATCCGAGTCTTCATTGGAATAGAATGATAATCTCTGGAAAGTTGATAATCGCTTTGATGAAATTTGGCAATTGCTTCCTGAAACGAAACTGCTAACTGTTCTGAAGGGATTACTCCTAAGATTGCCTGGGCTCGAACATCGTAAATACTTATTTGTGGCCCAATAAATTTTTCTAGTTCTTGTTTGTTTTCATTATTTGATCTCCTTCTTTGAACAACCTCTTTTTTGGATAGATCATCAGGTTGTAATGGAGGATCAACTAAATATGTGGCGAGCGTCGGCTTTCGGTTTTTCAGATGCTCTAGTATTGTAAAGGCTCGCAAAGTAAGATCGATAATTGCCGCCTGAGAAGTAAAGAGTTGATCATGTCTGCGTAGTTCACTATCGTTAAATTTCTCGAGCACTGGAATTATTTTTGATCTTTCACCACCATGTGCGAGAAACACCTCACAAGCTGTAAGAATCATCTCTAAGTAATCGACAGTGACGTTCTCATCATCCCATGTATTTTTTAGCTTATCAACCTTAATAAATCCTCGAATAAGAAATATTTCCAGGTCGTTTTTAACACGTTCTAAATCAATATCCTTACCTGATAATGCAAGTGGAGTGAGCAAGAAAAGGTCCCAAGGCGAGTGAATATCCGTTTCGTTCAAGCACCGCTCAACCAAATCTGCTTTACCAGATGTGATTAACTGAAAACTCAGAGACAATGCCACACGAAGAGCAATCGATCTCGGACTCCAATTAAACATTTGTTTTACGGCTTGCGCTGGGCCTTCGATACGGAGCACAGCTTCTATTTCAGCGGCAATATCTTGGTATTCAATTGGCCAGCCTTGGGGTCTAATTTTTGGGTGTGCTTTTTCTTGCTCATGATAATTATCTGACCTGCGCTGCATCCACGCTCGTAATTGCCGAAGCCCTTCACGAACAGATATACCATCATTATTCCGTGCATCGTGTGCAAGTAATTGGAAGAGAAGTCGGCCATGATTTTCATACTCATTTGCATTCCCAAGAATTAGCCGGCTTGATCTATCTCTTGCAAAGTTAGCCGCAAGATCTGGATTTTCGATAAGCATTTTTTGGATAACTGCATCAGTTTTTAACGCTTCTGCACCATAAAGGAGTGTAAGAATCGCATCGGCATTATTGTTTGTTTCTCTACATACTTTCATCGCAATTTTGAGCCGTTGCGATTGGACCTCACGACGTAGGATTGGATCGTTTATAACACTTGGTTCTTTTTCTTCATTGATTAAATCCAGTATTGACTGTCTTTGGTTCGCGGCAAGTAAGGCAGATGCAATATGACTGGCTGCATATGAATCCACTTTATAATGTTTTAAAAAATGATCTGCAATCATTCCATATATCGATCTGGTGTCTTGGTCTGCTTCCGATCGTAAAAAGCTCTCAAAATCCTCATCGGCAAATCTAATTACATCCTTATCAACAATAATTCCGGGAGCAAGATCAGCGCAGATATCGCGAACCTGTAATTCATTCAATTCGATTATTGAAGAAAGGTGACGGATTGGTATTGGCCGCGAAAGGGCAATTACTCCCGAACAGAATGTTTTGAGGTCATGCCCTGATTTGCGCTGAGCAGTAAGTAACTGCTCTTTAAATATTCCTCCTAAATTCTTACCTTCTGGACGAAGTACCGATAACACTTTTTGTTGGTCGGAGGCCGAATAATCTATCGCATATCGTTCTACTCGAGGATTTCCACCAGAAAGGTGGTGAAAATCATCAATCCATGCATATGAAGTATCGTTCCAAAACAACTTAATGTGCGCCGCTGTTTCATCTCTATTAAATCCGTCGAGTTTATGAGAAATAAAATAAGCAGGTAGATGAAGGGAATCCAGTCGTCCTGACCGTGTCGTCACAATTAAGCAAACGTTACTTGGAAGATCGCCCAATGTAATAAAATCGTAAACGAAACTTTTTTCAGGAGTCGGCTGTGATTGAGCGGCAATTATTGAATTATCGGCTGCATCTACAACAATTACGAGACGGGCACTTTCATTGTAAGATGCAACAACCTCGGCTGCTCTCTCCAATCTCTTCTTAAACGATCTTGGATAATCGATGGAAAGCGATTTGCTCAATAACAATGGAGATCGGAGAGATACGGCTAAATCATTAATAAGTTGAAGGAAAGCATCTTGTGGACGGTGGCGAAATGCGTCCGCATCAAGATATCTTCCGCCACCATAACAATCGAAGGCAATTAGGACAGACTGTGAGGGCAAACACTCTTTAATCTCTTGTATAAGGGTTGATTTTCCGCACCCACCCTCTCCATGAATACATATGTATTGGCTTCCATTATTAATTTCACTGACAATTGTTCCGGATATCTTTCGGTTTATTAAGGGAGAAATTTGTTTTATATCAGAGGGACAAGGAAACAAGACATCCTCATCCGAAATCCCCATCCAAGAAAGGATGACATGACGTGTGATATCCTCACCTTTAGCCTCAGGCATCATTTTTCGTCGGACTGAACGCATGAGATGATCCACAGTTGTGCGTGCATCTTCATCAGTCCATCCTGAGATTACAGAAAGAACATTTTCTTCAAGAGAGAAACGAGAACTACTTCCACACGATGAAAAATCGAGTGCTTTTATGAAAGAAAGAAAATCGGTTTTCTTCAAACCTGATGCCTTTTGTAATTTGGCGCAGCCAGGCTCAGAAGGAGACTTTATACTCTTACGCTGATCGGTTCGCGATGTAATTAAAATACTAATGGCAGCATTAACCTCAGCGGCAATAGGTTGGTTGCTAACAAACTGCACAATTAAATTTTCTGAATCAACTAGATGAGGATATTTTTCTTTCAAGCCGATATAAGCATTTGCTAGTTTTCTTACGACAGAGTTGTCTCCCCTTTTTTTGGTTGATTGAGTTAGGCGGGAAATGCTCCAGTTTTGGCTGGGATTCGCTGAGGAATATTTGAATTGAGCAATCACAATTCGGGTGGGTGTTCCAGTATCCTCATTACCGTAGTAAAAAGTGCAATCAACCCCATCCCATGTATCAGGTGATTTTCCGCCTTCATCTTCAGATTGAAGACCCTCCACTGCAACCGCGTACAAACCGGTCTTTTTATCTAATAGAGATAACGCTTGGCGGAGTGCCCAAAGTTCGTGATAATCATCTCCTGCATTTGCACCGCGTGCGCCGCGATAATCAGCAATTGTCATAGAAAAATCACCTAATGAAAGTTCCTCAAAATTCACTCACGATATGTTTTTGTTCACATTCAGCATTCTTTCTCTCCATAAGCTGCTTAGGCTAACATTTGGTACAAACACAATAAAATTGGCGTAATCTTACCTTCCTACATCCCACACCATTACCGCCATGCTTTTCCCGTTCGTGGTTTGCCTTGTCAAACCTCATCACCTTCATCCCGTACCACTCTCACCTAAGCTGCTCATCAATGCTAGATAATGCTTACAACATATGTTCAAGTATTGCCCATAACGACTTTTTGTTCACCAATCGAAGAGACTATGTCTGATAAAGCTTTAATGATATTTATTATCAGTCTCTGATCGCCCTTAAAATCCTTGTTGGGGGCTGACGCATCTTCACGACGCATTGGGATCCTTAGCCAGGCATTGATCTCTATTTGCGCCGCAGGGATGGAATTTCGATGGCAAAACTTGACGATGGGCTCCCGATTAGCATTGCCCACGCCAGCCAGTTGATTGTTATCATCTAGACGCGAAAGGCCACTTCCTGTTTCAGAGATCCCGTATTTTTCGAAAGCACTCACAATAATCTGTTTCTCTGGCCCAGAACAACTTTTGCCATGCAAAGTCCCTAAAGCGATCCCGAAATTTCTATCCATATTTGCACCGTGTAAGTCCAGCACAAAACGAATGTCGTTTTCTTGTATGATCTGTTGAAGAGCTTGCTTATAAGGGGCGGCAGGATCAGCATTTGGATCTGTTCTTGATTTACGACGTGCATAAATAACATGTGCACCCGTTCTATTACCTATTAGCCTGGCTAACCCTGCTGTATATTCATCCTCCTCTTTATTTTCACCATCTCTGGTATGTACAGCCCCATGTGGGGCAGATAACAGGATGGGCATATTTCCTTTTATGTAGGCGTATTCCGGTTGATCGTCGTCTGCATACTCCTGATAGTGGATATCATTTTCAAATTCGACCAACTGCTCTAATGGATCTTTTTTTGTTTGTGCCATTCTTTCCACCATAACTATGCATTTGTGAAGTAACCGGATTAAGAAATTTTTCATCTCATCTTCTTCCACTGCACGCTCTTCCCACCGTGTTTTTCCTGTTCGTGGTTTGCCTTCTCAAATCCCATCACCATCTTCCCGCAGACTTCGCACTTATATAACCCAAAATCGGTTAATGTCGGCTGATCTGCAGGCGGATCGATCTCTTTTTTCACCTTCGATGACGATGCCACCTTAGCTGGCGGGGTCACAGGTGAATTCGGCTTCGCTGATGCGGGTAGCTGGGTCTGAACTGCTGCTGGCCGGCTTTCCGATTTGGGTTGCGGTACTAAAATCGTTTCCTGTTTTGGTGGAACTGCAGTGCCATGATCTTGGTAGCCATCAGAGTTGCCATCTTCTACTCCCTCTATCCGGTCCCAGGCTTCTAGTAACAACCGATAGCTAAGAAATTCGTTAAATTTTCCTTCTTCTTTTTTCTTAACTATAGGAAATGTTGACATTATATAATTGATATCATTTAAGTTAAAACTGTATATTTTGGCAAAAAAGGCATCTAGTTCTGCACGAATTAATAACCTTCTCTCCTCGTCCCAAATAAACGGGTAAAACGGGAGATTATAATCAGTAGTTACCCAATTGGGTTTTTCTTGAATAAACTTATCATCATTTACAAATTTTCTATTCTCATCGCTTTGTCTCACAATCGCTTTTTGTATGGTTTCGTCGATAGAACTCCAGAGGTCGTTAGCATACCCAGCTAGTGACCAATTTGTAAAACTTAATTCAAGAACCCTAGGTAGTATAAATTCTAAGTACCGGCTATTAAAAAGCATGCTTGGTGTTGGAGCGGGCAATTCAAATAAGACCCCCTTTAATAGATTTTCTGCAATTTTTAATCTCGCGATATAGTCAAATGCAATTGAATTTAATAAAGCCGTAAAAACTGAATATCTAATAGGCTTTTCTTCATCAGTACATTCAAATGACAAAGAAACGATCATATCGTTCGATGGGTAGGGAGGCATAATACAAGCCATAACGGTACGTGCATTTGAAATTACATTGGTTACTCTTCTAGCACCACAATAATACTTAATCTTGCCAATGAGGTCTGACAAACGCTTATTTGCTACATCTTCCGAAATCCAATATCTTGGTTCAATATGGTAATTAAAATTTCTTTTTTGTTCAGTAGTTGGGTTATGTGTTTCTGGTTTTCGACCAAACCTTATTGTTTTTGAGATTCCTTCAAAAGAACTAAATCGGTGATCATATATTTGGATAAATTTACCTTCATAAAAAGGGACATATTTTTCTCCTTTGCTCGAAATAAAAGAAAAGTCATCATTCAAAGAATATCCTTTGGAGAGCAGGTCTTCTTTTGAAAGAAAATAACCGCTCGCGCCAGATGCATGGAACAAAGAGCCATAAGAAATCCCCCACAGATTTTGAGCTTGCCTTTCTAGAACTAACGGAGGAAAATTTGAACTAACCTTCTTTAGAATTTCCAGATCCTTTTTATTTGAAATAATTGGAAGTTTTCTAGTGTTTGGACTTATCTTAATTAAATCGTCCTCGGAGATCTGAAACACATTTTTGCCAGAGAAAATATCACTTGGTGTATCACAATAAAACCCAAACTTCGGGCTAAAATCAATTTGGGAAGAACCAGTAAATGATAGGAGTGAATATCTTTCATGATAACCAATTGCTGGAAATAGCCCCGCCCAATTTCGGAAGTCATATAAGAAAATTATTTTCTTTTCGTTAATTAATGTGGAGAATAATTGAACCGCATTATCAGAGATGAATATACTAGATTTTACAATAATTCCACACCTTCCTTTTCCATTCAATATATGCATTGCTAATTCAGTAAATGGAAGGTAGGTGTTTATCTCACCAAAGGAAGATAATGGAAAGGCGCCTGCTTTTTGAATGAATTTTGTTGCTGTCTCCGCTCTATGAACATCACTAATCCATTTTTGATGAAGCTGTGGGTTTTGAATATTTAGATTTGCAAGTGCTTTCTCTCTTGCAGCTTTAGTTTTTGTTGATGCTATAGTTTCATCTATTGAGCTAAAATACTCTGTCTCAAGTATGGTATATTTTTCCCAAGGTGGATTGCCCAAAACGCTGTCAAATCCCCCCTGGTCGAATATTTCGATAAATTCTAGGGGCCAATGAAAGAACCTTTCCAAATTACAAATGGTTTCCACTTTTTCTAGTAAACCAATTTGGATATATTCCCTTCTACGCAGTCGGCGCAACTGACCCTGAGTAGGAGCAACAACTTCATGGTTTTTATCTGCACCTTCATCAATCAACCAGAAGAAGGCGGCTGTCCACAAGTCGGCAATTTGTCGTTGATGGCAATATTCTGCCGATTCATTTACCTCATGGTAAGCCAATGCCTTTGCCCGCACCTCAGTGGCGTTATCCTCGGGCATTGCTTCCAAAATTCGTGTACGTTGTGCCAACCATTGATCTACGTCTTCCTGATTCTCAATGGCAGTTATAAACAATGATTCCTGTCCTTCGCGTTCCTGTTTGTTCCGTTTTTTCAATAACGCAGCGGTGGCTTTATGATCGCCAATGACTGGGTTGAAGGCCTCATCCGGCACTTCCAGCTCACTTAAATCCATCTTCGGACCTACACCCACCAGACTGTTGCCGCACTTGATATGAGCATCGAGAAAGGAGAGCGGCTTGCCCGGCTCAAGCGATTCAAGCCATAAGTTTACTTTGCACAATTCAACCGCCATCGGGTTAATGTCCACACCATAAATACAGTGGCGGATCACATCCCGCAGCGCTCGGCGGGTCTCATTAGGCGATGGTTCGTTATCACCGGCGCGCACCTCCGCCAGCCGTCCGGCGATACGGTGGGCAGCGGCAATCAGGAAGTGCCCGCTGCCGCAGGCAGGGTCGCAGACTTTCAGATCGAGCAGGGCTTGTTCCTGTTGAGCAGCATCCTGTTTGCCTTTCAAACGATCTTCGATGGTTGGATCCAAAGCCGAGTTCAACAGAACCTGGATTAAACTGGATGGCGTGTAATAACTTCCTGTCGTTTTCCGTTCGTTCCCGGCAGCGCTGGTTAACTGGAAAGTGCCAGCATCGGTATTCAGCAGGGGATGCAGTTCCAGTAAAGATTCGTAAACGCTGCCAAGCTCTTCCGGTCCCAGGTTGCGATAATCCACTGCCCGGCGGGTATTTCCTTCATTGATGAAAGCAAGTGAACGTACAGCGCTCAATAAAGCCTGGTTATCCAATCTGGCTTCATTAAGGTCCGCCGTAGAACGCGCATCAAACAAGAATCCACCCAAAGCCGGGATGGCCAGTTCCGGGCAGCCCGAATCAGAACCCAGTAAGGTCATCACCAGGCGTTGTGCTTCATAACGGTCGTGGTGCCGGCTGCCGCGTTGTCTTTGGGCTAAAGCTCGTAAACGGGTTGTGGAGTAGTAATTCAGGAATCGCTGCTGGGCTTCTACTGTCGCCCCCGGCAGAAGCAACAAATCGCGGTCTTCAGCGGCAAAGAGGAAAATCAACCGATAAACCAGGCGCAAGAGCTGGCGATAGTAATCCTGGGCGGAAAGGTCGCCATTTTTTAGCCGGTTACGCAGTTCTCTATTAAACGGGTGCTGCAAAAAACCCTGCCCAAAGCTAACAATGGCTTCTTCCACCCCGCGGCGCAGGTCTTCCAGCGCACGCGTGCCGCTCTCCTGAGCGCTCTTTGACCATTTCTCCAGAAGGCACTCTGTCTGTTTCTCTGCTGTCTCGAAACGGGATTGGTGACATATCAGCCATAGTAAGACAAAGTCGGAGTAGATCTCACCATCAAACATCGATTCGAGGTCAAATTCAATGTATGCCTGACGGGTGAGGGTGGCGTTATCCCGTAAAATACGCAAACCTAATCCATTCGAAATAGCACCCCACTGAACATCATCTGACCGGTTGAGGTATTCCTGCATCAGACTGTGCGGGCTGGTTCGAGAAGCGCCAGCCGCGCCTGGCGTGCGTTTATCCAATTCAATTCCACACCCAACTAAATGAAGGGGAACATTTTGCCAGCGATGAGAGATTGGATAAGATTTCCCTTCAATGTCAACCGCTTTTGAAGTGCTCAAACGACCGAAACCTAATTCCTGAAACAATGGTAATAGCCAGCGTTCTCGTGTCAATGTCGTGCCTGCATCCGTTGAGCCTAACCGACCACGCGCTGCCTGGAAGGTACCCCATAACCCGCTTAACCGGTTCCATGAACGGTTGATTGCTTCATTGAGTTTTTCACCTGGTGCAAGGTGATAACTCTCCGGATTCAGTCCTTCCAGATTTTTATCGTTCTCGCTGATACGCTGAAGCAAATCAACAGGGAGCAAGGCTCCCTCGGTATGGATGGTGATAAATGTGTTTCGATTACGAGTTTGCATAGGTCAGTATCACTTCCCTTATTAATTAATTGCTGGCAGGAAAATGTAAATTCCCAAGATATCTGGGGGCAACTGTGGTTCCACCCGATAGCGTACATTTCGGGTTCTCGTCGCCAAACGCACCCGCTGATGTGCTTCCAGCAATTCCTCACCCCGCTGCATGGCAGCTTGATCCAGATGAGAGCGAAGGAGTTCAAATCCATCGATCACTCTTTCAACAAATTCGGCAGCCTGATCAGCAGCGATATTGCCATCCGGTTGAGCCAAAAGAAGTTTTTCGGCTTCGTTTTCTTCTAACCAAACCGCGCTTTGTGGACTCCCAGAGAAAGCGAGCAGCCGGCAGTCTTCAGCAAGCAGAGGTCTTTCAACGTTATTCTGTGTTTGAATGATGTGATAACGGAATCGTACCAACAATAGTGTGGTACGTTTATCCACCGCTTTGGTACGGATGGCTCCGCAGCGTCGGGCGGCTGGGTACCGCACTGCATCACCAGAAAGAGGATCGAGGGCGGTTTCAAGAACATGATTTGCAAGCGTTTCCACAAAAGGATGGGTACGTTGCAGGTAGTGTTCATCTTCCTGGACTGGCTGATTGAATCGGAATCTGAATTTCAAATTGGTGAGATCAAACCCTGAAGATTGTGCCAAAACGTCTTTTAGCGCAGAGGATGCCTCTGTCAGGTTCGTGTCCAGAGGATCTGTTCCATTTGTTTGAGCGCCAAATACTGCCAGAGTCCTGCGGGTGAAATCGGCAACATCCACTCCGGACCCGATAGCGGCCTGAACAGCGTGCAATTCACGGGCGACTTCATCCACTTTAATCGTTTCTTGCGCAAACAGAGTTCGCGAACGTTTTTCACGTTCTGAGGCGGCTTCCCATTTTCCGTACAGGTCATCTTTTTGCGGTTTGATGTACTCATCGAAACCAGGCAGATAGCCTTGCAAGACATTCGGATTGGATTTCAGAAGCAAGCCTTCGAAGATCGCTTCTACTACTTGTTCTGTATTTACCGGGACTGGCACTGATATGCCTAATGAGCTGCGAATTGTTCGATGTTTTCGCAGCAATACGTCCAGAACAACTCCGTCGATCTGGTTATCCAAACCATAATAAGTTAATACACGTACCGTTGAACTGGGCTGACCATAACGGTCTATCCGGCCATCGCGTTGTTCGTGGCGGGTGGGATTCCAGGATAGGTCATAATGCAGGATTGCATCAAAATGCTCCTGCAGGTTGATACCTTCGCTCAGGCAGTCCGTTGCAACCAAAACATGTTTTTTGGATTCGCACAGCTGTCGTATTGTCTCCACGCGTGATTCGGGGGGCAATAACCCGGTGACCGCCATTACCTCTACATCTTTTGGTAAACGCGTGCGAAGTTCAGCAGCAACATATTCGGCGGTAGGGATGAAGCGGCAAAATATTATCGGATGGTAACTTTCGCTTATCAGACCTTTGATCAGATCGACGGCTTTTTTCAGCTTTTCGTCTTTCTCACCTAATAAATCATCAGCAGCCCGGGCCATTTCTAATAAACGACGGCGGTTTCGTTGTCCGTCATCTTCTTCTCCACCAGGGTCAGAGCCGGGGGTGACATCAGAGCCATCTGCAGATTCATCCACAATAATATCGAGAATCGTACGGCGACCAATTTCGTCGGCCTCTTCCGGATTTTCAGCTTCGGCTGGCGCGGCACGGTTGCGCAAGGTTGCCGCTGCTGCTGCAGGGCTGGAGGCTAGTGAGCGTAACAATGCTAAAGCTGACCACCAACGTACTCGCTGATGGAATTGCCCACCGGTGGCATCTAAAACAGATTCTCGGGCATAATCCAGAACCCGTTCAAATAAACGCTTGTAGTCCGGACTGAGCTTGTAAGAGTCTTCGCGATCTTCACGCTTGGGAAAGGGGGTTTTCGAGTCCAGGTAGTTCTGAATATCACCACGCCGGCGTTGGATAAAGTGCTGGGCAAGGCGTTTACGATGGCGCAGATTTTCCTCGCCGGTCAGGTCTTCGGGTAGATCATCAAATTCATTATCTAGAAAGGTGAGTAAAGAACGGAAAGCTTCTTCTTTTCCACTGTGGGGCGTGGCGGTTACCAGAACGATGTGCCGATCAGGATTTTGAGCCAATCCCCTCACCATTTCAAATCGCTGGTGGCGTCCACCTCTTTCGGCACCGTAAGAACAAGTATGGGCTTCATCAACAATGATAAATTCGGGGCAGGCACGCTTGAATTCTTCTCGCCGACGATCGGATTTTATGTAATCCATCGAGACGATTACGAAGGGATACCGTTCGAAAAGAGATTCACCCAGGCTGAGATTCCGTTCCAAACGTGCTGCTGTGGATGGGAGAACCAATTCTGCTTCAATATGAAACTTGTCTCGGAGTTCAGACTGCCATTGCTCGGCAAGAGGCGGCGGACAAAGAACTGCCAGGCGCTCTATTTCTCCACGATCAAGTAATTCGCGCGCAATTAAACCCGCTTCAATGGTTTTGCCAATACCGACATCATCCGCAACTAATAATCGAATCGGATCTAATTTGAGTGCCATCAGCAATGGAACAAGCTGATAGGGACGAGGCTCAAAACCGACTCGTGCAAAAGATCGGAACGGACCAGCACTGGAGCGAAAACCAAGCCTGATCGCATCGCGCAACAATCGAGCTGAACGATAATCCCCAACCTGTGATGGATCAGGGAGATCAAAGGTAGCAGGGGTTACTGGCTCCAATGGGATATAAATACCGGCAATTTCATCATCCGAACCACCCAATGGTCGTAAGACCAAAAGATCATCAGTGGAGTCAGGGAGGACAACCCATTCACGGCCGCGAGCTTTGACGAGGGAACCTACGGTATATGTCATATTTGGGGTCACTTATTCAGGTATAAAGCTCTTGGTGAAGATGTAAATGTCACTCCTGGTAATTCTCGGAGGACAGCCAATAACCGATCTGTTTGAGGTCCATGACGATCTGTTATGTCTTCGTGGACTTCTTCTACTGTCAGAACACCCTTAGCTTGAAGTTTATGGATAGCATCGGAGACCATTGAACGAGGTAATTTTAAAGAACGACCAGTCGGATAAGTTATTGTTACTTTCCAATCATCGACATTCATCTTGGCTGGCTTATTTTGAGAAAGGGTATAACAAGTGTTTCCATTTTTCTTTTTTAATTCGCTATATAGATCGCCCATCGTCTTCTCCTAACTATTAACTCCCGAATAATCCAAAAACTGAGGGATACTTCTCAATAACCTTGTCCCAAGATTCCAATAAATCAAAGCGAATGACCGTGTATCCAGTATCTTCCATGCAATCCTTCTGAGTCTGGTCACGCTGTTGCCTTTCGGGATATTGGTGGTGGGGACCGTCAACATAGATCGCGGCATGTTCCTGCTCATAAAAGAAATCAGGACGTGTATGACAGGTTTCCAAAAGAAGTTGTGCATGGCTCGGCAATCGCAAATTGCTTTTTTCAATGAAAGTTAACCATTCTCTCTCAAGATCCGATTGGCAGAGATTCAACAAGTGTTGACAATGTTCGGCTCTGGAGATGGACTGTGGAGAGGAGGTTGATGTACTTTGACTGCACTGCAGTAGATATTCTTTGATCGTTTGTCGGTCTAAATGCCGATGATCCATTTGATTGTAATAACTCATCAGGCAGTCATAACAGGCTGCTTCACAATCTTCTTTCGCATTTGGCGCATGTCGTAAATCTTCGCCGGTTTGCGGATCAAAATGGCAGACTTGCAATGCCTGGGCTGCTACTCTGGCAAATGCAACTGGATCATCGACCAGACGTCGCAAAACCCCAGCGCCTCCTTCGGCAGATTCATAGAATAGAATCGAATGTCGTTCATCACCGCTTGGTAATGGTTCTGCAGCGACCTCACTGTCTTCAAGCTGGTATTCCACTTGAATTGCATTCTTCAACGCAGCTTGCAAGGATGCCATCTGTGCAAGCTCCAATCCTGCATTTGGCTCGAAGAGTAAGCAGTTCTTGTGATCCTCGACGAAAGGAACAACCCGCATTGTGCGGGGAGACATGGGATCATCAGCTTCGAGTGCTGTCTGATCATCTTCTTTGCGCGCCCAGTAACCTCGCTCGGTGTCGAGAATAAATCCATATTGCTGCGGATTTGCACGCCTTCGCCAACCTAAATTGATACGCCACAGCGTAGCTGAATTACCATAAGTTAATTTTCCAATTAATTTGCCTTGGAAATGGATTTCTGCATTACGGGCTGAGATGACACCGCCATGATCGGCAAATCGAATGGCTGTGCGCAGTTCGTACCCTTGACGTAAGCGTTCTTCTTCATCTGAGGAGATACGATCTCTTCGTTTGGTGGATACATTCTGCAGGCGGAAAAGATTATTCATTGGAGCTTCTAACAAGGATCCACAGCGCTCGCAGCGATCTAGCCCATCACCATTTGTAATCGGGTGCAGGTATCCGCAGATTGGACATTGCTTGGCGCGTAGTACAGCAAACCCTTCTCCCGTATCTGAAACGGGTAGGTTCACCTTGTTGATTATGTAGCGGGATCCCTCATGGTAAATAATTGAACGTGGGCCGAACTCCGAGATAGCCAGGAAACGTGGCCGCGACAGGAATTCATCGTCCTGACTTCGGATACGCCTAGCAGGAATATATGCTGAAAGTGGCAGGCGGGGGAAACTGTAACCCGGCAAGAAACCTTCGCTAGCAAAATAGCGATACGAATAAAAATCAGATTGGACAATATTTTCCGCCTCAGTCAACAATTCAAGTTGGCTTTTCGCCTCTTGATATAACCGTTCAGCCTGGCGTTTATCCTGAATAGAACGGCTGGCATCCTTGATAATTTTGTGCTGCACTTCTAGTTGGTTCATTGCAGCTCGATAAAGATTTCGCCATCGTTCACATGCCTGGTTGAATTGAAGATCAATTTGTGAAAGGACACTATCCAGCCAACCCTCATTCCACCAATCAGTTTGAATTAATTCTGATTCAATGTCACTAAGAGCTGCGTGAGCTTTCAGTTTTGCTTTGGTACGGTTACCTTGAGAATTCAACGAATCCTGAACAAAATCAAGACAGGATAACTTGGATGAGTCGGAAAGATCAAGCAAATCTTTCAAGGAAGCACCCAAGCTTAACCCAGATTCTGCTAGCCAAATTGCCTGGACATGGCTGCGAATTAGATCTTCATTCGTCATATCGATCCTGGGTGGGGTAACTGCTCCCGAGACCATCAATCCAGGACGTTTGAAATAATACTGGTCGTGGGGGCTACCGATGGTGCAATAAGTAAATACCATTGCTGGTTGTCCGCTTCTACCAGCGCGTCCACTGCGTTGTGCATAATTAGCAGGAGTGGGTGGTACATTACGCATATTGACTGCGTTAAGCTCGGAGATATCCACCCCCAACTCCATGGTGGGCGAACAGTAAAGAATTGGCAACTCCCCAGTACGGAATCGTGCTTCACGGTCTTCACGTTGAGCCGAGGGTACTTGAGCAGTATGTTCTCTAGCCTCGATACCAAGGACTTGTTTCTCTACTGTTTGGTAAAAATTCACAAAAAACTCGTTCGTCTTACCGCCGCCCTCAGGCATACGTGGAACACGGATCGGGTCGTGAAAAGCGAGTATTCCATCTCCAACTTTCCAGATCATCCCGGAAGCGAGTAACTGGTAGCCCGGTTTATGACCGACATCATTCTTTTCATCGACAACCTTCTCCACTAAACCTGCGATACGTAGGCTGTTGAGGATTTGATCGATGATTTCTTCGGTGTCATCTAAAGAGATGTGATCGTGATATTCTGGGAAGGTCGTGTTCCTTCGTAGGAATTGTCCATATCCACCCCTGGGTGAGAGGTAAAGATTTCCGCCATATTCATCTTGGTCACCCAGCTTTCGTCGGGGGAATAAAATAGAAGAATGCTCGAGTATCTCATTTTCATCCATTGCCCAGGGAGCAATCAAGCGTTGACTGCTTAGCTGTCGTAAACTTTCTTGGGCTCCCTGATCGAGGTAGGTAACCTTGATCGCCAGTTCACGACGCATGTAATCTAATAAAACTTTCGCGATTCGTATTCTGGTTTCGGGGGTTGCTGAAGTAAGTACCTCATGCGTATCTCGCCAAACGTCTTCCGCAGCGCACAGTTCATCTAAAGATGCATATTCGATTCTTAGCAAACCTGATTGCTCAAGATTTGGAGAAGTAATGCGCCATCCACGTTTGAGATCACGGTAGATTCTGTATCCTAAAACCTCACGTAAGGCGCGGTCAGTTTCGGCCTTCTGAGCAAAGCGAACTTCAGGATCGCTGGCATAGTACTCGACTGGAAGGTCTAAAGATTGAAAAACCTTCATCGTCAAGACATCATGAGAAATTCCTGTTTGCTCGTTTGCTTTCACCGCTCGATACAAGGCTGAACGCAACAACGCAATTTCTACGAAATCATTAAAATGGCCAGCTTGTAGCGATGCATCCTGACGGTTATCGGTGAAGCTGAGAAGTTTTCTAGCCTTTTGCTGCAAGTCCTGATCATTTCTCAACCGACGAATAAGAGACATACTGAGAATGGTTGTATCTGTGGAGCGACCACCCGAACTGAGTTCGGTAAGTTTCGCAAAATCAGAGGATTGGCGAGCTCCATAAGAGACTCCGCAATGGAGGCAGAAGCGGAAAGGTGCTTTCAAATAAGCTACCCTTTGACCCGTTTCACCTTTTTTTCCATCCGGACTGATCCTGACTACTTCGGGTAGGTTTTTACGTTGGCTTTTCTTGATAGCCAACTCGCCATTACTTTCTTCAAGCCAATCATCTGGAAGGCGGTCAATAGCATCATAATTATCTTCTGGCCAGGGATTATCCTGGTTTAGGTAGAGAAATCCTGGTTCACCACCATCGGAATCTCTGTTTTCGTTAAGCTCGCGCGGTAGAAATAGCTCAGATCCACTTTCATGATCTCTAGTCCGCCGAACAACGTAATACTCTTGGCCGCACTCACGGCAAAAAGCCAGGGGTAGTAATACCTTTTCTCGTTCCCCAGGAACGAATTTTTGTCCATATACGGTGATGTGACGATCCGCTTCTGCTTCAATTGATGCATAAACCGTATCTCCACGGCTTATGAACTGATGTAATCGGAATGCAAAAGCTGGAAAATTTGTCTCCGGATTAGCAATCGAATACCCTTTTAACAGAATAGCCTGAAGCGCATGAACGCAAATTTCTTCTGGCAATCCGGTAAGGAGACTTAATTCATGCCCAGCCCCGTCGTTACCTGTCAGGCTTTTTGGAAGGGCGCGGACCAGGCGACCGCTTTCTTTATCAGTCCTTAATCCAAGTCTGCTCTCGACCCAGCTTGCCAGGGGGTGGTGAGTAAACTCGTCATACGTGTTTGGCAAATCGAGATTTTGGATACTCGATTTGAGTTCAGAAATAAATAACTCATCAGTAAGTAGATTCTCTTTTGTTGCCCGACGAAGAGTTTCTCCAATAACACTTTCAGCATGAACTGTATCCCCAAATAATATTGATGCAACATTGGCAACTTCATCACGTTGCTGTTCCAGGCTACCTGCACCTGCAAGAGTAGCCGATGTGCCTATACATTGTAAGTGGTTGGCATGTAAAGCTTCACGCACTCGTCGAACGAGCATTGATACATCTGCTCCTTGGCGTCCTCTGTAGGTATGCAGCTCATCAAGTACCAGGAATCTCAATCCTTGCGCAGCATTAACCAGAGTCTTTCGCTCTTCAGGGCGAGTCAAGATCAATTCCAACATGACATAGTTAGTCAACAAGATGTCCGGAGGATTCGACATGATGCGGTTTTTTTCCTGGTCATTTTCCTGACCGGTATACCTTTCAAAGGTGACTGGACCTTTTCCATCTGGAAAACCGTATTTAAGGAATTTCTCCAATTCGCCTTTCTGACTGTTCGCCAGTGCATTCATCGGGTAAACGATGATTGCCTGAATTCCCTTGCCACTACCATTACGCAGTACGTAATCGACTATTGGGATGATATATGCGAGGCTTTTTCCAGATCCAGTTCCTGTTGTAAGAATATAGTTTTGACCTTCTCGGGCCGTTCTAATGGCATCTTCCTGATGCTTGTGTAAACGTAACGGTTGACCGAAATCATCAGGTGCTTGTTTGCGGCGAAATATCCGTTTGCACTCTTTTTGCAAAACACCTTCATCGCTTAGGTCATCAATCCATTTTCCAGGTTCAAAGGTGGGGTTTAGTTGAATTAGAGGATCCGGCCATAATAAACCCTGATCAATGCTCTGATCTACGTAGTCCTTTATTTTTGGATCACGTATTCGAATAAAACTGGAAATGTAAGATGAATAATCTTGAATTAGTGAGCTGCGAAGGTCAAACACATTCATTTAGTCCCTCTATTCGGGTAAATTCTATAGATCATTGTTATCGTTGGAAAAAACAAGATTAACTATTCCTACCATTTTAGATTAACTCATCAGGTTCACTACCATTCAACAAACCATTCACTAATTCTATAATTAATTCCAATAATAGACGATTTTTTCAACCTGCGACTGAAATAATTACATTGATAACTCGATGATTCGAAATAGTAATATTTTTTAAAAAAATCAATATCAGGTCAAACTTAGAATTGACAGAATTTTTGATTAATTCACAAGAATTTCTTTTTTGAATATCAGATCTGATATTTAGTTTGGTTTGATTATCCACAAAATTCATCTCTGCAATTAACGTAAGAATAACAAATTCTTGACATATTAATAAAATCCCCATCTATTCGATCATCCATGAATATACCCGAATATGATTATCTGTACTCAAAAAATTGATAAATACTCCTTTGGACAAATGAAATATCAGTTGACTGGGCAAAATCATCAGACAATCTGAAATTAAATATTTGGAAACAATTAAAAATAATTTATTTTTGCTATTATGCATTTAAAGGGAAATCTAAAAAATGGGAAACAACAATTTACCAGATGAAAAATATTGTAAATCCACCATCATTATCGTCTTGAGTATTGCAAGGAGTATCTTATGGGTATTTTAGTTGAAAACATAATATTAACACAGCGAATTATTGCAAAAGCTCCGGGTCTACTTCATATGCGGTATAAGCTAACAGAAATCGCAGAAAAGCTGGATATAAATCCTCGCACAATTGCAGATTGGACGAATGCCGGATTACCTCATGAACGAGATGAGCGAGGTCATATTTGGATTATCGGTACTGAGTTTGCTTCTTGGGTGGAAGAAAAAAGATTAGCGAGAAAAAATCGGAATTCGCATCAGAAACTTTCTGATAACCAAGTTTTTTGCCTTCGATGCAACAAACCAGTACTTCCTAAGAATCTTCAAATAATTACAGGAAATGGAAAGCAAATCTACATAAAAGGCAACTGCCCAAAATGTGGTTGTAGTGTTAATCGTGGAGGAAGAAATAATGATTAGACGTGAAAACTGGTTAATGACTGAGGAATACCTTAAAGAACTAAAAGATTCTATTTCAGGAAAATCAGCTGATACTGTGGCTAGGTATGAATTTAGTTTACGCCCATTACTGTATTGGGCTGGCGAATTACCTTTTGAAGAAGCCTTTAGTACGCAGGAAGTACCATTTTCTGCTTATGTATCAAAGCTTCCAGCTAGACGGGGTGATGGCATTTTAGCGGCCGAATCACAGAAGAAGATAGTGATTGTATCAAAAGTTTTTCTGGAATGGGCTATTGAGAAAAAACTCATCAATACAAAACGTATGCCCACCGATGCTATTTCAAAAATGGTCTACCCCAAAATCCTACCTTCTGCTGTTGACCCCGTCAGTGTTAGTGTGGATGAAGTGAAAAGGATTGCATCCATTGATGTTGGAAATGACCTAGCAATGATTCGTAATAAAGCAGTCATGTGCTTTGCGTTCCTCAGTGGCGCAAGAGCAGATGCAATAGCCAGTGCACCAATTTCATCAATCAACTTAGATAAAAGAGAATTCTCTCAATTAACTGAGCTTGGTGTGCGAACAAAGAACTCGAAATCAGCAATTACATACTTATTAAATATTCCTGAATTGCTTTCGGCGGTCAGAGAATGGGATGATATTGTTCGAAAATCCTTACCGAGTACAGGGTTATGGTTTTCTCCGCTTGAAAGTAAATGGGGTGCATATACATTTTCTCAAAAATCCGCTGGAATCCATAGAGCATCAGCTTTGGTTGACCAATTTAGAACATTTTATGAAAAAGTAGGAATGGCAGACCAATATAAATCTCCCCATAAATATCGTCATGGATTTGCCGTATTTGCATTAAGTAACTGCAGGAGCATGGCTGATTATCAGGCTGTTTCACGAAATCTGATGCATTCAAGCCTTACTGTAACCGATAAAATTTACGCGGTTATTGAAAGGGAAGATAGAAAGAAACGGATAGACAATATCTCCCAGATATATATGCCAACGTTCGATGATGAATTAGTCAATCACCTTTCAAAAATCTGTCCTGAAGATAGGGCAAGAGCAATCCAGATATTAGCAGGAAAATTAGTTGAAGGATAAAATGTCGATACTACAACCTCCAATTGTCTACTGGACTGGCTTTGCGGTGTGCTTGTTCTACATCTACCTGTGCTATGTTTGCATAATGGCGAACCATATCCAAACTACCATGTCCAAGCAAAGATTGAAGAGTAAAGACATCACCTCCCGACCTGAGGTAAGTAATAGCCATCGTATGTCGGAATTTATGTGGATGAGCTCCTTTAACACCAGCCCTTATTGCGATAGATACAATCAACTGGCGCAGTGCATTTGGATTCAATGGCCTATCATATATTCCAATAAAAACCGGAGCTTCAGGATTATCCCCATCCTCCCGTTCGTTCAGATACCGCCAGACAGCTCGTCTGGTGGATTTACCCATGTAGACCGTCCTACCTTTTCCCCCTTTCGCTCCGCCAACCACCCCATGCGATACTTCAACCTTACCGGTTTTTATATCAATATCTTTGATAGTAAGTTTACACAACTCCATTGCCCGCAATCCCGTATCCAAAAGTACCAGAATAATTGCTTGGTCTCGGTTAGCAGTAGGGCGTTTCATAGCGAATTTCTTTCGGTTGTAAGGCTGTGCTTCTCGAGAATAAGCACAAGCCTTCAACATTTTCTCAATCTCATCTTGTTTAAATACTTCGATAGGGGCGATTTTAAACTTTGGCGGAGGAACTTCACCCATGGGATTTGTAATCCGCAGTTCAGATTGTGCCCATCTAAAAAAGGCTGATAAACAAATCCAAACATTTCTTATTGTTTTTGGTGATAATGGGTGCGTCTTTCCACTAAATCTATGAGGTATGTAATCATTCCGCAGCCAGTTCAGATAAGATATGATATGTTTTGGATCAATTTCTCCAACAGAAATTTCGCCCGCATATTCATACCATTTTTCCAGTAGTCTGGAATACGAATCGATAGTCCTATATGAAAGGCCTTCCGCATTTTTAAAGCTTATGAATCCATCAATTGCTTTACTCAAACATAATGACGAGCTCGAAGGTTTACGGTTCATTTCTTTTTCCTCCATAGAAGTGAAAGTTGTTTACCGAAAACCTTCGGGCTATGAAAAAACCGGAGATTATTCATCTCCGGTTGCTTCTCAGTAGCGGGGAGTGGATTCGAACCACTGACCTCCGGGTTATGAGAGATTTTCCTGGTTTCGGAACGTTTTTCACTCAGGCTCCGCATTTTAGCCTGGCCTGAGGGACGCTCTTCTGAAGAGGCCGGAGGATCTTTGGTTACGAGTTATTAGTCGTATGATAGCGACTTTTTATGACTGGGTCAAGTAGTAGTTTTTTCGCGACCCGGAGGACGATGGTTGATTGTAATCTTTTTTGATTTTTTATGGGAAAAAGGGAAGCGACGCTTCCCTTTATTGACTATATTTTGTTGAGTTATTACATCTTGAGTTTCTCGACTTCCTCCTTTAAATTTGACAGTACGGCAGACTATCAAGGTTGTTGTCCTCTACTGCATCAGCTGCTGACTTGATGTGATATTGTCGGCAATAGGTGCAGTAGTATTTTTCAACCCAAGCAGTCTTTCCACTTCGAGGGCCTAAAGTATAGAATCGGTCCCCATTATCCATCATTTGGATCACTTGCGATAAAGAAAACCGTTGGGAGTAATGATCGGTAGTTGTTCCTACCCCGATAGCCACGATATGAGCATGTTGTGGTGGCTGAGATGCAGGCTCTTGGTTCGTGCAAATAACACGATAGGTTGTCATTGGATATTCCTTTGGTTATGTTTGAAATTGGTAATTAGGTGTTCGGTGGATGTCAATGCTTCTTATCCACTGGTGGACAAGGATCCTTTCCATAACTATCTTTATCCCTTATCGTTCCATCCTTCCTATGGATAACCACCTCTGATTCTTGATTCTTTGCTATATCACGAGCAATATCAATTGCTTGCGTTTGAGTGGAGGTCTCTTTTGTTATTCTTGAGTTACCTTCACCACGAACTCCCCATTTGCCATTTGGCGTGGGAACAACATGTTGGTTTTTTCCTGGCATTTTTGCTCCTGTATTGCATGAATTAGTTTGCATTGCACATTAATAGTAGCATATCTTTTTGTTAATTGCAAGTTTTAGTTGTCAATTTACCATTATTGTTGACATGGATAAACTTTGCTTCTATAATTAAATAAATAACGCTCTGCTTATTTTCTATATATGAGGTGAGAAATGGATCCCAAGGAGCTTGGTCGTCAAGTCTTGGCAAAGAGAAAAGAAAAGGGGTGGAGTCAGGAACAGCTCGGTGAGATGGCTGAAATCTCGCGAAATTATGTATCCCAAATAGAACGAGGCGAGGCAGAGAGTATTTCAATAAAAATTATCAATAAGTTAGCAATTGCTTTGGGTGTATCTCCATCAGATCTTGGTGAGTCTTCAACTCCTTCCACTGTTATGATTCCCCCCCCTTTACGCGAATTAGCGCTTCAGGACAATTTATCTTATGAGGTGATTGACAAATTAGTTAATATTCCAAGGAGGGGTAAAGAACCTAAATCTGTAGCCGAGTGGCGAGCCTTGTATGAAGCCATTAGTCCATTTATAAATGGGGATCATTTTGCATGAAAGTGATCGATCCTGGTCTGATGTTCATTAATAAGCATGGGCAGTTCAATTCTGCCCAAGATGTACTAGCCTATGCAGATTTCTTACTGGAAGAATCAGGTCAGGATCATGTTATCCCTGTTGATCTTTCTCTTATTTTTAAGTGTTTCCAAATTCCAACACCAATACAAAAACCACTTCCAGGTCAGCAGGGACTATTATTAGATGCCACCAATGGGATAGTAGTAATAAATTCGAACGATCCACCTAGTCGGCAAAAGTTCTCGCAAGCCCATGAATTAGTCGAGTTCCTTTTTAACTCATTACCCAATGAAAAAGAAATTGGCAATGGTTGGACGTTGAAAAAACCAGGGGGATTTACTGAATCAATGAAAGAGTATTTGTGTAATCGGACAGCTGCAAACTTATTAATGCCACCTGTATACGTGACTAATCAAATAAACCAGCATGGTGCAAATTTTGATTGCGCCCGAATAATTTCAAGTGAGTGCGAGATCTCACTATCAGCTGCGCTCGTTCAGGTTGCTAGAACTAGCCGGGGAAATCATTCTGTTGTTCTATGGAAGCTGAAGAATAAACCTTCTGAAATAAAGAATGAAGTTTCGAATGCTCAATTAGGATTATTTGATGATTCAAGATCCCTTCCAGCGATGAAGCTACGAGTCGAATGGTCAATGGGAAGTGAGAGTGCACCATTTATTCCAAAAGACAAATCGGTAGAAGAAACCTCGCTAATTTTCAAAGCTTGTCAAACAGGATCTTTTACATCGGGAGAAGAACGTTTGTGTCTGGACGGTAGAAAATCACGAGTGTTTCGGACCGAGAATCTACCGTTTCGCATGAATGGTGGAACGCAGGTGTTATCATTGATTGAACATATTTAAGGAGGGGGAATTGTCCAATTATTCATTTGAATCAATACTTGCACAACCTTATGATTGTTTGGTTTTGGTACATCCACAAGTTCAAATTCTGGATGAAATTTCAGAAAAAATTCAATCCTTTGGGGTTATGCATCTCAATGTAAGCAAGGAATTGAGTAATGCATTGATGACAATCCCAACCAACGAACGTGGACTGTTTGCGGAAGAGTGGTTAAAGAACCTTCTCAGAGAATTAAAAGAAAAACCGGTATTATGTTCTCACCCTGATCTCTTCTTTCATCCTTCGCTTAAAATTGATTTTTTCACATTGATCCGTCAAGTCGCTCGAATAAAACAAGTCATTATTCTCTGGCCAGGAGAATATTCTAAAGATACACTCACCTACGCCATTCCAGATCATCATCATTATAAAGTCTGGAAAATTTCTGAATCACTGTTAATTCAACCTAAAATCTTGATCTATCCTATCTCTGCTGCACAAGGAGCATAAACTATGCTGTATCGAGACCTCGTCCAATTTACACCCATTGAATCTATCATCCAATTGCGCGACGCAGAAAAAGAACCTGCGGCGAAAAGTCTTGTGCAAACATATGTGATATCAGACGCCATGGCGAATAAGCTAGTCGATATGGCTTTTCCACAATTGCAATTTGAACGACCACAAGATAACAAGGGTGTCTTAATTGTTGGTAATTACGGCACTGGTAAGAGCCACTTGATGTCTGTAATTTCAGCAATTGCGGAAAGATCTGAGCTAAAAGATCAATTGACCAATGAAAAGGTAAAGGATGCTTCAGGAATTTTTGCGGGTAAGTTCAAAGTTGTCCGTGTAGAGATTGGTAGTGTAACCCGAGGTTTACGAGAAATCTTGCTAGATGAACTCCAGTCCGCTCTCAATACATGGGGGGTATCTTTTACATTTCCTTCGGCTGATCAAGTAAATAATAATAAAACCGTCATTATTCAAGCAGTAGCTGCATTTCAGGAAAAATATCCCGGGATGGGAATTCTGTTGGTTGTAGATGAATTATTGGATTATCTACGCACCCGTGAACAGCGCGCTTTAATACTCGACTTGGGGTTCTTAAGAGAATTAGGTGAAGTGGCCGCATCCTGTCCTTTCCGGTTTATGGGTGGCTTACAAGAGACTTTGTTTGAAAATCCACGATTCAGTTTTGTGGCAGAACAGCTACGCCGTGTTAAAGATCGTTTTGAGCAAATCAATATTGCCCGCGAAGATATTACTTTCGTTGTTTCTCAACGGTTGCTTAAAAAGACAGATACACAAAAAGCCAAGATCACTGACTATTTACGGAAATTTGCGCCCCTGTACAAATCTATGGCTGATCGCTTAGATGAATATGTGGATCTCTTTCCTATTCACCCGGTTTATGTCGAAACGTTTGAAAACCTGGCTATTGCTGAAAAACGTCAGGTATTGAAAACATTCAGTACAGCGATCCGATCTGTTTTGGATCAGGAAGTTCCCCCTGACCAGCCTGGTTTAATTTCTTATGATCAGTATTGGAAATTGATCCAAGACGATCCCAGCTTACGCAGCATTGATGATATCTCTCGCGTGATTCAAAAAAGCAATATTCTGGAGGGATTGATCCAAAATGCCTATACCCGTCCCAACCTTAAGGAGATGGCAATCCGAATCATTCGGGCGTTGAGTGTGCAACGGCTGGCCACGAGCGATGTGTTTGTGCCTCTTGGTGTGACAGCAGAAAGTCTACGAGACGGTTTGTGCCTTTTCCAACGCTTGCCGGCGGAGACAAATAATGCGGACTTCTTGTTGGATCAGGTCCAGGTTGCATTGAAAGAAATGATGAAGACCGTTCAAGGTCAATTCTTATCCTATAATTCCGAAAATGGTCAATATTACCTGGACTTGAAAAAGGCAGTAGATTTTGATCAAAAAATCCATGAACGCGGCGACTTTATGGATAAGTCAGACCTTAACACCTATTTTTATGATGCCTTGCGTCAAGCACTCAATCTAAGCGACTCTACATATCTCACAGGATACAGTATCTGGTTCTATGAATTGCCATGGGCAAACCATAAAGCAACCCGTCCTGGTTATTTATTCTTCGGACCACCGGATGAACGAACTACAGCTCAACCGCCGCGAGATTTCTATATTTATTTCCTCCCACCATTCTCGAATCGATCCTTCAATGACCAAAAGTTGTCCGATGAAATAATCTTCTATCTTACCGGTTTGGATCATGAATTTGAAGAAAAAATACGCCTATATGCGGGCGCACGGTCTATGGCGAATGAATCTACCGAATACCGAACAGAATACTCCAACAAAGCTGAAACGAATTTCCGCTACTTGATGCGCTGGCTGCAAGACCATTTAGTGGAGAAATTGCACATCATCTATCAAGGTGTCGATGAACCTATTCAATCCGTCCTAACACGTATGCATAGCACTGCCAGTCAGAATGTTGAAGAACTGATCCGCCTGATTTCCTCACACTTATTCTCGCCTGAATTTGAGGACCGCTACCCTGATTATCCAAAGTTCACAAGATTAAGCCAACCCGTGACCGAAACCGCACGAGCCAATAGCGCCATGGAAGCGATTCGCCGTCTATGCGGTCGTACTTCCAACTTGGGTTCAGGTGTCTTGGAAGGATTAGGTATCCTGGATGAGCAAGGCAACATCCGGCCTTATGACTCTCCCTATACAGGACATTTCCTAAAGCTACTCAACGACAAACCTGAGGGTCAGGTGATCAATCGCGGTGAAGTGATTGAACTGATGGCAGGCGGAATCCAACCGGTGGAAAAAGATTTGAAATTTAACCTGGAGCCAGAGTGGGTCTCAGTTATTTTGTCGGCTTTAGTATATAACGGGGATATTGTTCTTAGCCTGGACGGCCGCGAAGAATTGGATGCCGGCTCATTGGAACGCGCCTTAACCCGCTCAATGACCGATATCATCAACTTCCGGTTCTACAAACGCCCACGTACATTACCCATCAACCTGTGGAGCATGATTTTCGAAGGATTAGGATTACAGCCCGGCCTGGTACGGGATGAAAATACACGAGAAAATGCAGTAACTGAATTACAGCGGCTGGTACATGCAGAATTAGAAATGGTCGTACAACTGCAAAACCGGTTGGAACAGGGTGCGCAACTATGGAACACACCGATCTTCACTGACAGGTTAACCTTTGTCGTGGAACAAGGTACTGTGGTAGGCAGCGATGCTCCAGATTTTTCTCTATCCAGCATGGATCTTTTACCCGGCCTACGCGGATATAAACAATTTTTGGAAGAATTGAATAAATACACCACTGTCGGAAAATTGCGAAATCTGCGCTATACCCCTGGGCAAATTCAGGAAAATTTGGAGTACCGGCTCACCGTTCAACGTGCGCGCCAACTTTTAGATGCAGTCAATCAAATCCAACCTTACACCACGTACTTGGCTGAAGCCCAGGCAAATTTACCAGAAGATCACGAATGGACCCAACATGCCCGTCAAGTTCAGAAAAACACACTGGACTCTATCCGGCGGTTTGGGAAGGGCAACGCAGCTTTTGATCAACAGGCTGTTCTGCGCGAATTGACAAAGCTAAAACAGGACTATATCAAGATTTACAGTGACCTGCACCGCAAATCTGTGCTCACAGCCAGCGGAGACGATTTGCGCCAGCGCCTCTATCGGGATGCGCGTTTTGATTCCATGCGTGCTCTATCCGCCATTGAGTTGTTGACGCGAAGTGGTGATTTTGAATTCTGGAAGCAGCAGCTCACCGGGTTGGTCTCGTGCCGCGAGTTCCACGAAGGTGTGTTGACTGATTCACCCACCTGTCCCTACTGTCATCTGCGTCCAGCGCAACTACGCACGGCAGTCCATTCAGATGCCCTGGTGCACCTGCTGGACGAGAAGTTGAGCGATCTGCTTAAGAACTGGCGCAAAGCGCTGCGCGACAACCTGAACAGTGATACCGCCCAGCACAGCCTGGAAGCCATGTCGCCAGCTGAACGCAAACCGGTGGAGGATTTCTTGCAGCAAGGTGATGACGTAGAAAACCTGCCGGTGAATTTTGTTCCGGCCGCTATCCAGGCTTTACGTGGGATACAAGCGGTAACTTTACCAGTTGATTCGCTGATGCAAGCATTAAAAGCCGGTGGGCTGCCATGCACGCGTGAAGAATTGCAAAATCGTTTCAAACAATTTTTGGACCAACAAATGCGTGGTCATGATGCTGGTAATACACGCCTGACACTGGATCAATAATTGATGCCGGATCTAATGCATTTCGCTTTCATCGACGAATCAGGAACGGTTGGCGCTGAGACTGGTACCCATTTCCTCATTGTTGCGGTGATTTGTGGAGACCAGGCGCGCGACATTGAAATTCCTGTACAGCGCGCGCAGAAAAAGTTTGGGACAAGCTTAGCCTCGGGTGAGATGAAAGCAAATAGTTCAAGAGAGGCCGTCACTTTACGATTGCTAAAGGAGTTGGCAAAAGAGGATATTCAAATTGTAGCAGTTGCGGTGGATCAAAAGGCAATCGTCAGCGCGCCTAATGACAAAGAGGATATTTATCGAATCGCAGTTTCTCGTGCCGTTTATCATCTGGTTGAACGCTGGCCGCGCATACAAATCTGTCTGGATCAACGCTACACCAACAATCAATTACGCTTTGAACTAGAAAAACAGATACGAGAAGAGATTGTGGATTTACCACAGAAAGTTGTATTGCTCCGGCAATTAAATTCTCAAGCGCAACGTGGCTTGCAAGCAGCTGATTTTATCGCCTGGGCATTTTTCCAGAAGTATGAAAAAAGCGACTGCCGATTTGTGGATGTGCTAACATCTAAAATCGTCCAGGAGGAAGTAATTGTGAGGAAAATTTGGTCACCAGGATGTAAAAAATGATTAAACGAAAATCCCCCGTAATGGGGGATCTCACGAGCGGCTCACCCTGGGCCTTGATTTCATTATTTCCCGCCGCATTCCAGCGGAGGCTAGGACACTCTCCGAGTGACCGGGGTCACCAGGCTTTACGATACCGCTCTGACACTATTATATAACGTTATATGAAAAAGTTCAAACCCCAATTCCGCAGAAATGGTTTGTGGTGAAAGGAGATTGTTCCATGATAACACTCAATTGGGAAGAAATCCAAAAACTTGCAGACCGAAAGGCCACGCTGCTGACAAAAACAAGAGTACCTTTCCAAGTTGTCGCAGCATCTGAAGAAACAATAACCGTGCGTGTTCGTTCCGGTGAAGAACACACCATCAGCCGCGTAAACCTGGAAAAAGCTGTTCACATTCTCCAGGCAGGTGTGGCAATCAGCGGACCGAAAGACTATCGTGACCGGGTAGCCGATGACCGGCCGGCTTATGCCTGGGCGATTTTGCGTGAATTAGGATATTTGAAATAGCGATGGAATTAATGAAGAATCTCAATAATCGATAAGGTGAATCTATGACCGAACATCAACCCGAACTGATCCCCCAAACAAACGTTTCAACAACGCCTGAAGAACAGGCCAAACGCGATGAATACCGCCGCCGGCTGGCGGAGTATCTCAAAAAGCCAGCTTTCCGAGCTATTGAAGGCTTCCCCATCGGAACCGATGAAGATATTTTAGCCCTTTCAGATCCTCCATACTATACGGCTTGTCCAAATCCCTTCCTGCCGGAGATTATCGAGCAATGGCAGCAGGAACGGGAGGATATCCGGGAAAAGCTTGGATTGAAAGACGAAAAATACCAGCGCGAGCCCTTTGCGGCGGATGTCAGTGAAGGTCGGCATAATTGGGTTTATAAGGCTCACACTTACCACACTAAAGTACCTCCTCGCGCAGTCGTACAGTATCTGTTACATTACACAAATCCTGGTGATATTATTTTGGATGGTTTCTGCGGAAGTGGAATGACAGGAATCGCCGCCCAATTATGCGATTCTAAAAATAATTTTGATTTTGCGATAAACGAAACTAATAAAAAGGGCCCTAGATTTTTTATTCTTTCTGATTTAGCCCCTGCAGCAACTTTTATTTCATATGGATATAACAATAACTTTTCAGTTTCAATGTTCAAAAATGAGGCAGAGAGAATTTTACGAGAGGTTGAGAAAGAGTATAGTTGGTTAGTTGAAACTAACCATCCTTCATCCAATACTAAAGGTATTCTGAATTATGCTGTCTGGTCGGATGTATTCCTATGCCCAAACTGTGGTAATGAGATAATTTTTGCAAATGAAGTGTTGGATCTAGATAACGAAACTGTAAAAGATGAATTTCCATGTCCGATTTGCGGCTTGGAATTACGAAAGACAAGTATTGAAAGAGTAGTTGAAACGTACTACGACGCCTCACTACAAAAGACCATGCAGAGATTCAAACAGGTACCGACAATAATTAATTATTCTGTTGGAACTAAGCGATTCAGAAAAAAAGCAGATGATCATGATAGAGAAATATTGAAGCGTGCTGGTGAAACAATTATCAAGGATTCACCATTCATTATTCCCATGATGTTCAAAGATGGGGCTTGGGGAGATCAATGGCACAGTTGTTTGCATCATAAATACGCAACCCATGCACACCACTTTTTTTCGGCGCGTCAACATATATTAGCCGCGGCAATATTAAATAGACTAGATTTTGCCAATCCAACTCACAAAGCTATTCTCTATTTATTGACAAGTTGCTTACAAAAAGCGTCAAGGCTAATGGTTTTTAATGCAGATGGTATTGGTAGAGTTCAAAAGGGTACGTTATATGTTTCATCAATTTGGCAAGAGATGAACCTTATTCACTTAATGAAAATATCATTGGGTGATATTCTCCGTGCAACAAACGAAGGTTTATGGGATTTAACACATTTGCAAGATTTCCGGACTGGAATAATTTCCACAGGCTCCACAACAATGTTGCAGGTCCCTACTAACACTGTTGACTATATTTTTACGGATCCACCATTCGCAGACAATATACCATATTCAGAGTTAAATTTTCTTTGGGAGGCAGCATTAAAAGTCTTCACCTCAACAAATCGCGAAGCAGTAGTGAACAAGACACAAGGAAAAGCACTTTCAAATTATCAAGACCTTATGGAAAATTGTTTTCGAGAGTATCTCCGTGTCCTTAAACCTGGTAGGTGGATAACTGTCGAATTTCATAACTCAAAGAATTCGGTATGGAATTCCATTCAAGAAGCTTTATTACGAGCAGGTTTTGTGATTGCTGATGTCAGAACACTTGATAAGAAACAAGGCACCTTCAAACAGGTAACAACTTCAGGTGCTGTGAAACAGGATTTAATCATCTCCGCTTATAAACCAAATGGCAACCTGGAAGAGAACTTTAAGCTTAAAGCCGGCACTGAAGAAGGCGCCTGGGAATTTGTACGCTACCACTTGGGAAAATTAAATCCTACCAATGAAGTCAATGGCGTGCCGGCAGTCAATGCTGAACGGCAAGCTTTCCTGCTCTTTGACCGCATGGTGGCTTTCCACATCCAGCGCGGGGTGATGGTGCCTTTATCTGCTCCTGAGTTCTATGCTGGGTTGGAGCAGCGCTTCACCCGCCGCGATGGGATGTATTTCCTGCCAGACCAGGTGGCCGAGTATGACCGTGCCATGCTCAATGCAAAAAAACCGGTGCAACTTACCCTGTTCGTCAATGACGAGAAGACAGCCATCACCTGGCTCAGGCAGCAGCTTGATCCAGCTTCTGGTGGCGAACCCAAAACCCAGGGCGATCTGACCAACGACTTCAACCGCGTGATGAACCGTGCCAAACATGAGCAGCCGCTGGAGCTGATCGAGCTCCTGAAACAAAACTTCCTGGATAACGCAGAAGGCAAGTGGTATGTGCCGGATCACAATAAAGCCACTGACCTGGAAAAAGTACGTCAGCGCGCCTTGTTGAAAGAGTTCAAGGAATATACCGAAAGCGCCGGTCGGTTGCGCGTCTTCCGCAGCGAAGCGGTACGTGCCGGCTTCGCCGATTGCTTCAAGCGCCAGGACTATGGGACTATCGTCACGGTGGCCGAACGGCTGCCCGAAGACGTGCTGCGCGAGGATCCCGATCTGCTGATGTACTATGACAGCGCGTTGTTGAGGAAGAAGTAGGAAATGAAAAAGATGAGTAAACAAATCGCTTCAAACTGGCAAGTCTTATTTGACATTTCAAGTGATTCATGCTATAAAATATATACATCCCCCCTGTTCCTTCGGGGGCAGGGTGCGAGGCGGCGAATACCCGCCTCTGCTTATTTAAGTAGGAGAAATCAATAAATATGGCAGGGGGAAATCCGATTCCATCTTATGTTTATGTAGATGGATTTAATTTATATTATGGGGCGGTTAAGGGAACCGCTTATAAATGGTTGGATATCCCAAAAATGGTCCAACTGATCCTGCCTAAAAACCAGATCCTGAAAATAAAATATTTCACCGCTTTGGTTAATGCTCGGCCGCAAGACCCGGATCAACCCATACGTCAGCAAATGTACCTGCGTGCATTGAGGACAATTCCTAATTTGGAAATTATATATGGACACTTTTTGACCCATCCAGTCAGACTACCGTTAGTGAATCCCATTCCTGGGCAAAATTCATATGCTGAGGTCATCAAAACCGAAGAAAAAGGGTCGGATGTAAATATTGCCACCCATCTTCTGCACGATGGATACCAAGGTGCATATGGTGTGGCGATTGTGATCAGTAACGATTCAGACTTGGTTGAGGCAATCAAGATTGTTCGGAATGAACTAAATAAAGGGGTGATTGTACTTAATCCTCGTCCAAATTCTCCAAGCCAAGAGTTAAAACGAACAGCAACTTTTGTAAAAGATATTCGGCAGGGCGTTCTGGCAGCCAGTCAATTCCCAAATACCCTGCAAGATAAAAATGGTACATTTACAAAACCAGCAAGCTGGTAGAAGATGAATGATTACTAATATATTAAGATATTTTCCCTCGCATATTCATCCCCTTACCCTGGTTAGCGATCCAGACCGCTTGCTGGCGGGTGAAGCGTTGATGGCAGAATTAACCCGGCGCGGTTTTCAGATCATCCAGGAAGCCGACCCGGTGCTCTTGCGCCATCGTATGGAAGAAGCACGACCCTTTACAACAGATCACCCAATCATCTTAACCACCACCGGTCCATTGGAAGACTTACCTTACGATCTCTATCAGGACGCTTATCGAATTAATCTATCATTGCACCAATTTTTTCCCAATCTGGCTTACCCCGTCCTGCAAATGCTTAACCCTGATCAAATTGAAATACTTGAATCACGCCTGCAGCCAGTCCAACCATTGAGCCGGCTAAAAACTATAAACTATCTGTTGCAAGAGGTTTTCAACGCTGTTCCTGGTTCACTTTCTCAACCATACTCGTTGATTGCCTGGTTAAATGACTATCATTGCCAACAATCACCCCTCCCAGAACTTTTACGAACCAGCCTGGTAGAGCGGTTGAAGGAAATTCCTGAATATCGGGAATGGAATATCGAACTTCTCATCAGGGATTCTCACGCTTTCGAGGATTTTGTCCAAGAACAATGGCAAATAACCATTGACCAATCTCTTTCAGGTAAACAGATCAAAGAAACTCCAGCTGGTTATTTCATTCCTTTCTCTCACGACCCACAATTGCAAGATTTAGTACCCAGTCTTGTTCGTCAAGGAACCATCCAGCCAGTAAAAATAAATAACCAAAAAGATTTGCCTAAATGGGCGCAACCCGGCATCACCATGATTGATGTTCGCCTTCAACGGCTAAAAACATTGTTGGAAAATATTGAGAACCAATTGACAGAAATACAAAGCGGGCAAATGGGTTGGAAAACATTGCAGAATTTTGCCCAGGATTGGGCTGAGATGAGCAGTTTCATGGCTCAAGCGAGTCTTGTGATTCAACCGCAACAAAAAACGGCTTTCCAGAATTCTATTTCAAACGTAGATCCATTATTTACAAATTGGCTTTCGAAAAACTATACTTCGCTGGGTGTACAGCGGTTACCTGTTCCTCACCATGTGCAACACATTCCCCACTATTTGGCATATCTTCAAAATCTTGGAAATCTGAGTAAAGTAGTGCTGCTTGTCATGGATTGTCTTTCGTTGGCTGATTGGCGTGTCATATCTCCTGTTTGGACTAATAGGCATGCCGAATGGAAAATCAAGGCTGAAACTCTGCTTGCCCAAATTCCAACCATCACATCTATTTCAAGATACGCTTTGATATCTGGTCTTCGTCCTGCTGATTTTGTTGGAGAAATTGAACATAATATTCCCGAGTCCCGTGCATGGGAACTCTTCTGGTCCCGCGAAGGTTTCAATGAGAACATGTGCAAGTTGCTCCCCCTTTATTATGATCGACAGATTGATCAACAACCAGAACTACAGGATCCCAGAGTGAATTTTTGGTGCTTAATTGATGATACTTTGGATAAATTAGCACATAATGCCACTTTGGGCACAGCAGATCAGCAATCCTCACTCCGATTATGGCTAGATCCTACTCACGAACAAAATTCTATCCAGTTGGAAAATTTAATTGATTGGTATCTAAACCACGATTATTCTGTATTTATTGCCAGCGATCATGGGCATGTTGAAGCTACAGGATACGGTCAACCCTCCGAAGGGCTGCTGGCACAAACACGTGGAAAACGCGCACGAATTTATTCAGATCGGTTGGCCGCGTTGAGAGTTCAAGATGCCTTTCCTGACACAGTTCTATGGGATAATGATGGCCTCTTACCAGAACAGTTGTCAGCATTAATGCCGGCAAAGCGAGAGGCTTTTGCTCCTGCCGGAGAGGTAGTCGTAACTCACGGTGGAATTTCCATTGATGAGGTTATTGTTCCATTTATACAAATTTCAAAAGAGAGTAAATGATGGATAAAGGTATTGGATTTAGCCGCACAATATTGCTAGATTGGCTGGACGTGACCGCATCTATGTGTGTTCAAAAGGTGGAACCATTAACCATCCGACAACGTCTAGCAGACACAATTTCAGGAACTGTTACCGGTATAGATGCTCAGCGAAAAACCATTGATGTCCTTTCAGCAATTTGGGTAAAAACTGCAAAGACTGCTCCTCGTATCCACCAGGAAGCACTCGCTTTATTTCCGACTTTATCGTCATCCGATGAACGCCTCTGGCTCCATTATGGATTGACCCTGGTTTGCTATCCTTTCTTCAGGAAATGTGTAGCCGCCATTGGTCAGACCAGCCGTACTGAAGAAATCATTACTCGGAAAATGATCAAAGATAGAATTGCAGGCGAATATGGTCACTTGGGGGCGTTGGATCGATCTGTGGAACGGATCATCGCATCTTTGACCAATTGGGGGGTATTGGCGCAAACAGAACAAAAACAGAATTATCGAATCCTTCTGCACAATTTTGCTTCCTCGGAAAATCTACAAAGCTGGCTATTGTCCTGCACTCTGCAAGCACATCCATCCGATTCTATTCCGTTTGACGACCTGGTCCATTTACCCGAACTCTACCCATTCAGAATTACTCTCAGGGTGGATAGTCTACGAAGGGATGGGCGGTTTGAGGTTCAACGGCAGGGCGGCGGATTGGAAATGGTGAAAATAATCGAAACTAAATAATAGAAGGGGAGATCAAATGCCAAATTCATTAATTGTGAGCTTAACATTTCTAAAGGTTAATAACGACTCAAATAGAAAAGATTATTTAGATAACTTTTACCATTAGTGATTGAATGTCTTCTCCAAAAATTATTAAAGCATGACCGCCGACAACACACTTGAAATCACTCTCGACACCTGGATTATTTCCGACACGCATTTTTTCCATGAAAATATCGGAAGGTATTGCAGTCGTCCTGAAAACTGGCAGGAATTGATTATCAAGAATTGGAATGATCTGGTTTCCCCAGACGAAACCGTTCTGCACCTGGGTGATTTTGCGTTAGGCAACAAAAGCAATTTTGACCTCCTGTCTGGTATGTTAAGGGGCAGATTGTTTTTGATCCAAGGTAACCATGACCGGATCAGCAAATCTTATTGCGAAACCCGTGGCGTAACCTTG
>CAZYOF010000019.1:0-64779 GCA_964648485.1 uncultured Leptolinea sp.
TGACTCACCACTTTTGTTAAGGTTCACAATTTTACAGAAAATATGTTACACCAACACATTATGAGATGTGATAATAACCCTTCTGGTCATAAATAAAGAAATATTTCTGAATTGTTTTTTGCTGCATTTTTGATCTTCAGAAATAATAATTATTAGTTCTTTTTATTGGTGGTTGTGGTTTCTCCCCAGGATCTGGTATGCACCTGCTTCAAAAACACTGATATTCAAAATAGTACAGTGAGTATGGATAGTCTAACCGGTTAAAAATTCTTGTTTAATAATGATATAGCCCGAATAACCAGAAAATAAAAATCCTTTATCCCGCCTTTATGTGTCTTTCAGAATTCTTTTATTCCCGATATCAAATTGAATTGTAAAATGAGAACAACTGCAATATATCGCCCTGAATTTCAGGGATGTATTGTTTTGTTTGCACTAGGATATTCTAATGATGCTTACTTTACAACAACAGACAGAACTTCAATTAAGAATTACCATAGCACGAGGTCATCTTCGGAATAATGAAGTAAAAGAAGCTATGATGGTTTATGCATCCTGTCTACTCGATTATCCGGATGATATTGAAGCATATCTGGTTTTAGGAGATTTGCAGCTTGCAGGAGAGAACCCATCACTTGCTTTGAGCTGTTACCAGGCTGCTGCAATGAAATTCCCCAAACGAAATGACATTGAAAAACGAATTCAACTTACAATCAGCGAGTATGGACAGGTAAGTGCTTTAGCTACGGATCAATTCATAAAGTGGCTATTAACTATTTCCAAAGCCGATACTGCAATCTCAGAGGCTTCCTTAATTGAAGCGGATCAATTAATGCAGGAAATTATTCAGAGTCAGGAACCAGCAGATCTGGTTGCTAAGAATTTGGATCGAATTGAGGAGTTATTACCTGCATTTCTAGAATTAAATATTCGACAGGCAAAGGCTGAAAATCGAGAAGACATTCAAACCGGTCTTGAACAAATCAAACAGACCCTATTAGCATCCAAGACATATGAGGATGGTCTGCTCTTTGAAAATATCATATCTCAGAAAGATGTTACTTTTCCGAAAGTCATTCAAATTTTAGTCTCTGATGAGTTTTCTACATCTTCCCGGGTTAAGATAATGACGGAAGTGTTTAATAAACTGGGGATCAAAGTTTTAATTAAATCCACCGAGACGCCTGAGGATTCAAGTAGCACTCCAGATCTGGTTGTTGCTTCTAATCCGCATGTTAACCCCTGGTTATTGGAACAAATGGCGAAATATACGGCCAGTCGGACTCCCATCATCTTGGATTTGGATCTGGATTACGAACAAATGCCAATATCACATCCACTTTATATGGAGAAAGGATTGGGGTTGCCGGCAAATGCTCGTGCATACACTGCCGCTATGGTGCTGGCAGGTATGATCACGACGACCAGTGAAAAATTTGCACAGCAGTTATCACAATCTGGTTATCGTTCGTTGGTCATTCCTGAAGGTTGGTCAAGAAATAATCCATTATGGGAAAAACCAGCACCCAAACGACCTACAATTCATATTGGCTGGGTTGGAAGTAGTGGAACTTTAGATGATATTATTGAAATCCGCCGGATTTTAATCAGGGTAATTAGAGAATTTCCGAAAACGCAGTTGATTATTTCGGATAATTCGAAAGTTTTTCAGCTATTTGATTCACTACCTGAAAATCGCAAGCTTTATTTACCTGAAGTTGATGTTGAGGATAGTCCTTATATTTTCAACCAGATCGATATTCTGGTTGTCCCTCTTCGGAACATTCCATTTAATATTTCTCTACCAGATTCGCCATTTGTATATGCAGGTATAAAACAAATACCCTGGGTGGCTAGCAAGATCCCTTCTGCGTTGGAATGGGATGCAGGTGGTTTAGTCACTTCAACAATCGAAGAGTGGCATACAAATTTACGTCAATTAGTTATGGATGAAGAATTAAGGAAGAAACTTGGAATGGCTGGTTATCATAAAGCCATGTCCAGAGAGGTTGCAGCGTTAATCCCACATTGGAGACGAGCGATTCTAGAAATTATGCAAACACCCTGGGTTACGGGATCAACCAGCGTAAAGGAAAGCAAGCATCAACACGGAGAGATAGGATGAAAATTTTATTTGTTTTTCCGTGTATTCACAAATACCCTTTGGTATATCAAAAGTTTTTTGAGTTGCAGGCAGTTATTCACAAACACCACCAGGTTGGCATTGAGTTATTGGAAGGCGAACCATTCATTCGAATCGCTCAAAAATCGGTTATTGCTTGTGGTGATGCTGATATTATCATTATTCATGCTGCTGTCCTTCCATTTGCGCAAAAAGCAATTCAGCATTGGAAAGCAAGAGACAAGACTATCATTGCTGATCTTAGCGTGCCGATCATTTACAATTCTGAGAGTCATAAATATCAGATTGGTGTAGAGATTACAACCACATTAGTTAAAGATATGTCCCAACCTTTTATTGTGGACGATAATGAATTTATTTGGTCGCTTAAACTTGTAGATTGTGGTTTTTCGAACTCGAAATTAGTAATTGAAGACTGGAAAGGGATATTAGATATTAAGTACCTACCCGATATGCTTGAATTGGATAAGTACCTGATACATCCATATGAATCGCATACCGGTTTGATCCTTGGCGTCAATATAGCCACCGGAGGGGTCAATAAGTTGATTGAAACGGGTCTGAGTTCCGCCTTGGAGAAGGTATTACAAAAAAACCCGGGCATTAAAATAATTGTCTTTGGTGAAAACCAAAATCAGATCCACCAAATCAAAGTTAACGGCGAACGAAAGGTTTTTCTGCCAGGTATAGAAAAGGCACAGTGGCAATCTGTACTTCCTTCTATTGATATCGGATTGTTGCCCCGATTTGGCGAGGTAGATGACCGCTTGGGTAGAGAAGCTGTTCTCGAATTTATGGCTATGAAAATACCCTGGGCAGGAAGTGAATCTATATCCTTATACGATCAACGCTCCTATGGCTGGTTGGTACCAAATCATCACTCGGCATGGCAAAAAGTACTTGAAGATCTAATTGAACACGTTGATAATTACAGAAAAGATACAAATGACTCGTATTTATTTGCTTTAGGTCAAGGTCTTGAAGAGAACTTCGATCGACTAATTTCGACTTGTATTCAATTTCATGCAAGAATCTGGGATGGAGTGAAATAAATTATGCCACTAGGTGGAAAACTGGCAGATTTTGATAAAGCCGAAGATGATAGTCAGGGTTTACCGGTAAAACTGCCGGAGATGGTTACTATTCCTGCCGGAACATTTTGGATGGGTACTTCTGACCAGCATATTCAAACTTTACTTGAGAAGGAAGACTGGGCAAGTGAGTGGAATAGTTCTGACCTATTTATGGTTGAATTACCCGCCCACCAGGTAACGTTGAATTCGTATCAAATAGCTAAATACCCGGTTACAAATGCTGAATATTATATTTTTGTTTTTAATACCGGGTACAAGGTTCCTAAAAACTGGACCGGTTTTAAATTTCCTGAAGGTCTGGAAACACACCCTGTTACTGGTGTATCCAGAATTGATGCAGAAGCATACATACAGTGGCTGAATAAATCAACAGGCGTAAGATATAAATTACCAAGTGAAGCTGAATGGGAAAAGGCATCTCGAGGAACGGAATTAAGGATTTACTCCTGGGGTGACAACTTCGACCCATGGCGCTGCAATACCGTTGAAAGCGGGAAAAAACTTACTACTCCTGTGGGTTCGTATTCTCCTGGTGGAGATAGTGTTTTTGAGATAGCGGATATGGTTGGAAATGTCTGGGAATGGACGAGATCTTATCTTATGCCATACCCTTATAAAGTTGATGATGGTAGAGAGGGACCAGGATCTCCAAATCAGAAAGTAGTTGTTCGGGGAGGCGCCTGGTACTACAGTCGGGCTCTCGCCCGCTGTTCCAGTCGTGAAGGAGTTCTGCAAGATTACATCTCCCCGGCATTGGGTTTTCGACTGGCGAAGTAAGATAGCATACTGATATCTTCGCTCTGATTATTATTCTGTTGTTTCCGGTATGATGATTGTAAATTTAGTCCCGCTACCAACCAGGCTATCTACCTGGATATACCCACCATGCTGCTTAACGATGCGATGACATACTGAAAGACCTAAGCCGGTCCCTCTACCGGGTGCTTTTGTAGTAAAGAATGGTTCAAAAATTCTTGACACTTTATCTGCTGGAATACCGCTACCGTTATCTGCAATTGATACCCGGAATTCTTTGTTTTTGTTCGACGATACAATAGAAATTTTTCCGTCCTTTTTTTCCATTGAATCTAGTGCATTAAGAACCATATTGATCCAGACGCTCTGCAAATGATCACGGCTGGCTTTGATCATTGGGAGGTCATTTGCCAGATCTGTTGTAACTTCAACGTTTCGTGTTACAAGCTCATGTTTTACTAAAGAAAGAGCATTTAGGATTGTTTCATTAAGATCGATCATCAGGAATTCATACTGTTCTTTTCGGGCAAATCCTAATAAGTTACGGACAACCTGAGAAGCTCTTAATCCGGCAGTTTCGATTAATTCAACAGATTCCAGAGCATCAGATGCGTCTTCCGGTAAATCGCGGCGAAGCAATTGGGCATTTGCAATCACAGCGGACAGCGGGTTATTAATTTCATGTGCCACGCCAGCAGCTAATTGACCAACAGCTGCCAATTTCTCTGATTGGATCAAATTAGTTTCCAAACGTTTTTCAACGGTAACATCCTGTTCATTAATGATCACCTGAACCGGGATGTCAGTTTCATTTAATATGGCATAGGTGGTGATTTCCCAGTCGGAAACCTGTTCGTTATCTATCCACTGGCGATCGGTACGGGTAGTGTTCCTGCCTGACAAAAAAGTATCACTTACCCGACATCCCTGACAGGGTTGAGTGCGACCATACAAAGCTTCGTAACATACCTGCCCAACCAGGAAATTTGGCTTTTTGCCCGCTCGTTCTGATCTGCTTGCATTGATGGCTACAATTCGGTAACGGGTATCAATGATATAGATGGATGTTGGAATGCTATCAAACATGGCGCGCAATGTATTTCGCGATTGAAGCAGCTCCCAGCGCCAGGCTTCCAGGTTTGCATTATCAACTTTCAGTTGTCTTATCGCGCCATACGATGCCAGAGAACTGGCAAATGAATTACAAATTAGCATCAGTAAGTCTATTTTTATTTCATCCAATGGAAACGGTTTGCAATTTACTGCCTGGATAATCCCGTTTAGTTTATCTGCAGGTTGAATAGATATATAGATGTTATTTAAGAAAGGTTGTTCTTTGGCAACATCCAGATAAGGGAAATCTTCCATAACCTTGGTTCTATAAGTAAATTGTAGGATCCGTTCATCTTTAAAAAGATCCTGCAAAGCGGGCAAATCTATCTGATGGCTGTCCACAAAAGACCAATCACCATCACTTAATAGGATTTTTCGGAGAAGTATCCTTTTATCATCATTATCAACTAACAACAACGCCACCATTTCGCAGTTAAGTAAACGTTTAACCAGACGGGCATATTGCAGATGAATTTTATTTAAATCTGTTTCCTGGCTCATGGAACCAGAGAGCGTTTGTAAGGCTGAGATGATCTCGCGTAATCGGGGATTGGTTTGTTCTTTATGATGTGGCATTTATTTGCACCAGTATATGACAAGGGTAGTCAATTGCAGTGCAATATACATACCCGGATGGAATACCGAGTAATTAAAACTAATCAAAGCAATTAATCTTCTGAACGGATGGTATACCCATACCCGGGAACTGTTTCAAGGAATTTTGGATTATGCGGATCGGATTCAATTCGCTCACGAAGATTTTTAATGTGAACCCTAACCAGATCCGGGCTTCCTGCATCTGTAGGGTAATCCCACACTTCATCCAGTAATCTGCTGGGAGAAAAAATCACTTCTGGATGACTCATCAAGTGATAGAGAAGATCAAATTGAACGGGTGTAAGCCTTATTTTTGTATTTTGATTTGTTGTTAATTCATACGTTTGTGTATCCAACGTATAACCACGAATGGTAATTGTTCGAGATGATTTTTGGACAGGTTCTTCCACGGTCTCTTTCGGTGGGGTCTTTCCTTTGGTAAATATACCACCGAGATTGAAAGGTTTGGTTGCTTCTTCTGCTTTCATCCGTGCCTGGCTCTTTGTGCGGCGAAGAATTGCTCTTACCCGTAAAGTTAATTCATCCAGATTAAATGGTTTGCTCAGGTAATCATCAGCTCCGGCAGTGAAACCGGTTATTTTATCTTCATCTTTTGCTTTTGCTGTAAGGAATAAGATGGGGATATCTTTGAGGAGGGGATCCGCTCTGACTTCTCTGCAAACAGCATATCCATCCATTCCAGGCATAATTACATCCAGAATAATCAGATCTGGAACTTGCCTGCGGGCTTTCTGTAAACCATCAACCCCGGTATTTGCTATTCCTACGTGAAATTCATCACCACGCAGACATCTTTCAATTGTTCTAGAGACAATCTCGTCATCTTCAATAACCAGGATATTTGTAGGTTTCATCGCAACCCCATTCAATTGGTTCTAACATGCATATTGTTAAGTTTCTTAATCATATGTTAACAAAATAAAAAAAGCAAGTTCAACGATTCGATTTTTTTATTTCTCCTTTATCCCGCTTTCACGGATGTTTTACATCGACCTGTTTACGCCTATGCTATCCTTTTGCTGGACTTCCAAGAAGACCTTTCCAGTATCGTGTGAGGTAGCTGTCGTGATTCAAGTTACAAGACTTAACGGAACTCAGTTTTTCGTAAATGCGGAGTTGATCCAGATCGTGGAATCAACCCCGGATACGATTATTTCTCTCACTACGAATGTGAAGGTCATTGTCCACGAAACTGCTGCTGAAGTAGTAGAACGAATTGTTGAATATCGGAAGAAGGTGTATTCTTCACCCCTTATTTATACTGCGAACGATTCTAAGTCTGGAGAATAATTAATGGATCTAGCAACCATATTAGGCCTTCTTGGTGCAGTGCTCATCGTAGTCGTGGTTATGATCATGGACGGCGGCTCACCGGTTGAATTGGTTACCCACCCAGCCGCCATCCTCTTAACAATGGGCGGTTCCTTGATGGCTGTTTTTATTACTACATCACTGAAACACTTTCTTATAATCCCTAAGTTGATTGGTGTAGCATTCAAAGAGACCCATTTTAATGAAGAAGAGGCTATAGAGACTCTTGCCAGGATGGCTGATAAGGCAAGGCGGGAAGGTCTCCTGGCACTGGAAGAAGAGAGCAAAAAAATTAAAGATCCATTCCTGCAAAAGGGGATTATGCTGGTTGTTGATGGTGTCGATCCGGCGCAGGTAAAGGCGATTTTGGAAACACAAATTCACCACATGCAAGAAAGGCATGGGGCAAATTATGGTTTATTCAATGCAGCAGGAGGTTTTGCCCCCACCTTTGGAATTATCGGAACCGTTATGGGATTGATTTCAGTGTTGAAAGAGTTGGATAATCCATCGAAGCTGGCAATGTCAATTGCTGCGGCATTCCTGGCAACCTTATGGGGCTTGCTTTCTTCCAACCTGATTTATCTGCCATTAGGTGGAAAGCTTAAGACCAAAGATATGCACGAAGCCGCCTATCGTAACCTGTTGCTAGAGGGAATTTTGTCATTGCAGGCTGGAGAAAACCCGCGCATCGTCCGAGAGAAATTGTATGCCTTCTTACCGCCATCGGTTGCAGCCAAAGCTGCAGTTGCTGAGAAAGGGAAGGCACAGGCATGAGTCACGGTGGTGGTGAAGGTGGTGGAGATCGCTGGCTTGTCAGCTATGCTGACTTCATTACCTTGTTAATGGTGTTATTTGTGGTTTTGTATTCGATGGGGCAGGTGGATGTTGAGAAATACAAACAACTTGCTGATTCTTTACGGGCAGCTTTTACCCTGGGCGGAGGTCCGGTAAAAATTGTAGATGCGCAAATTAATCAAGGTGGGGGAAGAAACCCGGATGGCGTTCCGAATCCAATAGTGGTTCCGGGTATTCCCGATAAACCTCCAGCTTCTGAAGAGGTGGCAGGCAACCTCGCATCAATGCTTTCGAAGAGTAATTTGGGAACTGCTGTTAGTGTGCAGACCAATATTGATGGTGTTTTAATTTCTCTCAGCGAAAAACTGCTATTCGATTCCGGTACTGCATACCTGCAGGAAGAGGCATATCCGGTGCTGGATACGATCATTGAAATGCTCAAGCCTACCCAAAATCAAATAAAGATTATGGGTCATACTGATAATTCTCCACCAACAGATCCACGGTATGTGAACAACTGGGAATTATCAACCGCCCGGGCTATCGTGATTGCAGATTACATGATAGATGCTGGATTAGCACCAGATCGGTTGATTGTTTCAGGACGCGGTGAATACGAACCTATTTTTCCGAATGATACACCCGAACACCGTGCTATGAACAGCCGCGCAGACATTATCGTCGTTTACAATGTTGAGAAGAACGTCGTATCACCTGGTGGAAGCAAATTGTTGCCAACGCAATAATCCACGGGGAGGAAATTTATGAAAAATGTACTGAAGATATTAGGACTGGTTGGAAAAATTTTTCTTTATATGATTGTAGTTGCCGGTAGTTTATTAAGCCTGGTTACGGCATACATTGTGCTAGCACCAGATGATTTACCGAAGCCCTTCCATTTATCTTACCTGTATCCTACTCCGACACCCGAAACGACTGTAGAAGCTGTTGAGGAAGAACACACAGAAATCCATGAAGTCAAACCCGGAGAAGGGGTGATGATCGATACCGGTACAAAGATTATTAATCTGGCCGAAACTACCTCTAAAAAATACATCAGAATTGGTTTGGTAGTTGAATTTGCTCCGATGTATGAAGAAGCAGCTGCCCTCGCGGCAGAGGGGGGGGCAGCCGGTGGACATGGTGGAGAAGGAGCAGCGACGGAAGAAGATCCAGCGGTGACCATGGTTATTACAGGCGTGAATGCACGACTGCCAATGATTAATGACACCATAATCACATTAATCTCTTCAAAAACATTTGAAGAACTTTATACCGCAACGGGCAAGGAAGCCCTGCGGGGAGAACTCATCCAGAAATTACAGGGCATGATGCCGGAATATAAGATCATCGGTGTTTATTTCACCGAATTTGTGGTCGAGTAAAAGGGTATTATGCTAACACAGGCAGAAATTGATGCTCTGCTCAGCGGTGCAATAGCCATCGAAAGCAAGGATGGTGGCAATGATGTTAACCTTGCAGAGATCATGGGGCAAACACCGGCAGGTGTCGAAAAGAGTGATAGTCCTGCAGGCGGGAAAAAAGTCACCGCATATAACTTTTGGTCTCCAGATCGCTTCTCAAAAGAACAAATGCGGGCAGTGGAATTGGTCCATGAAGATTTATCTGAAAAGTTAACCACTTCCATACCTACCTTTTTGCGGACGAACCTCAAACCGAGATTGGTCCACACAGAACAAGGTCGGTTTCATGATTTCTTAAAAGACCTGCCTGCTAATGCTCTTTTCCATATGATTACGCTGGCCCCTCTGCCAGGATATATGGTCGTTACCATTAGTCCCAATGTCAGTTATATGGTTCTGGAACAAAGGCTTGGTGGAAAGATCGAAGGTGAAACGAAGGAAAGGCCTTTGACTGATATTGACCAGTCGTTGTTACGTGGATTAGTTGAGCATATGCTTAATGATCTTAAGAGTGCCTGGAGCAAGCTGGTTGCACTAGAGCCATCATTGGAGGATAGCACTACAAATCAGCATTGGGTACAGATGATCATGGGAAATGAGAAAGTCATGCTTTTGACTTTTGAGTTAACCATCCAGGGCGTCACGGGATCGATGAATTTTTATCTTCCATTTGGCACGCTCAAACCAATCGGTCCAGTATTGAATCCGCATGTATGGATATCTGGTCGTAAAGAAAAGGTCATAGACCCGGCTGCTCGCGAACTGGCAATGAAAAATCTGGTAAATGTAGACCTGCCGGTAGAGGTCATTTTAGGAGAAGCTGAGCTTTCAATGAGTGATTTATTAAACCTTGCGGTTGACGACATTATTCAACTCGACAACCGTAAAGATGATCCGTTGGTAATGCAAATTGCAAATCAACGATTGTTTAATGTTCATATTGGCAAGGTCGCTAACAACCTTGCTGTTCAGGTGGTTTCAGCTTTCCATGATCCTGCAATCAACCTGCGAAAAAACGAATGAGGTAATCTTATGTCTGATACACCTGTTCCTGTTGAAAATCCATCACCTGCGCCTGCGCAAACTCCAACCCCTGTCCCTCCAGTGGCATCTGCCCCTGAAGTAAAACCTAAAGTGGAGGCTCGTTCCTCCTCAAAGGGACAGGCAAGTCTGGATATGTTGATGGATGTACCATTAAAAATTACCGTTGAATTAGGTCGGACAAGGATGTCCTTACGCCAGACGCTTGAATTGGTTCAGGGTTCTGTAATTGAACTGGACCGATTAGCGGGTGACCCGGTGGATGTGTTCGTTAACGAGCGCCTGCTGGCGAAAGGTGAGGTTGTCGTTGTGGATGATAAGTTTGCAGTCCGCATTACCGAACTGATTGACCCTCAGGCGAACGTAAGTAAGCCGTGAGGGATTCTTGATGAATTATGCAGAGAAATGGTTGAGCTGGTTTAAGACCAGATCCCGGGTCGTTCAGATCGCTATCATCACTGGTATATCAGTTTTATTGGTAGTTGGATTCTGGCTGACCTTATTTTCTTCACCAGATGGTAATAGCGCGGCAGATTTGACCAGCTCCAGCACCTGGATGCTCAGTGTATTCTTAAAACTGCTTCTTGTTCTCATGCTAATATACGGGGCTGCGATCGTGATGAAACGCTGGATGGTCAATCCACCTGGTGGTAAGATGCGGCAGATGCATGTAATCGAAACACTCGGATTAACCCCCAAGCGCGCTTTGCACATCATCAGGGTTGGAGAATCAACTTTACTTGTGGGTGCTACTGATCAGCAGATTACCCTTATCAAAGATGTATCTGAATATATGGCAGATGATGCCGAAGAATTTCCAGAGGTCTTTAAAAAAGCCATAGAAAATGAAGCTTCCGGAGGTCTGAATGAATAAGCAGAAAAGGATCCTCTTCCTCCTGCTGAGTATTCTCGCCCTCTTTTTACTGACTTCCTGCGCAGGGAATCCTGAACTTCAGGCTCCTGGTGTAACTTTATCGGTGCAACCAGATGGAAATCCTGAACAGGTCACCTCAGGGGTACAGCTATTTATATTGCTGACCGTGCTCACACTGGCTCCCGCAATTCTTATCCTGGCAACTTCATTTACCCGGATTGTTATTGTGATTTCGATGGTGCGGAATGCAATCGGTACACCAACGATTCCGCCCAACCAGGTTGTGATCGGATTGTCACTGATCCTGACCTTTTTTGTAATGGCACCGACATACCAAAAAATTGATGAGAATGCGATAAAGCCATACACAAATAATGAAATTCCTCAAGAAATCGCGCTTGAAAGAGCCATAGAGCCTGTGCGTGAGTTTATGTTTACCCAGACCCGTGAAAAAGATATTGAACTATTTATGTCGATGAGTGGTAAGGATCGCCCTGCGCAACTTTCTGATATTCAAACGGTTGATTTATTTCCAGCTTTTGTGATCAGTGAACTGCGGACAGCTTTTACAATGGGTTTCATCATATATATTCCATTCTTAATCATTGATCTGGTCATTTCCAGTGTACTTTTATCGATGGGTATGATGATGCTACCACCTTCATTAGTTTCTCTGCCTTTCAAGATTCTCCTGTTCGTTTTGGTGGATGGATGGTATCTGCTGGTAAAATCATTAATGTTGAGTTTCATGTAAAGAGGCTGTATGACTGAATCTTATGTCCTTTCACTTGCTCAAAATTCGATTACGGTCATGCTGATCTTGGCTGCACCTGTATTGCTCGTAAGTCTTCTGGTTGGTTCACTGATCAGTCTGGTTCAAGCTGCCACGCAGATTAATGAAGTCACCATGACATTTATTCCGAAAATGATTGCTATTGGTTTGGTCCTTGCTTTTCTTGGATCCTGGATGGTACAACAATTATTGGTTTTTACAACGAGCTTATTCAATTCGCTGCCAAATTTTGTTAAATAAGGGGAACCTGACATTATGTCTCAAACCAAGATCAATCAAATACTTGCATCGGTTGATAAGATGCGTCCTATGCCTACAAGTGTCACCCGGATACTTAATGCATTAGATGACCCAAACAATACGGCAGGGACTATCAGTGATTTGATTGGTCTGGATCAGGCACTCGCGGCATCTGTGTTACAGATGGCAAATTCTGCATCAATGGGATTCAGTTTTGTATGTGCTTCGATTTCAGATGCAGTGATGCGACTGGGAATCAAGAGAATCAAAACTTTGGTTTTAGGCGCAGCATCATCTGGACCATTAACTCGAAGATTAAGTGGTTACCGGTTGGGTGCAGGTGAATTATGGAATCATTCAGTTGTTACAGCAACAATTTCACAATGGATAGCCAGATATTTACGGTACCCTGATCCTGAAGAAGCCTATGTTGGTGGGTTATTGCATGATATGGGGAAGTTGATCCTTGATCAATATATGAACGTTGATTACATGCGAATTTTGGAACTTATGCGTAATTATGACCTGGCGCTCTGGCAGGTTGAAGAGAAACTTTTGGGTATAGACCATTCTGTTGTTGGGAGTTTAATGGCTGAAAAATGGAATTTTCCAGTTTTGCTGGTTGAAGCAATACGATATCACCATGCTCCATCCTTTGCAAAAACAAAACCAACACTTGGCGCCATCATTAATATTGCTAATGCTTTTAGCAAGACACAAACCTATATCTTGCTTGATCCCCATGGAATAAAAATTCATCCAGAAGCTATGAACATTCTTGGTTTAAATGAATCTCAGCTCGAACAAATGCGAGAATTGGTTAAGGAATATCAGTTCTCAGGTACTACCAGAAATTAAGGGTGGGAAAATTCCGTGAAAACAACCGCCTTGATCTGCATCAATGATCCAATGGATCGGGATTTGATCAAGCTGGTTTTCAAGCAGGCAGACATTCCATACGAATTAGCAAATTCACCTCATGATTTGGTTGAGCAAGTATTTCAGATTGAACCCATGCTCCTTATTCTCGATATTCTTCTACCAGGAATCAATGGATTGGATGCAGTGGCAAAAGTAAAGAACCAAATGCAGAAACGATCACCAGTAGTGGCAGTAGTATCTGCGCTTGCTTTTCCTGAAATTGTAACAAAAGCACAAAGATCTGGAGTAGATGAATTCCTCACCAAACCTCTGGATGCGGATCAACTGCGGTTGAGATTGAATAGAATGCTAAACAAAGCGTTATCGGCTGGTGTAAAAAAATCTTAATAGATTAAATGAAATATTTACGCATTCTTTAGAACCACTTCATTCCCTCTTTACTGACATATAGCACAAAGCAGAATAACCTTAAGCTAGACCGTATCAGGACGGTTAAGCCATTATGTTAATATCTGTTGCTCAAGCACAAATTTTCTTTTTAGTATTCACCAGGATCATGGCCATGGTGTTACCTGTCCCTGTTTTGGGTGGACAATCTATACCCCCGCAGGTTCGTATCAGCCTGGGAATTATCCTAAGCGCCATTCTGATCCCGTGGAATCCTGTACCAGCTGGTACTGAAGCATTGGGACTCTTCGCTTTTGCGGGTGGAATATTTCGAGAGTTGATCATTGGATCACTTGCAGGAATGGCAGCTGTTCTTACTTTCGGTGTTATTCAGATGGCTGGTGAATTAATGGGAATCGGCAGTGGTTTTGGATCAGGAAGGGTATTCAATCCCACGCTTGGAGAAACCGGTTCATCCGTAGATCAGTTTTTCATTATGGTCGGTATGTTGTTTTTTGTGGTGATGGATGGACATCATGTGGTCATCCAGGCGGTACATAAATCGTTTGAAATCGTGGCGGTAAATCAACCTGTCCCGTTCACTGATCCCGAAGTTCTGATTCGAATGGCAGCCCAAATGATTGCTGCCGGTGTGCAGATGTCTTTTCCAGTTATTGGTGCCCTTCTTTTAGCAGACCTTACATTGGGATTGCTTGCCCGGGTCGCTCCACAGGTACAGGTTTATTTTTTAGGTTTACCCGTAAAAATCGGTTTGGGAATGTTGGCAGTTGCATTCAGTTTCAGTGTTGCCCTTCCGATGATGCAGCAGCTTTTTCGTTCCGTTGGCCCACGAATGCTTCAATTAATAGCCAGGTAATGAGATATGTCAGATCGAACTGAAGCACCGACTCATCGAAGATTAGAAGATGCCCGACAGGAAGGGCAGGTTGCGCGCAGCCTGGAAGTAAATACAGCTGTAATATTACTGGTCGGCACATTATTGTTGCAAGGTCCTGGCGCCCAATTGGTCAGATTAATCAAAGAGATGATGGTTTCAGTAATTATGATCTTGCCTGATTTTGAATTAACTGGAACCTGGATGAAAGATTTTGCTGTACAGCAAATCATGTCATTTGGTCCTGTGGTTGGAATTATCCTGGTTGGATTAATGATTTCGGGTGTATCCGTCACATTGATCCAAACTGGTTTTTTGTGGGCAAGCAAGAAGATTGGGTTTGATTTTAAAAGAATAAACCCCATTACTGGTTTTCAGCGGATTTTCTCTGCTCAAGGTTTGATAGAGTTGGGTAGAGCATTGCTAAAACTTACTCTGGTCGGTTACGTTGCCTATAGTTTCTTGAATAGCCATATGCAGGATATTCTTTATTTGGGTAATAACGATCTGGCTTCGGGTGTTGCTGAATGGTCAGAGTTAGCTCTATCTCTAGGTATCAGGGTTGGATCTGCATACCTTGCACTTGCAGCGGCAGATTACGCATTACAACGTTGGCGTTTTATGCGTTCAATGCGAATGACGAAAGAAGAAGTTAAAGAAGATTTCAAACGCTCAGAAGGAGATCCATTTTTACGGGGAAGGATACGTGCGCAGCAGAGAAAAATTGCCCGAACTCGGATGATGAGCAATGTACCAAAGGCAAAAGTCGTAGTAACCAATCCTACCCACTTTGCAGTGGCGCTTGACTATGACGCTGATGCAATGCGAGCTCCACGGGTATTGGCAAAGGGTGCTTTTCATGTTGCTCAAAAGATTGTCGATATAGCACGTGAGAATAAAGTGCCGGTCGTGCAAAATGTTCCACTAGCAAGGTCTCTTTACCGGATGGTTGAAGTCGATCAGGAAATTCCACCAGAAATGTATATGGCTGTGGCAGAAGTACTGGCGTATGTTTATAGGTTGAATAAACCAGTATCACATCGGCCAATGCCGGCCAATTCATAAAAAAGATTTAGAGGTATTACATGGTTGCATCTAATCCAACAGCAAATCTATCCAGTCTCCGCAACTTATTCAAGTCGCGGGATATTGCTCTTGCATTTGGTTTGGTCATCATCGTTGGATTGATGATCATCCCACTCCCGCCTGTTCTGGTGGACCTATTAGTTGCATTAAATATCGCGCTCTCGATTGGTGTGATTTTATTGACCATGTATATCTCCCAGCCAATGGAGTTCTCAGTATTCCCTACATTTCTTTTGTTGATTACACTCTTCCGCCTGGGTATAAATATCTCTGCAAGCCGGTTGATATTACTGGAGGGGAATGCAGGTAAAGCGATTGAAACTTTCGGTACACTAATTGTCGGCGGTAACTACGTTGTTGGTGTTGTCATTTTCCTCATGCTGATGATTATTCAGTTTGTGGTTATCAACAGTGGTGCTGGACGTGTTGCTGAAGTGTCTGCGCGCTTTACACTGGATGCAATGCCAGGTAAGCAGCTATCTATTGATGCTGATCTAAATGCAGGTATCATCGATGAAACTGAAGCCCGCACCCGCCGGAAACAGGTGGAGACTGAAGCAGATTTTTATGGTGCAATGGATGGTGCGAGTAAATTTGTTAGAGGCGATTCAATCGCTGCCATCATCATCATGCTGGTTAATATTATCGGTGGATTCGTTATTGGTATGGTTCAGCGCAATCTCGAATTTACCCAGGCTTTACAGACCTATACACTTCTTACTGTTGGTGCTGGTCTTGCGGTTCAGATACCCGCACTGCTGGTTTCATCTGCTGCCGGGTTGATCGTTACTCGGTCAACATCAGAAAAATCCCTCGGTACGGATCTGTTCGGTCAGCTTTCCAATTTCAATACACTTGCTGTTGCGGCAGGCATTATCGTCTTGATGTCTTTTGTGCCTGGTTTGCCAAAAGTGCCATTTATTGCGGTAGGCGGTTCCCTTGGAGTTGCGGCTTATTTTGTCTCTAAGTATCAGAAAACAGAGGCAGCACTGAAGCAATTGCCAGAATCGGCAGCTGGTCCTGTGCCATCGGCAGAACCTGAAACTCCAGAAGATATGCTTAACATGGTTGTGGTTGATCCAATGGAATTGGAAATTGGATACAGCTTGATTCCTTTAATTGATAATGATCAAACCGATAACTTGCTGAAAAGAATTACTGGTATCCGTAGACAGGTGATGGCTGAACTGGGCTTGATCTTACCTGTGGTCAGAATCAGAGATAACCTGCGCTTACAACCTTCTCAATACCGAATCAAAGTACGCGGACAGGAAGTAGCAAAAGGAGAGCTGATGCTTGGAAATATGCTTGCAATTCCTGGCAGTGAAGCTGATCCAAATCTTAAAGGTATGCCGACCACTGAACCCGCATTCGGTCTTCCTGCACAGTGGATTCCCGAATCTGAGCAGGGTCGGGCAGAGTTGATGGGGTATACGGTAGTTAATCCACTGTCGGTATTAAGTACCCATCTGACAGAAATTGTCAGACAGTATGCGCCCGATCTACTCAACCGCCAGATGGTTCAGGAAATGCTAAATCAGCTGAAATCACGTAGCCCGGCTTCGGTTGAAGGTGTGATTCCAGAAATTCTCAGCTTAAGTGAATTCCAGACAGTTCTTCGTAACCTGCTACGAGAAAGGGTACCTATCCGTGATCTGAGTGGAATACTGGAAGTAGTCGCAAATAATGCTACTGTTACACGTGATCCTAACATTTTAGCTGAAGCCGTCCGCCAAACAATGGCACACACACTATCATCTCTCTACAGGGATGAAGAGAACACCCTGCATGTCTTTACACTGGCTCCAGAGTTGGAAAGTATGCTGCGCTCCTCCCTTGGTGTGTCTGATTCTGGTGTGGGTTTTCAAATCGATGCCTCCCTTGCGCAAGTGATTTTGAGAAATACAGGTGAGAAGATGGAGGCGTTGGCAGGATTGGGACATATGCCTATCCTGCTTTGTCCGCGAGAATTAAGAATGGCGTTTAAACGGTTGGTTGAACAATCTCTCACCAATCTGATAGTACTTGCCTATTCAGAAATCAGCCCTGGCACAAAAGTAAAAGCCCATGGCATGGTGGATATGAATTGATCGGATTGAGGTAGATGATGCGAACGAAAACTTTTCGAGCTCAAAATATGATGGCCGCGCTGCAGGAAATTCAGCGTGAAATGGGACCCAATGCCATAGTGCTTTCAATGCGGGAGATCCCAACAGGTCCAGCTTGGCAAGTTTGGAACAAGCCTGGAGTTGAGGTTGTTGCCACAACGGAATTACCAGCGCAGAATGTACCCCAGACTTCAATTAAGCCAGGTGAAGAAGTAATTCCTGGACGCAAAGAGATTGAGGATATTTTAAATGCCATTGCAGCCAGGAAGGGCTTTACAACCGCATCAAATGTAGAAGTAATATCCACAAAACGAGAAATAAAGCCGCGTGCCCACCTGGGAACACGCTCTGAACCTGCAAAATGGACTCCACCTTCTTTGAACTCTGAGCCTGAGCTTTTCAATTCATCAGAATTGACAATCACTGATCGTCTAGGCGATCTTGTAGATGATATTATCCAGGAGCATCAGTCTTCATTAGAAGTATTGTCACCGGCTGAACCTGATCTTTTGGATGGAATGTCACGCAAGCTATCCCGGCAGGGTCTGGATCCCTTCTATATAAAGAAAATTATCGATGCCAATAGAAAAGCATTAAGTCCAGTCATATTAAAGGATGAAGAAAGATTAACCAGGTTTCTAAAGCAACAACTAGAAGCATCCTTAAAACCGCAAAAGAATAATATGGCGGTGATACCATCCAGAGTCATGTGTCTGATAGGAGCAACAGGAAGCGGCAAGACAAGCACTTGTGCGAAGCTGGCTGCCTTTTATACCCGAACGATGGGTAAAAAAGTTGTATGGGTTTGTGCCGATACCATCCGCGCTGGGGCTATTGCTGAAACAAAAACTTATACCGATGTGCTCGAGATTCCATTATTTTTTGCTTATACGCCACAGGAGTTGGGAGAAATTGTAAATTCTCAATCAGATGCTGATCTTGTATTGGTGGATACTCCTGGAGTAAATATGCTGAATGAAGACAAAGTGCTTGAGTTGGGAACCTACCTTAGTCAAATCGCTGGAAGGTCAATCTATCTCACTACCCCTGCTACTACCAAATTTGCAGATCTATTTCAGGCAGTCACTACTTTTTCGCCATTCAACCTGAAGGGATTCATTGTTACAAAAATGGATGAGACCTATGCTTTCGGAGAGATCTTCAATCTGATGCATGAAACCAAGATGCCTTTAATGTACCTTACTCACGGTACACAGGTTATAGGAAAAATCAAGCCTGGCGACCCGGTTGCTTTGATTGATGCTATCTTTGCAGGAGGATTTCACGGATGAGCGCGAAAGATGAGAAAGATATAAAAACAAAACAGCCCCAAAAAGCGCCAAAAGGAACCAGGCTGCCAATACTCTGGGAAACCATCAATACTTTCGGTCAGATAATCGTCACTCTGGTTGGAATAGCTGTGGCAATAATTTCTTACTTTCATGGGGCATCCTTTCTCATGAGTGCTGTTCGTGCTGCAGTTTCCATGATGGCGATCGGATTGATCATCTGGTTGGTATATTGGATGGTAGCCAGAGGGAGTGTTGATATGATGAAAAGTCTCTATGAAGAACGCCAGCTCGAAATCCAAAGGCAGCAGGGTGTAGGGCGCAACATGGATTTTGGTGGATAGGTAATTGATGACTGTTATGGCCGGTGAAGCTGATCTTCTAGCCCGATTTGTCTCGACTCATTCGCCTGAACTTCGCGAAGAGCTGGTTCTGCGTTATGTTTCACTTGTCCACTTCGTGTTGGGCAGACTTGGAATATCGCAGGATCTGGGCAATGATTATGAAGATATGGTCAACCAGGGGTTAATTGGATTGATCGAAGCAGTTGACCGCTATGACCCTGCTTACAATACCCAGTTTTCTACCTATGCCACAGTGCGTATTCGGGGAAAGGTGCTTGATTACCTGCGTTCGTTAGATTGGCTCAGCCGCACTGCACGCCATCGAACCCGCGATATTCGGCAAGCGATCACCATCCTCACCGAGAGAAACCAGCGCACACCATCAGATGCAGAACTGGCTGAACATCTGGGTATGGATATTGAAAAGGTGCAACAGGCTCTGGTGGATTCGAGCAGGGTTTTGGTTTCTTTGGATGCAGTGATCGATGTTGATGATGAAAGTGAGACATCACTTTATGATACGTTGGCTGATGAGGACCAGGAAGATCCATTCGACCAGGTTGCCAGAAAGGATATGCAAACCAGATTGGTTGAGGCATTAAAAGAACTGCCCGAGCGAGAACAGCTGGTTTTATCCCTTTATTATTATGAGGACCTTACTTTGAAAGAAATTGGTGAAGTTCTGGGGGTATCCGAATCTCGTGCCTGCCAGTTGCATGCTCGCGCAGTTCTGAACCTGCAGGCAATTTTAAAAACTGGAGTGACAAATGGGTAATACTATCATTCCCGGGATGTTGACGGATACATTAAGTCTTGTTCAACTCGCGCGTGAAACAGCAATGGCGCAAGGAAAAAATGTCCAGGCGCAAAAGCTCACACCTGTGGTTGATGATCTAAAATCACTTTTGAAAACCTCGCAGGAAAATCTGGCACCAGTTCAGCCTGGTGGAATGATGGTTCAATCAGATTTCAAAACACTGCTTCAGGCAGCTAACAATCATTCGGCTGCACAGCGCGTGATGCCATCTCAAAACATTATGGAACGGAATCAAATGGTGGTAGCTATGGCAGCCGGTAATATGCAGGATATTGATATTGCCCGCCAAATGGGAATGACACGTGAAGAGGTAAGGCTCATCCTGAGTGTTCAGGGGAAATAGGAGGTAGGTATGATTAAAGGATTATATGCAGCTGCAACAGCAATGCTGGCGAACATCACCAGGCAACAAGCTATTGCTCATGATGTTGCCAACCTGGATACTCCTGGTTTCAAACAGGTATTGACTGCAATGGATGATTTTGTCACAACCCAGGTAAATCAGGTGAACCCTAACGATCCAGCTCGTAGAGTAAATGTTTTAGGCCGATTGGGGTTGGGCGTGGAAGGTGTGACGAATATGAACGATTTCAGTCAGGGCGGTTTAAAAGACACAGGTTACGAACTGGATGTAGCTCTGGATGGTCCTGGTTTCTTCCGTGTCCGAACGGCTGCAGGCGAGCGTTATACGCGTGATGGCCGTTTCCTTAAGGATGCACAGGGAAACCTTGTGACCACCAATGGATTCAATGTGTTGAATGCCGGAGGAGCACCTATAAAACTCGGTGATGGAAAAATAAATATCGCCCAGGATGGCACAATCACTGTGGATGGTGATGCAGCGGGGCAACTGGGGATTGTGAGCTTTTTAACACCCGAGACCCAATTAGTAAGAGATGGCGAAAATACATTCAGCGCTACGGGTGCTCCTAATGGAACAGAAAAGGGAATTGTTGCTCAGGGGTTTTTAGAAATGTCCAATGCTAACCCGACTCGCATTATGACCCAATTGGTTGAAGTAACCAGGTCATATGAAGCTGCTCAACAAATGGTATCAAATCAGGATGAGCTGCTCGGAAAAACAATTGCTACCCTGGGAAGAATTGGATAGGAGAGGTTACTAATGTCAACGTCACTTTTTCATATTTTGAATATCTCGCGAATGGATATGTTGTCCAGGATGACAGCCCTGGATACGGTAGCAAATAATGTATCTAACATCAACACTATGGGATACCGGGGAAGCCGCTCAAATTTCCAGGAGATGCTCGATCAAGCTAAGCTGGAAGGTGTTCATCTTACATCCACACAGCTCAATACTACACAGGGGTCAGTTGTTCAGACTGGCAATCAATTAGATGTTGCTATTGAAGGTGATGGATTCTTTCAGATTAATATTGGCGCCGGAAAGACTGGTTATACCCGTGATGGTCAGTTTATGATCGATTCGCAGGGAAGGTTGGTAACGGCATCCGGCAACCCTCTGATATGGACGGGAACCATTCCTGCTGATGCTGAAGAAATTGCTTTTCAACCCGATGGGTTGGTTAGAGTGCGCGTAGGTGATGATTGGGTGGAAGCCGGGACAATCAACCTTGCCCGATTCTCAAATCCAAGTGCTCTACAATTGAATGGCAATAATATTCTGGTCGAAACTGTAGCCTCTGGAACTGCTCAAACTGGACGACCGGGAAGTCCTTTATTTGGAAGGTTGTTGGGTCAGACAGCTGAAAGATCAAATGTAAATATGGCTGATGAGATGACTAATATGATTGTTATTCAGCGCAATTTTCAGATGAGCACAAGGATCTTTCAAGCTACAGATACAATGATCAGTCAGGCGATTCATGTACGCAAGGGTTAAGTATTTGTGTGGATTGTCGATAATAAAGGTACAGGCTAAAACAAGCTCTGCCCGATATTGTACGGAGGTATACCGCTTATGAAAATCGACAACAATCATCTAAATCCACTGAATGCTCAGAAAGCTGAGAACCTTCAGCAGGTTGAGAAGCAGCAGCGAATGGTTGAGAACACTCAACAATCGCCGCAGCGTGACCGGTTGGAATTATCAGAAAAAGCCAGGCTTTTATCGAAAGCCCGCATGGAACTGGATGAAACCCAGGATGTCAACCAGACGAAAGTTGAGATGCTGAAAGAAGCAATTAATCAGGGTACATATCAGATTCCGTATGCCGAGGTGGCGAAAAAGATCCTAGGAAATATTGATATCAAAGGATAAGGATGTACTTTAATGAATGAAAACACCCAAATTCGCTCTTTGCTGACCGTATTGGAAGATTATCTGGTTCAGGAATTTCGCCTGCTGCAGAGTCTGATTGTGATCACAAACGAAGAGCGCAAATTCCTTCCTGGTGGCGATGCAGATGAATTAATGTCACTTGTAGAAAGAAAAGAAAACATTCTGGATCAAATGTCTCTTCTTGAAGAGAAGAGGCGTACAGTTATTGAATCACTGGGCCGGGAATTGGGTGTTACCCCAGGCACATCTTCTTTGGGTGAAATTCTTCCATGGATTGAACCCGCAACAGCCGGACGGTTACAGCGGTTGAGTGATGGAATTGCGATGCTTGTCGGGCAGGCACGCGACCTTAATTACGGCAATCGCGCATTGGCAGTAACAGCCATAGATTGGCTTGAAGCTACCAGAGCGTTTATCTTTGGGTTCTACCAGAACCAGGTTACTTACTCTCCACCTGGTCCAAATCCCTCCACCGAGCAACTGCCGGCGTGGGGTGTAGAACACAAAGCCTGAATTATTCAAGCAGGTGTTATATGCCGAATTTATTCGCAGGAGTTAGTTTAGCCTTACAGTCAATACTCAGTCATCAGGCATCGGTGCAGGTGATTGAGCATAATGTAGCCAATGTAAACACACCTGGCTATAAACGCCAGGAAGCGGTGTTAAAATCCGGTCCGGCTGTTTCTTCTCCGGGTGCTTCCTATAATGTAGGTGTAGGTCAAATGGGAACCGGTGTTGTGGTAGATAAAATCCGCCGGTTCAGTACTGATTTCTATGATATGCGTTACCGCTCAGAAATTCAGTCTGCCGCACAATACAGTCTGGAAGCATCGATTTTAGCTCAGATTGAAGCTGAGTTTTCTGAAACTTCGACCAACGGTTTACTTAATAAATTAGATGAATTCTGGGCAGGTTGGCAGGAATTGAGTGCAGATCCAAGTAATCCTGCATTGAAAGCAGAATTGGTGGATGTTGCAAATACGCTTACGCAATCTATTAAGTATCGGGCGCTAAACATCCGAACCGTCCAGGCAGATCAAAATCTACAAATATCCCAACGAGTCGATAGCATAAATGAATTAGCCGAACAGGTAGCCAGGCTAAATGGGGAAATTATGCGGGTTGTCTCAATTGGCGAACAACCCAATGACCTTATGGATCAAAGAGATGTCATACTGGATGAACTGGCGAAGTTAACTGGTGCGACATCATCTTTACAGCCTGAGGGCGATGTCATTGTTTCTATCAATGGGCATGTATTGGTACAGGGTGTTACGCCATTTAAACTACAGGCTTATGCAGACCCGTTAAATGCAAACTTATCTGCTGTTCGCTGGAGTGATGGGCATAGCTTTAATCCTTCTTCTGGCGAATTAGCAGGATTGTTTCGCGCCAGAGATGGCGTGTTGGGCGATCAGATGCAAGCATTAAATGATCTTGCTGCAACGATCATAACCCGGGTTAATGAATTACATCTTAGTGGTTATGCTCCTGGAAAAACAGATACACTCGTAAGTAACTATACCGTTCAATCTATACAAGCGGGTGTAGTTGCTGTCGGACAGACTGAATTAACCACTGGAAGTTATTTTGTCGAGACACGATTGGATGCAGGCAACTGGCAGTTTAGAGTTGTAGATTCCACGGGCAACCCGGTAAGTGTTCAGCTTTCTGATCTCAGTGGTTATAGCAGTGATTGGCAGGATATCCCAACGGCGGGAGGATTACCTGTTAGCTACGATACAGGTCGTGGAATAACCATGCAATTTGGTGGAGATGAAAGCCTGTATACCGAAAATGCATATACAACCGGCGCGGCATCTGTTCAATTTTATGAGCAGCAGGAGTTCTTTACCGGGACCGATGCATTAACCATTGCGATGAACTCGATTCTCTTAGCGAACCCTAATCTACTGGCAACGGCAACTGCTCCTAACCAGCCGGGAAATGGTGATCTGGCTCGTAGTATTGCCAATGTTCGAACAGAGAACCTGATGAGTGGTGGTTTGAGCACTATTAATCAGTTTTATACAGCACAAACCGCCAGATTTGGGGTAGAAATTCGACGGGCAAAAACAAATGCTGCTGATCGACAGACCGTAGCGAACGTAATAGATCAACAGCGTCAATCCATTTCTGGTGTTAATTTGAATGAAGAAGCTGCGAATCTCATCAAAGCTCAAAAGGCATTTGAAGCATCTGCCCGGTTAATGACAGTAATCGATGAAATGTTGAACACCATAATTAATGGTATGGGAATTGTGGGTAGATAAAAAGGAGGCTAAAAATGCGAGTTTCTGATCGAATGGTAACGAATCAAATGATCCAATATATGAATGACAATAAAGCAAAATTGGATCAATTATCCAATCAGGTTGCCTCCGGAAAAATTTATCAAAATGTTTCGGATAACCCGGCACAAATGTCGGCAGCTTTAACGATTAAGTCAACACTCAGAACAGGACAGGCATATCTGGAAAATGCCAATCGAATTGATGGTTGGATGAAAACTACAGACCAGGCTTTTGAGCAAATGTCTTCCCTGATTATCAGAGCGCTGAATTTGGTTCAAAAGGGTTTATCAGATACGCTTGGAGCAGATGAAAGGGCAACTGCACTAGCTCCAGAAATGGGTGGAATATTAGATGAAGCTGTCGATATGGCAAATTCCACTTATCTGGATCAATATATATTTGCCGGATTTCAGGTAAATACGGAACCGTTTGCCATTGGTACAGCAGATCCGAACCAAGTCCTTTATCGGGGTGATACTGGTTTAATGCAGCATGATATTGGAACGGGGCAATCGGTCACCACTAACATAAATAGTTCAACATCCCTTCAACAGATGTTTAATGCTATCATCCGCGCACGTAACGCTCTTCAAACTGATAATCGGGCAGAATTAGAAGCATCACTCTCGGATCTTAATAATGCCCAGAATTCCATTGGAGATCTTCGTGCTACGAATGGCGCACGCATGCGCCAGGTGGATAACGCCATAACCTATCTGGAGAAATCAAATCTAACTTTGAAAAGCTTGCTTTCTGAGAAAGAAGATGTTAATATGGCTGAAGCTATTGCGAACCTGACCAACCAGGAGACCACATATCGTGCGGTTCTTGAAGTCGGTCAGCGGGCAATTTCTTCATTGAACCTGTTTGACTTACTTCGCTAAACTCAGAGAGTGACGAATGCTTGTATTAACAAGGCGCGTGGATGAAAGCCTGAACATAGGTGATTCCATAGAGGTGACGGTTCTTGCCATTGAAGGTGATAAAGTAAAAATTGGCATTAAAGCACCTCGCGAGATAACTATATTACGCAAAGAAATATTCCAGGCTGTCCAGGAACAAAATAAGCTGGAGCATTTTCTTGCAACCAGCCCTGAACCGGATTCATTTAAAGAATTACGAGAATTACTTGCAACAAATTCTGAAGATTCTGCCGGCAACGAGATCAGTCATTCAAATGACGTAGATAAGCCTGCTCAGTAATAATCTTTTTATACGGAATTCCCCTAATTGTAATCATCATGGCTGCTTCGGCATCAGCAACTCGGATAATGCGACCGATAATATTAAATGGATCATCATCATGTAAGGTTACCACTGCTTGGAAAATATCACCGGGCAGTTTGCTTTGATCAGGATTGAGAAATCGGATTCCAATTTCGCAGATATCTAAAATATCAAACCATGTTCCTCTAATCGTAATTTTTGGTCGATGACCTTCGGGATAAACAATTCTAAAATAAGCGCGACGATCTTTATTTATGGGTGCTTTTTGATCCATTCGTTTATCCTATGTTGATTTTATATGATCTCTTACTCTTTGAATATAAGCAAAAATTTGTGCGATTACAAGGTATAGCTCTGGTGGAATAGCCTGATTAATATTTATTTTTGCCAGCGTTTCAGCTAATAAGGCGTCTTCGTGAATGGGTATTTGATTTTCCCTGGCAATAGCCATAATTTGTTCTGCTATTTTACCATGCCCGGATGCGAGTACAACAGGTGCCGAATCGGTTTCAGGGTTGTAGCCAATTGCTGTGGCTGTCTGTCTGCTTCTTTTTTGCTGATCAGGAGGATACTCTGTCACCTTTAAACCTCCAGATTAATATCAGATTGCATAATGCTATTGGATACACCAGTGGTTGCTTCGCTGGAAAATGGTATTCCTGTTTCTACTTGAGCATACCTGGTCTCGTATCCAAGCGAACTTAAATTTTCTTTGAGAGAATCTAATTCACTGGCAGCTGCCTGGCTGATTTCCGAGTTCGTTCCTGTAATTGTTAAACCCAACTGACGGGAAACTACTGATAAATCAACCTCTATGCTCTGGTCTTTTGTAAGATCCACCTCTACGATTATGCGTGTGTAATGCGGATTAACATCCACATTTCCTTCCGCATTTTGATCCCGCGCAATTCGAATGCGAGCAGGATGAAGTTCATCTTCATATTCAGTTTTGCCCTGAACAGGAAATTGTACTGGCAACTCTAATCTAAGCCATTCATTTCTTCTGCCTTCGCTCCCACTGGCATTAAACAGGTGGACAAGACGTAAGTGATCATTGAATTTGTCTATCTCTCCAGCAAGTGTATTGTAACCTCGGGCAGCCAATTCTGTTCGTAGCCTGGTTAACGTCATCAATCCGCGTTCCATATCTGAAATATCAGACTTGATGAGGTTAGCCAGCTCGCCTTCTAACGATTTACCGAGCAGACTAACCGCGTTTTTTAAACGAGAGATCATGACCTCAGCCGGCTGATCACCGGGGATAATTGCCTGTGAGAAAATATTTAGAACCTGAGATATCTGGACTCTCAAGTTACTTGATGTTGAAGTGTCTTGTACCAGTTGTCCTAGCTGTTGAACGAGTTTTGCAAATGTCTGAGTAACTTCAGCTGGTGAATTTGCCAGCAGTCGCAACGTTTCAGGACTAACCGGAACTTGATGTGATTTCAGCACCGCTGCCTGATTGGCTTCTGTCTCTCCCCACGGTTGAATAGTATTCAGGGTAGTTCTTAGTTCTTGAAGAATTTCAGCTGTAACTGGCAAACCCTGTCTGATAACTGCCTGTGCTAGAATCTGATTCTCTGCCGTTTCAGGTAAACCAATCTGATTCAGCAAACCTTTTATCAGAAGCGATTCTCTATTTGTTGATGCTGCTGTTTCCGTATTTTGTTGAGCAGAAGGTAAATCGAGCAGTTGAAGTGTCACAACCTGGTTGCTCATATCTTTCACCAGGAATTGAGCAAAGCGCCTGTCAATCAACGCCGTTAATTGTTCCGGGTTTGTTAATCTGGCAACTACCTGAACACCCTGGATGGAAAGAACTACCTGTTCATTTCCAACCTTTAATACCTCACCTGCAACACGCTGATTAACCCGCAGAAATAAACTTCCATCATCAGGGTGTTGGACCGGAGAGACAGGAGGTGGACCAGGTATTGTAAACATAGCTATTCATTCCGGGCGGTTGGTCATCCTTGATCAACCGCCCGTTTCTATCTTTGATTACCGTTTCAGGTTGACCAATTCCTGCAGGATCTCATCGGATGTTGTGATGATACGTGAAGAGGCTTGGAAGCCACGTTGAGCAAGAATCATATTGGTAAACTCCTGCGCCATATCAACATTGGATGCCTCAAGATAACCACTTGCTATGGATCCGCGTCCACCACTACCTGCAAGTCCTATTTGGGCGTCGCCTGAATTTAAACCTACTTTGAACATATTCTGACCAGATCTTAACAGACCGGCCGGGTTTGTAAAATGAGCCAGCGCAAGTTGACCGATTAGCTGTTTTAAACCATTGGAATACACCAGGTAGATTTCACCAGTATTTGGTGCGCCGTAGATATCAGTAACTGTACCCGCTGGGAGTCCATCCTGGCTACGTACAGCAACGCTGTTGGGTGCGGCAAGCATGGTAATGGACGAAAGGTCGAGTTGAGCGGCATTTGTTAGATCGATGTCATCAGCACCTGCGCTGCCTTCAACATGAATCGGGGTCGTCAAAGTATGTGATACGTAAGCACCATCCGTATCGACTGTTAGAGTACCTGCTCCGGTTGTCCCTGCAGGTGGGGTTTGGAAAGCGAATCCCCAGGTGTTATCAGCTGTTCGGGTGAATCTGACGGAGACGGTGTGAAGAGAACCCAGAGAGTCATATACACCGAAGGTCGTATCCACAGTTCCGCCAGTGGGTGTTGAGGAATCCAGATTACCACCTACAAAGATATTTGATGTAGCCTGGGCTAATGTGGCATCCAGGGTAATCTGGATATCACCGATTGGTTGGTTTGAGTCGATAGCTGTTGCACCCGGCATCATACTCCATCCCTGGATGCGCATACCGGATGAGTTATTTACCAGGTATCCACCTGCATCAATTTCCAGCGATCCTTCGCGGGAATAACGAAGTTCTTCACCCTGCGCGTAAATAAAGAAGCCATTACCCTGAACTGCCAGATCAGTGCTTCTGCCAGTGCTTTGCAGCATACCCTGGGTGAAGATGGGAGAGATGTAACCGATTTTTACACCCAGACCGATCTGGGTTGGGTTAATACCGCCATTCGTAGCAGAAGGAGCGGCGCCAGAGTTCATGATCTGGGCAAATTGGTCCTGAAATACCACGCGGGATGACTTGAAACCAGTTGTGTTGGAATTTGCCAGGTTGTCAGAAATTACATCCAGATAATTCTGATTCAAATTCAAAGCGCTAATTGCAGTAAACATAGAGCGTATCATTGTAAATTCTCCTAGAGGTGTCAGTCACAGGCTTCCTCCAAGAGGGCCAGCCTGTGTTTATGATTAATTCATGCCTCAACATCATTATCGGCATGTTCAACGGTTTGCGCAGGATCAGCGAAAACCACACTATCGATCTGGGTGAATACACCCTCCCCGCGACTTGGTTCGTCGAGGGCGGTAATAACAAGTCTTTCTTTCACGTTAACAATGAAAGCCAGGTCATCCACCAGCACCAGGGATTCTTTACCCCCACGCTTTTCCGCCTTATCCACGGCGTTTGCCAGTCGGGATATTCCCTCATCATTCAGGTTTATATTCCTTACCTGCAAACGTTTTTGCGCATGGTTGGAAAATCGTAAATTCTGAACTTTTTCCAGGGTTTCTGAGAAACTTGTTGAGTTGGGTCCCTGAATTTGTCCATGTTGGACCTGATTTTGATCCTGAACAGGTTTAATGGGTTGATTATTAGTTATCCTGATGGGATCTGTCATAGACTTATTCCGTTTCTTCGGGAAGCTGTTTTACCTGAGTTATGTAAGCCAGAGGGATGAGCTGATCATTTACAGTTAGGTAAATTTCGTTTTCAGAAACTTCTATACCGGTGACTTCACCTTCTGCCATTACATATCCTTTATTGGTAGCAACGACTTCCTTGCCAATGAGATTTGCGGCATAGGTCGCTTGCGATGCTCTTGCCATTTGTTCCATTTTTTGCGACAATGTCTGCAATTCATTCAGAGTGTTAAGCTGTGTCACCTGACCCATCAGGTTTTTATCGTCCATTGGTTCCATGGGATTTTGATTTTTCAATTGAGCCATGAGCATCATCATGAAATCGCTATTTCCCATGCCCAATAAACCGGCAGCTTTATCTGATGTGATAGATTCAACGCCCGAGCTCTGGGATGCGACAACTTGAGTAATGGGTGTGATTGCCATATTTTGATTTCCTTATATTTTGTAATCGATCAACGATTCAATCAGACGAGCTGGTTCTCCCCCGGTAACCTCAGAAGACACGGTTGGTGCTGTATATCGTGTCGGAGTTTGGTTGGGGTTTTGAAACGTACCCTGATTGGATTGCTGGTTCGATTGAGTTCCGATTTGCATATTCGCGATCTGGATCCCTGCATCTGTAAGATTTTGGCGAAGTTGAGCCATCTGACCTTCCAGCAGTTTACCTGTCACTGGATTATCAGCCAGCATGGTTACTCCGACACCCTGTGCTGTGGAGGTGATCTTGAGATCGATATGCCCTAATTCGTGGGGATACAATTGAATGCGGAGGGTTTGCCTGCCTGTCTGCGTCAGTTTTTCCATCTGTCGGGCAATTTGTCCGATGATGTTTGTTGTCTGAGCTTCCGCCAGGCGGTCCGGCTCGATAGCTTGGTTAACCGGGTTTTCCACTTGCGTGGTCGCAACCCCACCAACCATTCTCCCAGGGGATTCTCCGGGAGGAGCCTGTACCTGAGGAGGTTTATCCGAAGTTACCTCGACATTCTTTACCGTAGTCTCCGCAATCTGCCCGGGTTCAGCTTTTACTGCTACTTTGTTTTGATCAGTGATCGGTTTATCTGTATTTGTCTCAGAAACAGCTTGACCAGGTGCTTTTACTGAGGCTTCATCAGCCTTTTCGCTCGGAGCGATTGAAGTAAAAACCTTACCCTCATCCTTCTGGATCACGCTTCCATTGGGGCTGCTCTCTTGAACATCCACTGCACTGGGGTCTTCGATTGTTTTTGATACTTGTTGCAGCGCAACATTCTGGGTATTCGGAATCTCGGGTGAGGATGTTTCTTTCGCCGGGCTACTTACCGGAGAAGAAATTTGTGTTGGCAAAGTTGCTGTTGCTGCTACAGCATCTCCATCAATAACCGCTACATCAGGATTTTGCATACCTGTTTCAACAATGTTAACCTGAACGGCTTGAGGTTGCTCAGCGATTTTCTGGACGGGTTGGGCGATATATGCGATATCAGCATTGACCTCAATGGCGGCAGGGGTGACTTTTAATACCTGTTCTATTTCATCTTTTTCATTGTTAAGATTCGATATGTTTTCTCCTTGATTTGCTTTGGATTGTGAATCAGTTCTCACCGCCTTCACACTTGAATTTGTGGATGTGGCATTCGTCTCTTTGGATGTTTCTGAGGATTTTTCAGATTCCATTTGAGCCTTCAAGACATCTTCAAAATTGTTGCCATCTCGAACGGCAGAATTAGCCGGACGGGATGCAGGCGGAGGCGAGGGCGGCGAGGTGATGATTGGACACTGAATTAGTTCGCTCATCTTTACCTCGATGCGATGGTTTTCAGGAGAAGAAGTTTTTTGCTGATCTCCTGGCTGACTGCCTGGTATTGGATACCAGTTTCTGACATGGATAATAATTCTCGATCGATATCAACATTGTTTTCGTCTGCTCGCGCTGTGCCTCCTGGTTGTGCTTTTACATGATAGAATGGCCGATTAGCCGGTGCCGCCAGATGGCCGCTGTTTGTAACCGCCATCTGTACTTGCCCATTCGAGCGAAGTGCTCTCTGCAGGGCTCCTTCAAAATCGACTTCCTGGGCGCGATAACCCGGTGTGTCGATATTGGAAATATTACGCGAGATGATCTGCTGGCGGAGGGATAATCCATCTAACGCCATTTTCGCTGCCTGAATTGCATTGTCGCCAAACAAGCCGCTCATCTTACGCGCTCCAATCCTGATTCGTGTAGTAATCCATTACCCGTTCAACATATACTTGTGTCTCGCGGTAGGGTGGAATACCACCATACTTATCCACAGTGCCTGGACCGGCATTGTAGGCAGCCAGGGCTTTTTGGGTGTCGCCGTTATAGCGGTCAAGCAGTGATGAAAGAAATTTCACACCACCCTCAATATTTTGTGCAGGATCCATAGAATTCCGAACGCCTAACCATTTGGCTGTTGCGGGCATCAGTTGCATCAAACCTTGTGCTCCTACAGAAGATTCTGCCTTAGGGTTAAAGTTGGATTCCGCTTTAATAACTGCCTGTACCAACCGTGGATTAACATCGTATTTTTCTGCTGCTTTTGCAATCAGATCAGTAAATTTTGCTCCCTGAATTGAGGAATTATTGCTATTTCCATCAGCGTACTTCCTCAAACCCGTCAGGTCACCATTAGTTTGCCCCGTTCCTTCAACTGAACGCTCTAAAAGTTTAAGAATCAATTCATACATGATGGATTGGATTCGGGAATTAAATACGTCTCCGATCATAGCCACACCTCATTTTTCTTTGCCCTGAATCCTTGAGAAATATATACATCATCCATAAACCGTTTTTCTTTTTCTTTTTCTTCCTCAAGGAATCGTTCGTATTCTTTGTTCTTTAGAATCTTCAGTGATTCCTCTTCTTTTTTTGCATCAACCAGGGCAAGTCTTTTATCTTCTATCTGAATTGAAAGTTCTTCAATGGCTGCATTGACCATTTCAACACCTTCTTCAATTTGTTTAATATTTGAACGAAGATGATTAATGGTAAAAAGATCCATTTCACCGGTCATGTGTTCATGCAGTGTTTCATAAAGATGGCTCTGCGCGGATTGTAAAGATATCAGCAATTCCTCTTTTTGATGCCGATCCTGCATGAGCTGCCCCATTTCAATTTCAATCGCTTCCACTTTACTGTGGCGGACATCCAAAACGGTTTGTAAACTAAATTTTGGTGGCATCTATCACCTCACGCCTGGCTCTGTTCTAATAACGATAAAGTATTTTCAAATGGTGTTACATCTTTTGTATCTTGCTGTAAAAAGCTGTTTAATGCAGGCAATACCCGCAAAGCTTCATCAATTTCTGTATCAGATCCGCTAACATAAGCGCCGATATTTACCAGGTCACGGGCTTTTTCATAAGTCGCAAGATGTTTACGGGCTCTGGCTGCAAGTTGGACATGTTCTCTGGTAGTAACTGCGGGCATGACACGGCTTACACTATTGAGAACATCAATTGCCGGATAGTGATTGCGCGATGCCAGAGTTCTGCTCAGAATAATGTGTCCATCCAAAATACCTCGGGTGGCATCGCAGATCGGCTCATTGAAGTCATCCCCTTCTACTAATACAGTAAAAAACCCAGTAATTGTGCCGTGCGCACTGGCTCCGGCTCTTTCGAGCAGACGGGGGAGGAGGGCAAAAACAGAGGGGGTGTAACCTTTACTGGCAGGTGGTTCGCCAATGGCTAGACCCACCTCGCGCTGTGCCATGGCAAACCGGGTAACTGAATCCATCAGGAAAGTCACATCCATACCGTTATCCCTGAAGTGTTCAGCTATTGTCATGGCAACAAAAGCTGCTTTTAACCGCACCAGTGCGGGTTGATCTGATGTGGAGACAACCACGACTGAGCGCGCTAACCCGTCTTGTCCCAGATCACGTTCGAGGAATTCTCGTACTTCGCGACCGCGTTCTCCAACCAGCGCGATCACCGATACATCTGACCGGGAGCTTCGGGCAATCGTACCCATCAGTGTGCTTTTCCCTACACCTGATCCGGCGAATATACCCATACGCTGACCTTTACCGCAGGTTAGCATGCCATCAATGACCCGAACACCGGTAACCAGAGGTTCACTGATTGGAGGTCTGGAAAGAGGAGGTGGGGGGGCATTATTGGTAGCTGCATATTCAACATTATCCAATGATGCGCCATTATCAATAGGTTGCCCCAGTCCATCTAATACTCTACCCAAAAGAGGCATACCCACCGGTGATCGAAAAGCTTTGCTTGCCGGATAAACAGCAGAACCAGGTTGAATTCCCTGCATATCGCCTAATGGCATCAGTAAAACCCGTTCTTCTTGAAAGCCGACTACTTCTGCCATAATCGGCTCGCTATCGGTTGTGTTGATTTCACACACCTCGCCGATCTGACAATCCAATCCAATTGCCTGAATGGTGAGTCCCAAAACCTGAGTTACCCGACCCGAAGTACGGGTAGGATTCAGGCGGGTTAGCGCCTGAGAAAAGCGGCTCAGGTCAGGCAATTTTATGGTGTCGCTCATGCTTCAGCTGTCTCCGTATTCCCATTTTCTTCAGGAGTGAGGGCATCCATGATCGCTTTTAATTGGGTCTCTATGCGACCATCTGCAGATCCCCATTGCCCGTTGACATAGCATCCACCACGCGAGATGGAATTGCTGGGAATGATTTCGATCTGATGATTGGATATTGATTCCTGAAATTCACGCCAGTAGGGTCCCAGCAGAGTGGCATCTTCAGGATTTACGTAAACCCGCAGATTACCCAGCGATCTGGCGTTATCCAAAACATTTGTAAAGGTTTGCTGTAGCGCGGAGGCATCTAATGTGAATCCCTCCCCGAATAATTTTTGAGCTATATTTTTTACCAGATCCAGGATCATACTCTCACTTTTTTGCATGAGTTCTTCACGCCACGCATAAAGTTCCTGTACCAGCGATCTTGCAGTAGTGAAATGTGCCTGAAGCTCACTCATGGATGCGTTCCAGCCATCCTGATACGCCTGTTCTTGAATGGATCTGGCGTTGTCTTCAGCAGTTTTTACAATTTCATCCGCCTGCCGGCGCGCATCCAGAATAATCTGAGTGGCGGCATCAGCAGCATTGGCCGGAGTATGGTAGCGAACAGCCGGTTGCCACTTGGGAGAGGTACGTTCTGTTTGAATGCTGCCAAAATCTCCCGGCATCCACGGAGCGGGTTTTACTTCGATATCGGCTTTCAGTAAATTGCCGGAAGATTTCTCTGCGATTAATCCTTCCCGTGAGGAACTGAATAATGCTTGTCCATCACTGGCATCTTTTCCTACGGCTGCATCAAGGATATTCTTTACCAGATCTGAAGGCAGCCAGCTCTGCACTGTTCCGTTTGGGTTGATACTACGCGATGACTTCATATTCTTCACCTCCACTGCCAGCTATAACGATTTCACCCGCTTCTTCCAGTGAGCGAACTGCATCGACGATTCGCCGTTGAGCACCATACACATTTTTTGCGAGCTGCGGACCAAGAACTTCAATTTCTTCTTTCAGGTTGTCACGTGCGCGTTCAGACAGGTTGCGGAAGACCAAATCTTTTAGCTTCTCTGAAGCAGCTTTCAGCGCCATGGCAAGATCAGATTTAGAAACATCCCGAAGTACGCGCTGCATGGTTTTATCATCCAGTTTCGCCAGGTCATCAAAGGTGAACATATTGGCGTGGATTTCTTCAACCAATTTGGGATTGGTTGTATCCAATGCTTCAAGAATGGATTTTTGCACTCCCCGGTCAACCTGGTTCATCATCTTCACCAGGAAGGAAACTCCACCTGTCGCACGGAAGTCTGCTTCATTCAATACACCGGATAATTTACTCTTCAAGTTTCTCTCCACCACCTGAACTACCTGTGGAGAAACCCGGTCCATATTTGCGAGCCGTAAAACGACTTCAATCTGTAAATCCTTGGGGAAGCTGCACAGTATATCCGCGGCAACTTTTGCTTCAAGGTATGAAAGGACAAGCGCTATCGTTTGCGGAAGTTCATCTTGTAATAACGTGGCTACCTGTTCTGGATCTGCATTGCGCAGCATTTCGAAAGAAGAAAGCTGTTCACGGGCAGAGATACGTTCCAGAATTTCTGCACCCCGGCGCGGACCCACAGCACGGGCGAGTAATTGCCGGCTGTATTCCACGCCGCCACCCATTAACCCAACGCCTTCCTGTGATAATTCATAAGCTTCGATCATCACTTCACGGCGGGTCTCGGGGCTGATATTATTGCCACGCGATAGAGAGAGAAGTACCCTTTCAATTTCTCCTTCTCCAAGGTATTGCAGAACCTTGGAAGAAAGATCCACACCTAGACTAAGCAGAAGAGCGGTGGTTTTTTCCAAACCTGATGGTGCAATGAAGGAGTCGTTCATGAGCGCCTCTCATCTTCCGTGAGCCACATTTGGATGATTTCAGCCACGCTGGCAGGATTTTCTTCCGTCAGGCGGGTGAGAACTTTCTGCAGCTGCTCGTCTTCCGGGTTGGCTTTATGTGGTTTGATCAACGATTCCAATCGGGGAGGAGCAGCGTGATCCTGCGCTGAGGATAAGCCTGCCATACCCGCGTTATCCATGGATGGGAATAATGGCGCGTTCATGGATCCCGAAGCAGAGAGAGCAGTCTCAGAAAGAGGTTTCATTACAGGAACCCAGGCGTCGGCAGATGCGAGTTTGAGGTTTTTGAGCAACCTTTGGACATAGAAGAGCAGGACGAATAGTAAGATGACCGCGCCAGCGATTTCGCCGATCCGCCAATAAAGCTCCGTTTGCGATGATTTTTCCAGATCTTCTGTCTGTGTTGTCAGGTATGTTTTGTCGAAAGTAGTGTTTTCTACAACCAGTTTATCTCCACGGGTTTCATCAATTCCTACGGCTGCAGCGACTGCGCTCTGCAGTGTGGCGAGTTGTGCCTGATCAGTTACGCTATCCACCAGCACTGACAGGGTGATCCGTTTTATGGAGCCAGGGGAGATGATTTCATGCGCCTGGACGGTTGAAATTTCATAATTCACAACCTCGTCAGAGCGTGTGTAATTGGATGAACTGGCATTGGTCGCGTTGGTATCTGTACCTTCGGGTAAATTCGTTTCGGCGCCCGGGACGCCGCCAGTTGCGCCGCCTGCGGTTTCATACTCTTCGGTAGTTTTCTGGGTGCTGCGGATTGTGGTCGTGGTTGGCTCATAAGTCTGGGATGTAGTTTCTTTCTGAGTCCAATCCAATGACACATCTGCCTGCACTACAGCCCGATTGGGACCTAATACCTGCAGAAGCAACTGTTCTGCTTTTTGCTGAACAGCCAGCGCGGCAGCAGATTCAGCTGCCCGGCGGGTGTCGGTTTGTCCCGCTGCACCTGCTTCTGAACTCCCGCCCACACCGCTGGCTAACATCCTTCCTAACGAATCTACAACAACCACATTTTCGGGTTTCAACCCTTCAACACTGGATGCGACTAAATGGGTGATTGATTGAACCTGCGCTTGATCAAGAGCCCGGCTGCTGCCGAGTTTGAGCATGATTGAAGCAGTGGTTGGTACCTGATCATTGGAAAGAAGCGTTTTTTCTGGAGTAACAATATGGACACGGACTGCCTCTATCGGAGCCAGACTACCGATGGTGCGTTCCAGCTCACCTTCCAGCGCCCGGCGGTAATTCACCTTCTGGGTAAATTCAGTCATGCCCAGCGTGGAACCGGAGAAGAGTTCGAAACCAACGGTACCGTTCTGGGGCAGGCCTTCACGAGCCATCTGCAATCGGACTTCATATACTTGGTCTTGTGGAACCATGATCGTGCCAGTGCCCTGAAGTTTATAGGGGATGCTGGATTCGTTCAGCTTCTCAATTACTTCGCCTGCATCCTCTTCGCCCATGCCGCTGAATGCAACTGCATAGGTTGGCTGCGTTGCCCAGGTGATGAGCAGCGGAATAACAACGACAGCTGCTAGAACTAACGCAATCAAAGTAATCTTCTGAGAAGTGGATTGTCTTGACCAAAATGTGGATACTTGCTGCTGCAGGGGTACGGACATATGCTTTATCTCTCAAATTATCTGTAAAGGTTTATACGCTCATCCGCATAACTTCACGGTAGGCATCCACCAGTTTGTCGCGGATTGCCATGGCAACACGGAAATTGACATCATTTTCTTCCGCGGCAATCGTTACGGTGTGCAAATCAACATTTCCTCCGGTTGCCAGGGATTGGATGAGTGAGTCTGATTTGAGTTGTGATTCATTCAAAGATTCAAGAACAGCCCCAAATGACTTGCCAACCTGATCCAGCGCGGATGTATTCCTGGTTGCGCCGGTTGTGTTAAGCGGATTGATCGAGTTGATATTGAGTGGCGAAATTGGATTAATTGCCATGTGTCATCCCTTCCTTCTACTTACCAATATCCAGAGCGCGTAAAGCCATCCGCTTGGCAGCATCAACAACAGCGAGGTTGGCTTCGTAAGACCGGGTGGCAGACAGCATGTTGGTCATCTCCACCACAATGTTGACATTTGGATAGGTCACAAAACCATCTTCATCTGCATCCGGATGGTTTGGATCGTATACGCGGGAACCTTCTTCTTGATCGGTGACGATCTGCGCGACCTCGACGCCGCCCGTCTGGTTCATACGGCTGGCGATGGGAGAATTGGCAAAACGGCTGGCCAGAAATGGAGGAAGATTATTGCTCGGTGTCTGTGGAACGAAAACGACATCCTGTCGTTTATATGGACCGCCAGCAGCTGTGCGGGTAGTCTGCGCGTTGGCAATATTATTTGAGATCATGTCCAGGCGCAAACGTTGAGCAGTTAGTCCGCTACCGCTGATTCGAATGCTGTTCCAAAAACTCATAACCGTCTCCTTCAGTTAATTACTCTGGATGCTTGTATGCTACCAGAACCAAACTGAAGAGACAGTAAAGCATTGATGAAGAAGATATAAAAAATGTATAAATGAATGGGATTAAACCCTTAGTGGGGCAGTGATCTGCCCCGGGTTAGCGAATTGCGCTGAGTGAGTTCAACTCTCAGGCTGCGGAAATCCTCTGGCTCTGCAGCGCTGGAGCAGCCAGGTGCTGCAAGTTTTTCTCACCCTGCACCCAGGCATCTCTTAATTCAATAAGTGTATGGATCGCGCCGGTGTAATCTCCCTGACGAATGCAATCCAGGCACCACTGATACAGGCGGAACAAGCCCACCGATACTTCTGGATAATCGAAATTCAAGGCGTCGCGTAAAACCGTGATAGCTTTGGTAGCTTGTGCAAAATCCTTCTGTTCGCAGGAATTGATGGCTAAGTTGTATGCCATAATGACCAGTCTAATCGGGCTGGCGCCCATCACATCCTGTGTGCGGTATTCGTTGCGGTGGTAAGAAGTTTGATACACGGCTTTACTCCTGGTTATCACTGTTTGATTGTTCTATGTAATCTGTTATCGGGTCACCCGGTTTGCACTTAAGGGCATTTTGCGTAAAAATTCAGTAAAAGATATTTCGAAGATTTACGCAAAAAGTGATAACAGATCTCCCTTTTGGAACTGGTTTAATTCTTCCGGAGGGATTGAACGAATAACACGTTGATTCGTTCGATCTACTACCAGAACAGTGATATTGTTGGTTTCACCATCCACAATGAAGCGCAATTGAACATCCGATGTCTTCACGGGTGTGGATTTCGCCTCGACGACTTTTTTCTCTTCAGCAGCGGGTTCAGCCTGTTTAACGGGTTGTGCAGCTTTAACCTGCGCCACCTGTTGCGCTTGAACCTGAACGGCTGCCGGCCGTTCCAGCTCGATATTGCTTATGGGTGTTACATTTTCTCCGTACATTTTGCCCTCCGGCATCCATGCCTGGGATCAGCTAAGTCTGCTGCGATGCCGCTGAGATGCTGCCCGTCTGATCCGGGACTTTAACCATAATTGATGCTTGACAGATAACTCATTCCTGCTGCGATTGCTTGCTGCTGGTACGAGAGAGATTCCAGTGTAGACTGGGCAGCTGCGAATTGATCGAACAACTGCGATTCTTTCTTTGCCAACCGTTCATTCATGGTGGTTATCTGTTTTCCTACATTATCGGCTTCTCTTTCCACAGCTTTAATGGCTGTATCCACATAGCTGCTGGTTCCTGAGAAGCGGTTGATCTTATTAAGGGCTCCTGTCATCACTGCATCCAGTAGGAGCTTTACATTATTGAAATCCGATGCGAGCAGGTTATCCAGCTTCGAACTATCGCTGATGGTCATCTGTCCACTTTCATTCATGGTGACGCCTATCTGACGCAGGTTGGTGAATGTCCCCGCGTTGGCGTATGAAGTTGTCATCATCCGTCCAAGATCCATCTTGAGACTGGATAACATCGAATCACCTGCCAGCGTTGCCCGCTCATAAGTGCCATCTGCTTTCTTGGTCACTGCCATTTTTTGGGTGATATAGGTCTGCAGACTGTTGAATTTGGTAATAAAATCCTGAATTGCTGATTTCTGTGTTGAAGTATCACCGCTGATGGTAATCGTGGCTACCTTCCCCTCGCCCTCTGCATCGCTGGAGAGGTTCAAAGTAACTCCATTGATAACATCGGTCAACCCGGTATTGGAACTGCGGGTGACGCTCATTCCATTTACTTTAAACGAGGCATTAGAGGCAGTTGAACGCACATTTGTGTAAACACCTTCGTTCAAGATACCCAGGTTTTCGAGTACAGATCCACTGGAAACAATTTCTTTTCCAGTTCCGCTATTTTTGGCGGTGAGAATCAGTTGATTGTCGATAATGTTTGCGAGCACTTCGTTACCGGCTGCATAGCTCGCATTGTTGATCTTTGAGGCGATTTCGATCAGAGTATCTGAAGCGGCAATGTCTATGGCGGCGCCTTGCGCGTGATACTCCACGCTGGCAGCTCCGCTGCCTTTCATGTGGGCTGAGAATGTACCAGTAAAGTTTAGTACCAGTCCTCGTCCGGTATCGAATTCACCAGCGGCTGGGAGCGCCTGCCAGTTGGCGGTGACGCTGGATGTGCTGCCATTGCGGATGGCTACTGCTTTCCCGTTTTCATCGACCATTCGGAATTGCTGCACACCATCCAATTCGCGGGTCTCAATAAAGTAGCTGCCTGTTCCGAGTTCTTGCTGACCTGCTATGATTGAAGCAGCGGTTGTGATCCCATCTACGACCGTATTGGTCGTGGATGCAGCCACCGCTCTGGTCTCGTAGCCGCCCATGCGGATAGCGCCTGAATAACCCAGCGCCTGGTCTGTATAAGCCATCCGGCCAGACATAACACTGTGCGCTTTTGCCAGGGTGACCTCGCTGATGGTGTAGGTGCCTGGCACAGAAGTAGAACCGGCGGCTGCGGTGGCGATGGTGGAGCCGGTGGTGTTGGATGATACACTGACTTTTCGACCCGGGTTGAGACTGAAGAATGCATCACTGGGTTTCAGAGTACGGACGGCAGCCTGAAGGGCATCGACTTTATCCTTCAGATCGGTGTAGACAGCCTTTTTCACATTGAGCGTGTCGCGCTTGGTGTTTAAACCCAACAATGGCTGGCGTTCCAGCGTCATCAAATTACTGATGAGATTTGTGAAGGAAGAGTCTAGTTGCCCGATTGTGTTTGCCATTCGTACCTCTGGTTGTTTTCTTTAGGTGGAGCGGGGGCGCCGTTTCCGGCGCTCCCCGCTTTATACCATCGGCGGATCTGAGAGCTTATCTGCCCCCGTACCTGCTATTACCGGAAGAGGGAGAGCAGGAACTGCGGTGCAGCGTTGGCCTGTGACAGCATCGCGGTCGCGGTTTGCTGCAGGATCAGGAATTTGGAAGCGTTCACCTGTTCCTCGGCCATGTTGGCGTTCATAATTCGGTTGTAAGCGCCTTCGACGTTGATCTGAGCGGCAGAGATCTGATCTTCTTTGAAGGTCAGGCGGCCGTTCATGGCGCCGATTTGCGCGAGCTGACCGGAGACGGTATCCAATTTTCCGTTGATATCAGCCATGTATTGAGCAAAATCAGCAGCACTGGATGCGGATGTCAGGTTGGTGCCACCAGAAAGACGGAGAGCGTAATCCGAGCTTGCAGGGGTGTAATCGACTGTACCCGAGGCGGTACCTGATGTTCCCGCATCAATGGTAACGGATAATCCATTACCGAAATCAACGGTACCACCAGCTGAAAGGTCTACTGCTACTTCTGCGTCGATTGCTTCTGTGTCTACATCATTATCGGCGTCAACCATGACGGGAGTGCTGGAACCATTCACGAACAATTGGACAGTCGCATCAGTACCGTCAGTACCGTAATCAACTTCTACGCGATAGGTGCCGCCGGTGAGCTCAACCAGGTTGCTGTTGGTTGGCGCAGCTACAGAAGAAGCAGATATCACACCACTCTCATTGGCTGAACTACGCAGCGATGATGAAGTTTCTGCGATATTCAAAGAAGCAGCACCACCACTGGCGCTCATATTTGCCAGGCCACTCAAGGTGGTGGTTTCGCCCTGGTCCACACCAGTCTGGAAGGTCAATGCGGTTGCGTTATAAAAGCCACCGATCAAGCTCGGGCTGGAGCTCGTCCATTTGGTTTGGGCAACTACATCGTCAATCTGTTTGGCGTAGGCGATCATCTGATCCACCAGAGCTTGGCGTTCTGCTGAGCCCATGGTGTCAGAAGCGCCGGCTTCCGCCTTATTGCGCATTTGAACAAGAATTTCATTAATTCTGCCCAAACCGGATTCTGCAACGGCGAGCAGGTTCTTGGCATCACCAATATTGCTGTAAGCCTGTTTCAAGCCTTCGCTGCGCGCCATCATTTTGGTCGCGATTGTCAGACCAGCGGGATCATCTGCAGCGGAGTTGATGCGTTTACCAGACGCTAACCGGGACTGGTGAACAGAGAGCTGTTTGTTGATCACGGTTAACGCGTTCAGCGCATTCATAGCGCCGATATTACCAGCAATTCGAGTTACATCATTATCAGCCATTTCAAACCTCCATGTTTGTGTTTGGCGGGGATCCTTCCCCTTGGTTTATGAAAATTGTTTCGCGGGCATCTTTGAGATTTTTTGTGCGCCGGGTTTTGCCCTTTTCCCAACGTCACCGACCGATGGTGGACTTCCTGCTGTATTTGTTATTTTCTTTCGATAACAACCTCCTCAACTGGTTTTCCATTAGGTCTGTTTTGTCTTATTCTGTTGTCGTCTCGCCTGATAGATTCTTGAGGAATTGAGGGCATAAAAACTGCGTAAATTTTTTATTCAAATAATGGCTTACTTACCATTTATCTTCTGGTATTAAATCCAAAAATTTCTCCCCTCATTTCAAACATCCAACATGAGATTGCCGTGTACGAATGAAAAAGCAAAATTTGATCATGATTGGATTTTGTTTATGAGGTGTTAATGGCTCTTTCAGCTTTCCTTTATTCAAAATGAGCACACTTTATTGTAGGATTGTCACGTGGAAGAACTCAATTTATCTAAATCTATGGATTTGTTTGTATATTGAAAAATTGAGTACAATGTGATAACAAAAGAGGATACCTATGGCGAAGAAGACAATTACCCCTGCCACTGACATCAAGGAAGTCAATCTGGATGAAATCCTTGCTCAGGCAGGCAAAGCAATGCAGAAGCAGAACTACCGTGAAGCCATTAAATCATTGCAGATTATTACCAGCATGGTTCCTGAACATATCGAAGCCTGGAACAACCTGGGGGTAGCTTACCTGCTGGTGGGTGAGAATCAATCGGCAGAAGCCGCCCTGCGCTCCGGGTTGGAGCATGATCCTGAAAATCCGCATTTAGTGAAAAATCTCATCCAGTCGTTACTGCCTCAAGAAGAGAAGGTAATGGAGGGCATGAATATGCTGGTGAAATTCCTTGAAGTCCGTCCCCAGGATCCAGACGCACTTTATATGCTAGGTCGCTGCCTGGATGCAACCGGTGATTTCGAGAAATCCACCCTGATTTATGAACGTGTTTTGGAGCTGGAGCCACAATACCATCTGGCTGCACAGGCGTTGGAAGAAAACCAGAACCGCCAGTAGTCATAATCCGCTCTATGGCTTTTGCGTGCCCGGGGAACAAAACTCCCCGGGTTTTCGTTTTCTGTATAGGTTGTCTGAGTGGAGGAGGATATGATGCGAAGAACCTGGATCTTTACCATATTTATTGCTTTGATCGCTGCATTTCTACCCTTGAGCAGTGTTTCAGCGGATGGGATTATTATCCCTGATCTGCCTGCGTGCTGGCCACAGCCTTGCCCGCCATGGCATATGACTCCCTTGAATATTAAATACCATTACGTTACCGTTAATATCAATGATCAGGTGGCAGTAACCCGTGTAGATCAGGTTTTCGAGAACACCAACGATTGGACTGTGGAAGGTGTTTATACTTTTCCGATTTCCCGTGGAGCGGTGGTTACGAATTTCAAACTTTGGGTGGATGGAAAACCCGTGGAAGGCAAGGTGCTGGATGCCGACTCTGCACGCGCTGAATATGAGAAAATTGTAAGGGAACTCCGGGATCCTGCATTACTTGAATATGCAGACCGGGGCGCGGTAATGGCTCGCATTTTTCCCATTGCACCCGGAGAAGAGCGCCGCATTGAATTGGAATATACTGAAGCGCTGAGTGCTGAAAACGGGCTGGTCGCCTACCGCTATCCCCTGAATACAGAGAAATTTTCAGCTCAACCGCTGGAAAGTGTTTCAGTGACTGTGGAAATCACCTCCCCTAGCCCGGTGCTCAATGTTTACTCACCGTCACACCCCATCCGCGCGACGAGCAAAACCCCCAATCAATGGATGGCAAGTTATGAGGAATCTCAAGTAAAACCGGATCAGGATTTTCTGCTTTACTACTCTATTGGAACAGAAGAAGGGATACATCTCCTTTCTTATCGGGATGTTACCGATACAGCTGACCAGGATGGTTACTTTTTAATGATGATCACGCCACCTGCTGCGGTGGATGAGGATGTTCTTCCCAAGAATCTGATACTGGTCTTGGATCACTCCGGCAGCATGGAAGGGGAGAAATTCAGGCAGGCTATCTCTGCTGCAAGGTTTATTTTGCAGCATCTGAACCCAAATGATTATTTCAATATTGTCACTTTTTCATCTGCTGTAGAAACTTTCGCCCCTTATTTACAACCAGCTGAGAATCGCACCATGGCAGAAGCCTGGCTGGATGGAGTTTCTCCAGGCGGTTCAACCAATATCCAGGATGCATTGCTTACCGGAGTGAAGATGGATTCCGGCTCACGTCCGACTTATCTCATCTTCCTTACTGATGGATTGCCTACGATCGGTGAAGTCAATTCCAGCCGAATATTAGGGAACGTTCAGGAAAACGCCGGGAAATCCATCCGTCTTTTTACTTTTGGCGTTGGGTATGACGTAGATACCTTCCTTCTGGATCAGTTGGCAACGAATCATCATGGCAGCAGCACCTATGTCAGACCGGGTGAGGATGCTGAAGAGACAATATCATCCTTTTATCAAAAAATAAGCGCGCCAGTTCTGACAGACTTAAAACTGGCAGTTCAGGGAGCGGGAATCTATGACGTTCAGCCAGCACCTTTACCCGATCTGTTTTATGGGTCTCAGCTGATTATCACTGGCAGATACCGGAACTCCGGGTCAGCACAAATCAGATTAACCGCCATAAAGGGGAACACACCCTATGAAAAGATAGTGGATGGCGTGATTTTCTCCGATGGTTCTGAAATAGATTCTGTCCAGCTATCCTATCTCTCAAGAATCTGGGCTGCCCGGAAGATTGGCAACCTCTTGAACCAGGTTCGTATGCATGGTGCAGAAAAGGAAACCATTGCGCAAATCGTTGCTTTATCCATACGGTTTGGGATTGTCACACCTTACACTTCATATCTGGTCACTGAACCAGATGCGCTCGGAGTGGAAGCGCAGCAACGGATTGCAGAGCAGGAATTTTCGGTCCAAGCAGCTATGCCTACTCAGGTGAGTGGTGCCGGTGCCGTGAACAAGGCAGCGGATGCCGGGGCTATGAGCGCAGCTGAGAATTTGGGCGGAGCATACGGTCGTGGGGGTAGCGGAGGAGGCGGTGGGGAACCTGAACCCATCATACAGGATTTGGTGAAGTCCGCTGGATCACGCACCTTTGTCCTCAAAGATGGTGTCTGGATCGATACCCGGTTTGACCCTGCTAGCGATAAACCCGTGCAGATTAAATTCCTGTCAAGCGAATATTTCAGGCTGGTAACTTCCGATGCCGACCTGGCTGCCGGATTGGCTCTTGGTAACAGGGTGATAATAATTTCTGGTGACCAGGTTTATGAGGTAGTTGAATAGACTCGATTTAGTCTAAACTGATTCAAGATTATAACCAGCGGGCGGCAACTGCCACCCGCTGGTATAATCAACGCATGCCTTCCATCGTTGCAATAGATGTTGAAACCACCGGTCTGGATCCACGCCGCGACGCCATTATCGAGATTGGCGCCGTTCGCTTTAATGAAGATGGTATCCAGGATGAGTGGCGCTCGTATGTGAACCCCGGCAGACAGATTCCACCTTTCATTACACAGCTCACTGGAATCAAGAATGAAAATGTTGTGGATGCTCCCACGCTGAAAGCACTTGCGCCGGAGCTGGTTGTTTTTGTAGAGGAATCTCCCATACTGGGGCAGAATGTAAAATTTGACCTCAGCTTTTTACGCAAGGCAGGAATCTTATTTGATCATCCTTGGATCGATACATTTGAAATGGCATCCATTCTACTGCCAGATGCAAGAAGGTATAACCTGGGAGCGCTGGCAATGGAATTGGGGATTGATGTGCCCGATGACTTACACAATGCTCTGACCGATGCACGCCTGACGGCACAGGTTTATCGGGAATTGTTCAAGAGAATGCTTGATCCGGAATGTGGGTTATCACCTGATTTATTGTCAGAAATACTGCGTTTGAGTGAACCCTTTGAGTGGGGAGCACGCTTGCCAATGGAGTGGGCTTTTAGGCGCAAAGCACGTCAGGGGATTCTTCCCAAAAAGGGCAGCGGTTCTAGTGAAGGTTTGTTTGCAGTATCTTCATACAAAGCGCCTCTCAAACCGCGCGATGAGATGCAGGCGCTGGATATTGAACTGATCGCCTCGCATCTTGAAAATGGCGGTTCGTTCCAGAAACATTTTTCTGGTTTTGAATACCGCTCCCAACAGGTGGAGATGCTCCGCAAGGTAGCGGATTCCTTCAATATCGGTGCACATCTTTTGGTGGAAGCAGCCACTGGAACCGGAAAATCTTACGGGTATCTGATCCCGGCAGCTTTCTGGGCACTTCAAAATAATGCCAGGGTGGTTATCTCGACCAATACCATCAATCTGCAGGAACAATTAATTAAAAAAGATATTCCTGATCTAAAAGAAGCGCTCAGCTTGGATTTACAGACTTGCGTATTAAAAGGAAAGAACAATTACCTTTGTCCGCGACGATTGGAAGCTGCCCGTTTACGCCCACCCGAATCACTCGAAGAAATGCGGGTGCTTGCCAAAGTACTGGTCTGGCTGAGCCGGGGCGGCAGTGGGGACAGGACTGAGATCAATCTGACCGGGCCGGATGAACGCGATGCCTGGAGTAAACTCTCGGCAGACGATGAAGCCTGCTCAATTGAAAATTGCATAAAACGAACCGGTGGTGCCTGTCCCTTTTACCAGGCACATCAGGCTGCTCAATCAGCCCACCTGATTGTTGTTAATCATGCCCTTCTCCTGGCAGATATCTCTACCGGAAGTCGCGTTTTACCAGAATATCAATACTTAATAGTAGATGAAGGTCACCACCTTGAGGATGCCACAACCAATGCTTTAGCATTCAGGGTTACCTACCAGGAAATTGAACGCATCCTCAAAGAACTGGGTGGTTCTTCCAGTGGAGTTCTGGGTAGATTCCTTAACATCATCCACCGGGTAATCTCTCCCGGCGATCTGGCTGCTTTAGAGAAGGAAATAAAAAGTACCACTGATACAGCTGCCCGTGTTCAGCGCCAGTTGCAGGGATTTTTCAGGGAGATAGAAGATTTCTTGAAAATGCAGGAGAATCCCGGGCAATCAGTGAACTACTCTCAACAGGTACGAATTACTTCAGGAACACGTACTCAACCGGATTGGTCGGCGGTGGAAATATTGTGGGATGATCTCAACTCATCTCTCAAGCAAGTAATCAGCCAGGTAACATCAATATATACCTGGATTGGTGACCATCAGGAAATCGATTCGGATGATTTAACCGATTCACAGGGATCCATCGGTACCCTGATTCGCCGCTTTTCCGAAATCCAAACTAACCTGAATGGATTGGTGTCCAATCCAGCTACCGACCGCGTGTACTGGGTGGAGATGAACAATACAGGCAGCCGCATCAGTCTAAATGCAGCGCCTTTGCAGATCGGACCAATGATGCGGCAGCATCTCTGGAACCAAAAAAATTCAATCATTGTCACATCTGCTACCCTGACAACAGCCGGTGATTTTTCTTATTTACGCGGCAGGCTTGAGGCGGAAGATGCCGATGAACTGGCGGTTGGTTCTCCCTTTGATTACGAAGATGCAGCTATGCTCTATCTGGTTAATGACATCCCGGAACCCACCATGGGATCCAGCTATCAGCAGGAGTTAAACAATATCCTGTTACGCTTAAGTAAAACTACTGAAGGACGTCTGCTGGCTCTATTTACCAGTTACTCTCAACTGAAGCAGACATCAGCCTATTTAAGCCCGCTCCTGATAGATAAAGGGATTACTGTCTATGAACAGGCAGAAGGTGCCTCGGCAGCAAGTCTGCTAGAAAGTTTCAAGAGCAACGAAAAATCTGTGCTTCTGGGAACCCGCTCATTTTGGGAAGGTATCGATGTTCCCGGGCAAGCCCTCTCTGTGCTGGCAATTACCAAGATTCCATTTGATGTCCCTTCTGACCCCATTATAGCTGCGCGTGGAGAGACTTTTGATGATCCATTTAATGAATACAATCTGCCAGAAGCTATTTTACGTTTTAGACAGGGATTTGGCAGGTTGATCCGAACAAAATCTGATCGAGGCGTAGTTGTTATTCTAGATAAACGCATACTTACCAAGAAATATGGTAAGCTATTCTTAGATTCAATTCCTCGCTGCACCACCCGCATTGGATCATCCATCGAGTTACCTCGTGTGGTGGAAAAATGGCTTAATCGTTAATGCATCAAAGTGAGGTGTTCCTGTGGATTTAAATATCCGGGAAATGAAGCCTGAAGATTGGCAAATTGTTCGATCGATTTACGAAGAAGGGATCGCCACCGAACTGGCTACCTTTGAAACACAATCACCCGAATGGAAAAAATGGGATAAAGCACATATCCAAACCTGCCGCCTGGTAGCAGAAGAATATTTATTGGGGATTGTAGGGTGGGCTGCACTTTCTCCAGTTTCCAACCGCGAAGTATATTCAGGGGTGATGGAAGTCAGTGTTTATGTCGCGCAGACTTCACGTGGTAAAGGTATTGGAAAGAAACTGCTGCAGCGCTTGATACAAGACTCGGAAGCAAATGGTATCTGGACATTGCAATCATCCATACTCTCTGAAAATGAAGCCAGCATTCGCCTCCATCTCATCAGTGGATTTCGCCTGGTTGGTAAAAGGGAACGGCTGGGAAAATTAAATAGACAATGGCGTGATGTGGTGCTTATGGAGCGCAGAAGTAAAAAAGTAGGTATGAATTAGTTTGTTAGCTCTAAAATAAAAGAGATATGAGGTTAATGACTATCCTCATATCTCTTTTATTATCCTCTTGAATTAGAAAAGTCCAAGTACTTTTCCGGTTTCAAGGTCCAGATCGATATCATAAAAGGCAGGGCGGGTTGGTAAACCCGGCATGGTGCTCATCTTACCGAGCAGCGGGTATAGAAATCCCGCTCCAACAGATGCCCGGATCTCCCTGACTGTAACCCGGAAGCCCTTGGGAACACCCTTTATAGTTGGGTCAGCTGAGAGGGAGAGATGCGTTTTTGCCATGCAAATGGGCAGAGTTCCAAAGCCAAGCCGGGTATAAGCATTAATCTGGTCATCTGCTTCTGGAGTGTAATCCACGCCATCTGCACCATAAATTTCTTTTGCAATGACTTCAATCTTATCCTTGATCGAAATTTCCAGGGGGTATAAGAAATTAAACTGGCTTGGCTTTTCGGCTGCCTTAACTACAGCTTCAGCCAGTGCAACTGCTCCTGCGCCGCCTTCTTCCCAATGGCGGCTGACAACGGCATCCTCTGCCCCGGCACGGATCGCTGCTTCACGGATCAGTTCTAACTCGGCAGAAGTATCGGTGGCAAATGTATTAACTGCAACTACTACCGGTATGCCAAATTTTCGGGCAATGGAGATATGATGTTCCATATTCGGTAACCCTGCCCGAAGCAGGTCGAGATTCTCATCAGTATAAGCAGGATCCAATGGTTTGCCCGCAACCACCTTGGGACCTCCCCCATGCATCTTTAGCGCTCGAACTGTAGCTACCAGCACGACAACATTGGGTACCAATCCGGAAGTTCGGCACTTAATATCCATAAATTTTTCCATACCAATATCCGCACCAAAGCCAGATTCAGTAACTACGTAATCAGCCAGTTTTAATGCGATCTGGTCAGCCAGAATGGAGCTATTACCATGTGCAATATTCGCGAATGGTCCAGCGTGGACAAATACGGGCGTTCCTTCTAGAGTCTGCATCAAATTGGGTTTTATGGCATCACGCATTAATACAGTAAGTGCGCCCGCGATGCCAATATCTTCAGCAGTAATAGCTTCACCAGAACGGCTCAAACCTATTACCATCTTGCCGAATCTCTCACGCATATCCCTTAGGCTGGTTGTGAGTGCCAGAATTGCCATAATTTCGCTCGCAACCGTGATATCAAATCCGGTATCCCTCTCATGTCCAATCTCTTCCGGACCCTTTCCAACGGTAATTCCACGTAGCAAGCGGTCATTGGTATCCATAACCCGCTTCCAGGTGATGGTGTCGGGATCAATATCGAGACGGCACAATCGGTTACGTTCTTCAGTTGTCAGGTCATCAGGATTTGTCTTTGTGATTCCAAGCTTAGCCAGGCGACCGAGTAACCCTTTTCCAAATGTACGTTTCCCTTTTTTATCTGGCGGGCAAAGCCGATTGAATAATTGTTCGTCTGTTGCGCCTGATTCATGCAGCATCCGGGCATCGATTGCCGCTGCAAGCAGGTTATTTGCAGCTGTGATCGCATGAATATCTCCCGTCAGGTGGAGGTTAAATTCTTCCATTGGTATCACCTGGCTGTATCCACCGCCTGCGGCACCGCCTTTAATTCCAAAGGTTGGTCCCTGGCTGGGTTGTCGAATACAGGTGATAACAGATTTTTGCAGATGTGCTCCTAAAGCCTGGCTTAATCCAACTGTGGTTGTTGTTTTTCCTTCCCCCAACGGTGTGGGTGTGATCGCAGTGACATCGACATACTTTCCATTCGGATGATCCTTCAAACGATCCAGAATCTCCAGCTTTACTTTTGCCTTATGGCTACCATAAAGTTCAAGTTCCTCACTTAGAATGCCAATCTCATCTGCCACTATACTGATGGGTTTCAAAGTTGCAGATTGGGCAATTTCAATATCGGAGGGAACCGGTTTTATAAGTTCCAATTTAGTTGGAGAAAACGGTTTTCGTAAAAAACTTTCCTGTGGTGACATTATCAGCGCCATCCTTTCTCTATCAAGCTATATAGCAAATCTTTAATAGTATTTGATCCTTTTCATTATATATCCAACCAGCTTGCGTACTGATTTCAAATAGAAGGATTCTATTTAAAGATAAATGGCGGATTGCAATAGGAGCAAATTGGACCACATTTGCCTCTATTGTAAGGTTTATGTAAGGTTATATTAATGAAACTAACCATATGCTAACCTATAATCAGTCTAGATGTATTATTGGTACCTTAAGATTTGAATCGATAAGGGCACACCCGGTGAAAACCGGCGCCGCAAAGCTATGGGTCTAAAGCGTAAAGCAATGACTGCCAGGCCGCCGAAATCAACATTCCAATGGAATTCCCCTTCGGTAAACAACCCAAGCTGCGCGGTCAAGCCCTGTCCAAGAGGACAAGATGGCTGATCGCAAAATTAATTTTCTAATCATTTTTACACTGGTATTCATGGTTGTTTCCAGTGTTTTTCCTTTCTCAACTGCCAATGCTGCCATTATTCCGGTAACCGCAGATGGTGAAACCAACACATCTGGATTTTCAGTTTCTTACACGGAATTCTCAAAATCTGTGAGGGATGGTGAAGATCAAGTACGTGGCGTATATGTAAAAGATACTTTAGCGCTCAGGGTAATGCAGCAGCCTGCAGGAAAAGATGCATTTGTCTCATCTGTTGCGGGAGTTGCCACCCAATTCAGAATGGCTGAACAATTTGGAACGATTGGTTTGCTGGCACATAATTTTGCCGGTGGAAGCACCTTCTCAGATGTAGAAGTCAACGATGAGATTTACGTTCTTTATGGTAGTGAAAAAACCGAGAAATTCATTGTAGAAAAAATACTGTCATACCAGGCGTTATCACCCAACAGCCCCGCTTCCAACTTCAAAGATCTGGTAACAGGTGAGGTAGTTTCAGCTTCTACACTCTTCGAAATGGTTTACAAAGGAGACCCCCACCTGGTAATGCAAACCTGCATCGCCCAGGATAACGAGTTATCGTGGGGCAGATTATTCATCATTGCGGTTCCTTATGTTGTAGAGAGGGCATCTACTCTACCCACTCCGTAAACATCTGGTTGAGATTACATTGACAGGCGGCTTCAAGGCTGTCTTTCATCTCCTGGGATGAGACGAGATCCCAGGAGAATTTTTTCACATATGCATGGAAGAAATTGTCCATCATTGTTTTACCATATCGTTGTTCAAGTCCATAGAAAAACAGGGCTCCTCGACCATAGACGATCGCGCTATAACTTCCATCAGCATAATATTCAACTGGCTTGCCAATTGGAATGGTTGCTCTATCGACACGATCCCACCGTCCGTAGAAATCCTGTAAGTATCCTTGGGCAGCTTGAGTTCCATACTGTTCAACATAGTATCGGTATGTTGCATACTGCGTAAGTGATTCATCCAGCCAGGGTTCATTCACCTGGTCATTTCCCACTTCGTTATATAACCACTGATGTGCAGTTTCGTGGGCAATGACTGACTCCAGAAGAACACTGTAAGGAACGCCATCAGAATCTTCATCCAGGTTATAGATTTGTTGATTGATTGTTGTCAGACCAGGATATTCCACACCCAATGCATTGGTATGAGTTGCAACGACGTCAAATTCCCGGTATGGATAATCGCCCAGCAGATCAGAAAATGTGCGAATGGCTGTTGCCGCCGCAGTTAAGGCAGCCTTCCGACCGGCAGATAGATTGGCGGGTGCAAAACTTCTGACAGTAACCCCCGACACCTGTGTTTCTTCTTTAATAAGGTCTGAGCCAGCGCAAATATAGAAATCTCTCGCTGGACCAGCCGAAATAACTACATTTTGAAAACCGCTGTCTCTCTGGTTCTCGATCTGCTGTCCACTGGTTACAATAATTACATCTTCTGGAGCAATAATCCTTACCAGAAAAAATGCTGCATCGCTGTAAGTTACATCACCGAATTGAGGGGGAATCTCCTCATGCCATCCATTCTCATCGAAGACAGCCAGCATTGGGTAAAAATGGGCAAGCGTCAGAAGGTTGTCGCTTGAGGAGAAGATGTTGTAATTCGCACTCCCATCCTCAGGCATTTGGTATGTATAAGAGAGGGAGATGATTACCGACTCATCTGGTTTTAAATTTGTCTTTAGTGGAAGCTGCAAAACAGAATTAGCAGAAGATAATTGATATTTATTTATCTGTCCGTTTATTCGAATTTCATTCCATTGAATCGTCGCTCCAAACAGTGCAGGATACATACGAAAAACAATTTTATCCAGACTCTGATCCTCTGTATTGGTGAATAATACTTCCTGTATTCCTGAAATTTGCTTCAAGTCTTTATCAATCTTGATTTCGATTCGATAACGGGGGAAATGATCATACGTACTTATTTTCTCTAACTCTGTCGAATTCAGATCTTTTGTCAAGAGAGAAGTATCATCCCATGCATAGCTGAACACCTGGCTTTCAGTCAGGTCTGAATTTTTAAAAGGAATGACAGTTGAAGTAGCAGTTGGTTGAAACCGGGCGGGTGTTAAGGTGGTGAGGTCATACCGGGTAGTAAATCCCCCACAGCCACTTATTATGATACAAAGACTAAAACAAACAGGTAAGATTATTTTTATCATGGATCACCATCTTCGAACATTATAAATCAGGTTTCTGAGGCTAATATGATACAGAAGGCTGATTTTTATCATGTATGAAAAATCTCTTCCTGCATGATTGAGATATAATAATTTAATCATGGAACCAACTATTTATCCGCGAAAGTTACCTCCATTTCGAGCATTTCTACCTTTTTCGATTTTGCTGGCTGTGGTTGGTTGGGGTGGAATCATCTTTCTGGTAAACAATACCTTGCCAACTTTGGGTCCAAGATGGTTGTTCTTTTTTTTCATTACCATAGCCATGACTGGTACTGGATTACCCATGATCGTGTTTTTAAATATCCGATTTCCGAGCATTCCTCCAATTGACACTAATGTTGTAATCAGGCAAGCTTCCTGGATCGGGGTTTATGCAGGGGTTCTCACCTGGCTGCAATTGGGCAGGATCCTCACGCCAACGATTGGAGTAGCAATTGCGACTGGATTGGTTGTAATTGAAGGCTTTATTAGGATGAGGGAGAAATCTCGCTGGAACCCTGATGATAAGTTGGAAAATTCTACCGAATCTGAAGACCAGATCTATGAAGGTTTTCTGCCGCCGGATGATCAAATCGAATGAAGAATAATCGTGCGCTGCCTTCTGTTGATGTGCTTCTCTCCAGCGAATCAGCGCAAATATTACGCGCCCAAATTGGAAGAAACCTGCTCTTGAAGGCAATCAGAGAAGTTCTGGATGATATCCGTATGGATAAAATATCCGGTATTCCTGATGTCCAGGGGATAATGGATCTTACAACAGTTCGCCTGCAATCATGGTTAGAAGTATCCCTCATCCCGGTGATCAATGCTACCGGTGTCATTATCCATACGAATTTGGGAAGGTCTCCGTTATCAATTGAAACAATTGAGGCAATGACAGTAGTATCCCAAAATTACAACACATTGGAATATGATGCTGCCAGAGGTGTTCGAGGATCACGTCATGTTCATGCTCTGGAAATCTTAAAAAGGATAACTGAAGCTGAAAGCGCACTGGTAGTCAATAATAATGCTGGTGCTGTTCTTCTTGTCCTTTCTGCACTGGCATCACGTAAGAAAGCTGCCATATCACGGTCTCAACTGGTGGAAATTGGTGGCGGATTTCGTGTGCCAGATGTGATGCGTCAATCAGGTGTAAAGCTGGTAGAGGTGGGCACGACAAACCGGACAAGAATATCGGATTTTCAGGCAGCCTTAGATGATGGGGTCCGGGTAATCGTACGAGCTCACACATCCAATTTTAAAATTATCGGTTTTACTGAAGAACCTGCATTTAGTGAGCTGGTAAAACTTGCCCACAGCTACGGTGCTATTGTGATTGATGATCTGGGGTCAGGATGTCTGGTTGAAACATCAACCTATGGTCTGACGCATGAACCTACCATTCAGGATTCACTCTCTGCGGGAACCGATATTGTCTGTTTCTCTGGAGACAAACTACTGGGTGGCCCTCAAGCAGGAATAATTCTTGGAAAAGAAGTCTTGTTAAAAACAATTCGCAAACATCCCCTTGCAAGAGCGGTTCGGGCAGATAAGATTTGTCTTGCCGGACTGCAATCAACACTTACGCACTATCTCAAGGATGAGTATGAGCAAAAAATACCTGTTTGGCAAATGATATCCATGTCACCAGAATTGATCAACCAGCGGGCAGTTTCGTGGCAGTCAGAATTGAAGACGGGTGAAGTAGTCGATGGATTTTCAACCATCGGTGGAGGAAGCCTACCGGGAGAAACATTGCCAACCAAATTATGGGTGCTATCGGTTAGATCTCCTCAAACTTTTCTTGCCAGGCTTCGAAAGTTAGCTACTCCGATTATTGCGCGCATTGAGGATGATCGAGTTGTGTTTGATCCACGGACAATTTTCCCAGCACAGGATGAAATATTTCTTGGATTGGTTAAACAGGTTCTAAATCAAGGAGAACAGAGATGAAGAACGAACTAGATGCATTGATGAAACAGGATAACTTGGATGGAATATTTGTAATTGGTTCGGGTATGCATAATCCTCCCATGGTATATCTCACTGGGGGAGGGCATTTTAGTGATGCTATGTTGATCAAAAGACAAGGCGAAACGCCTATCCTATGTGTGAATCCGATGGAAAGGGAAGAAGCAGCCAAATCTGGTTTTAAAATCTACACATTTTCTGATTTTAATTATTTTGACTTGCTTAAACAAAATAATGGTGCGAAAGAACAAACTGAAGCTCAATTAATTAAATTATTTTTTGAAAAATCAGGCTTGACCAGCGGAAGGGTAGCCTTGCTTGGCAATATTGATATCAGTTTTTATTGGCCGGTTCTCCAGGCTTTTCAGAAGTTAATGCCAGAAATTTCGTTGATAGGTGAAGCAGAAAAATCTGTATTAGGAAAAGCCAGGATAACTAAAGACCGATCTGAATTAGACCGGATAATAAAAATGGGGAAAGTGACCACCAGAGTGGTTGGTAGAGTCGCTGACTTTTTACAAACTCGCGAAGTGAAAGACGAAGTCCTTTATTTTGATGATAAACCGTTAACAGTTGCAGATGTAAAAAACCGAATAAACCTTTGGCTTGCAGAAGAAGGCGTGGAGAATCCTGAAGACACCATTTTCTCTATTGGCAGAGATGCAGGGATAGGGCATTCCTGTGGAAATCCAACAGATCAGATTACCCTGGGTAAGACCATCGTTTTTGATATCTATCCATGTGAAAAGGGCGGTGGATATTTCTATGATTTCACCAGGAGTTGGTGTCTTGGTTATGCTCCAGGAGAAGCGCAAACCCTTTACAATCAGGTCAGGGAGGTCTATGAAACGGTAGTCCCTGCTCTAAAATCCGGTACACTTTGCAGGGAATATCAGAAAATGACTTGCGAATTGTTCGAAAAAATGGGGCACCCAACCATTCAATCCAATCCGAAGACAACCGATGGATATAACCATACTCTTGCTCATGGATTGGGGTTGAATGTCCATGAGAAACCCTGGTTTAGCACGTACGATCAATCTGAAGATGTGTTAGCTCCAGGAATGGTATTCACGATTGAACCGGGTCTGTATTATCCTGAAAGAGGGATGGGGGTGCGGATCGAAGATACATATTATGTGGATATGGATGGCAGCATTAAACTTTGTGTGGATTACCCTAAAGATTTCGTACTTCCGATGAAAGGACAATAAGGAATGGCTATTCCCGCGCGGATACTGGGTATTGAATCATCTTGCGATGAAACAGCTGCGGCAGTATTGGAAGATGGTCGCAAACTTCATTCCAGTGTAATCGCAACTCAGATAGATTTACATGCACAGTATGGTGGTGTTTTCCCTGAAGTGGCATCTCGCCAGCATATCCGTACGATCTATGGCGTGGTAGATCAGGCACTGCAAAAGGCTCATGTCACCCTTCAGGAGATCGATGCAATTGCTGTAACCCAAGGACCCGGGCTGGCAGGATCACTGGTAGTAGGTCTTAATATGGCAAAGGGTCTGGCACTCGGAAGGAACATACCTCTGATTGGGGTAAATCATCTCGAAGGTCATATCTATTCTGCCTGGGTATATCCTGCAGAAAGCTACCCGGATGGAACACAACCTCCCCAAGAACCTAAGTTTCCCCTCATGGCATTACTCGTTTCTGGCGGACATACCGAGCTGATACTCATCAAAGACCACCTGCAGTATCAACAATTAGGCAAGACGCAGGATGATGCAGCAGGTGAAGCATTTGATAAAGTTGCAAGGCTGCTCGGACTTTCATATCCGGGCGGACCTTCCATTCAACTTGCTGCGGAAGATGGAAATCCGAAAGCATTCAATTTCCCGCGTGCACGGCTCGATAATGAGTGGGATTTCTCCTTTAGCGGAATAAAGACCGCTGTTCTCCGGGCAGTTAAAAAGTATGAAGAGAATCACCTTCCTGTTCCTGTTGCAGATATGGCAGCCAGTTTTCAAGCTGCTGTCGTAGATACTCTCGTAACGAAAACCATCAAATCTGCAGCAGATTTTAATGCAAAGGAAATCATCGTTGCTGGAGGAGTATCAGCAAATAAAGCATTGCGCGAGGCATTCAAACTCCATTCTTATCTTCCCGTACACATTCCACACATATCACTCTGTACTGATAATGCAGCCATGATCGCCAGCGCAGGGTATTACCGGTTAATTAACGGACAAATATCATCATTTGATATGGATGCCCTTCCCACATGGCCGTTAATTTCTTAGTGTAACTTTTTCATAAGTTAATCATCAAAATGATAAATCAACAAAATCAGGGTATTTCATTAGATAAGCTTCGAGCAGGTGATAAGTCAGAGCTTGCAAAATTGGTGGAGAATTACTCCACGCCGATCTACCGGATGGCTTCACGAATGCTTGTCTCAGAGCAGGACGCTGAAGATGTACTCCAGGAAACCTTTATAAAGGTGATGAATGGTATCAATAGCTTTCAAGAGAGGTCAGATTTATCCACCTGGATTTATCGAATCGCTGTCAATGAGGCATTGATGCTTCTGAGAAAGGGAAAAAGAATAGTTGGTTCTTTAGAAGACCAGTCTGATTCCGATGAAAATGAAGAAGGTATGGAACCAAAGGAAATCATTGACTGGTGTTGTCTGCCAGAAGAATCTTTTCTTGAAGTGGAAGTAAAAAACAAACTCGAAGAAGCTATTCACAACCTCCCTGAAAAGTACCGGTTAGTCTTTATTTTGAGGGATCTTGAAGACCTCTCCATAAGGGATACTGCATCATCCTTAGGCATAACTGAAATGACAGTAAAAACAAGACTTTTACGGGCAAGATTGCAATTACGAGAGATGCTTTCAAAGTATTTTAGTGAAAGAATGGTGAATAAAAATGACTGAACACTCTCATGATCATTGCCATGACCTGCTGGGTCATCTTTCTGAATACATTGATGGTGAGATCTCTGAGGATCTAAAAAAAGAACTTGAGGAGCATATCCATAACTGTGAGAATTGCAGGATTGTCCTGGATACAACCAAGAAAACCATATATCTTTATCAAAGAACGAATCTTGATAAAAAAGTACCTGAGGCAATGACTGAGCGGCTTTACCAGGCATTAAAACTGGAAGATTACCAAAGAGACAAATAGATGGGCGAAATTTTTAATCAACCAAATACAGAAGAAGGTGAGCCTTCATCGGTGATATTTGAGAGATCCGGTGTAACTGACAGAATATGTCCGGCATGCCAGAAAGAAAAATTGATCTATGATCATTTTCTGAACCTGATTTGTCCTTCATGTGGTTATGTAGAAGGAAGTTGTTTCACCTGATAAGCGTAATCTCCTCGGCGAGGAGTAAGGATAAAATATGGAAAAATTATTAAATGAAGATGTAACTGTACAGGTAAAAGATGTATTGGCTGAAATGATGCAAAATCCAGTTAAAGTGTTATTTTTTAGTGGGAAAGAAAACTGCGATTATTGCGATCAAACGAAGCAATTACTGGAAGAAATTGTCACATTAAACTCGGCATTATCTATTGAGAATTTTGATATCGATCGGGATGATGATGTTGCAAAGCAATATGCCGTTAGTGCGGTTCCGGCGATAGTCATTGCCGGGGTTGATAATGACCAATTGATTGATTATGGTATACGCTTTTTAGGGATACCTGCTGGACATGAATTTACCTCTCTTATCAATAGCATCCTGCTGGTTTCCAGCCGGGAACCTGGATTAAAACCAGCAACCAGAGAGTTTTTAGCAAAACTTGATAAAGAAATTTATTTGCGGGTTTTTGTAACCCCGACCTGCCCATATTGTCCACGAGCTGTTACCCTCGCACATAGTATGGCACTGGAGAGCCCTTTCGTGCAGGCGGAGATGATTGAAGCGAATGAGTTTGCCAGCTTATCCAATCAATACGGCGTCTCGGGTGTTCCACATACAGCGATCAATGATGGAGAAATTACGATGATCGGCTCCGGTCCAGAAGAGATGCTGGTGGAAGAAATTAAAAAATATCTAAATTAGTCTATCGAGATATGGAGGGATAATGGAAGCAAAAGTAACCTGGAATCAAAAGATGAGCTTTACCGGGATCGCGGAAAGCGGATTTCCCATCCCACTGGATGCCAAAGTGGAAGAAGGTGGTGATGGAAGCGGTTCAAAGCCTATGGAATTAATTGCAATCGGGTTAGCAGGCTGCACAGCTATGGATGTCATTTCCATTCTTGCTAAAAAGCGTCAGGCAGTCAGCAAATTTGAGGTGAGTGTGTCTGCCAGCAGAGCGGAAGAGCACCCGAAGGTCTTCACAGAAGCAACCATCTTATATAAAGTGACAGGTAAGGGGATTGATCCTGCGGCAGTTGAAAGAGCTATTCAGCTATCAGCTAAGAAGTATTGCCCGGCACAATCCATGCTCAGTAAGACTTTTCCAATTTATACCAAGTACGAAATTATTGAAGAGTAAAGAAGGTTAACTTCAAAATAGTCTTTAATTGGAAATAAAAAGAGTCTCAAAATATTTTGAGACTCTTTTTTTGCCGAAATTTCAGATACCTGGAGCAAGAACAAATGCCCAGATTATCCATAAAGCTATCATTACGCCCCCAACGGCAAGTCGGGCAAGGATTGCCCATCCAAATCCAAACAGCATTTCTTTGGAAGTCTCCACCGCTTTTTTAAAGTTTTTGTGCCGGATCAACTCCACAGCCAGAACTCCGAGCACGATGAAAAGCAAACCACCAAATGGAGGCAGCAAGATTGCGCCAATGATCGCAGAAATGTTGCCAACAATGATAGACCACCAGCTTGCACCAGTTAGTTTGGCTTTCCCGCTTACGAAGATATTATCCATCAGGTTGCCGATAATCATTAACAAGCTGATGATGCTAAAGAAGATCCAGCCCGGAAACTCAAAGCCATGGTAAATTGCCCACGCTAAAGATGCCATCCAGATAATATTCAATCCCGGAAAAATTGGAATAATCAACCCCACCCAGCTGACCACCATGGTCCCGGCAACCAATCCTACAACGATAAGATCCCAAATTTGTGTATTCATTATTCCGGTTTGATTACTTCAATTCCACCCATCCAGGGCTTAAGGACTTCTGGTACTCTGATAGAGCCATCAGGTTGCTGATAGTTTTCGAGAACAGCGATTAATGTTCGTGGCAAGCCCAATCCGGATCCGTTTAATGTATGCACGAGGCGTGGCTTTCCTCCATCGGCTGGACGGTATTTAATATTTGCCCGGCGAGCTTGAAAATCGCCCACATTCGAGACAGAAGAGACTTCCAGCCACTCTCCGCACCCGGGTGCCCACACTTCGACATCGTAAGTGATACAGGCGTTAAATCCAAGGTCACCAGTACAAAGTTGAATTACGCGGTAAGGCAGCCCTAATAGTTCGGCAGTTGCGGTCGCGTCATTGAGCATTTTTTCCAATTCCTGCATTGAATTTTCAGGTAGGGTATATTTATACATCTCCACTTTGTCAAATTGATGACCTCTCTTAATTCCGCGTACATCTCTACCGGCGCTCATTTTTTCACGACGGAAACAGGGAGTATAAGCTGTGTAGTGGAGTGGAAGAGCAGCTTCTTCCAGAAATTCTCCTGCATGTAAACCTGTCAGTGGAACTTCGGCAGTTGGAACCATCCAGAAGTCTTCTTCAGCATCGTGATAGAGATTATCGCGGAATTTTGGCAATTGACCGGATGCGAATAAAACATCACTCTTCACCATGAAAGGCGTATACTTCTCGGTATATCCCTGGCGGATGTGCAAATCCAACATCCAGGCAATTAATGCTCGCTGTAACCGGGCGCCTGCTCCACTTAAAACATAGAAACGTGACCCGGTGAGTTTAATTCCCTGTTCAAAATCAATTATTCCCAATGCCGGTCCAAGGTCCCAGTGAGGTTTCGCCGGAAAGCCAAGATCTCTCGGTTCTGCATAGGTCTTAACTACCACATTCTCGTGTTCATCTTTGCCCAGCGGTACGACATCTGCAGGCATGTTAGGGATAGTGGCAATTAGCCCATCTAATTCTTCTTCAATTGCTTTGACTTTATCATCCAATTGAGTGATCTTGTCGCCTAGCTGTCGAGTGGAATCGATTTTTGCCTGGCGAAGGGCAGGATCTTTCATCTGGCTGATTTCTTTGGATACAGCATTCCGTTCTGCTTTAAGGGTTTCTACTTCAAGCAGTGTTGCGCGCCTTCTCGCATCCAGGGATTGGATGGTGGCAATTGGTTCCGGATCCATCTGGCGTTTTCGCAGTGATTCCTTCACCAGTTCCGGGTTTTCACGAATGAGATTGATATCAAACATAGCACCTCCTTTAGAAAATACGCAGCCCCTCTCCATTGCAGGACGAAGGGGCTGTTTCGTGGTGCCACCTGCATTCATCCCATTAATAATGGGACCTCTTTTTAGCAGTAACGGGCTTTCCCGTCCCCCTTAGGCGATGCTCTCCAGGGGATCCTGCTCTTGAAGTAGAGCGCCGGAGTGGAAACGATCGGTTTGTTGTACGCTTTCACCATCCGCGCACTCTCTGAGTTTTTCTGATCGATAGTTCCGGGCATGGATTAAGATGATTATAAAGAGAATATACCCCCAGTCAAGGTTCATTAAGAATAATTTGCATATTTAACCCTTTTTTATGGTATTTCATAAAGGTTGATATATCATTGTGATGCTCCTGTAGTATCTTTTGAGATATCTAAAAGCCAGGTGACTACCCTCCAGGCTGGGTAATATTCCCGGGGGACTTTATTTGAAAAACTATCATGCCTGCATCGATGGGAAAAGGTGAAATTATGTACAGAATACTTCTGGTAGATGATGAGAAAGCTCCGCTAACAGAATTACAACGGGAACTGAAACAGATAAGCTCTGCTTGGGATGTTCTAATTGCTACGGGTGGAAAACAGGCTTTGGATGTATTCAGACATCAGAAAGTGGATATTACCATTTCTGACTTGAATATGCCGGGGATGAACGGTGTTGAACTTCTTTCCATGATCCAGACGGAATGTCCTGGCTGTATGAGGGTTGCCATCATCGATCCAATAGATATTCACCAATTTCAAAATGTGGCTCTGGCTGCCCACCAGTTTATCGCAAAACCGTGGAATTCCCGTGATGTGGCTGCGAAAATATATCAGCTCCAGGGACTCTCGAATATGCTGCGGGAGGAGGGAGTGCAAAAAGTAGTCAACCAGATTAGCAAGTTGCCCAGCCAATCAAGCGCGTATTCCCTACTCATCGATGAGCTAAACAAACCAGAAACCAGTTTAGATAAAACTGCCAGAATCATTTCTACCGATATGAGTATGACAGCCAAGCTATTACAGCTGGTAAACTCGGCTTATTTTGGTCTTCCCCGTGAAGTTCATGATGTATCACAGGCAATCTTTTACCTGGGTACCGATACAATCCGCGATCTGGTTCTTTCAGTACAAATATTCTCTTATTTTGAACAGGAAAAACTCGAGGCAGCGGGTTTGGGCGGATTATGGGATCACTCGTTACTGGTTGCTCAATTATCAAGGGCGCTGGCTGCTTCCATTACGAATGATAAATCTATTATTACATCTGCTTTTACTTCAGGTTTGCTGCACGATCTGGGGAAACTAATCATCGGGGTTGTTTTCAAAGATTTTTATTCCTCTCGTCCTATGTTAGGCAAGGATTCGATTCACTGGCTGGGTGAGGAAAAAAGACAGTTTGATGCCAGCCATGCGGATATTGGCACTTATCTGTTGGGTTTATGGGGAATCCCCCCAGCCATATTGATTGCTGTATCCAATCACCACAGCATCCAGGGGTACCTCAATCGAGGATTTGCCCTTTCGGTTGCTGTTTATTTTGCCAATTATTTTTCATATTACTTTTCCAACAATCCACTCATGCCGGCTTTCCAATTGGAACCGGCAGTCGAAGAAAATGCCTGGGTTAAAACATTTCTGGATGTCTGGAAACATCAATGTGAGAAGATAATTTTTCCTGCAAAGGTTAATTAGTTGATTGTTAAAAACCCGGTGGAATTAATTTGCCGGACATTTTCTTTTGTTGGCAGCAACTCATTCAGCTGTAAAAGTCCAAACAGGACTTTTCACCAGACTGTATGCATCTTCAACTATCACATACCAGTCATAAACCTTTCCTAATTCAAGATCATTCATTGGAATATCAATCTCAGTTCCAGAAGGAATTTGACTTTGTGTGTAAATTTCCATGTATGGATGATCAATATCTACATCCAATGAGAATTGGCTTTCTTCAGTAATCTGATATGCACCGAGCGTGGGTGAATAAGTCGTCACATTCAACACATCATTGTCCGGCAAAAACTCCCAAATTCTCAGCTTTCCTTCGCCGCCTTTTTCCTCTGCTTGATAGTCAGATAACATGGTATGGATGGTGTTCTCACGATAAACATCCGATCGCCTGGATTCGCCGGGAATATGTCCGGCTGTCATCAATTTTACATTCGGAAAATCTTTCACTACTGGATAAATATTTAAACCCATCGGAGTCCATGTTGAATTCTTGAAAATTAAAGAGTGCGAGATGATGATCGCAAACCTATCGTTATACTTCTCTAATACATCTCTTGCCCAATCAACAACTTCACTATTAGGCTTATTGTCAAATTCCAAAAAGAGCATTACAAAATTTATCCCACTTGCAGAAAACAAAATGTAGGAGTTATCGTTATTATTCCCGTAATGTCCACCATAGTATGGGCGACCTGCAAAAAAATCAACCCCAAAATATTTGTTAAAGCTTTCTGTAGAATTCTCGGCTTCATCTTTGGGAACCTGATCATTGTCAATAGCCGGGTGATTAATACCACCCATAGCCGCCTTGGTGTATACCACT
>CAZYOF010000020.1:0-58349 GCA_964648485.1 uncultured Leptolinea sp.
GGCGAGGGTGGGATTTGAACCCACAACCAATGGCTTATGAGTCCACTGCTCCACCGTTGAGCTACCTCGCCTTTGTTTGCGGAACGAATATTACTATATGCGGCAATCTTCGTCAAGGGAGGATCGTTCTGAGGGTATTAACCGACCCAGCGAAAAACAATTTATAATCAACTACATTCTAATTACGAGGTGAATATTTTGGGTTGGAACACACAAGGCACAGAAGCACATGAAGGGGATCTGGTTGAGCTTGTAGGCATAAACCATAAACATTTTATTATTACACTGACTCCCGGGGGTGTTCTTCAATCACACCGCGGTGTAGTCAAGCATGATGACATTATTGGAAAACCATGGGGATCTCAAATTACCAGCCATATGGGTAGTCCATTTTTTGTTTTACAACCTGCACTGACTGACATTCTTAGAGGGATAAAAAGAAATACGCAAATCATTTATCCAAAAGAAATCGGATATATTCTTCTACGACTGGGTATTGGACCTGGAATGCGGATTGGCGAAGCTGGAACTGGGTCCGGGGCATTAACAACAGCTTTTGCGTTTTCCATAGGAGAAAGTGGAAAAGTTTTTACGTATGATCAAAAAGAAGAGAATCAGAACCTGGCAAGAAAAAATTTAGAAAAAGTCGGTCTTGTTCACAGGGTAGAATTTTTTTGTCAGGATATTGCGGAAGGTTTTCATCAAGAGAATCTTGATGCGGTATTCCTCGACATGTACAATCCGTATGATTACATTAATAATGTTAGAAAAGCTCTCAAACCAGGGGGCTTCTTTGGCACCATCCTGCCAACCACCAACCAGGTCTGTAAAATTTTAGATGCACTCAGACAGGAAAAGTTTGGTTTTATTGATGTCCTTGAAATATCCATGCGCTTTTTCAAAGCTGAATCTGAACGATTCAGACCAGTCGATAGGATGGTCGCCCATACAGGATACCTGGTTTTTGCCAGACCTGTAATGATGCTGGATACGGAAGATTCGATTGCTCTATTGCAAGATACAATGGAATCTGAGGATTAGTAGAAATGAATTTTAACAAATTGTCTACGGAACAAATAAAAGTAATCACAAAGAGAGCAGGTTTTCTATTAAATACTCCTGACATTCCTTCTGTACCCGGTTATCTTGAAGCAGCAATTCTGATTCTATTTTCAAGAATAGATGATCAGTGGCAGGTCATTTTAACCCGTAGAACAAATAATGTCAGTGATCACAAGGGGCAAGTCGCATTCCCGGGTGGTGCAAGAGAAATATCTGATGCTAGTCTATTGGAGGCTGCTCTACGTGAGACAAATGAAGAAATTGGGGTAAGCAAAAAAGATATCGAAGTATTTGGTAAGATGAATCCGATGCAGACTATCAGTTATTTTCACATCACGCCATTTTTAGGATTTATTCCTCATCCCTATCCATATCAACCGGCCAGAGATGAGGTAGAACGGATATTTTCCATACCACTTAACTGGATAGCCGATAAGGAAAATTGGTCGATGGATTGGATCAACGGTTTACCCGATGGTTCCCGCAGGCAAGTGATCAGGTATAAACCATACGATGGAGAGATACTCTGGGGGATAAGCGCAATGTTCTTACAGGAATATCTTCATGGAATAAATAACACCCGGTAATCCGGGTGTTATTTTGAATTCCAAATGGAGAAAAAACACTAATCTTCTGATTCTTCTTCTTTCTTGCCCTTTTCAATTACTTCAGGTTCGGCTGCGGCTGCACCTTCAGTAACTTCTTCAGCTTCTTCACGCTGCATGTTGACTACTGCAACAACTTCATCCGGATGATCAAGGACATCTACCTTGCTACCAGGTTGAATATCTTTAACATGGATTACATCACCAATTTCTGCTAGTTTGCTTAAATCTACTTCTATCTTTTCTGGTAAATCAGAGGGGAGACATTCAACCTCTAAGCTATCCAGGTTAGTAACCAAAATACCATTGTAGTCTTTAACCGCTGCAGATACGCCAACAAATTCCAGAGATACGGTAGCACGGAGTTTTTCGGTTAATGAAACAACGAGAAAGTCAATGTGTTTCAATGTTCCTTTGATAAAGTCACGTTGTTTCTCCCTTACAAGCGCCGCATTTTCTTTACCATCAACAACTACGGTTACAATGGATGAACTGGTAGTTGAAGATAGAATTTTCGTCGTATCATGCAAATCCATACTGATGGGGGTGGGTTTGAAATTGTGTCCATAGAGAACACCAGGTAATTGACCCTGCCGGCGAAGTGCACGCACTTTTTTTCCGGTTACATTTCTTACTGTAGCTTGAATAACTGCTTTTTCCATTATTTTTCCTTCGAGCCCTCTCACCCGATCTCGGGTTACCATGCTCTATATTAGATTATGCTGATGAGTACACAGCAGCATGAAATTTTATCCTTATGAACAAGAACCGTCAAGTACTCGATTCCCCTAAAACCAATTTCTTTTCTTGAAGTACCAGAGCATAAAACCTACGATTGATAGGAATAGAATCCATACATATAGATAACCATTTAACCAGTTGATTTCTGGAAAATATTTAAAATTCATTCCATAAACACCAGCAATAAATGATAGCGGAAGGAATATGGTGGAAACAATAGTTAATGCTTTCATCACTTCATTCAAGCGATTGGATGTAGATGAGAGATAAATATCCAGAGTACCTGAAACAATATCTCTGATTGTCTCCGCAAGATCCTGTATTCTAACAAGGTGATCATATACATCCCTAAAATATATTTGATATTTTTCGGTAATAAAGTCTATCGAATCGCGACTTAATTTATTCATAATTTCTCTTTGTGGAGAAGTTATCCGGCGTAAAGTTAATGTCGCGTGTTTGAGACTGAGAATGCGTTGCAGTGTTTCGGGGCTGGGTTTTTCTAAAACCTTGTCTTCAAGCCAATCAATTTCTTCATCCATTTTATCTAAGACGGGCAAATAATCATCGACGAGAGTATCTAATATTGCATGAAAAAGAAAATCTGCCCCATGAGAAAGGAGTCGATCATCTTTAAGTAATTTTTCCCATATTTTGGATACGGGTGGCAATTCTGAATTTCGTGTTGAGCAGACAACAAAATTACGCCCAAGAAACATATCCAGTTCACCTGTATTGAGCTCCTCAAAATGATGATCCGGAATAAGGGCGTGCATGATTATGAATATATAGTCATCAAAAGTATCTAATTTAGGTGTCTGGTAGCCTTCACTGAGACAATCTTCAATCGTAAGAGGATGAAAATGAAAAATGTCATTCAAAATATTATTCAATTCGCCTTCATTGGTATCTTGTAATACCAGCCATAAAAGTCCATTACCCGATTCGAGAATGGGGGAGACCTCATGTATTGGTATATTGTATTTAATCCCATCCTGAGATGAATAATAGACAAGTTTATACATTAATCCTCCAATATTAGAATAATTCTACCTGAAAATTATATCCCTCAGTTATACTAGTTACTTATTATTAGATAGGGAGATTTTTCATGGAAGCATCTGAAAATTCGATTTTTCAAAATTTTGCCAGTAAGATATCACCAGAAAAATTTGATGGAATAGACGCTGTGATTCAAATAGAACTTACAGGGAACCAGCCAGATATCTGGCATATTACCTTGAAAAACGGGATGAAAGAGATCAAAAATTCTACGGCAGAATCGCCAACTTTAATATTGACATGCGATTCATCCGATTTTGTTAAATTGGTTAATGGACAGTTGAATATTATGCAGTCTTTTATGTCAGGAAAACTTAGAATCTCAGGCGATATGTCAGCTGCTATGAAGCTTGCAAAACTTCTGGGATAATACTCGATTACTGGTACAGACCCCACTCAAATCCGGATGGATCTTCCATCATAGAAAAATCCCATGGTTCCATTCCAAATGAGATTGAAACCGGATATGGGGATACAGTATCAGCTTTTTCTTTTGCATTTTCCAATAATACAGGCGCATAGGGGCAGAATGGTGTTGTCATTATCATATGAATGATCAACTCACCATCCTGAACCTGCACATTCCGTACTAAACCTAGTTGAATGATATTCATTCCTATTTCTGGATCAAGAACCTCACGTAAGGCAGTTCTTAATGGATCTGATATTTCAGGATGCGAAGTATCGATTTCCCAAACGACCGGATTTGGAGCAGATGATGCATTCATGAGTATTTAGTTTTCCTCAAGATCAGGTTTGATTAGATAGCTACAATGTGATTCGCCACACAAAACGCAGCTAATTTTTTCGACTGGTATAGATAAAATGTTTGAAATCATCGTTTTATCCACATTGCAGATCTCTGGATGTTCCTGTCCAACATGATAATACGGACAAGAATTTTCGATGAGAAGGTAATTGTTCTCCTGTTTCTCCCATTCAACAGAAAATCCCTCTTTAGAGAGCAGGGTTGTAATTAAATCCAATTTCTCTTCTAGATTCATCGTTTTTGCTTGTTCAATGTAATCTTGCGATAACTCCAGTGCTATTGAAGAAAATAAGCTATCAACGAGTGCAGGTGGCATAGATGATTTCAATTGATTTAATAACCTGCCAGTTAATTTGAGATAGGAGGTGGGAAATTTTTCCTGTCCTGCTTCTGTCAGGTTATAAACCAGGCGTGGGCGTCCAACCCCATGACGTTCTTCATCGGTTGAAATAAGGTTTTCAGCAAGCAACGCATTTATGTGATGTCGAACAGAAATCGCATTAATTCCTACCACGTCTGCAATCTCCTGGATGGTAGATCTGGGTTTGGATAAAACTGCCTGCATCACTTTTTCACGTGTAGTCTTCATATCAAAAGGACCCTCGCTGACTTGATTGGAATTAATATATCATAGGTATCCGAATTATGCAATTATTATGAATATTATAATAATAATTGACGTAATTATTTCATTATGCTATAATCCGCAAGCTTATAAAAAAGTAATTTTGTAACCTTGAGGAAAAATATGTCCCAATTATCCATTCAGAACCTTCATGTTAGCATCGAAGATAAAGAGATATTAAAGGGTGTAAACCTGGTTGTAAAATCAGGAGAAGTTCATGCGATTATGGGGCCTAACGGTACTGGTAAATCAACACTTGCAAATACTTTAATGGGGCATCCCAGCTACGTTATCACGGAAGGGGATGTTTATTTGGATGACAAACCAATCCTAGATCTGGATGTAGACGAAAGGTCTCGACTTGGGTTATTTCTCGCGTTTCAATATCCGGTAGCGATTTCAGGCGTAACACTGGCGAATTTTTTGAGAACCGCCATCAATTCAAGAAGAAAAGCTGAAAATCCTGCTGACAAGGGAATTCCCATTCCAGAGTTTCGAAAACTTATGATTGAACGAATGAACTACTTGAAAATGGATCACGGTTTTGCAGGCAGATATTTGAACGATGGGTTTTCTGGTGGTGAAAAGAAACGTGCAGAAATATTGCAAATGGCTATGCTCCAACCAAGATTTGCAATTTTGGATGAAACGGATTCTGGTCTGGATATTGATGCGTTGCGCATAGTTTCTGATGGAGTGAATGCGTTACGCGGTCCAAACCTGGGTGTTTTGGTCATTACACATTACCAGAGAATTTTGAATTACATAAACCCGGATTTTGTTCATGTAATGATGGATGGAAGAATTGTGGAATCGGGTGGTGCAGATCTGGCAAAAAACCTCGAACAGCACGGGTATGATTGGGTTCGTGAAAAAGTTGAAAACGGAAAATCTGTATAGATTCGGGCAGGCTGGAGGTTTTTATGAGCAAGGAAGAAAAATCTGAGTTTCTGGATCAAATCAGTGATTATAAGTACGGGTTTATTGATCCTGATACTTTTGTATACAAAGCAAAAAAAGGTCTGGATGTAGAGGTTGTAAATCAAATATCCTTTATGAAAGGTGAACCAGAATGGATGCGTGAGTTCAGGTTAAAAGCTCTGGATCACTTTGTTAAAAGACCGATGCCTAATTGGGGCGCTGATCTGAAGAGTTTAGACCTGGATGATATTTATTATTACATCAAACCAACCGAAGCTGAAAGTAAAACCTGGGAAGATGTACCTGACACCATAAAGAATACATTTGATCGGCTCGGGATTCCCGAAGCTGAGCGTAAGTTCCTTGCAGGTGTAGGGGCACAATATGAATCAGAGATGGTTTATCACTCCATTCAGGAAAACCTGAAGAAAATTGGCGTAATTTTCCTTTCTATTGAAGAAGGGCTAAGGCAGCATCCAGATTTATTTCGAGAATACTTCGGAACTGTAATACCAATCGAAGATAACAAATTTGCAGCTTTAAACAGTGCTGTGTGGTCAGGTGGCTCGTTTGTGTATGTTCCGAAAGGAGTCAAGGTAGATCTACCCCTTCAAGCTTATTTTCGCTTGAATCAGGCAAATATTGGTCAATTTGAGCGTTCTCTGATCATTGTAGATGAAGGTGCACAATTACATTATGTAGAAGGATGCACAGCACCAACTTATACTACAGATTCGTTACATAGTGGTGTCATTGAAATAATTGTGAAGAAAAACGCCCGTATGCGCTATACCACCATACAAAATTGGTCAACCAATGTTTTTAACCTGGTAACACAGCGTGCACTGGTTTACGAAAATGGAACAATGGAATGGGTGGATGCAAATCTGGGATCAAAAATTACCATGAAGTATCCATCCTGTTACCTGCTCGGAGAAGGTGCTCATGGAGAAATTCTTTCCATGGCGTTTGCGGGACCCGGGCAATATCAAGATACTGGTGGAAAAGCCATCCACATGGCACCTAATACAAGTTCCAAGATCACTTCAAAATCAATATCAAAAGGTGGCGGGAGAACTGCTTACCGGGGTTTACTCAAAGTATATAAAGGTAAAGGTAATGTAAAATCCAATGTGGTATGCGATGCTTTACTTCTGGATCCACAATCCCGCTCTGATACTTATCCATACATTGAGATTGACGATGATGATGTAACAATTGGTCATGAAGCCTCTGTCTCAAAAGTAGGAGAGGAACAACTTTTCTATCTGATGAGCAGGGGATTATCGGAAGAAGATGCCACCACCATGGTGGTCTCTGGTTTTATTGAACCCCTTGTTAAAGAATTACCTATGGAGTACGCAGTTGAAATGAATAGACTTATTCAACTGCAAATGGAAGGCTCAGTAGGATAAATTAGATATTTTGTGGATGATGAATAATGATTGAATCACCTGTAATCATAAAGAAATCTGGCCCTAATAGAGCTTCACAAAAGGAATTCTTATTTGGTAAAAATGATATTCCGCTCGGAGAGAACGAGAAGTTAAACAAGTTCAGAAAAGAAGCATGGGATATTTATCAGTCTCTGCCTTTTCCAAATGAAAAAGATGAAGCCTGGATGCGAACCAATCTAAGCGGGTTAAGAACAAACGAATACCGCTTCTGCTATGACCGGGACGATGTACCGGCAATAGATATGCATTTGCTGCAACCATTAGCAGGAGACATTTTAGATGGGCAGGTGGTCGTACAACCACACAGGAAAGAAACCACACTGGCAGAGATTTATATCCGTCAGGGTGTAATATTTGCTCCTATTAAACAAGCAATAGAAAACTATCCAGAAATATTGATGGAAAAAATCGGGAGTATAGTTCCAGCATCCGATGGAAAATTTGCTGCACAAAATGCAGCTTTTGCTCAGAATGGTGTACTACTGTATATACCGGCCGGGGTAAAGATTGAAAACCCTTTACACAGCATTCTATGGGCTGGAGGCAATTTAACCAGTCACTTTACCCGACTGTTAGTTTGGTTAGATGAAGGTGCAGAAGCTACTCTGGTTCATGAGTATGCATCATCACAACAAGAAGACGAACATTTTTATCATAATGGCGTTGTAGAAGTGTATGCTGGTGCAAATTCACATTTGAAATTGGTGGAGTTGCAATCATGGGGGCGGGATGTTTGGAATATTACCCATCAGCGAGTAATAGCCCAGGACAATGCCCGAGTGGAATGGATTTTCGGGGCAATGGGCAGTAAGACTACTAAAGATTTTACCGATTTTAATATGACGGGTCAGGGTGCGATGATCAAAGCATCGGGTTTTTATTTTACCGAAGGAAATCAACATTTTGACCATGATACACAACAAAATCATTTGGTTCCAAACACCACCAGTGACCTATTGTATAAAGGTGCAATGACAGGCAAAAGCAGATCCGTATGGCAGGGTATGATTTACGTAGCTCCTGGTGCACAGAAAACGGATGGCTATCAGGCGAACAGAAATCTTGTATTATCTTCAGATGCAAGAGCAGATTCTATTCCGGGATTAGAGATATTAGCCGATGATGTTAGATGTACACATGGTGCTACGGTCGGAAAGATTGATGCAGAACAGATTTATTATTTGATGGCAAGGGGATTACCAGAAATCGAAGCAAAAAGACTGATTGTAGAAGGATTTTTTGAACCAATCATGGATCGAATCCCATTTGAAGGGGTACAGGATAGATTTCGTCAAGCAATACAACAAAAAATGAATACAATTTCAGTATAACTATTATTAGAAATGGGAGAGCATGAATGGGTCAATATCAGTTTATGAAACCACCGGAGCCTGAATACTCTTATGACGTGGGCGATCAGGTTGAAGTGTACTGTGATCACGAAAAAGGAAGTGAAAGAATTCGCGGTTGGCTAAAAGGTATTGTGGTTCAGGTAGATGCCAAAATGGTTGCAGTTCAATTCCGGTCGAATGTATTTTTAACCGATGGTTGGATGGTACCGGATCATATATTATGGTTTCCGCAAAATTCTGAACACCTGAGACCTGGACAATCCAAGGCTAAAAGTGAACAAAGCAAAATGATAGACTATTAAACAGGAAGCTCTAATGAATTTTGACAAAATTAAGGCGGACTTTCCGGTATTGCAACGCGAGCTCAAACCCGGCGTTCGATTAACTTACCTGGATTCTGCTGCAACTTCACAAAAGCCACAGCAGGTTATCCAGGCAATGTCTCAATATTATGAGAATTACAATGCCAATATTCACCGAGGTGTACACACTCTTGCAGAAGAAGCAACAGCAGCATACGAAACTGCTCGAAAGAAAATAGCAAATTTTATTCATGCCAAAAAAGCATCAGAGATTATTTTTACCCGGAATGCAACGGAATCTATAAATTTGGTTGTTAATACCTGGGGGAGAGCCAACCTGCGCGAAAATGATGTGGTCATTCTTACCGAGATGGAACATCACTCAAATCTTGTACCATGGCAGATGCTGGCGGAAGAAAAACACATACGCTTAGAGTTTATTCCGGTGGAAGAAGATGGATTATTAAACCTGGATAATTACAAAAAGCTTTTAGAATTAAACCCGAAGATCGTTGCCTTTATGCATATGTCTAATGTGTTGGGCACCATAAATCCAGCAAAAATAATTACCGAAATGGCACACCAGGCTGGAGCTATAGTAATCATTGATGGTGCACAATCTGTACCTCATCTGCCCGTGGATGTTCAAGATCTTGATGCGGATTTTCTAGCTTTTTCAGCACATAAAATGCTCGGTCCAACTGGGATTGGCGCACTGTATGGGAAAATCGAACTGCTCGAAAGTATGCCGCCTTTTCTAGGTGGAGGCGATATGATACGGCATGTGAAACTACGCTCATTTAGACACAATGACGTTCCAAATAAATTTGAAGCCGGTACTCCAGCTATCGCGGAAGCTGTCGGTTTTGGAACTGCTATTGACTATCTCAATAGTATTGGCATGGCAAATATCAAAGAGCATGAACAACTGATAGCGAAAAAGGTGCTGTCCAGATTATCAGAAATCCCTGGCGTGAAAGTGTTTGGACCAGATTATCAAATGAAAGGGGCTGTCGCGTCATTTACTTTTAATGATATCCATCCACACGATATAGCCCAGATACTGGACTATGATGGGATTGCCGTTAGAGCTGGGCACCATTGTGCGATGCCTCTCCATGAAAAATTTGGATTACCTGCTACCACCAGAGCCAGTTTTTATTTATACAACGATGAAACTGATATTGATAAGCTGGTAAAAGGGCTTTGGAATGTAAAGAAAACATTTAATATATAGGGATGTTTATGGATGACCTCTATCGAGAAGTAATATTAGACCATTATAAAAATCCTTTGTATCGCGGTGAGTTGGTTCCTAATGACTACTCATATGAAGATGAGAACCCTCTTTGTGGTGATCATGTTCGGATAGATTTACGCGTTGATAACAATGGCATCGTCACTGAAGCAGCTTTTACCGGACATGGCTGTGCAATATCTCAGGCAAGTACGGATTTATTACTAGAATCAATTATCGGAAAAAACATTGAAGATATTAAGCACATGGAAAAACAGGATATCCTGAATTTGTTGGGCATAGACTTGGGTCCGGTTCGCTTAAAATGCGCTTTGTTACCCCTAAAAGTTATAAAAGCCGGAGTCTATGGTATCAATTTTGATGACGAGGCGTAATATTATATGTATGATTTTTCAAAGAAACCAGAAAGCGAACTTCAATTTATTCAGGTATGCACAATTAATGATATACCCAGGGGAGAAAGACTCTTTTTTTCAGTGGGGGATGAAAGTTTAGTACTACTAAATATTGAGGATAAATATTACGCAATTGCTGATAAATGCAGTCATGATGATGGCCCATTAGGCGATGGTGAAATAGATAAATGTGAAATTATTTGCCCAAGGCATGGTGCCAGGTTTGATATAACCAACGGTCAAGCAACAAAAATGCCGGCGATGGAAGACATCCCGGCATATCCTGTGCGAATAATGGATAATATAATCCTGGTTGGATTTCCCAGGTAAAATATTAGCAATTAAAAGATCCAATTATCCTTAATGTTTCAAATCCTTCGGCGTAACGACGTTCTACAAGTGCGCCATTTCGAATTAATGTTGCACGAGTGATTTGTTCGTCAAAGTAATACTTCGTCTGATACGTTGAATAAGCACCTAATGCAGCCACTTTTCTCTCTAAATCTTCCTCAGTTACTTCAACAAGGAAATTAGGAAAAAAGCCATAACTGGAACGAATGACATCGAATCCAAGTACAGTTGTGCCTCTAAATGCCCGTAAGGTCTCTTCTGTTACAGTTTTATGATCCTGATGCAGATCAGACCGTGTGTGTGTAAAAACAATATCGGGTGTAAAAATTTGACTTTGCTTGAAAAGAAATTCTAGAATTTCCTGCCGATGCTCCTGAAATTTTCGAGTTTCAAACTTTTCCAGGATTACTTGCGTTTTCGGGATACCCAGTAACATCATACTCTGGAAATGCTCAGATACCAAATTATTTAAAACTGGATTCTTCTGGTTGTCACTCAATGTAATACAGAGAATATCCGCCTTACCAGAAATATGCGCAATCAAAGCGCCGCATCCGAGTTCAATATCATCTGGATGCGCTCCTATGAAAAGTATTCTTTTACCATAAAAATTCATAACTATCCTTATTTGGTCGCAATAATTCCACCGACCACTTTGGTCATAACCAGTTTTCCTTCAGATTTAATACGATTTTCTGCTACCTGTTCGATGGAGGACATCAGGGCTTCAAATTCTTCCTTGGTAGAAAAAAGGCTGGTCCATAATTTGCGATCTTCTGCCAGTGATGCGCGAGTATATTCAATAAACGGTTTAACTTCATTGAAAGTCAAGGGATTTTCAAAAATTTCTAAATCTACTTGCGAAAATGTATTCTTAACGGATGACAGTATTTCACTGCCATAACGGGATGAACCCGGCATGGGAGGAATTGGTTTCCCGGTAGCTTCTTTGATTACATCGTAGAATACCTGTTTGTTGGTTGGCATGGGACCGGTTGTAAATAATCTTCCACCCGGTTTAAGCACTCGATGCATTTCACGGATTGTGGCTGGAATATCTTCTGCGTAATAAATTGCAAAACAACAAGAAAGTAGGTCAAAAGTGTCAGATGGTAGCTCAAATTTCTTATTGAAATCCAACTCCATAAAGGTGACTTTATTATTAGCTTTTGCAGGATTTTCAGAAATCGCCTGATTCAGCAGTTCTGCGTTAACATCTCCGCCAGTAATCTGACATTCACCGTTCAAAAAATTATAAAATGAAAAACACTGTTTTCCTGCGCCACAGCCCACGTCTAAAATTTTACTTCCCTTTTGAAGATTTAGGACATCTAACATCCATTGATCAATATCACGTGCCCCAAATTTATTATGGATATCAATGCGGGTGAGTAGATCACTGGTAGTTTCCTGATAGTTAATTTTCATTTTTCCTCGTCAAAGATTAATATTGTCGTAAGTATGATGGGAGAGAAACCATTTGTCAAGGTATCACAACAGCTTCTGAATTAACAGATTCTGGGAAGCAATTCACCATTCAACATTGAAACCAGTCTTGAGGTTCCATAAATATTATGCAAAATGACTTTTTCTGGGTGCTCAGATTTTACTGTTCCAATCACAGCTGCATCTCTTCCATATGGATGACACTTAAGTTGTGAAATGATCAAATCCGCCTGATTTGAAGGACTAATAATGATTACTTTTCCTTCATTTGCAACATACAACGGATCAAACCCTAGCATTTCGCAAGCTGCTCTGACAGATGGTTTAATGGGTATACTATTTTCATCAATGTGTATTGAAATTTGACTCTGAATTGCAATTTCATTTAAAGTTGTCCCTAATCCACCTCGCGTTGGATCACGCATCACATGAATTTGAATTTGTTTTTCTAACAAATTCTGGATCATTATATTGAGTGGTGCGATATCTGATTTCACATCAATTTCCATTGCAAGATCATTTCTGGCTGCCATCACCGCGATTCCGTGGTCACCTATCGATCCGGAGAGGATCACCGTATCTCCTGGTTTAGCATTACTTCCTGAAATATTCCCGTAAGAATTCGGTATTTCACCAAATCCACTGGTTGTAATGAATATTTGATCTGCTTTTCCTTTTTCCACCACTTTTGTATCTCCTGCAACAATGAGAACCTCGGCTTCTTTCGCAGTCTGGCACATAGATTCCAGAACTTGTTCTAAGATAGCTATCTCAAGACCTTCTTCCAGGATAAATGCAGCAGTTAGATAGCGTGGTATTGCACCACTCATTGCAAGGTCATTTACTGTACCGCAAATGGCTAGTTTACCAATATCTCCACCCGGGAAAAAAATGGGGGTGACAATATGCGAATCAGTTGTTAACGCCATTCGGTCAGAATGATTTGATAATCCGAATTGAGCCGAATCATCATTTTGTGCTAGCAAGGAATTATTAAGATACTTTTTAAATACGGATGTAATCAATTGATGGGATAAAGTACCTCCACTGCCGTGACCCAGAATGATTTTCTGATCATGTGCTAATGGGATGGGACAGATAGGACCATTAGATAAATCTGCTGCCATCTAGTTCTCCTTACGATACCTGTAATACGCAGAGCACGCTCCTTCATTGGACACCATGGGTGCGCCAATAGGGGTTGATGGAGTGCAAAGCGTACCAAAAACAGGACAATCAATTGGTTTCTTTATTCCCAATAATATTTTTCCCGCAATACAAACATCACTTTCCTGAGTCTTTATAGATTGAACGGAAAATCTGGTTTCTGCATTGAAATCTTCATATTCTGGTCTTAATACATATCCACTTGACGGTATCACCCCTATCCCTCGCCATGCACGGTCTGAAGGTTGAAATGCCTGGTTAATGAGATTCTGGGCTACTGTATTTCCGGCTTTAGTAACCGCCCGTTCATACGCATTATCTACTTCATATTCATTTTTCTCGAGCATTTCGATACATCGTGATAAACCATGTAAAATATCGACTGGCTCAAAGCCTGTAATTACAATTGGAGTGTTATATTTTTTTGCAATAGGTAGATACTCCCAATAACCCATAATCGCACAAACATGGCCTGCAGCTAAAAATCCTTGAACTCTATTTATTGGTGATGACAGAATAGATTCCATTGCTTGGGGAACTCGGACTTGAGATACAAGTAACGAATAATTTTTTAAACCTTGTGCTTTTGCTTTAATCACACTCATGGCATTTGCGGGAGCGGTTGTTTCAAAACCTATCGCAAAAAATATAACCTGCCGGTTTGGATTTTCAATAGCAATCTGGACAGCATCCAGTGGTGAGTACACCACACGCACATCTGCACCAGTGGCGCGCACCGAAAACAAGTCTAATTCACTTCCAGGTACTCGCAGCATATCGCCATACGAAGTGAAGATTACATCTTTCTGTTGGGCAATTGCGATTGCTTTATCGATCATTTCAAGGGGTGTCACACAAACAGGACAACCCGGACCATGCACCAACTCGATTTTTTCTGGTAATAATTGATCAATTCCATACTGCATGATGGAATGAGTCTGACCACCGCAGATTTCCATGATGACCCATGGATGCTTTGTATTGCGATGAATTTTCTCAACAAGTGTCCTGACTACACTTGCATCTCGAAATTGATCGAATATCACTGTAGCTCCTCAAATTCCGCAGCCTGGTCCATTTCACGTAGCAATTTAAGTGTTTCATTTGCATCATCTTCACTGAGCAGTGTAATTGCAAAACCCACATGGATGATGGCAAAATCATTCACTTTTGCTTCAGGTAGCGTTTCAAAACAAGCTTCGCGAAATACACCGCCAAAGTCCACCTTACCCATACGTATTCCATCTTTTAGATATAAATCAACTATACGAGCAGGTACTCCCAAACACATATTATTCCCTTCCCTTCATTTGCATACCAGCAATTACCGCCTGTCCATAACTGATACAGCCATCATTGGCGGGTAGAATTTGATGATTGTAAGTAATAAAACCATCTTGAGTCAAGAGGGTGTTAGATTTCCGTAGTAGAGTGATATTTTGCCAGACACCTCCACTCAAGGCAACTTCATTAATGCCAGTTTCTTTTCTGATCTTCCTGCAAATATCGAGGCAAAATAGCGCAATTGTGTTGTGGAATTTAGCAGAGATTGTTGATGTTGATACTTCATGTTGAACATCAGTAACGATCTGTTCTAATAGAGCACGGATATCAATTGTTGGATTTGTTGCTGAGACCAGATACCGCTCAGTACATAGAGGGTCAGCTAAATTTTCTAGCTCTATTGCAGCCTGTCCTTCGTAACTTACCTCATGGCATATTCCAATAATAGAAGAGACAGCATCAAACAACCTGCCCATACTGGAAGAATAAATTGTATTTATTTTTTTAGTAACTTGTTTATTTAATAGCGATAATTCTGCAGAAGGACAAAATTGCACAGGTGCTAAATTTTCAGCCAAAGAAATATTCGAATGATTGAGGTAAGCTAATGCGATACGATAAGGTTTTTTAATTGATGTATCGCCACCTGGTAAAGGCAAATAATCCAGGTGAGCGTATCGAATATATTCTAAATAATTACCTATTAATATCTCCCCACCCCATATTCCGCCGTCATTTCCGTAACCTGTGCCATCAAAACATAAACCAATGGCATTTTGACCATTCCAATTATTCTCTGCCAGACAAGCTGCCAAGTGGGCATGGTGATGTTGAATTTGTTGTAAGGGAATTTCCTTTTCTTGTGAATATTCAGATGCAAATTGCGTTGAGAGGTAGTTTGGATGCAGGTCACTGACTACATATGCAGGCTTGATTTGAAATAATTTTTCAAGGTGAGAGATCGTAGTCTGGAATGCCTCATATGTATCAATATTTTCAAGGTCACCAATATAGGGGCTTACAAAAGCCCTTTTGGATCTGGTTAATGTTATTGTATTTTTAAGATGTGCCCCAACAGCAAGTATTTCAGGAAGTACATCAGGCAATGAAACTGGTTCCGGCGCAATACCACGCGACCTTCTAACTGGTAAAACAACTTCTGAAAATACTCTGACCACACTATCATCCGTCCGTATATGGATGGGGCGGTTATGTGTCAATATATAATCTGCCAATTCAAAAAGCCTATTCATTTCAGAATCGCGATACAGAATTGGCTCATCTGAGATATTAGCGCTGGTCATGACCAGTACATCTGGAAAATCAATCTCTGGCTCACATAAAAGAAGATGTAAAGGTGTATAAGGCAACATAAAACCTAAAGATATTTGGGAGGGCGCTATTTCCCTTGGGAGATGATTTATGTTGTTCTTTTCCAATAATACAAGCGGCATCTGCATTGAGTGCAGAATTCTACTCTCTGCATCATTTACCAGACAATATTTACGAATGGTTTCTTCTGAAAATGCCATTAAGCCAAATGGTTTCAGGCTTCTTCGCTTACGCTCTCGTAATAATTGAATTGTCCTTTGATCGTGGGCATCACAAGCAAGTAGATAACCTCCAATACCCTTTACCGCTATGATTTTCCCCTCTTTGATATGCATACGAGCAGACTGAAGGGCTTCTTCTTTTTCAGCTAAGATCCCGTTTCTACTTAGAAGAGCAATCTGGGGGCCACATACCGGGCATGCGATAGGTTGTGCATGGAATCGTCTATCTGAAGGATTATGATACTCTTTACGACAATCTGTGCACATTTCAAAAGAAGCCATCGTTGTAAAAGGACGATCGTATGGCATATCTGTAATGATAGAGAATCGGGGACCGCAGTTTGTGCAGTTAATAAAGGGATAACGAAAACGTCGATCTGATGGATCAAATAATTCTCGTGCGCAGTCAGGACAAATTGCCGCATCAGGCGCTACAAGAGAGTATTCTTGAGGAATTTTCTCGCTGGATTTAATTTCAAAATGTTCATACCCATTCGGATGAATCATTTCTTCTTTGAAGGTTTCGATTCGTGCTAACGGGGGCAATTCTTGTTTAAGTTCGGTGGAGAATCTTTTCAGGTTTTCATTTCCACCTTCTGCTTCAATCACCACTCCACCAGAAGTATTCTGAACCCAACCTTTTATATTATTCTCGTTGGCGATTCTATAAACAAAGGGGCGAAATCCCACCCCCTGGACAATACCGTTAATTCGTATTCTGCATGCTTTCATTTGCAAGGTTATTATTTGATACTTTTTACCTGATCTAAAAGCCAATTTGTCCATTCAGGTATACCATCTCCTGTCCGACACGAGACTTCGAAATGGATTAGATCAGGATTTAACATCTTTACACCATCTAAAAAGTATTTCATATTGAAATCAACATATGGAAGCAGGTCTACTTTATTGATGATTAATACATCCACTGAACGGTACATACCCGGATACTTGTAGGGTTTGTCATCACCTTCCGGAATAGAAGCTATCAGGACATTTTTGTGATTACCAAGTTTGAATGAAGCCGGACAAACTAAATTTCCAACATTTTCAATCATAATCAAATCAAGATTTTCTAATGGAAGGTTATCCAGACCCAAACTTACCATGGGTGCATCCAGGTGACAATTACCACCTGTATTAATTTGCGTAGTTGGAATTTTTGCGGCGTTCATTACCTTCTCGGCATCTATTGTGACTGGAGCTGTATCCCCTTCAATCACACCAACACTGCAACGATTTGCCAGCGTTTGAATTGTTTTTATGATAATACTGGTCTTACCGGCTCCAGGAGACGCCATGATATTTATTGCATAAATATTGTTTTTTTCTAACTTGGCAGTATTCTGCTGCGCAATCTGATCATTGGCATTAAAAATATTTTCAACAACTTGAATGGTTGATTTTTTCATTTATGCATCCGATTTTATGATTTCAATACTATCAACTCTGAATTCATCACCAGATACTATCTTGATTCTGATCGAGTTGCATTGAGGGCAAGGGGTCAATTCAGCTTCCAATTGGTATCTTGTTCCACAATCAAGGCATTGTATTTCAGCTGAAAATCTCTCAAAATGGAGTTGCGCCCCTTCACTTAGTGTGCCTTTTGCAATCATATCCCAATAAAATTGAACTGAATCATCCACAATACTTGAAAGGCATCCGACATGGATGTATATGTCAGTTATACTGGAAGCACCTGCTTTCAGGGCATGTCCATTTGCGATTTTGAGTATACTCTCTGTTACTGCCAGTTCATGCATTATTTAGTTATTATATCCCTGAAGTTACAAATAATCAGATAAGAATACTCTTATTTAGTCATACATCTTCCAGGAAGATGCTCATACCAATCCATTCCCAGTTGAATGGCATTTAATGCAAGTTCGGTACATTTCTCAGTTAATTCCTGCTTGAATTGAAACTCAAAACCTTTGATTGTAAGGAGGAATGCAAAGGGAAATTTTTTGTACGATGCATTCGTGATATCAATAAGGAATTGTGGCGTCATGTGATGGGAAAGAGTTGCCGGTTCAAAGACTGGTTTCAGGTCTAGAAGATCGACATCTGAGAATTCATCACCCAGATGTGCGTCAATAAAGCAAACATAATCATATTGGACAATCAAATCCTGTAATTCAGGTGTCAATTGCAAAGTAAAAAAGAAGTCTGGATTACTTCCCAACCGGGAATAAAAATCATCATTCCAATCAACAATTCGATTATCAAAATGGGTTGCAATACCTTTTAGAACAAACCAGGCTACACCATCATCTTCCCGGTCTGGATTGCCATAGGCGATAAATAGGGCTTTAGGTTTCATAAATCAATATTATAAATGGAACGATGTCGTTATACGACATCGTTCCAAAATATTTGAAAAATATTCAGGCTTAGTTTCTCCGCAGATTACGTACTAAGTTTCCTTCCGCATCAATAATATCAACGGAGATTGGCATCTGTCCGACTGCATGAGTTGAGCAGGATAAGCAAGGATCATGTGCCCTGATTGCTGCTTCTACACGGTTTAACATCCCTTCGGTCACATCTGGACCTTTAACATAAGTTTTGGCAACACTGTCTACAGCATTACTCATAGCCCAATTGTTATGTCCGGTGGAGACGATCAAGTTAACTCGTGTGATCTGGCCTAACTCGTTGGTAGTGTAATCATGGATTAATGTGCCGCGCGGCGCTTCAATTACACCCACACCATGTCCTTTAAAGTTTTTCCTGGTATTGAGAATATCATTACTGAGGATATCAGGGTCATCCAGTAGTACTTTTACTTTCTCAATAGCAAAGAGGGTTTCAACCAATCGTGCATAATGGTAATAAAGTGTATTTTCAACTGGTTTACCATTATTTATCTGTTTCCAGATTTTATGTTCTTCATTGGCGAGCGGAGTATCAATCTGTTTTGAGTTATTTAAACGACCCAGAGGACCAACTCTATATACGCCGCCAGGATATCCTAATTTCTTGTAATAAGGGAATTTGAGATACGACCAATTTTCTACATGTTCTGCTATGTAGTCCAGATATGTTCGCGGATCGAACTTCTCTAATTGATCACCATTTTCGTCAACAAGGCGGATCTTTCCATCATAAAGTTCAAGGCTATCCTGTTCAGTTACGAGACCAAAATATCCCGTCTTGAATACAGCAAATTTTTCAACATCTTCTTTATTGGCCTGTGCCCATTCCTTGATGATAGCAATACCTGTTTGGGTTGTTGCCTGTGCCTCTTCGATACCAGCAAGAATCTGTTCCCGTTCTGAGGATTTTAAGGCTTTATTGACACCGCCAGGAACTGCAAAAACCGGATGGACCCGTCTGCCACCCAATGTATGAATGATTTCCTGTCCGAATTTTCGCAGATTAACAGCTTTGACCGTTAAATCAGCGTTTGCCTGGATTAATCCGACTACATTGCGGATCGCAGGATCAGCATCAAAACCCAGCAAGAGATCCGGCCCAGCTAATTCAAAGAAATGCATGCCATGACTTTGAATTATTTGTCCCATGTGCATGAGTTCACGCAATAACTTTGCTGGTCGGGGAGGTTCTGCACCAGTTAGATCATCACTGGCTTTTGCAGATGCAAGATGGTGGCTGACAGGGCAAATTCCACAAATTCGCGGTGTGATCATCTGCATTTCAAAATACATACGACCTTCGCAGAATTTCTCAAACCCACGAAATTCATTTACGTGAAAGTATGCTCTATCCACACTGCCTTTATCATTTAAATGGACAGTTACTTTTGCATGACCTTCGATCCTGGTGACTGGCTCAATAGTAATTTTTTGTGTGCTCATAATAGGCTCCTATTAATGCCAGTGCAGTTTTTCATCTTTGAGCTCAGGGATTCTGCCCTGAGCCAGTTCACTGAGCACATAGTAAATTACATCCGGATCAGGCGGACAACCCGGGACGTGTAGATCCACTTTTACCACTTCACTCACGGCGCGAACTTTGGTTGGAACTGCAAGTTCTGGATCGTTGGGAATTTTCCCTGATTCGTCTGTGCTCTCAGTTTCTACGTATGCCCGTTTAAGAGCTTCTTCCAGCGTGAACATATTGCGCATGGCAGGTACTCCACCGAACACAGCACAATCTCCCAGCGCTACAAGAAATTTACAGCGTTTTCGCATTTTAAGCGCTACTTCTTCATTGGCAGTATTATTAATTCCGCCTTCGAGAATTCCAACATCCACTCCTGATTCATCCGGTTCCTTCAAATCAGTAATAGGGGTAGCTCGAATGTCTGTCAACTCGGCTATTTTGATAATCCGTTCATCAATATCCAGTAAGGACATATGACAACCAGCGCAACCAGCCATCCAGTCTGAACTTATTTTCGGTTTTGCCATTCGGTCTCCTTTCAAATTTACCTGTAAATGGCGCACTAAGCCACTACCAGTTCACTCAATAGCCGTGACTTATCAATGCTTTTTTGCCATTCACCATCTACTTTGACTCCCGAAGTCCTGGCTAAATCTCCAAGAACTGTACCATAATCGACTACTCCCTCAGGAGCATCGAGAATCTTTTTCGATGATTGGATTTTACCTTCCAGGTTGATAAACTGACCTTTCGTCTCAGACCAAATCGGTGCAGGGATGACTACATCTGCCCGTGCGGTAAGTGCTGAAGCGTACACTGCCTGTACCACCAGGAAAGGAACCTGTTCAAGGTCTTTGATGAGTTTTTGAGTTGGTTCTTCTTCACCTAAGAAAACAAAAGCTGATTTAGCTTCTTTAATACTCGCAGATTTATCAATATCAAGGAGGTAAGCTGCATATGCATTCGCATTTCCTTTAAAGCTCAGGACACCTACTTCTTTTCCTGCTTTTTTCAATCCATCAACAAGTCCTGTGATTCCGGCAGAAAATGCATCTCCATCTCCTGATACATCTTTTCCGATGAGAACAACAGCTTTATTTCCAGTAAAGCTCTTTGCCGTTTCTAATGTTTTCTCAAGGCCGCTGACATAATTTGAGCCAGCATCCACAAAAACATCAGCGTACTCTTTTGCCAGGCTATTCTTATCAGCAAGGACAACAAGCTTTTTACCAAATGGTTGACCACGTTTTACCATAAAACCAGCAACCTGATGGTCCTTCACGAAATCAGCACCAATGGAAATTACAATATCAGCTTGATCCACTGCCTGTAAGTCGGTTTCAAATGGTTTTTTGAAAGCAGATTTTAGTGCTCTTGCATATCGGGTATATTCGCCCTCATCCATGGTGCCGTAGGATGCTGCTTTCCCACCATCTGCAAACACTTTCTTGAAGGTGTATAGAGCTTCAGCCGGCAAACTGGATGAAATTAGAGCTACTATCGAACCATTTTTCAAACCTGCCGAAGCTGCGGCAAGGGCATCTTCGTATCGTGCAGCTTTCAAGGTATTATCTTTACGAACCATAGGCGTAATCAATCGATCATTATTATTTTCAATCGGTTCAAATCTACCCATGCCGCAAAGTATGCCTTTATTGATTTCAGCGTCCCAATTGCCTTCAATTCTAGAGATGTGGTTATCTCGATGAATTGCATCGATTCCACAACCAATACTACATTGGGTGCAAATCGTGTGAGTGCGGGTTGTGTCTTTTTCGCGACCAAGATAAGCGCTTTGCCGGTCAATTAATGCACCGGTAGGACATACTTGAACGCAAGTGCCACATGAAATACACGTTGATTCTCCAAGTGGCGTACCCAGATCTGCTACGAGATAGCTATTTGCACCCCGTTCTTCAATGCCAAGGGTGAAATTTCCCACAAGTTCGGCACAGGCTCGTACACATCTACGGCATAAAATACAACGGTTGTTGTCGAGGACGAAATATGGATTTGACGCATCGACAGCAAAGGGTTGCCAATTTGGCTGTAAAGGCCAGTGGGTCATGCCTTCTGCGTAAGCCGCATTTTGTAATTCGCAATCACCGCCCGAAACCTGGCAGTACATACAAAAGTGATTGCGTTCACTGAAAATCAGTGTTAAGACAAATTTTCGTGCTTCTTTGACTTTCGCCGTGTCTGTTCTAATGACCATGTTCGGGCTGACTGGTAGAGTACAGGAAGGTTGTAATGTACGCATTCCCTCTACTTCCACCAGGCATAATCGGCATCCACCGTAGGGTGTCAAAGATTTATGATCACACAAGGTTGGAATTGTTATACCGGCGGATTCAGCCGCGCGCAGAACAGTCGTACCTTCGGCTACTTCAATTTTCTTTCCGTCAATCGTTACTGTGACCATGCGCAAACCTCTCTATTTGAGTAGTCTTGTTAAATTTTCTTGCCGCTCATACGGCATACGCCGGCAGGACAGACCTTCAGGCGAATATGAGCTTCCACTTCAGCGCGAAAATGCTTGAGAATATCTTTTATGGGGGTTGCTGCGGTTTGACCTAACCCACAATTTGACATTTCGTACAGGAAGGTACTAATCTTTTCCAGATCATCAAGATCTGCCAGTGTCGCAGTTCCTTCTGAAATATTTGTCAAAATCTGATGGGCGCGATCATTGCCGATACGGCAAGGATTACATTTGCCGCAGCTTTCCTTCGAGAAGAAATTAATCAATACTCTTGCCAGATCAACAACACAAGTATCATCATTACAAATCAGCAGGGCTCCAGAACCAAGAGACACACCCGCTTTTGCAAAGGATTCAAAATCCATGGGTGTATCTTGCAATGCCGCCGGGATAATCGAACCACTTGAGCCGCCTGTTTGGGCGAGCTTGAAATTTCGATTATCTTTCATGCCTTTCGCATAGATGTTGATAATTTCCCTTAATGTAATACCCATAGGCACTTCAACCAGACCGGTAACATTTACATTCCCAAGAATGGTGTATACCTTTGTTCCAGGGCTGGAAGGTGTACCCAGGTTTTTATACCAGGTGGAACCATGACGGATAATGGCTGGAATATTTGCCAGTGTTTCTACATTATTAACGAGTGTTGGCATATTCCAGAGACCATTGGTTGTCGGATAGGGTGGACGAGAACGCGGTTCGCCACGTTTACCTTCGATAGATTCAATTAAAGCTGTCTCTTCGCCACAAATATATGCACCGGCGCCGCTATGGACATGCAAATCGAAGCTGAAATTAGAACCAAAGATATTCTTACCCAGTAAACCCATTTCTTTCGCCTGTTGAATGGCGGTGCGGATTCGTTCTTGAGCTAACGCATACTCTCCTCGAACGTACATATATCCTTCATCTGCGCCAACAGCATAACCGGCAATCATCATTGCTTCGATAATGCTATGCGGATCTCCTTCTAACACAAGGCGATCTTTAAAAGTACCAGGTTCGCTTTCATCTGCGTTACAGATGACATATTTTTTGTCACTTTTTGTTTTTGAAACGAATTTCCACTTCATTCCTGTGGGGAAACCAGCGCCACCACGTCCCTTTAATCCGCTTGCTTCTATCTCAGCTATGACTTGCTCTGGTGTCATCTCAGTCAATACTTTTCCAAGAGCTGTGTATCCGTCATTAACAAGATAATCTTGAATATCTTCAGGATCTATCAAACCAGCACGTTCCAGTACGACACGTTTTTCAGCAGGAAGTGTTCCCTGACGCGATGAAAGCCATGCAATGCGCCCTGAAAGTTCTTTTGTAGAAGCGACTAAAGAGGAGGCGATTCTGCCCTTATATAGGTGCTCTTCAACAAGAAAATGAACATCGTCAGGCTTAACAGGTCCATAAATGACAGCTTCTGGATAGACGATCACGAGCGGTAGCGCATCATGCCTTCTAACATCACTAACAGTTGTGAGTGAAATTTCTTCCTGAAGACCGAATTGTTTTAACTCTTTCTCCAGTGAATTTAATACTTCACCAGATCCACGCGAAACACTTTCTGGATCATTGGAAACTAACACCATGGAGCGATAGGTTTTCATTGTGCGCCTCCTTTGGTGTATTTTTCGAGTATCTGAGGTATTAGCTGAGGTGTGAGATTACCATATACATCATCATCAATCATCATCACCGGCCCAACGCCACAGACGCCCAAACAGCTTACTGTGAGGAATGTCCACATTCCGTCTTTTGTTGTGTTTCCAGGTTCGATTTCGAGTGTATCCAACAGGGTTTGGTACACTTCACGTCCTCCGACCACATGACATGGTGCTGACTCGCAAAATCGAATGATATGCTTTCCCACCGGTTTGGTAGAAAGCATTTCATAGAAACTGGCAACAGAATATAACTGACTTCGCGGTATTCGTATCCTCTTGCTCAGTTCTTCCATTGCCTGGTCTGGTAAATAACCTATCTCCCGGTTAATATAGGTGAGGATGGGTATCAACTCATCTTTTTTTTCACCATAGACCTCAATGGCTTTTTGAACTGCGGAGAGAACTTGCTCTTTGTTGTCTCCTGGTTCAGTCATGCTGCTCTTCCTCCTGGTTCATTTTTTTGAACGGAAGTCTGGTACGCTATTTTATTTCGATGGCGTTGAAATTACACACCTGCATACAGATACCACAGCGCACGCATACATCCGGATCAATTACATGGGTCTGTCTTCTTTCTCCACTAATTGCCTCAACAGGGCAGTTACGAGCACAAACGGTACAACCGGTACAAATACCATCGATGATTTCATATCTGATTAATGATTTGCATACTTTGGCAGGGCAGCGTTTTTCATAAATATGAGCCTCATATTCTGAGCGGAAGTGTTTTAAGATCGTTTCAACTGGATTCGGTGCGCCCTGTCCTAAACCGCACAGACTGGTTGATTTAATTTGCTCACACAGCATCTCCAATGTCTCGATATCACCATCCTGGCCCTGACCATCGCATATTCTCTCTAGGATTTCTAGAATTCGACGGGTTCCAACACGGCATGGTGTGCATTTGCCGCAGCTCTCGTCCTGGGTAAATTCCATAAAAAAGCGGGCGATATCTACCATGCATGTTTCATCATCCATGACAATTAAACCACCCGAGCCCATAATCGAACCAACGGAGGCGAGTGATTCATAATCTACCGGAAGGTCAAGCATACTTTCAGGGATACAGCCGCCCATTGGACCGCCAGTCTGAATGGCTTTGAATCCTTTGCCATCTTTGATACCGCCGCCCACATCGTAAACTACTTCGCGAAGAGTGATTCCGAGCGGAACTTCAATTAACCCGGTATTTTTTACGTCACCCGCGATAGCAAATGTCTTGGTTCCCTTGCTTTTTTCAGTACCCATACTGGCATACCATGCAGCGCCATTTAATATAATCTGCGGTACATTCGCGTAAGATTCGACATTATTCACATTGGAGGGTTTCCCCCACAAACCACGTTCAGCGGGGAAGGGAGGACGAGGACGGGGTTCACCACGTTTCCCTTCAATGGATGCCATCAGTGCGGTTTCTTCACCACAAACAAATGCACCTGCGCCCATCCGGACTTCCAGATCAAAGCAAAAATCTGTGCCCATGATATTTTTGCCCAGGAATCCCATCTGCCTTGCCTGTTGGATGGCAATATTTAAGGTTTTTACTGCAATCGGATATTCAGCCCGGCAGTAAATGTAACCCTGTGTACATCCTGAAGCGTAACCGGCAATAATCATCCCTTCAACGACTGAATGGGGATCGCCTTCGAGAACACGGCGGTTCATGAATGCACCGGGGTCTCCTTCATCGGCATTGCAGATCAGGTATTTTATGGGTTCTTTTCGGGCAGCAACAAATGACCACTTCTTTCCTGCGGGAAACCCAGCACCACCACGACCACGCAGACCGGAAGCCAATACTTCATCGATCACCTGCTGAGGAGTCATTTCTGATAAGACTTTTCCCAGTGCCAAATACCCATCTTCGGCAATATAGTCTTCAATATTTTCAGGATCTATTTTTCCGCAGTTACGTAAAACGATTCGGACTTCTTTGGGTTTTGGTGCTCCCAGTTCTTCATCAATAAAATCTGTTTCTGGAAGAACAAACTTCTGAGCTACTCTCCCTTTAAGGAAGTGTTCTTCAACCAGGAAAGGAATATCATCTACTGTTAAATTGGAATAGTGAACCCCTTCGGGATAAACCATCATCTCAGGACCATTAGCGCAACCGCCAATTCGAGATGTTTCCAGTACCTGTACTTCATCAATCAAGCCTTGTACGACCAGTTCATCATTTAAAGAGTCAATGATATCGTGTGCACCTTTCGACAAACATTCAGGATCGATGCATACTAATACATGGGATCGATAATACTTCATACGTAACCCTTCTATATATAAAAATCCAGTAATGAATATTACAACTGGATGACGTTAGACTTCACTACGGTCCCGTTTTCTACATGTTCTTTCATAATTTGAACAGCAATATCGGGGCTTACTTTTCCATATGTAACTTTAGGCTCTTCGCCAATTATAACCTGAACAATTGGTTCCTTTTCGCATAAACCAATGCAACCAGTCTGCGTAACCATGACACCGGAAAGATTATCTTTTTCAATTACATCAAGGATAGCTTTCATGGCATCGCGCGCACCTGCTGCAATACCACAGGTTCCCATCCCTACGATAACCTGTTTTTGCCCTGTTGTTGCTTTGGCTTTTCTCTTTTCCAGTGCTTCTTCGCGAATTTTCTTGAGGTCCTCTAAAGTCTTTACTGTTGTTGGCATTTTGGACTCCTGAATAATTTGGAATATAAAATCATTTCTGATACTGTTTCTTGATAATTGCATCCATCCCCTGATTTAAATGTTCGCGCAAAAACCGCAAGATGGATGGTTCTGATAAGGGCAGATCATCGAGTTCGTTCTTGAAATATTCGTCGTCAAATTCAAACATTTCATCATTGAATTCGTACCTGAAAATCCAGTGTATTGAAGGATACCCCACCAGTAAAATGATGAATGTGTTTACTATATCACCCAATGGCATACGGTCAATATGACTGCGCTGAAACCAGCAAGAAATCTTGGTACCTTTGCCTCTGGTTGAGGTAATCGTCAGCCCACCATTGCAAGCTTCTGCGGCAGCTTTGAGTAGTGGTATTCCCAGACCTACTTTCCGCGTAGTGCGGGTGGTGGTAAACGGGTCTATCACTTTTGCCACCATCTCATCATCCATGCCGATCCCATTGTCGTTGACAGAAAACGACAGACGGTCAGAATGCAGGTTTTCTGATATCGTTATCTTGACTGTATCAGCCCTGGCATTGACCGAATTTTCGGCGATGTCGATGAGATGTAACGCTATTTCACGCACAGAATTATTCCCCTGAGCTTTCGTCCTGTAATTTTTTGATAATCTGTGGGAATTTATTTGGTTTAACCCGCCCAATTGTTTCTTCATCTACAACAATCACAGGAGCCTGACTGCAAGCGCCCACACAACGGCATACTTCCAGTGTTATATTGCCATCTTTGGTTGTCTGTCCCATTTCAATACCCAATAATGATTTTGCTTTTTCCATTATCTGTGGAATTCCGCCTACGTAACAGGCAGTTCCCATGCAAAATTTGATTGTGTGTTTACCTCTCGGTGTGGTGGTGAAGAACGAATAAAAAGTAACAACGCCATGCACGGTACTGACAGGCACTTTTAATTCACGGGCAACGTAAGCCTGCATCGGTTCTGATACAAAGCCGATTCTATTTTGCAGCTCATTCAAGATTACCATTGTGGAGCCTGGAAGATTACGATTATCGTTGATAATCTGATCAATTATTGCTTTCTGCTCCGGTATTTTAATTGGATCTTTCGCACTGACATCTTCTAAGATTTTATACATATAACGAAGCTCCTGAGTTTATCTGGATATGCCAGAAAAATTTCCTATAATTCAAATAGAAGTGTACCCTCTACACTCATCCCTTGTAATGTATGAATGTCATAAAGCTGTATGCGACTTGTCAATTCAGAGAACCAACTCTGAATTTCCTTCCATTTTCTTGATAAAAAGCTCTGCGCATTTCAGATATGGTAGGGGATTGCATTTCAAAATAATTCCGCCCCATAAACTCATCCAGCCTGTGAACATCTCCTGATTGGATCACCGGTAATTTAATTTGAATCCGCTGGTCTGCGAGGAATTTCTCAATATCCACATGCCGGGATACTTCTACTGCATCGAAAGCAACATTTGGTGGAAGAAAACCTAATACCTCGAGTAAACCAAATGCTTTCCGATTGATGTGCGCGGGTATGGCTAAGCCATCGAGTTCATGAATATAATCTACTGCCTGGTTGAGGCTGATGGTTGTGGAATTGATTAAAAGCCTTTCTTCACGGCGAATAAAATCTCCCGTGTAATCCACAACAAATTGTTCGCCAAAATGCTCAGGCTCATTGACTTGTGCCGGAAGATGTTCATCAACAATTTTCTGAAAAGAGAGGGTTTGCTCAAGTGTGTCGAATATAGCCAGTAAATGTACTTCTTCACGAGTTTGCAACTCCATCCCCGGAAGAACGATCACACCTGAACCTTCTGCCGCCTGCTGCACAGCTGCAATATTTTCGCTTGCATTGTGGTCAGTGATGGCAAGCAGGTTTATTTCAAGTTCCTGAGCGGTTTGAATGATAAATGGCGGAATCATTTCCACATCCGCGCATGGTGAAAGCACGGTGTGTACATGAAGTTCAGCCCTATAGAGCATGCTATCTTTTCCTGAGGGATTTATTTATTCCTTAATCCCAGTTCCCATAACTTGCCGCAAATTTCGAATGATTTTTCATTGGTCGCCAAGAGTGTGACACCCTCTTCATTTGCCTTCTGGATGGTCTCGGCATCAGGCTGAGCGCCTTCGGTGACAATGACTGCATTGAGATCCAACAAGGCTGCCACAGCGACAATATTATTGTGTGCCTGAAGTGTTACCCAGATACCCTGATGCGGCGCACCAGACATGACGCAGCTCAATAAGTCGGCACAGTAACCTGCACTGGGTATTAACGCTGAAAAGTCTTTTTCCTGTGTAAGGACTTTCAGGTCTAACGCTTTGATGATGTCTTTTAGATTCACGGTTGTTTCTCCTGTGTGCTTTGATTTCCTTCTGCGAAAGAATCCTGATCTTTTAGAAACAACTTTACCTTTAAGCGTGTACCCTTCTCGGGTGTGGATTCCAGTTTCATATGGTCCACACAACGAGAAATATTCACCAGACCCATGCCGGCACCAAAACCCATTTCGCGGATTTCTTCGGTGGCTGTGGACCATCCGGGTTTCATAGCAAGGTCAATATCATTAATGCCCGGTCCATCATCCACCGCTTCCATAGTGATTTGATGCGGTTCGATCTCCACCCGGATAGTGCCACCATGATTGGTGTGGATAATTAAATTCATTTCAGCTTCATAGATGGCGATGCCGCAACGTCGGGCAATTTGAGGGTTCGCACCCAGACGAATCAAAGCCCGTTTTATTGAGCTGGAAGCCGTTCCACCATGATTGAAGTCTCTGGGTTTGATGTCGTATCTCAAAATCAGACTGGTGCGATTGGATACGATATCTTCAAAGAGGTGGCTGGCGCGGTAACGGCGGACTTCTTCTGCCTGAAAATCGTGTTGCAATGCACGGAGAAAACCGCGGGTGATATCACCCTTGGTGATGATTCCCACCAGCTTGCCATGCACATTCACAACAGGCAGGCGTCCGACATGCTGGATGACAAAGGTTTTCAACGCTTCAATAACCGGGTCGTAATCGTGAACGGTAATGACATCCGTGGTCATATACTTTTCAACCGGCGCTTTTATATCTGTCGCGCGCAATGAGCGGATGAGATCTTCAATGGATAGTATGCCGACCAGTTTTTCATCGACCACCACAGGTGCTCCGGATATATGGGTGACCCGAAATATATCGGCAACTTCTTCCATGGATGTTTCAGGTGCGACGGTTTTCATCACACTGGTCATCACCTGATTGATTTTTAGTTCGTAGGATAGTTCTTCAACACGAGTAATTTCTTTCGCAATTTCGTCTGTAATAACTTTCCCCGATGTGACGTTTTCGCTCATGAAATTCTCTCCGTGGGTTTACTCATCGCACGAACAGGGACCTTCTCCAACCGGTTGTTCAAGGGATGGTAAACCAGCCGCATACAACCTTCCGCATAATTCGAAAGTCCCATATGGAGTTGAGATGAGTGGTATTCCTTCTTCATTCGCCAGTTCGATGGTTTCCGCCGGGGGTTTCTTCCCACGGACTACGACAATTGCAGCTACATCTGCCATATGTGCTGTTCGCACAACCTGTGGATTACATAAGCCAGTTAATAATACTGCGTCTGGTTGAATAAATGCCAGAACATCGCTCATGAGATCAGCGCCACACCCACCTTTAATTTCGCGCTCCAGATTACTGGTTTCTGTAAGCAAAGTTCCATCAATTATCTGCAACAAATCCTGCATTTTCATATACTGCTCACCTGCTTGTTCTATAATTCTTACCTAATCGGATAGTATAGCTTGATAATAAGGAACGGACAATGTAAAAGCAAGTAAGTTTTATCAGAAAGTGAGCTTTTGCGTGTTAAAATATGATTTCATTGATAGCATTATGACAGGCTGGAAGGTATATGAAAACGATCATTCAAGGTGTTAAAGGCGCAAGGGATTTTTATCCGGAAGACATGGCATACAGGTCATGGCTTTATGAGAATATTCAGGTGATTTCCAGAATGTTTGGATATCAGGAATATGATGCAGCATTCCTGGAAAAGGTGGATTTGTACGCAGCGAAATCGGGTGATGAGCTGGTAAAAGAGCAATCATTTGTATTCCCTGACCGGGGTGGAGATTTAATCACTCTGCGACCGGAACTAACGCCATCTCTCGCACGAATGATAGCCCAACGGCAGAACGAGCTGGTTTTTCCGGTGCGCTGGTGGTCTTATGGTCCGTTCTGGCGATATGAAAAACCACAAAAAGGCAGATCGCGGGAATTCTTCCAGTGGAACTGCGACCTGATCGGACCGAATTCTTCTGAGGCAGACGCCGAACTGATATCCATCGCGGCATCATTTCTAAAAAGGGTCGGTTTGAAAAGCAGCCAGGTTCACATTCGGGTGAACCACCGCAAATTGATGGAGAGCCAGATTCTGGCAATGGGAGTCTCGCCAGAGGACATCAAACAGGTATTTAAGGTTATTGACCGGCGCGAGAAGCTGCACCGGGAAGTCTGGCGGCAGTTCGCGCAGGAGATGGGATTAAATCCAGAACAAACAGACAAGCTGGAAGCTCTGATTGGCAACCTGGATTTGTGGAAGAAAAGCCCGGAACTGGTGCGGATTTTTGAAATATTACACGCAACAGGATTGGCAGATTACATCCGCTTCGACCCATCCGTCATCCGCGGGTTGGATTATTACACCGGGGTTGTTTTCGAGGCTCGTGATGAAGACGGCGAGTTCAGAGCTATTCTGGGCGGCGGCAGATACAACAATCTGGTGGGCGATGTAGGTGGTCAACCGGTAGGCGGATTGGGTTTTGCCATGGGCGACATGGTCATTCGGCTCGCGCTTCAAAAATACGGCTGCCTGCCTGAATTCAACCTCTACCCGGCGCGGGTGATGGTGACCATCTTCGATGAAACAAGCGCCATTAAATCTGTGCTGATCACCGATGCCCTGCGGAAGGAAGGCATCTCCGTCAGTTGCTACCCCGAAGTAGCCAAGCTGCCCAAGCAGTTCAAGTATGCCGATAAAGCCGGTGTGCGATTTATGGTGGTGCTGGGTCCGGATGAGCAGGCGCAGGGAAAGGTGACAGTGAAGGACCTAACCAGCGGCAGCCAGGAGATGGTAGCAGAGGCAGACCTTACCGGGTACTTCAGCTCAAAGCTTGCATAAGGTATCACGCTGTGATAAAATTTCACGCGCTATGGTGGCTGTAGCTCAATGGCAGAGCGCTTGACTGTGGATCAAGTTGTTGTGGGTTCGACCCCCATCAGCCACCCCAATATCTGGCCCTAATCGAAAGATTGGGGCTTTTTTTTATGGATCAAGTTGTTGTCCTTTCAGGATGCTTCGCGACTCTTACAGAGTGCTTCTTGACACTTACAGTGCGCAAGCGGTCCTTACAGGATGCTTCGCGACTCTTACAGAGTGCTACGCGATGGGTTGCGACCCCCACATGCCACCCTCAGACCTCGAGAGATCGGGGTCTATTTTTTGTTCAAAACAGGATTTGTTTAGTTAAAAAGGGGACAATAAAACAAAAGGGAACAAATGCTGTGGTGGGAAAAGGGACTTTCCTATATTATAGAAGGTATGTGGGGTGGAGAAAACCTGTCAGATGTGACATTTATGCCGCTTTGCGAGCCGCACGCGGATTCGGGCAGCCTGGCTGGCACGGATAAGACATATATATCATCCCCGAGCGCAGCGAGTGGGACCGGGCAGCGTGATGTGCCCGACACGGGCTTAATGGATTACAGGGCTAGAATGTACTCGGCTCAATTGGGCAGATTCATTCAACCCGATACGATCGTACCCGGGGCAGGCAACTCGCAGGCTTGGAATAGATATTCCTATGTACAAAATTCACCATTGGCGTATTCAGACCCATCTGGACATTTACGTATTGCTGAGGGTTCAGAATATGCAACAAATGCATATCAAATAGATTTACGAAAACAATATAATAGCTCGAATTCCATTGTGACTCTCCCACAACAGATAGAAGATATTATTACGGATTCGGTCAAATTTACTCCAACGCCGGATATATTAGCAACTTTAGGTATACCAACCTTATCATGTCAAGGTATTCCATGCAGACCAACCGCGACTCTCATCCCTACTTCTACTGCTACGCCACCTGCTTATTTAAAACCATCAATAAAAACAGGTGATAATAATAGTGATTTCGGTTCTATTGGAGATATTGCTGGAGATTTTGCCAGGTGGCTTAGGTATGATTTTTTTGGTTTATTTGATCCATGGGAACCTGGTGCATTTACTGGGACAAATACGAACCTTGTTCAGAGCTATGTAGATTCTATTGAATTCATTGTGTTGGCAAATCCAAATACTTCTCTAGGAAAATTTGGTAAGGCTACATTACCAATAGTAACTATGCTACCGGCTGCTGCAGTTGCCTATGATTATTCATATGATCAAATAACGAATACGGGTCCATATTCAAATTTTCCCCCTAGGACAATTAATGAGCCCATAACGCTGCACCAATTCGTTGTAGTATCAGTAACGGTTACTCTGGTTACACCAATGATTGTCGCTTTTGTTAAATGATAGGTGAAAAATGAATAACAAAATTAAATTGGCTTTGGTTTTTTTATTATCTTTACTATCATCAGGAATCGTATTACTTTGGTTTCACCTTCAAGTTTCATATCATACTTGTATAATGATTTTTTCTGTTTTTTTTGTAATACCAATATTCTCAACACATCTTTTGAAACCTGTGTTAGCTGAAAGATACAACGTAGATAAAAATTATTTAGGAATAATGTCAGGTGCTCTAACAAATATTATTCCGGTAACTGTTTTTTGTTTTTATCCATTATTGAATATTATATATCCTAATGCTGAATATTATTTTCGGATAACTGGCATTGGCATTAGTAGATTTGGAGATTTGTTAATTTCTGGATACTTTTATATTACACTTTGGATAATCCTTGTAATACTTTCGATGATAATTGGTATTATTACAGTTAATATTAAAAATAGCTGAAGGTTTCTTATAAAGGTAAAAAGCTATTAAGGATAACTCACTTCAAGACAAAATTTCACAAGTTATTTTGGGATATCCAATATGCATATGAGATATTTCAAGAAACTGAAATTAACTTCAAGTTTCATCTACTTTTGTTCTAGCCTATTGCTTGTTCTTTCGACCGCGGTGTGGATGACCCCGAGGCGGTACAGGAAGCCGACTGGGCGGAGCGCGTATACTGCTACCAACGCTGCCAACCATTTGCCGTGCAGCAGGTCACCACGGAGGAAGGTACATCCACCTACGATTATGACGCCAATGGTCGCGGTGTGAAACGGAGCACCCCGGGAGGAATCGAGCGGGGAAATATGACTGCGCGGATGGAGAACGGGGTGAGCTGGACGCATACCTACAATGCCGAGAACAGATTAGCCAGCATGACGAATGGTCGCGTAACGCAGTGGAGCACCCCGGTTACCATGCCGCGAACGGAGTTCGCAGATAATCAAACAGTGGGCGTCACCACCTGGCTGTTCAGCTATGACGGGGATGGCACCCTGGTGGGGCAATTGGTCACGGATGGAGTCACCGCAACGCATACCGCCTTCTTCATGGGCGGGGGAACCGAAGTTATCAGCGACGGGGTCACCGAAACGGTGCGGAAGTACTACTCCCTGGCTGGACAGACATTCGGAATGAGCGATAATGGGGTGATGAAGTACCTGATCAGCGATCAACTTGGGTCAACGGTATCCATTACCGACAACACCGGCGGTGTATTGAGTGAGACGAGGTACATGCCCTTCGGCGAGCCGCGCGCGGATGTAGGCAGCATCACCCAGACAGATAAAACATACACGGGGCAAAGGGATGTGCCCGACACGGGCTTGATGGATTACAGGGCAAGGCTTTACTCACCCTCGCTTGGCAGATTCATTCAACCTGATACGATCGTGCCCGGCGCAGGCAACTCGCAGGCTTGGAATAGATACAGCTATGTTCTTAATAATCCGATAACCTATATTGATCCTTCTGGGAATTTCGTATGTGATTCCATTGTGGATGGAAAGTGTATAAATGACAGTGGCGATAAGTCTGCTACAACAAAGAAAGTGAAAGTTAATAAAAAGACCTTATTGACAAAATCTCCTATCCGAATTGAGGAGATTGATTGGCTTCAGTGGTTTGGAGGGACAGTATTTGCGAAAGAAAATGGAAAAATGTATAACTACCATAAATATTGCCAAAGTTACCATTGTGGTGTGGATTTTGGGGCTGATTGGGGTACAGATATTTATGCTGGCGTAAATGGTCAAATAACATATGTTGGAGACCATAAAGTATCAATAATCTCTGGAAATTACGAAATTCTTTTTCTTCACTTATCTGCGTATTCTGTAGTTTATGGGCAGAATGTTACACCTGATACAATTATTGGGAGGGTAGGAAATACGACCAATAGGTCATCAGATGGTAATAATCACTTACATTTGGAAATACGATATAGTGATATTGAGCTTAATGGATATAAGAATAGAATTGCAAACCCATTACTGTATATGCCTCCGGAAACGATTCAAAGTTTATTGACTATAGCTGATGAACAGAACAGGTTAGCAAATTGGAAGGACAAAGGTGTTACTTTTGCTAATACTGATAGTCTAAATCCTTTCGATCAACCAGAAGTGATTACACGAATGGCAGGAAATCTATGGAAACTGAAATAAGAAATACAAGAAAAATAATTATTATTGGTTCAATAATAATGAGTTTTCTCATATCAATTTGTTTTGGGTGTAGCTCTAACTACGCAATAGAATCGGATAACACCACAATTAAACCAACCAATCTTATAACTTATATTCCTCGATCGACAACGGCACTCACCATAACACCAACCATTCAATACACACAAACAAGTTGGACAGAAACAGCGATTGAGAGAATCGATATTCATCCGTCCTATGGAAATTTTGAATTTTCGGATGATGGTGAAAGTCTTATATATAGAGATAATATGAATACTTGGTGGCGATATTCTTTCCAGTTGAAGATTGCTGAAGAGATATCTTCACCAGAAGATTACATTATTTCATATAGTGATGTAAGGACATTTTTGAATAAACATAAAATCCAAAGAGATTGTGAGGGTTTATTTTTTTCACCGAATGGGCGGCAAGTCATCTGTAAGGAACGGAGATATTCCAAACCAACAGCGACAGTCGATTTGACCAATTTGCCAGATGAACAACCTGTTCTCGATACATCACTCCTAATTTATTACTACGATCTAGATAATAATACTGAGGTATATCTGGGAAAAATCTATGGGGATATCGGATGGGTGGTGTGGGCACCATCAAACCAGGCAGGGGTATTAAATATGGCATACCTTTCTCCCTATCCTTGGAATGCAGAAGATAGTGCATTATATTTTGATGTTAATAAGAAAAGTATCATGCCATTAAAACAATTAGACCAGGCAGCTGGAAAAGCTAGAGCATTGGCTATCTCAACTGATTGGATTATTTATGAAAAAGACAAGAAATTCTTTGCATTTAATATTCTGACCGGTGATACAAAAAAACTCGAAACCTTCAATGCTATGCTTTGGGGAATAAACAGTAATGAGTTTCTAGGGGTGGAGAATGATTTTGAAATTAGTAGTTGCGCAATCTTGTTCTATATGGATATGCAAAACCTAAATAAGCAAGTGATCAAGGATAGAATTTGTTCCAATAGTATAAATTATCCAAGGTTCAAATTATCTCCAGACAAAGAGGAATTTGTATTCAGCCTGCCAGAAGGGATATATATTTTATATATTCAATAATATATGTGGCGAACGCGATTTTTCATTGGACTGTAGTGTAGTATTTTGATAGTGGGAAGTATTATCTGTTTAATCACCTCATCAATTGGCTCATTTATATACTCTACATAATCCAATGATTTTGTGTCACTATTGTTAATTAAAAATATCTATACAATGATCGGCTTGTTGCCGGAACGCGGCGTGGAAGACTCCGAAGCGGTACAGGAAGCCGGCTGGGAGGAGCGGGTGTACAGCTACCAACGCAGCCAACCTTGTCTATGATTATTGAATGTGAAGAAATCGCCTTCCCAAATGTGTGCAATTCGTGTGCAACTGAAGCAAAACGCGCTGGAAACAATGGAATCATTGCACAGAATGGAAGAAATTTCAGTCAAAACGTGCACTATTTGGACATATTGCACCTCCTGGAAGCATTAGACGGGCTTCCGCCGAACTGTGGATGCATCCTCGTAGAGGATCAAGTTGTTGTCCCCAAAGAACGGGGATTTTATGGGTACCGACCCCCACGCGTGCCCGATCGGAGGGAGGGTATCAGCCACCCCTCAGACCTCGAGGAACCGGGGTCTTTTTTTATGGATCAAGTTGTAGTCCTAAAAGAATGAGGATTACGCCTTCCCTTAAGGCGTAATAAGTCAGCAACGTGATGTATCTGGAAACTTAAAGTTATAAATTATCCACAATTTATGAATGCAAAAATATTATCACTGCCATCCCTTATAATTACACTAAGACCAGGTAATTTGATATGGATCAAGAAAAACTATCCAGGCAGCGGCATTTACTTTACTTCTCCAGTTCGGCATTTCTGGAGTCAATTCTTGCTATTCTGTGGCTGGCGGCAATCCCGACTGAAACAACCAGCACCATTTTCCTGTGTTACAGCCTGAACCGGCTCCTCCTCATGCTCGTCCCTTTGAGTATTGCCCTGACGAGTGTTGTATGGTTATTGACGCATAAATATTTAGATCGGATTGCTATTTTCCTGCAGAAACGCATTTTTTTAAAGCTGAGTTTCTTACTTGGAATCAGTCTCATCGGCTTTTTACTTTTCGCCTCAGCTCAAGCTCAATGGCAAATGTTGTATGGAAGGGTTCTTCCGGTCATCACCTTATTGATTTTTATCTTCCTTCAATGGCCAATTCTCATTGTTGTATCAAGTGATGTGGGCAGGCAGCAGATAATCTCCTGGCTCAAAACGAAATTCGAATTTTCACTGAAAAATTCGATCATCATCACAGGTATCGTTCTTTTTTTTCATTATGTATCAACCATTTTGTATCCTGTTGCTAATAAAGAAGACCTCTGGTGGGATAGCGCCGTACCATTACTCTTCTGGCAAATTTTAATCTCCATTCTTGTTGTTAAAGGTTTCGGCTGGCTCAAAAACAGGCTGAAAAAAATCGCTGGCAAGAAACTGGATTGGATGTTTTTCTTGGTCATTTTTGTGGTCTTTGGTATTTTATGGTCATCGGCTCCGCTTCAACCCAATTACTTTACTACCAAACCGGGTCCACCCAACTTTGTATCGTATCCTGCCAGTGATTCAGCAATCTTTGATCTTCAAGCGCAATCTGTTTTGCAGGGTTATGGGTTCAATAATGGAAGAGTATTAGACCGTCCTGTTTACCCGGCATTTTTAGCTTTACTGCACGTTATTTTCGGGCAGGATATGGCTGCCAATATGGCAGTTCAGGCATTTTTGTTCGCGATCTTACCCGCATTAGTGTACCTGATCTGCGTATCAATTGGTTCAAGAAGCTGGGGGGTGTTTGCTTCTGTGATGGTCGGATTCTGGGGCTTGAATGGGATTAATGCGAGTAATGTATTAAATACATCCACCCCGAAACAAATATTAACCGAATACCCCCTGGCAATTGCCCTGGCGGTCTTGATCCTCTTTTCATTAAGATGGCATAAAACGGGTTTTCGTGGATGGGTGTATCCTGCGGTTATCGGTGGTGTAATTGCATTGGCTGCGTATCTGCGCTACAGCGCGTTGATCCTTTTACCATTCTGGATGCTGATTCCCATTTTCTATCACAGAAAAATCAATAAAAAGGGGATTATTACAATTTGTTTCATCCTCTGCGGTTTTGTAATCTTATCTGCACCCTGGCATATCAGAAATTCTATCCGAGCCGGTGGGATCGTAATTCCATACACAAGAAAGATTTCTTTTGTGGTCAATAATCGTTTAACAACTACAACGAATATGCAAAATATGGCAGAAGAGAAAGATATAACCAGAAGAAACCAAAATGACGGGCAAAATACTGAAGATGACGAAGAAAACCTGGCTAATCAAAAATTTACATCAACTGATGAATTGATACCTGAAAACCCTGCTTACGAAATGGTGGGAATTCATCTGCTTCACAATATGATGAGTTCGCTCTTCATCTTACCTGTCTCAGTGCACTTAACTGATCTGCAGACCACCATAAAATTGGGCGGCGTCCTCTGGAAATACAATTGGGATGGGATCCTGACACCCGCTCAATTGATTGTATTTATTCTCCAGGTAACTATCCTTGCATATGGTTTTACTTACTTATTCCAAAATAATAAATATGCAACAAGCATTCTGGTTTTGATTTTTTCAGGGATTACGATCAGCAATTCGCTCGGAACATCATCCGGTGGGAGATTTATCATCCCGGTTAATTGGATTGTGTTGATCGTTTATGGATCGGGTTTACTCAAATTACTAGAATCCAAATTTCCCCTGAGAAACAAAGAAGAAAAATTTGTATCCGGAAATCAGACAAAACCCATGCTGGGGTTGGCGTTACTCGGGATATTTGTTACAGGCATGCTGCCAGTGTTGGTCGACATTGTCTCACTGAGGATAGGTCCAAAAGATACAATGCAATTTTCACAAAAATCAGATATGGTCGCGTATCTAAGCTCAAAAACCATAGCGGGTGATAAAGTGGACCTAGAGGAGATCAACGACAATTCAGCCAAACGGGTGAAGCAAGGGGCTTTGTTTTATCCGGTTATTGTGAGCGTAAGCGACCAGAATCTACCTGAAAATATTAGTAACTATATAAAGAAGAAGACAGTTACGCGGTTCTATCTCATGGAATCTGATGGCTACTCCAAAGCCTATTTTCTATTCAATAAACAAATCGAACTGGAAAATGGAGACCGGGTGTATTTTCTGAGTTGCAGCAATTCAGGAGTCTACTACATTCAACATCTGTTCATCCAACGGAGGGAATCATTTGAATATTACAAAGGTGAGGATTCAAGCAGGATTTGTTCGAGTGAAAAATAGAAATGGTCTACGTGCAAAATCCAAAATAAATGTCAGGTTTGTGATATAGTTTTCAGAGTTAATCTTATTTTCTGAACAAGGTTTTTCGCAATGAAGGTTGATGATGCTGCACAAAATTATGAAGAAACTGTAATTGAACCACCTCGCGGATGGCTCAATTTACAGTTAAAGGAAATGTGGCATTTCCGAGAGCTTTTATATTTTCTGGTCTGGCGAGATTTGAAAGTTCGGTACAAGCAAACTGTATTAGGTGCTGCCTGGGTGATCATACAGCCTGTTATTACCATGGTGATTTTTAGCATCATCTTCGGGCGACTGGCAAAATTGCCTTCCGATGGTATTCCTTATCCAATTTTTACCTACAGTGCCTTACTTCCCTGGCAATTGTTTTCCAGGGCTATTTCAGAAGCTTCTTCAAGCCTGGTCGGAAACTCGCAATTTGTTACAAAAATTTACTTTCCGCGTCTATTTTTACCCGCATCTTCCATATTAAGCGGGCTGGTTGATTTTTTCATCTCCATGTTTATTCTCTTTGGTTTGATGTGGTTTTACCATATCCCGGTGACACCCCGCATCTTTGTATTGCCGGTATTGATCATTATCACCATCATTACGTCAATGGCTGCAGCGATGTGGTTATCAGCAATCAATGTAAAATACCGTGATGTTAAATATACACTGCCTTTTTTACTGCAGGCATGGCAATATATCACACCTGTTGTATATTCCAGTTCCATAATTCCAGAAAAGTGGAGAATCCTGTATGGGTTAAATCCGATGGCGGGTGTCGTGGATGGGTTTCGTTGGGCTTTGCTGGGCCAACAAATGGAAATCACATCCATTATGTGGATATCAGCTATCGCAATCATTCTTCTAACATTTGGAGGATTGGTTTATTTTCAACGGATGGAATCATCCTTTTCTGACATCATATAAGGGCAAAAATGAGCAATTTTGCAATACGCGTAGAAGATATTTCAAAGCAGTACACAATACAAAAAACGCAAAGATACAAGATGCTGCGTGAACAAGTTACCGATATCTTGCAGGCTGGTTATAACGCACTAACGAATAATGAACTGGAAGATAATCAACCTTCTTCTAGAAAAAAGAAAATATGGGCATTAAATGGCGTATCTTTTGATGTACTTCATGGTGAATCAATTGGGATTATCGGAGCGAATGGGGCAGGCAAAACAACTTTATTAAAGATACTTTCGAGGGTAACCACACCCACAAAGGGGAGGGTGAGATTGCGAGGAAGGGTGGGGTCATTATTGGAAGTGGGTACCGGTTTTCATCCTGAGCTGACTGGAAGAGAAAATGTTTTCTTAAATGGTGCGGTCCTCGGGATGAAAAAATCAGAGATCGTGAGAAAGTTTGATGAAATTGTTGATTTTTCAGGTATAGAAGAATTTATTGATACTCCGGTTAAGAGATATTCTACCGGAATGCGGATGCGCCTCGCATTTTCAGTAGCAGCACACCTTGAACCTGAAATCTTGCTGGTAGATGAAGTTCTTGCTGTAGGAGATGTGGCTTTTCAGAAAAAAAGCCTGTATAAAATGGAAAGCGTCACGAAAGATGGGCGTACAGTTCTGTTTGTGAGCCACAATCTAGCTGCCATTAAGTCTTTTTGTCCAAAAACTATACTGTTAGAACAAGGAAAAATTTCTTATTTTGGTGACAGCGATATCGCAATACAGAAGTATCTTGCTGAAAACGCTACACTATTAACAAAAAAAGATCTGGCACTGAATAAACAATTTTCAGGGCAATTATTAAATATTATTCCCAGTAATGTTAATTTGCAACCTGAAAACAATTTTCCGCATGATCAACCGGTTTTTGTGAAGGTAAAAGTATCAGTAAATCTAAGTGCATATAAGATGCATATTATGCTCAAGCTGGATAATTCCAACCTTGATACCATTTTGGTTACCAGAGATTTTGATACCAATGGCGATTTTCTTATTCCGTCTGAACCTGGTATCTATGAATTTCTGGTAGAGTTGCCATCCAACTTTCTTACACCCGGCAGGTATTATCTCGGCGGCGTTATATCAGCACAAACCGGGAAGAACCGAATCCGATCGATACATAGGCTTGAACACTTTGTTGAATTCAACGTGTATGACAATGGAAGTCAATTATCCCAATTTAACATTCCCTGGCAGGGATGGGTCCATACCAAAGTGAATTGGTCAAGGTTATAGTAACAAATCGTAAGGAACATATGGAATCGACAGGTGTATTATTTATAGCGACAGGAAAAAGGTATATTCAAGCAGGCATCAGAGCTGCGAAAACAGTGCATCGAGCTATGCCTGATTTACCAATCCATCTGTACGCGAATTGGAAAGAGAATGGGTTTAGATTCGACGAAACGCCGTTTCCGTTTACATCCGTGAGTGAGATCGAGAATCCGCACCGAAGGTCAAAGGTAGATTACCTTGCAAAAACTCCATTTGAAAAGACTTTATATCTGGATACCGACACAGCTGTAGTCTCGGATATCAGAGATATTTATGACTTATTAGAGCGGTTTGACATCGCATTATGCCATGCACACCGGCGAAATGTTCCGAAACGTTTACTTACCTGGCGAAATCAGCTCCCAGAAGCATTTCCACAGTTCAACTCTGGTGTATTTCTTTATAAAAAAAATGCCAAAGTAATAGATTTTCTAAATCAATGGTCGGCAGCATTTCATACTGAGCATTTTATGCAAGATCAGGTGACATTACGCGAACTCCTATGGCTATCAGATATACGGATAGCAACTTTACCTCCTGAATATAATGTAAGGTATATAAAATACCATTTCCTCTGGGGGAAGAATGAAGCAAAAACAAAAATATTCCATTTACGAAAATACCACGATGGCGAATTCTGGTATGTAACAAAACCATTAAAAAGGTTAATAAAACAGATTATCGCTCCAAAGAGAGAACCAGGAAACAAAAAGTAAAAATGACTGATTTCACGAGGTTACCCAATTTCATCATATTAGGTGCTGCAAAATCAGGGACAACTTCTCTATTTGAAATATTAAAACAACATCCCCAAATATTCGGAGCAGCCAAAAAAGAAGTGGGGTTTTTTAATAACGATGACAATTACCAAAAAGGTTTAGACTGGTATTCTTCGAAATTCTTTAAATCATCCGAAACTTACAGGATCAGGATGGAGTCTACCCCAGCTTATCTTAATTGGGGTGAAAAAACAGCAGAACGGATAGCAGACACCTTTCAAAATATCCCAATTAAATTTGCTCTGATATTCAGAGATCCGGTTGAGAGAGCATATTCAAATTACTGGCATCGTGTAAGGATGGGACAGGAAGATTTACCATTCGAAAAAGCAATCGAGGCAGAAGAAAACAGAATTGCAGATAATTATGCTGAACTATATCGGACAGGAAACAGTAAATATGGCTATTTCAGGGGTGGGTGTTACGCGACTAACCTGAAGCCTTTCCTTGAGTACTTTGACAATGATCGATTTATTTTCCTTTTATCAGAGGATTTGTATAGTGAAAATTTCCAACAGACCTGTGAAATAATCCAAAACTTTCTTGAAATCGATAAAACTTTTCTTTTACACCCTGCAACTTTGAATGTATCAGTTACATCCCGTAATGAATTTTTGAGCAAATTCTATTGGAAAATAAAAAAAGCAAATTGGAGTAACTTAGCGCGCTTACTACCCGGTATTAGAAGTCTTCACCTATACAATTCACTTTACAGACCTGCGAAATATCCACCCATCGATCAGCAATATGCTCAGATTTTACGCGAACGATATAAAAACGAGATCATCGAACTTCAAAAACTGATAAATCGAGATTTATCCAAATGGCTTCAATAGTAGTGATTTGATTGGTTTTTCGTACAAATCTCCGATATAATCGTTTCGTTCTTCATTCTACTACCACACAAAAAATATAATGCAGAATCAATCTCCTGTTTTTCGTTGTACAAATTTGAGTAAAAACTTCTCCGCCCACGAGAAACATGTGGCAGCTCTTTCTGATCTTAGTTTTGAAGTTTTTCAAGGGGAATTTGTATGTATCGTGGGTCCGAGCGGGTGTGGGAAATCTACCTTACTGCGGATTATGGCAGGGCTAATCAAAAAATCATCTGGCGAGATTCATTTCAGTCATAAATCTAATTCGCGCCCACAGACCGCAATGGTATTTCAAAGCCAGGGATTATTCCCCTGGTTTAATGTGATTGAAAATGCTGCTTTGGGTCTTGAAATGCAGGGCATGGAAAAAACCAAACGATATGAAATCGCATCCGATTTCTTAGAGAAAATTGGATTAAAAAGCTTTTTATACGCCTATCCACATACATTATCCGGTGGAATGAAACAAAGGGTAGCCATATCCAGAGCATTTTTGGCTGATCCAGAAATTTTATTGATGGATGAGCCATTTGGCATGCTAGATGCGCAAACAAGAATAGTTATGCAGGAAGAATTATTAAACTTATGGCAAGAGCGCAAGCATACCATTGTTTACATCACCCACGACATTGATGAAGCGATATTTTTAGGAGATCGGATATTAGTCATGAGCGGACGACCCGGAAGGTTGTTGGAAGATATTTCTATATCAAATCCTCGACCACGAGTTAGAAACCAGGTAGTTGCAAATGCAATAGAAATTCGTTCTCATATTTGGAATATGTTGCATGATGAAGTCGTCAGAGATCTGGAAAAATCACAATGAGAAAAAGAAGATATTCTATTCCCAGAATTTTCTCATTACTCACATCAATCCTCCTGCTGGTAGTTTGGGAATTAGCGGCAAAACTAGGTCTGATATCTTCTTCTATCTTCCCACCACCATCAAAAATATTCGTAACATTTGCAGCTCTTATTATTGATGGAACACTGCTATCATCATCTGGAGCCACCTTATTTCGATTTTTCACCGGTGTTTTAGTTGGCTCTGTAATAGGTGCCACACTGGGTTTGATAATGGGATGGTGGCGACCATTAAACTCTTTCTTATCACCGTGGATTAATGCATTTTACCCAATCCCCAAAATTGCTATATTCCCATTGCTGTTGGTTATTTTTGGTATCGGAGAGAGATCTAAGTTTATTGCGATCATGCTGGGTGCGTTTTTTCCCATGGTAGTGACTACTATTAATGGAGTCCAACAGATCAGTAGAATTTATTTTGAAGTAGGTAAGAATTATGGTGTTCGCGGATTTAAAGTTTTCAGCCATATTCTTTTACCGGGCAGCCTTCCATCTATCATGACAGGATTGCGACTGGCAGTAAATTCGGGTTTTGTGATTGCTATCAGTGTCGAGGTGATTTCTGCCAGGAATGGTCTGGGAGTTTTACTTTGGTATGGTTGGCAGACTTTTCGGGTCGCTGATTTATTTGCGGCTTTGATCGTAATTTCTATACTTGGTATCATAATAAACTATCTTTTGGAAAAAATTATGATTCGTATGGTCCCATGGATGGGTGAATAATAATTAAGTATTGATAATACTAGAATCATTTGTACTTAGAATGATAGAATCGTTAGATTGTTTTTCCAAAATGCTTGCGAAGTACAATTTTTGAAGGAGATAATTATGAAGGCTCTATCCAAATTGTTTTATTTAGCTGCATTTTTTAGTATTTTGATTTCCAGTTGTACCTCTGGTAAAACTGTTTCGCTTAACCCAAAGGAACCTGTACATCTAAAAGTTGGTACTTATAATTACATTTCTTCAGCTCCATATTACATTGCGAGAGATGAAGGCTTTTTTGCTGAACAAGGATTGGATGTAGAGCTTATTAATTTCGGTTCATCATCATCCGAAATTATTCCAGCTTTACTAAGCAAGCAACTGGATGCAACAGCTCAAATATTAAGTGTGTCTATCTTGAATGCAATTCTTGAAGGGAATAATATTAAATTTGTTGCTGATCGAGGTTATATGAACCCCGATAATTGTGTTACTGACGCATGGATGGCAACATCAGAAATAATCAATAGTGGCGATTTAGATAAACCGTCTTCAATTATGGGTAAAACAGTAAATGTCACAAAAGCAGGAACCATAGAATTTACATTAGATAAATTGTTAGAGGAAAAACAAATATCTAAAAATGACATTAATCTTGTATATATAGCTGATTCAGCTGCTCGAATAGAATCATTGAAAAATGGATCTATGGATATTAGTGTATTATCGGAACCATGGTTGACAAAAGCAGAAGAAGCAGGTATTGCAGAAATATGGACTCCCCTCACAGAAATCGTTCCTGGAATGACTATCGGGGTGACAGTATTTGGACCCACCCTGCTCGAGATGGATCCAGCTGTTGGTACAGCATTTATGAAAGCATACATCAAAGCTATTGCCCAATTTAATGATGGTAAAACAGATCGGAATGTTGAGATCATCGCGAACTATACCAAGCTGAGCCCGGAGGATATCAAATCCTCATGTTGGACCAGTTTCAAACCCGATGCGAGTATTGATCCAAAGTACCTGGATGAATTTCAAAAATGGGCTTTAGAAAAGGGATACATCAACGGTGAAGTAGAGATCGATCAAATGTATACATCGCTGTATGTGGATAACGCCAAGAAGTAAAGACTGGTGGGTAAATGCAATAACAGTATAGATTGATCGGCAAGGTGGGCTTATGAAAGTAGAGCCTGCCTTGTATTCATAATTAATAGTTTTGTAGATAAAAAAATATCCACGGATGTTTCTAAATTCGATCCATAAACTATAATATAAAGACTAATGATATTGGGATGCGTACAAAAATGCTAGATTTTCGAATTACACCGCCATTGGATTACCTTCCCATGCAAGATGAGGTTCTGGGGGAGACGATCATCCCGCAATTTGAGCGGACAGTCGCAAAATATCCTGAGAAGATTGCAATTCAAGATGAAGATAATTGTGTTACATATCAGGAATTGAACAATAAAATCAATGTTATTGCGCATAGGATATTAGAATTATCGCCAAGTTCGAATTACCCCATCGCGTTCCTGGTTTCACCAGAAATCAAAGCCATCTATGCCCAAATGGCTATTCTAAAAACCGGCGGTTTTTTTGTAGCACTGCATCCAAGTAATTCAATAAATCAGCTTAAGGCATACTTGGACGATTCATCCGCAAAAGTGTTGATCTATTCCTCGGAAAATGCCAAAAGCGTTGACTACTTATGCAGCCAGTCAGGGGATTTAGAAGCCCTAAATATTGATGAGATCGACTTTACGGCTTCAGTTGGCAATCCAAATATCAAAATTGCACCGAATGCACCCTTTGGGATATTTTATACATCCGGTTCCACTGGCAAACCAAAGGGTGTATTGATGGGGCATTTATGTAGAAGTCAAACAATCCAGTATCAGACCAACGAAGCATGTTTTTCACCATGTGATAAAGTGGCTTTGGTTTCCTCGATATATTTTTTGCTTTCTCATGCAAATCTTTTGGGAGCGCTACTTAATGGTGCGCAGCTCTGCTTATTTGATGTAAAAAAACACAGTGCGAAACAATCTTTAAATTGGATAATCCATGAAGGAATAACCATCTTTCGCTCGACGCCCTCCATTTTCAGAACGATATTCAATGCCATTCCAGAGGGAACAGTATTGACGAATTTGAGATTTATCACACTGGGTGGAGAGCCGATCAGCAGTTCAGATATTGAATTATTTAAGAAGCATACTTCACCAAATTGTGTGTTGATTAACAATTATGCATCTTCAGAAGCGGGTATCATTTGCTATTACCCAGTAACCCACGATCTGCCCTCATTTTCAGGATTTTTACCGGCGGGATATCCTGCGCCAGGCAAAGAGATCTATTTAGTGGATAGGGATAGGAAGGTAATAAAAACAGGGGAGCCCGGAGAAATCTGTGTTCAGAGCAAATATTTAAGTCTTGGCTATTGGAATCAAAAAGAATTAAATGAACAAAAGTTTTCTGAACATCCAACGGATCCAGAAATGAAAATCTATCATACGGGTGATATTGGTCGGTTCAATGAAAATGGTATTCTGGAAGTTTTGGGGCGAAAAGACACGCAGGTAAAAATTCGTGGATACCGCATGCAATTGGAATATATCGATGCGGTTATCCGAAGCGTGCCAGGTATAATGGATTCGGCTACCATCGTGAAGAACGATGCCTTTTCAGGAGAGCGACTGGTAACCTACTATGTAAATGACTCTGATAAGAACTTATCAGTTGATCAACTTAGGCAGCAATTGGCTATAAAACTGGCATCGTACATGATCCCATCGACTTTTGTAAAAATGACAGCTTTACCCAGGACCCCGACAGGAAAAATATCACGAAATGACCTGCCTGAACCTGCAAGAACTCGACCCGAATTGGATGTTCCCTATAATCCTCCATCATCTGATTTTGAAAAGACAGTTGTTCAGATATGGGAAAGGATTCTCCAGGTAGAAGGGATTGGAATAGATGATAATTTCTTTGATCTGGGGGGAGATTCGTTGAACTCCATCCTCATGTCTGTGGAAGTGGAAAAAATCGTTCCTAAGAAATTTCCGCAATCATTTTTTACAAAACCAACGATCAGGAATTTAGGTGAGATATTTTCTGCATCCAATGAAGTCGGAGCTATAGCCAGTAAATTCCAGGTTTCCAGCTACCAGAAAGAAAAGCAGAGATCTCAAAATGATATTCAGAAAAAGAAACGGAAAGTAAATTACATAAAAAAAATATTTACCCATCGCTATACAAAAAATGATATCAACAGAGCCATAGACAAAATTACTTCACGATACCTCATGACGCTTTCCTATGAGGATGCGCTGCGCTGGTCTGTGCGGTGGAGTCAGAACCTGATCGTTCAAAAGTATTTTTACCGTGATCGAAAAGTAATTTTTCGCCAGTGGCTGGAAGAACTTACGGGTAATCTGGATGAAATTGACAATTTATTCAAAACGAATATTTTGACCAACATGTATTTTCGGTTACCCAAAGCGGTCAATAAAAAACACAAAATCGTTGGGTCTGAGCTAATAAATTATTATAAGCAATCCCGGTATAAATACTGGCGTTCTCTGGGACACATCATAGAAGCCGAAATACTGGAACAAGAGGGGCACCATTTTCCATTCAAAGGCTATGAATATCTAGAAAGCGCCTATCAACAAAGGAAGGGTGTGATCCTCTTTTCTTTTCATGGGACGCCCAGTCCGGGCAGGTTCTACCTGCTTTCACGAAAAATTGGGGTGGAAGAGATACCAACCATTTCATATCAGATTCCGATCAGGCAGAGTAAATTTGCAAAGGATAGAACGACTCTGACTGATAAGGCAATTTCTACGATGAATTCGGAGATTGCTTTATTTGGACAAAACGTTCTGAAGCAGGGAAAGATTATCCACTTTGCCAGCGATACGGAGGATACTGTTGGAAGAACGTATCAGGTGACGATAGGTCGAAGGATCTATCATCTGAAGGGTGGATTTGCCGAGATGGCACTGAATACCGGGGCGGTTATTGTCCCCTTCCAAAGATATTGCCTGCCAGATGGCCGGGTCCAAACCGAATTCTTTCAATCGATTGAAGTGCAAGGCAACACATATTATGAAAAGGTGGAAAATCTGGTTAATCAATATGCACAATTTATTGAACAATGCTGGAAATCCCATCCTGGATCTGTAAGTTGGACTCGTATGGATCGGCACTTAAAAAGACAAAATATTTATGCTTGAGTATTATGAGATCAGATAAATTAAGAAATCTACCTAATTTCTTCATTATTGGCGCAGCGAAAGCAGGAACCACTTCTATATACGATATCCTAAAAAAATACAAAGAAGTATATCTTCCTGTTCAAAAAGAACCTTCGTTTTTTTGTGATAATGAATATTATGAAAAAGGGATAGAATGGTACATCGATACGTTCTACCGAAAAGCAGGTAAATATCCGGTTCGAGGGGACGCTACACCGAGGTATTTGTACTGGGGGAAGAGAGTCATACCCAGATTTTTGGAGATATACCACAAAAATCTACCCAAAATAATAGTAATCTTTAGAAATCCAGCAGACCTGGTATATTCTTATTACTGGCAAAATGTAAGAGAGGGAAGAGAGTCATTATCTTTCAGCGAAGCATTGAAAAATGAAAACCAGAGGATGATAACCCACAAAGAATTTTTAGAGTCGCGAGGACGGTTTACCTATGCATACTCCAAAATTGCCAATTACGCATCACAAATTAAGTTGTACAAAGATAATTTCCCTCCAAATAATTTTTTATATTTAATTACTGAAGACTTAAGAAACTTTCCATGGGTGGTAAGTAAATTAGAAACTTTTTTACAGCTAGATAAGATAATTTGGAGCAACACGGTTACCAGCAACCAGGCTAGTTTGCCTCGCTGTAGATGTATCCACCAGTGGTTAAGTAACCGCTCGAGATTAAAGGATATTATTAAAAATTTTCTTCCCTACAATCTGAGATATAGTATTAAACGTAGGGCAATAGAATTAAATCTTCAGAAAATGAAGTTACCAACTATGGATATTGAACTCAGGCGTAAGTTGACTAATGATTATCTTCCTGAAATAAAAAACCTGGAAAGCCTGATTGGCAGGGACCTTTCAGACTGGTATAAGAAATTATGATTAAAACCATAAATATTAATGCAAAACTACCTAATCTCCTTATACTGGGTGCAGCAAAAGCTGGAACATCTACTTTATTTGATTTATTAAAACTTCATCCTGATGTCTATGGCTCATTTGACAAGGAACCTCGATTCTTTAGCAATGATGACTATTTTAAAAAAGGAAAATCTTGGTATCAGAATACATATTTTCCAAATAGTGCTAATTATTTGATCCGCATCGAAGCAACTCCTCATTATTTATACTGGGCAGATAAGGTATGCCCCAGAATAAAAAATGTTTATGAATCCGAACAGATAAAATTTTTGATTATTTTACGTAATCCAATTGAGAGGGCTTATTCCTGGTATTGGAATATGGTTTACGATGGCAGAGAAACACTTCCATTTCTTGAAGCATTAAAATCTGAGACCTCGCGATTAAATGAGAATTATTCTTTACTAATGAGAACTGGTTCAATGGATTATGGATACATAAGAGGCAGTTGCTATTCTTCTCAAATTCAACTATTCTTTAATGATTTTCCATCCAGTTGTTTTCATGTAATATTCCTAGAGGATTTAATCAAAAACGAAAAGCAAGTATTAAATGCCGTTTTCAATCATTTGGAGATTTATTCTCCTGTCGATTTAGCATTAGGGCATAGTAATCCAGCAATGATGCCTAAAAATGAAGCTCTACATTTTTTTCTACGCAACAAAAATAATTTGAAATCTATATTAAAAACTTTCATACCGATAAGGCTACGGTATTACTTGAAATCAGCTTTGCTCGAGAGCAATTTAGAGAAAGTCCGCTATCCGCGCATGGAAATGGGGGCACTGAACTATTTGAAAGAGAATTTAACCAAAGAAATTACAAGTCTTTCGCGAATGCTGGACAGAGATTTATCCTATTGGCTTGATTATCAGGGATAAATGTGACCACGGCTGATCATGAAGACCACTTTACAATATTTTTAGCATCGCTTGAAGGTGGTGGGATTCAGAAAGCGACTATCAGATTAATTAACGAATTATTAATGCAAGGTATTAATGTTACACTGGTAACGATCAATGGTTCTGGACCGATCCGAAATGAAATTCCATCCAGATGTCAGTTTGTTGATCTCAAATGTAAAAGAACAAGATCCGCCTTTTTTGCTACACTCAAATATCTCATATCCAATCATCCTCATATCGGGATAACATCCCAAACACACTTGAATGTGTTACTGATAATCCTTCGCTTGTTGTGTGGTTACCCCAAAAAACTTTTTGTGAGAGAACACAATACATTCACAAAGGAAAATGTTTTTTCTGGTGCTTTATCTGAACGTATCAGAATTCCATTAATAATATTATTCTACCCTTACTGCACCCAGGTCATAGCTGTTTCTGAAAGTGTGGCAAAAAGCATAAAAAAGTTCACGAAGATTAAAAAACCGATCCGGATAATCAGAAATGGATTGGATATCAGGACTATAGAAAAAAGACAACTAGATACTACTTACTTACAGGATGGAAGAACTGAAAACGGCAGCAAATTAATAGTTGGGGTCGGTAGATTATCAAAACAAAAGAATTTTCAAGACTTGTTGAAAGCTTTTTCAATTCTACTTAAAAGGATTGATGCTAAATTATTTATTCTCGGTGAGGGGGAAGAACGGATATTATTAGAAAATATAGCTAACCAGCTTAATATTCAAGATAGTGTATTTCTTCCTGGCTTTATTGATAACCCATACCCAATTATTGCAAATGCAGATGTATTTGTATCATCCTCGCAATGGGAGGGATTCAGCAATGTCATTATTGAAGCGCTGGCTTGTGGTGCACCCATTGTAGCAACAGATTGCCCGGGAGGACCTAAAGATATACTCGAAGATAAGCCATTTGCCAGGATAGTAAACATGGGAGATCCAATTGCGCTGGCAAATGGAATAGAGGAAATCCTCAATGCAGATCTCAACCGAAATCTAATTACAGAGTATGCAGAGACTTTTGATATCTCTAATGTAGCTAAAGAGTACGTCGCTCTAATCAATTCAGAGTAATTGAGATGCGTATACTTCATATCATTAACGACCGGAATGTTGGTGGAGCTCAATCTGTATTAAAGAGCTTAATTGAAAATTGGGAATTTGAAGAAGACGAACATCTTGTTTTGCATCTACTTAATAAAAATGACCAAAATAATCTAATTCAAATAAATCGGGGAGCATTCAAAGATGCAGGTTTTCAAAAGGGAAAGTTTTCACTTATACCCATAATAAATATCTTTCATGCGTTCATCCAATTTAAACCAGATATCATCCAAACATGGTTGTATCATTCAGATCTGGCTGGTAGTATGCTACCCATTATTTTCTGGAAAACTCCCATTATTTGGGGGATACATCATACAACCAGTGATCAGTCTTCGGTAAGTATATCGACCTGGCAAATTATCCGAGTATTAGCCAGAATTTCTAAGTATGTACCCTCAAAAATCATTTGCTGCACTGAATCTGCAAAACGAACACATATATCGCTTGGCTACGATGCAAAAAAACTTGTTACTATAAATAATGGGGTTGATGTATCCAGGTTCGTACCATCTTTTTTGGGAAAGCAGTATATCAAGGAAAAACACAATTTACCTAAAGAAAAAATACTGATTGGTATGTTTGCTAGATTTCATCCACAGAAAGATTATTCCAATTTATTATCTGCGGCGAAGATCCTCCTCCAGAATGAACCAGATGTACACTTCATTCTTGCAGGCTATCTTGTCGATGACAAAAATGAATCCTTAACACAGGAAATAAAAAGATTAAATATTGAAAAGAGTATCCATCTGCTGGGAGTTCAAAATGATTTAGAAAAGCTATATCCTGCCATGGATATCGTTACCCTTACTTCAGCATTCGGAGAAGCTTTACCGGTAACAATTTGTGAAGCTATGTCTTGCGGTATTCCCTGTGTTGCAACCGATGTGGGCGATGTAAAAATGGTTATCGGTGATACAGGATATGTTGTCCAACCAGGAAACTCGGAGGAATTGGCACGAGCCTGGAAAAAAGTTATAAAATTATCTGGTGAAGAATACAAAATCCTCTCCGAGCAATCAAGAAATAGAATTGTTGAGCTCTATAATACAAAAACAATGGTTCAGAAATACAGAGAAGTCTACTTGAATGAGATTAATAAGCATGTCAGTAAATAAGATAATTTCATGGCTAACAGTTCCAAAACATTTTTGGCTGACTGTCTTTATTTGGACTATAGCAATTGGGTTATTCATTCAATTGGTTTTTCTTCCATATTTATTTCCGCAATGGCATGATGGGAACGGATTACTTATTGGTGTAGATGGTTCTAAATTTCATAGAATTGCTTTACAAAGCGCTAATGAAATAAAAGTAAATGGATGGAATTCCTGGCAATTACTACCCGAAGGGCAATTGGTATCAGGCATCGCATCCATATTTTATGTGCTTATTTATCCAGCTCCATGGTCTGTACTTCCGATCAACGGTTTATTAAATGCCACAGCATGTGTAACCCTTTTACTCACACTTAATTTTATTTTTGATGATAGAAAGAAATGTTTATTCTCGATACTTCCATTTCTGTTATTCCCTTCCAACTTATTATGGAATACGCAATTTCATAATGAAAATTATGCCATTCCAGGTGTAATACTGATCCTATTCGGATGGAGTTTGCTTATTACGAATAAAGGGTTATTACGCAGAATTATTTATGGGCTACTGACCATATTTTTTGGCAGTTTGCTTCTCGGATTGGTGCGTGATAATATCTTGAATGCACTGACTTATTTATTTTTCATTTTTTCAGCAGGTTTGATTGCTGTAAAAATCTTACATTTTCCAAAACTCAAGAATCTTATAAAATTACTCATTTGCACCATCTTCGGGTGTGGTGTAATGTATCTTTCTTTATGCATAATTTCAGGGGAAGTCCAAGCTGTTGTACCTGGATTATCTGGTTCGTCTGAAAATGTTAATCAAAATTCAACCCTTTTTCATTGGGAAAAGAGTGCATGGCTTCCTTCATTCGTAGATGACCAAATGAAAGGGATTGCAAAATTAAGGGGAAAATTCACAAAAGCTTGGGATTATGCCGGAAGTAATATTGATACAGAGATTTCTTTAGATTCTTCTGATGCGGTGATCAGGTATATTCCGAGAGCGGCACAGATAGGTTTTTTTGCACCTTTCCCTGATTTTTGGTTCAGCCAGGGGAAAAAAGTAGCCGGATCTGCCATGCGTTTGTTATCATCTTTTGAGATGATGTTAGTTTACGTGATTTTAGTCGGTTTCCCCATTCTATTCTGGAGATACCGTCAGAACGCTGTTTTGTGGATAATTGTTTTTATCTGCTCAGCCATGTTAATTATTTATGCAATTACCATCCCCAATTTGGGGGCGCTCTACCGGTTCAGATACCCATACCTGATGCCGATCGTTTGCCTCGGTCTGGCTGGATGGTTATCACTATGGTTAAGTTTTCGAGCAAAAAGAAGGGTTAAATGAAAATTGCCCTCACCGCGACAACAAGCTGGAATCTATACAATTCAAGACTGATTTTAGCGCGCGCATTAAAAAATGCAGGGCATATTGTGGTTTTTATAGCCCCCAGGGATGAATTTACCCAGTACCTGATTGATGATGGGTTTCAATGGCATGAGTATCCCTTGAAACCCAGAGGAAAATCTGTCTTTCAAGAAATAAAATCAATTATTTATTTAATTAGGATTTATAAGCAGGAAAACCCAGACCTTGTTAATCATTTTACACCCAAAGGTGTCATCTACGGTTCCATTGCGGCGCGCTTGACAGGAATTAAGCAGATATTTAATACCATCACGGGTTTAGGATTCGCTTTTTCAACCAACGCAGGTACCTATTTGCGGAGACTGATGCTTTTCCTGTATCGAATATCTCTGAAGAACACTGTTGTTTTATTCCAGAACCGGGATAATCAGGATTATTTTATTCAATCAGAATTATCAAACCCCAATACCAGTATATTAATATCCGGATCAGGTGTAGATATGAATCGATTTACTACAACACCTGAACCTGATGATGAGAAAGTCGTAGTCATTTTGCCATCCAGGTTTGTGGAAGAGAAAGGGATTCGTTATTTTGTTGAAGCGGCTGAAATAATTAAAAACAAAAATCTACCCATCCGGATGGTTTTAATTGGTAAGCCAGAACCTGATCAGCCTACATCCATCAACCAGTCTGAGATTACAAAATGGGTAACTGATGGGATTGTTGAATGGTGGGGATGGCACAATGAAATGGAAAAAATCTATCCACTGGCACATATCGTCTGTCTTCCCACCTATTACATGGAAGGGATACCAAAATCCTTAATTGAAGCGGCAGCATGCGGGCGTCCATTAATCGCAACAAAAGTTCCAGGCTGCAGGGAAATCATCCACGAAGGGGTAAATGGAATTTTTGTACCCATAAAAAACGCCATTTTATTGGCTGATGCAATCATACAATTGGCAAACGATGGAGAACTGCGCCGGAGAATGGGTCTGGAGAGTCGGAGAATTGCTGAGACCGAATATTCGGCAGAAAAAATTGTAAGAGATTATTTCAAAGCCTATGGCATTGAATTGAAACAATAGAAATGGGGTGATGAAGTACCTGATCAGCGACCACTTGCCCTTCCAGGGTGCTTCGCGAGGGTCAATTGTAGCCATTACTGACAATACAGGTAATGTACTGGCTGAAACCAGGTACCTGCCCTTTGGCGAGCCGTGCGCGGATGCGGGCAGCCTGGCGGGCACGGATAAAACCTATACCGGGCAGCATGATGTGCCCGACATGGGCTTGATGGATTACAGGGCTAGAATGTACTCACCCTGGCTGGGCAGGTTCATTCAACCAGATACGATCGTGCCCGGGGCAGGCAACTCGCAGGCATGGAATAGGTTCAGCTACACGTTGAATAATCCGGTCAATTACACGGATCCAAGCGGGCATAAAGCCTGTATTGATTGGGATGACAATGGACAATGTGTGGAAGACCCGGATTGGCATGGTAAAAATAACCCCTTACCAGAAGACCCTTATAAGAAGGGTAAAAATGCAAAATATGGAACGGACAGTAGCCCATACTACACCAGTGATTTTATTCTTGATAATTTTATCTGGACCACGATTCCAAGTGCAATTGGGTTTCAATTAGGAGGACATGGACAGATTGGCTATTTATTGGAAATTGGGATGGCAAAAGAACTTGAGATAGTTTTCAACTGGCGATCAGGTGAATTATCCATTATGTCAGTAGAAGGTCCACATGGTTGGTTAGGAACTCCAAATATTTTTGAAATAGATGTTTATGGTGGTAAGGTAAAATACTTCGGCGTATCAGAGAATAGCAACTTAGAAGGTTTAGCTGTTTATGGAGGATGGAGTGGCTCCGGAGATATTCTACATAAAATTGGTGGCGAGGAATATTATGGTATAGCAATTGACAACGGAAAATCATTTCCCCCAACTCCTTACATTGATCCTGGAAGTAGTATGTATGTTACTTATACTCAAAACAATATATATTATGGATTTAATCAACATCCAAATGTGGTTGATGTTGGTATGATCGGTGGAGCAGCAGGAACAAGGATTTTATTCAATTTTGACCTGTACTAGTAATTGAAAGAGGGCTGGTATATGAAAAATAGTGATATTTTTAATAAATTCAAAATAACAGCTATGTCAATCATGATATTAATATTGTTATTATCGGCAGTCATTACTTATCTGTTTGATGGCTGGCGGTTTATTAATAAATGGGAATTGAGTAATGTGATGCTTTGTATAAACAACAATACTGAGATGAAAGCAATTGGCCCCAAAATCATATTGGAAGAGATCGAGGGCGGTGAGATTTTCATATGTGGAAATTTAGAGTCTAAGATCCCAATATTTCTAAGTTTTGATATTTATAATACTAAAACAAACTTTCCTGTATACCAGTCAAATTATGATCCAATTCATCCAGGTGATTTTTACATAAACATTACAAAGTCAATTTTGTATAGTGTGGGAGATTTTGATATAAAAATAATACATGGGCGTAATACTATCCTCACTTATTCATTTGAAGTAATTCCGTGATTGTGCACAATAATTCTAACCAAGCAATACTTCTGTTTTGAACACATAAAGAATTATAGTAATGGAACTAGTATTGGCATAAAATATTGATATCATATAATATTTCAAATCGCCTTTCCAGTTGTGTGCAATTCGTGTGCAACTGAAGCCAAACGCGCTGTAAACAATGGAATCATTGCACAGAATGGAAGATAATCCAGTCAAAACATGTACTATGTGGACATATTGCACCTCCTGGAAGCATAAGACACTCTTCCACCGAACTGTGGATCAAGTTGTTGTCCCCAAAGAACGGGGATTTTATGGGTACCGACCCCCACGTGTGCCCGAGAGGAGGGAGGGTATCAGCCACCCCTATATCTGGCCTTAATCGAGAGATTGGTGTCATTGATCGGCCGTATACTTACCAGACGTAGCCGCCCGAATGTTTACCAGG
>CAZYOF010000021.1:0-55773 GCA_964648485.1 uncultured Leptolinea sp.
ATATAAGCACCTGCTTCACGCATTTCATACGCTTTATCAACTGATACCTCCATGTTAAGTGTGGGATTATTTGACAAAGCAGCTGGCTTTGATATAAAAACAACTGCAACGATGAGAAGAACAATTAGGGCTCCAATCCATAAAATGGATGGGCTTTTGGTGTTATTTTGAGTTTTATTCTTTGGCATGGCGCGATCCTGTACAGCGAATTTATATGTTAGATGACATGGTACCAAAAAAGTGACATAAATAATAATATCCCCGTAACTTACCGAGAATTCGAGTGTTTTCCTGACATAAGCATCGATAGTTGATGTGAAGAAATTAATAAATCTGCAGCTTGTTCTGCGTTAGTACCCTGACGGGTAGTGCTCTCAAGATAAGAAAAATTCGTTCTCGAGAACACCTGATTAGCCAGGTGTGGATTAACGTTGCCAATTGACGCTGAAAAACCACACCCGCATTTCTTCCCAAAGGAGCGATTATGTCAACCAATAAAGCAATAGCAATTGTGGGCATGGGAGCTATACTGCCCGAAGCACAGGAAGTGCAAAAGTTCTGGGAAAATCTGCTTGAAAAAAGATATTCCATCAAGGATGTGCCCGCAGAGCGCTGGAAGGCGGAGTATTACTATGATCCTGACCCCAAGGCAGCTGATAAGACATACAGCAAAATCGGCGGCTGGGTAGAAGGATACAAGTTTGATCCCTTTAAGGCATCTATTGCAATTCCCCCTAAAGTGTTGTCAGTGATGGATGAAGCACAACAATGGGCGATTGCTGCCTGTTTGCAAGCGCTTCAAGATTACGGATATCCCACCCGACCATTGAACCAGGAAAGGGTGGCAGTGATTTTAGGGAATGCAATGGCGGGAGAAAGACACTACCGATCCAGCCTGCGGATTTGTGCACCGGAATATATGGATGCCCTGGAGTCACAGCCAGAGTTCCAGCAGCTCCCTGAGTCTGTCCGTAAGGCGCTTCTGAATGGGATGCTTTCCAATGTTCAGAATGCCATTCCGGACATCACCGAAGATACCATGCCGGGAGAATTATCGAATATTATTGCAGGCAGGGTAGCGAATGTGTTTAACTTCAGCGGGCCAAATTTCGTTACCGATGCTGCCTGTGCCTCATCCCTGGCGGCGATTGAGGCTTCAATCGAGGGGCTGATCTACAACAAGTACGATGCTGTTCTGACCGGTGGGGTGGACCGGAATATGGGCCCTGAATCGTTTGTCAAATTCAGTAAGATCGGAGCACTAAGCGGTGACGGTTCACGACCGTATGCAGATGGTGCGAATGGGTTTGTAATGGGCGAAGGTGCGGTCATCTTCCTGTTAAAACGCCTGGAGGATGCCGAAGCAGCCGGTGACAAGGTCTATGCAGTTATTCGTGGTGTAGCCGGTAGCAGTGACGGGAAGGGCAAAGGGATCACAGCGCCCAATCCACTCGGACAGCAGCGGGCGCTGGAACGTGCTTGGAAAGACGCCGAGATTAACCCCCGAACGATAGGTCTGATTGAAGGGCATGGAACTTCCACCCGGGTGGGAGATGTTACAGAAGTAAACAGCCTATATTCCCTGTTAGGTAATCTGGGTTTGAAGGCGGGTGCCATCGGGCTTGGATCAGTTAAGTCGAATATCGGACACCTCAAGAGTGCTGCTGGTGCCGCTGGGTTATTGAAGGTAGCTCTGGGACTGTACTATAAAACATTGCCCCCGACTGCCAACTTTGATCGTCCCAATCCCAATATCAACTTTAGCTCCCTGCCTTTGCGTGTAATCACAGAACCAACCCCGTGGGAGGTAAAAGCGGGAGAAGTGCGGCGTGCGGGCGTAAGTGCTTTCGGTTTTGGCGGTACGAACTTTCACATGGTAGTGGAAGAGTACTTGCCAGGGATGCTGACTGCCAAAGAGATTAATTTCCCCTCCGCTTTTCCTGAAACAGAAAAGAAACATAATGTAACCGCTGATGTTAACATCGCGCAGGCGGTTGGAGCGGTACCAAATATGATGCAGCCTGACCCCGTTGTTGAAGCAGAAATCCGTTCATTCGTACTACAAACTGTTTCCGAGAAAACCGGGTATCCGCAGGAGATGCTGGATATCGATCTGGACCTGGAAGCAGATTTGGGGGTGGATACGGTCAAACAGGCGGAGCTATTTGCAACGATCCGAACCCATTATGGTATTCCCCGTAAGGAAGACCTGCGGTTGTCTGATTACAACACATTAGCCAAGGTGGTTGGCTTTATTACCGATAATATTGCTGGAGCGAATGGAACCTCCGCTTACCTAAATACTTCCGAACAGAACACCGCAGAGACGCAGGTAAAGGAATTGCCAACTCCCACACCTGTAAGCCCCCTTTCCAATTCATCGGGCAGCCCGGTTGCGCCTTATCAGGGGTTATTGTTCCAATCCGCCAATACCCGTCTGGAATTGGTTGAGCAGATTAAGAACACATTGAACACGGTAAAATCTGGTTATTTGCCCCCCAGTGTATGCCCTCCACTGGAAGCCGTTTCCAGGCAAGAACGTCTTGCTATTGATTACGAAGATTCTACAGAGCTGGAAAAACGGCTGGAAAAAGCTATCAATGCCCTGGAAAGTAACAACCCCGGCATTTTTTCCGCACTCCAGACGCAAGGGATATATTATGGGAGCGGTAAACGTGGAAAAATAGCTTTCCTCTTTCCCGGGCAGGGTTCGCAATATGTGAACATGCTGAAAGATTTTCGTGAATCAGAACCGGTGGTGGTGGAGACTTTTGCAGAAGCAGATCGTGTGATGACACCGATCCTGGGAAAGCCCCTCACAAGCTATATTTATGTCGAAGGTGATGAAGAATCAATTGCCAGCGCAGAAAAGAATCTTAAAGATACCACCATTACACAACCGGCAATGTTGACTGCCAATGTTGCATTGTTGCGGGTGATGCAGAAATTCGGCATTAAACCAGATGTAGTCATCGGGCACAGCCTGGGTGAATATGCTGCACTGGTTGCCAGCGGGGTTCTGTCTTTTGCAGAGGCACTTCAAGTGGTTAGCGCTCGTGGAAGGGAGATGGCGAAGGTCAGTATGGCGGATAACGGCTGCATGGCAGCTGTCTCAGCTCCCCTGGAAAAAGTGGATGAAATACTTAAGTCGGTTGAGGGATATGTGGTCATCGCCAATATTAACAGCCCAATCCAGTCGGTGATTGGTGGTGCTACCTCAGCAGTAGATGCCGCATTAGCAGCTTTTCAAACAGCGGGTTACCAGGCTGTAAAAATCCCAGTTTCGCATGCCTTTCATACCAATATTGTCGCTCCCGCCAGCGAGCCTCTGATGCAGGTGATTGACCGCATGAATGTACAACCACCGCAGATCCCTGTAATCGCCAATGTTACTGGTGAGGAATACCCGCGAACTAAACCAGAAATTGTTTCGATTTTAGGGGCGCAAGTTGCTTCGCCCGTACAGTTTGTGAAAACGATGCAGAAGCTGGTAAATATGGGGACCACCATCTTCGTTGAGGTAGGTCCGAAGCGGGTACTAAATTCCCTGGCGAATGATAACTTGAAAGGAATAAACGGGATTACGATCCTGGCGACTAACCATCCGCGCAAGGGAGCGAAATCAAGTTTCAATGAAGCGCTCTGCGGTTTATTCGCGGCAGGTGTCTTCGCGAGTGGTGCATCTGCTGTGATTGAGACGCCATCCGTCCGAGTTGAGGAGGGTAATTCACCGGTGGTTTCCGCATCACTCACTGAGGAGTTCAGTTTGACCGGTTCAGTTGTGGTTACCGGAGCAGGGCTGGGTTTGCCAGGAAAGAACAATCCGGTGTTCGACGATCAAAATATACAGCGGATTTTCAACGGCGAAATGATGATCGAACCTCTGGATGAAAGTGTTCGTAATGCCATGCTAGAAAAGCGTGTCACCCGTCTGGTAAAGAGTGAAGCGGGCGCTCTGATGCAAGAAATCACCGAACTGGAGCAGACTTTAAAATTAAGCGGGCAGCGTGGTGAATTTGACCTGGAGAAAGATTTCGGTGTTCCGGAAGAACGGGTGGAGTCGCTGGATATTTCCACCCAGCTTGCCATCGGTGCAGGAATCGATGCACTACGGGATGCCGGCATTCCACTGGTGATGAACTACCGAAAAACCAGTAAAGGCACTTTATTGCCAGACCGATTGAAGCTACCCGAGTCCATGCAAGATGAGACCGGTGTGGTGTTCTGCGCGGCATTCCCAGGGCTGAATCGCATGGCGGAGGAATCGGATCGCTTTACCCGTCACCAAACCTGGTCCAAGCAGCTCGAAGAGGTGCACTCAATTAAGCAATTAATCCTTCAAATGAACCCATCCGGGCAGAACCAATTGCTTAATGAACTCGACCGGCGGATAATGCTGTTGGAGAGCCAGATAGCGGACCTTAATTATCACTTTGACCGACGGTATGTGTTCCGGATTCTTTCGATGGGGCACTCACAATTTGCTGAATACATTGGTGCGCGCGGTCCCAATACGCATGTTAATGCCGCCTGTGCAACCACAACGCATGGTATCGCCATAGCTGAAGATTGGATCCGCACGGGTAGATGCCGGAGAGTGGTTGTGATTGCCGGTGATGATGTAACCAACCCTGATCTGGTACCCTGGATTGGAACCAGCCTGTTTGCCAGTGGTGCAGCTACCACGGAAGGCAATATACGCATGGCAGCCATGCCGTTTGATCGAAGGCGTAATGGCATGATCATGGGAATGGGTGCGGCTGCACTTGTAATTGAAAGTGAAGATGCTGCCCGGGAAAGAGGTGTACGTGGAATATGCGAGATCCTCTCTTCACAAATTGCCAACAGCGCATTCCACGGTACCCGGCTGGATATCCAGCATGTAAGCCAGGTGATGAACCAGTTGGTAAAAGTTGCTGAGGATCGATTCCATATCGACCGTGAAAAAATTGCCGGGAACCTGGTATTTGTATCACATGAAACCTACACACCTGCTCGTGGAGGCAGCGCTTCTGCTGAAATTCACGCACTACGCAACACCTTCCAAAACCAGGCGGATCAGGTTGTGATTGCAAATACCAAAGGGTTTACCGGGCATGCAATGGGAGTTGGAATTGAGGATGTCATTGCCGTAAAATCGCTGGAATTCGAGACGGTACCACCCATCGCCCATATTCAGGCAGATTTTGAACCAGACCCCGAGTTGGGAAACTTGAATTTATCTAAGGGTGGCAAATACCCTGTGGAATATGCCTTACGTCTTGGCGCCGGATTTGGTTCGCAGATCGCGATGACCCTGTACCGTAAGATTCCCGGAATAGGCAACCGTATTAACGTAGATACATACCAGGGATGGTTAGATAATGTCACCGGTTATAACTTCACGGAATTGGAGGTGGTCCAACGGACTCTTCGAGTGAAGAACCAGGGTGTTCCCCAGCATGCTCCAGCACAAACGCAATGGCTATATGGCAGATTACCGCAGTATTGGGCGATTGAATCGCACCTGAATGTCGAAACCCCTGAACGTAATGTTGTCAAGGTGGTAAATACACCCGAACCAACCCTGGTGGATTTCCATGAGACGCCGGTTGAACAAATCAGCCAGGATGATGTTTCTGATACTGAAATCAGTTCGTATATCCTTTCCGTGGTCAGTGAAAAAACCGGTTACCCGGTGGAAATGCTGGATCTCGATCTGGACTTGGAGGCCGATCTAGGCGTGGATACTGTGAAACAGGCGGAGCTGTTTGCCACGATCAGGACGTATTACGGCATTCCACGCAAAGAAGATTTACGCTTGTCTGATTACAACACATTGAAAAAGGTGATTGGTTTTGTTGTGGAAAATCGTGCAGGTAGCCAATCAGATACCTCACTTCAGACGACAAACATCTCAGCAGAGGTTTCTCTGATGCAAACAGCAGTTTCCACGGGCGAGACAACAGCGAATGTGAGAGGCATCCGGGAGCATGTCCTTACGGTGGTCAGCGAAAAGACCGGCTATCCGGTTGAAATGCTTGATCTTGATCTGGATCTGGAAGCTGACCTGGGGATCGATACCGTCAAGCAGGCTGAACTGTTTGCCGCCATTCGCACCCATTATGGCATTCCCCGCCGCGAGGACTTACGGTTGTCAGATTACAATACCCTTCAAAAAGTGATTGAATTTGTAGAAACAGGTCTGAGCAGCCAGGTACCCACCGCTCCTGTGCGGAAAGAAGAGATCATTCCTGTAATCGGAGTGGAAAATGAAGATGTTAGCAGCGAAGTAAAAATGTTCAGACGTGTACCCATTCCAGTGCTTCGCCCACGCCTGGACCTTTGCCTCCCCACCGGATTGAAGCTGGATAAGGAAACAAAGGTAGTTGTTGTTTCGAATCCAGGTAAACTGGCTGACAGTCTGAAAAAGATATTGAACAAACGGGGCGTAGATGCAACCATCTGTGCACCCGCAGAAGCTGAAGAATTTGCCCGGAACGGGAAACCCCTGGATGGAGTTTACTTCCTGTCGGATGAGTCCCCGGCTGAAGGGCAAAGCGTAATTGACCATTCCGGCTCGAAAACAGATCTTGTTAATCCGTTGTACCACCTGCTCAAGTCACAGCCCAAATTAAAATTCCTGATCGCCGCAACCCGTATGGGCGGATTGTTTGGCTTGTCGGGAACCTGCCGGAATCCACTGATGGGATTGGTGAGCGGCTTTGTAAAAGCGATATCCCGTGAACGTGCCAACCTTTTCTCAAAGGTGGTGGATCTGGATGAAACTTTGCCGGTTAAGACACTGGCAGAACGGATCATTGGTGAGACTTTATTCGATCCGGGTATGGTAGAAGTGGGTTCTGAAGGACAGCTACGCTTTGGGGTGGCACTCAGGGACTTGAATGATGCTACCAACCTGGCGCCAATAAAAGATGATGGTGTTTACCTGATCACCGGTGGAACAGCCGGGATTGTTGCGCCGATTGTGCTCGAATTGGCGAAACATCACCGGGGAACCTACTACCTGTTGGGCAGGACTAATTTGCTGGATGTAGCGGACCCCAAACTGATTTTGCTTCGGGAAGCACCCGATGAACTTTTCAAACAGATATCCGCAGAAATTCAGGAGAGCGGAAAAAAACCCACACCGGTGCTGGTAGAGCAGGAGATATCCAGGCTAAAGAAATCCCGTGGATTACACGACCTGATGCAGAAGGCGCAGGGACTGGGTAGCACGATCAGGTATTATACATGCGATGTAACCTCAACTGATGAAATTCAGTCGGCTTTGGATGAAATTTCCGACCGGCACCAACACATAAATCTTCTGATCCATGCAGCAGGTGTGGAAAAGAGCAGAAAGTTGGAGAGTAAATCCAGGGAAGAATTCTCGCAGGTGATCCAAACGAAGGTGGATAGTTTTCTTCTGTTGATGAAGTTATTGACAGAACGGAATCTGCTCCCTGAACGTGTAGTTAGTTTCTCTTCAGTGGCTGCACGGTTCGGTAACAGCGGTCAAACGGATTATGCGGCTGCTAATGACGCGCTAAATAAGTTAAGCGTTGCATTGAAGGCGGAATTCCCCGCCATGCAGGTTTTATCTGTAGACTGGGGCGCATGGGCGGATATAGGCATGGCAAGCAGGGGGAACACTCCCCAGTTAATGGAAATGGCAGGGATTGAAATGATGCCACCCCATCAGGCTGCCACCTTCCTTCGGCAGGAATTGGCAGCCGGGACAAGCGGGGAAGTAATAATCTCCGCATCATTGGGCAACATGGAGCAATCAATCAGACCAGAAGGTGTTGACATCCCTCGTGCAGATGCGGCTTTGCGTGAAGGGACACCCATCCACAGCATGCTCAGCCATCTAACCGCTTACAATCCAGACGGGACAGTGAGTCTTGAGGTGGATGTTGATCCCAAAGAATATCCGATGTTGATGGACCACGCCATCAATGGCATCCCGGTTTTGCCGGGTGTGGCTGGTATTGAAGGCTTCTCCATCGCAGCCAGGCATATTGCATCTGTTCTGGCAGTTGCCCGGGGAGAATTCAATGTCACTTCATTAGAAGATATCCACTTTCAGGCACCATTCAAGTTTTACCGAAATCAGCCACGGCATATCCAGTGGAAAGCCTCTGGTGTTCGAGAACCGGAAGGTTTGGTGGTATATGTTAGCCTGGAATCTACTCTGGATCTCAAGAGTAAATCCCCTGAAAAGATGGTCCACTTTACCGGGAAGGTACTGTTAGCCGAAGCCGAAGTGGAACAAAAGGTAGAAGTAACCCCACCCGCCTGGCAGGAGAAGGACAGCATCTGCTCGGATGATATCTACAAGCTTTTTTTTCATGGACCTTCATTCCAGGTGCTCGAATGTGCACAAAGATCTGGTGATATTGTGCTGGGTAAATTGAACGCCCGGATGATCAAAGATCAGGGTCAAAAAAAAGCGACTGTCTCGGTCCCTATTCTTGTTGAATTGTGCTTCCAGACAGCAGGACTTTGGGAAGCGGGTGTGACCGGAGTACTTTCTTTACCGCAATCCATTGAAAGACTCGTCATGTTCCAAGCGCAATCGGAAAACGGGGAAATCTTTGCCGAAGTTAAACCTATTTCTCAGGGTGACAAAGTTCATTTCGACGCACGGGTAGTGGATAGCGATGGTAACGTGTATCTGGAGCTGGAAAACTATCAGACCGTTCCCCTGCCATATGCTGCAGAGAAGAAACTGGTTGAGCCGTTACAGGTTCTTCTGAATTGATCCACAATCAGGGGGGGATGAGAAAAATCTTCTCATCCCCTTATTTTATGAATATCTATTGGTTATCTGAAAAAATTCATTTTTTGTCCACTGCAGAGGAAGCAGATATTTGTGCAAGGATTCTTTCGGCTCAGGAGAATGCTATCTATCGCGGGCAAAAAGTGGCAAAACGACGGAATGAGTGGTTGGCTGGCAGACTAGCGATTCGGAGGCTGATCAGTAAAGTAAAAGATATTCATGAGGCGGATATATCTGTGGGAAATAAAGAACTGGGTTCTCCGGTATTACTCCTTCGAGGTAAGGAAGATACCGGAAGTATCTCAATCAGCCACAGCAACCAATGGGTTGCTGTTTGCTATTCAGATTCCAATGGCAGCGTGGGGATTGACCTGGAGGAGATCGTGCCGCGGGATGATGCTTTTCGATGCGATTACTTCACCACTACTGAACAAAATTGGGTAACAGCAGGGAACAAGGATGAACAAAACCTGCGACTTAATATGCTCTGGAGTGCTAAAGAAAGTGTTTTAAAGTGCACAGGGGAAGGTCTGCATGCGGATCCGCTTGGCGTTTCCATCGTTCATGAAGTTAAGTTGCCTGTTATCGGTGACTGGCAAGTAGCCACTGCCCATCGTGTTCAAGATGGCATCCTGGCGAATTGGTGGATTAAATGGAAAATCCACCAGGGAATGGTTCTGACAATATGCGCCAGTCACCTGATGGATTGTGTCGACTTGTCTGATTAATTGTCTTCAGTCTGGAAAATATTGTGCCTGGCTGAATGGTACACGGATGCTGTTGCTTTCCAGATATTTCACTCTCCAGAGATATGCTGTGCCTTGTAAAATTTCCGACGCAATATCTACCACTTTGCGATTAGCCAATTCCTCCATATGGGTGCCTCTGACCCAGTCGTTGAAGGCGCCCATCGCTGGTCCACACCAAATCTGGTAATCCATTTCTCTGCCTGGCTGCCCATTGTTCGACCAGCGAGAAGATAACCCCAGATACCATCTAAAAATCAATGCCATTTTATCTTTCGGGTTTTTCTCGGCGCGTTCGATTTGTGACGGGTCGCGCTGGTTAAAAAATTGAATGCAGGCATTCCAAACTTCATCCCAGCTCATCTTGAATACCATCTTTTCCTGTTTTTCTCTTTCCGCTGCTGGGATTTCATCTATAGATTCGTATCTTGAATAAAGCTCATATAACTTTTGTGCACGCATGGCGAACATGGTGCCGCGCTTAAGTACCTGTACTTTCACACCCATTTCGAACATGTCGCTGGCGGGAGCCATAGTCACGTCAGTCATTTCTGCTTGCGCCAGTAAACCACGGGTATGGTCTGAGGCTCCGCTTTCCAGGCAAGCCTGGTTGATAGATCCTGTAGTTATATAGGCGGCGCCCATCATGAAGGCAGCCAATGCAGATGATGGTGTGGCAATCCCGCCGGCAGCGCCAATTCGTACCCAGGGACGTTCAGGATGTGATCCGCAGACCTGGTTCCGCAGTTGAATAATGGCAGGTAGGGCAGCAACCAAAGGCCGATTATCGGTGTGTCCACCAGAATCCGCTTCCACCGTGATGTCGTCTGCCAGTGGAATATTTATGGCAAGTTGTGCCTGCTCACTGGTGATTTTGCCTTCTTCCAGCAGTTGCTTCACCATTTCAGGATTGGCTGGCTCAAGAAATTTTTTCGCGACCTCTTTTCGGGATATCTTGGCGATCACGTGATGATTAATTTCGGTGGTACCATCCGATCGTTTTTGTAATCCTGTAAGCCGGTAGTGAACCAGATTGATCGTTGGTAATATGTAGGCAGAAGCTTCCACAACCGGGATATCGTATTTAATGTAGAGCTCCACCGTGTGTTGTTCAAGTGAAGGCTCGGTTGGACTGTTTAAAAGATTGAAGGCATAGGGTTGCCTGCCAAGCTTTTCCTGGATCGTTTGGATTGCCTGTTCCACACGATCAGGCAACAGACCGCCAGCACCGAAGGAACCCATCAGACCTGCTTCGCCTAAAGTGATCACCATCCTCTCGGATGAGATGCCATTTGCCATTGCACCAGCATAATATGCGTATTTAGTCCCATAGGTGCTATTAAACCCAGGATCTCCCAGATTCTCTGCCGTAAGAGGCGGCAGGATCACAGAGTGGTTCTCGTTCAAGGTGATTGCCTGGCTGGCGAACCATTTATCTCCCTCTCTGTTGAGTTGAATAGGGGTTGAGCTTGGCTTCAAGATAGCTTGTGCATCCATTGCGGAAAGTTCTGGTTGCATTGAACTTCGGTCTGATTCAGGTAACATCACATTAACCTCATGTACTGGTATGTTTTAGTTAACCCGTTACAGACATAGACGATACGATGAAACCAGGTAAGCTAGGGTGGAGCTAAAATTGTGATTTCTTAATTATGGTGGTAGCTTTTCAGGAGATTCTACAATGTGGGCGTACTAATCCTTCTGGTAATGCAGGACGCACAACTCCCGAATCGGTAGAATTAAAAAAGATTTGGGTGCTTATATTTAATTCTGATTCGGATGATTGGGTCAAATTTTAGGGAATAAGGGACATATTAATATCGGTGAATACTGATATTAATTAGCACATCGAATTTCTAACATCAGGAAATGGATAAATGTGCCATTAATAGCACCCAAGTAAACATCCAAGTAAAACATTATTTCTGGTGGATAGTTCTAAAAAAACCAGTAAATAATTGATGTTTACTTTCTTGATGGTGGAGCGGTAGATCCCCTGATGATTAGTTCACCTTCTATTTTATGTATAGATGAAGTATCTGAATTATTATTTAAGATTGAAATTAAATATCTTACTGCTTCTAATAATAAACTATCTGCTGGAAGGTGATAACTTGTCAACCCGGGGTAGATTCTTCTGGATAAAATTTGATCTTCAAATCCTGCTATTGAAAGATCTTTGGGTATATCTAATCCAAACTGCTGCGCACCAAATAATACCCCGTAAGCCGCTTCATCATTACCTGCAAATATGGCGGTTGGACGATGATCGTTTTGTATGAGTAGTTGAACTGCATTGATGCCCCCATCGAAAGTAAACTCACTATCGATGATTTGGGAATCTTCCACTGGAACATTTGATTTTTTCATGGTGTCCAGATAACCGTTCAATCGATCATAGCTGGCCTTTAAATTTCGAGGACCTTTCAGGAATGCAATTCTTTGGTGACCCAGGTCGATTAGATGTCTGGTAGTTTGACATGCACCATCATAGTCGGATCCACATACACAAGGGAGTTTACTATCGGTAACGAATGGATTAACTAAAACTGCGGGAATTTTGTATGTTGCAAATAAATCCGCAACGAATCCATCAGAGTCACAGGGAGGTGTGATGATGTAACCGGCATAACCGTGCTGGTTTACTAAATCTGCAAGACGGTCCCGTGAAATTGATTTATTCGGATAGTAGGTTTGAAAAATGATCTGGTAATTATTTTCGTATCCAATGTCCAACAAACTTGAAAACAAAGTGGCTCCTGGTTGATAAAAACCAGGATAAAGCAGAATACAAATTGCAAAAGGTCTCTTTTTTACAAGTTGTCTGGCTGCCATGTTAGGTGCATAACCAGTGCTGCGTATAGCTGTTAATACTCTCTGGCGGATATCATCAGATACATAGGGTTCATCATTAATCACACGTGACACTGTTTTAATGGAACATCCAGCGATATGGGCAATATCTTTAATCGTGGGTGGCATGCTTTCATTATAGCTGAATCTGCTTTTACATTATCTTTCAGATTATTTGGGAATGTATTCAGAACAAAAAAATGTTCTGAGGGAGATTATAAACACTGCCTCAGGCTAATCTGTTTGGACATATTTGTTTCATCATGCTTCTTCGGAAGTAAAATGGATACGAAGGTAATAATACTTTTATTCAGGGATAGAAATAATGCGAATTGCTATGCTGTCTTATCACACATGTCCACTTGCTACTTTGGGTGGAAAAGACTCAGGAGGGATGAATGTATATGTAAGAGAGCTTACCAGATTTTTAGGGCAAGCTGGCGTCCATGTTGATGTTTTTACCCGTTCGCAGGATGAACATGTACCCCACGTTTTACATGATTTAGGTTACTGCAACCGGGTGGTGCACATAAGTTCTGGTCCAGAAATTCCTCTTCCTAAAAATGAATTGCACAAATACATACCTGCTTTTTCTCGAGAGGTTTTGGATTTTACTGCTCGAAAAGGTTTAGCATACGATCTAATTCATAGCCATTATTGGATGTCGGGTGTGGCGGCTGAATACTTGAAAGATATCTGGAAGGTGCCCATCGTTCATATGTTTCACACACTCGGGCACATGAAGAATATGATTGCCCGAAATCGTGATGAAGTTGAAGGTGCGTATCGATTGGATGGAGAACAACGATGTATGAATTTGGCAGATCGGATAATCGTATCCACTCCGGCAGAAATTCAACAGATGGAAACTTATTATGAATTAGATCAAAAGAAAATAGTGGAAATTCCACCTGGCGTGGATCTTTCCCATTTTTATCCGATTCCAAAAGATGAAGCAAAAGCTGCTATCGGAATCCCACAGGATGCAGAGATGCTCTTGTTTGTTGGGCGGATTGAACCTCTGAAGGGTATTGATACATTATTACATGCGTTAGCGCTGATGCGAGAAGAATGCCATCTGGATAAATGCTCGTATCACCTGGCTATTATCGGTGGAGATGCACAAGATAATATTGGATCAGGCGGGTCTGAGATGAATCGGCTAAAGGAATTATGCCAGTCTTTAGGTTTAAACGATATGGTGGTTTTTCTCGGGAAAAGGGATCAATCCACTTTGCCATATTACTATTCTGCGGCAGAAGTGCTCGTAATGCCGTCTTATTATGAATCTTTTGGAATGGTTGCTTTAGAGTCGATGGCTTGCGGAACTCCAGTGGTTGCATCTCATACTGGCGGATTGGCTTATCTAGTTCGAAATGGAGAAAATGGCTTTACTGTCTCTGGAGGAAATGTAAAAGAACTTGCAAAGCGGCTAACGCAATTAATTATTAACCATGAATTAAGAAGAAAAATTGGACAACAAGCAGCTGAATTTGCCAGGGCTTATTCTTGGGAGTTGATTTCAGAGAAAATGATGATGCTATATGATGATGTTATTAATAGTCAGCTATCTTAAAAAATTAGTCCTAAGCTTCTACATTGCTGAATAGGTCGGTTTCCAGTTTTGCGATGTCAGGTTCAGGGAAATCGCGAATGAAGCACTCATACGGACCTGACCAACCCCTGAGGAGACCAGCTGCTCCTTCATTTATCTTACTGCCCCCCTGGCTTGCATAGCATCTCGATGCCTTGAGTCTTTCTTTTTTTACACTTGAATAGTTAATTCTTGCGTGAATTGGAAAATCATTAGCGGTTATTTTTATAAGATCAATATCTTTGTTTTTCCCAAACCTGTGTGGATCTTTCCCCAGGAATGGCAACACTTTCACGATAATCTTCATGATTGATTTTGGGATTGTATATAAATACAGGTTTTTTGGTTTAAAAACGAAGTCATCTGTAGAGAGGATTAATTGATCAAATGCCAATTTAACAGCCTTATGTATCTGTATATGATCAATGTGAAAATATCCACCGATTGGATCAAAAGTGATAACTACTTGCGGTTTTTCTTTTTGTATAATTTGCAAGATATCTGCTGCGATTTTTTCTAAGGGAATGTTAATGAGTGCCTGAGGATGATCATTCGCTTCAGAGCCAAGCATTCCAGAATCTCGATAATTGAGGAAATAAACATTCTTAATTCCCAGGATAGATGCTGCGCACCTGAGTTCGGCTTCTCTTAGTTCCGCAATGCTAGAGAATTTTTCAAGGAAAATCGGATCTACTTCGCCAGCTTCACCTTTCGTTGCGCAAATTAGACTTACACTAACGTTTTGCCGGGCATAATATGCCAGAGTACCACCGATTCCAAAAGTCTCATCGTCGGGATGTGCAAGGATAGCTAGTAAAGACCTTTTTTCTTTCACTTAATCACAATCTTCCTGGTGAGATGTATTCATACAACGGTGGCACATGAGCTGATGACCATGTTGTTTTGGTGATTGATGCATTCGCAGGGAAGGGAATTTCAATTTGTTTCTTTTCTATCAATGCTTTATTTTGATATTTCGCTTCATATCCATGAATCCATAAAGTCAGAAAAACAATAACGTCAGCATGAGTCACAGCGATAATCTCTTCTGCCGGATACCTCTTGATAACATTTCGGGAAAATTTAAGTACTCTGGTAAGAATATCCTGAGGTTGTTCATATTCAGGATCTATTTTGGAATAGATATCCCAGTGTTTGGCTTCTAAATTAGATATAGGATGCCCATCATAGGGGGAATATACTTCATTGAGTAATGTATTAATATAAATATTTGGTTTGTTGATACCATATCGAATGATATCCGCGGTTTTTTTGGCGCGCAGCAATGGGCTTGAGTAAATCCGGCTAATATTTTTATCTACAAAGTAAGGGATAGTTGATTTAACCTGTAAATACCCTGTCTCGCTAAGTGAAAATCGGGGAAGTCTACCATAGAAAATATTGTCTGGGTTATAAACCTCACCATGCCGGATAAAAAAAATTGTTGTTTCTGACGAAATATTTCTCATTATTTAAAATCCATGCTGGTATCTATTTTCAGATTCTTCTAAAAACTGATCATTCTAATATAACACAGCATAAAACGTTCTTTGTCAGGTATTTTTACTAGTACTTATCTGCAAAAATTCCCTTATTTTTCCCTGGATTTTGATTGACAACCACAATAACCAGTATATACTGGTATATATACATGTATATAAAGGTTGGATTGGAATGTCAAATACAAACCCGATACCAGTTTATAACCAGATTATCGAAACCATGCTGCAATCTTTTCGGGAAGGTGTATATAAACCCGGTCAACAACTCCCTACCCAGAAAGAACTGTGTGAAAAGTATCAAATCAGCCTGATGACTTTACGAAAAGTTCTGGATGAGCTTCAGAGAATGCAAGTGATCCAATCCATTCCCGGGAAGGGAATATATGTCAGCCCTAGACGCAAAGAGACAGATTATGGCACTCTAGTGGGATTTGACGAACAAATGGCCAGATTAGGGTTAGTTCCGCGTACCCAAACACTTGAAATCAAGCAACTTCCAGCCCCCACAATCATTGCCGAGATCCTGAGAATTAATCCGGGAGAAAAAATGATCTACGTGAAACGGCTAAGATTTGCAGATGATCGGCCAGTCTCGTTATATAAAGTTTACATTCCCCATTACCTGGTTCCGGATATCGTTGATAAAGGATTGGCTCAGAAATCGCTATTTAAGATGTTGCGCGAGGAATTTGGCTACAAATTAGTCGGCAGTCGGAATACGGTATCTGCAGTAGTACCAGATGAAGAATCCAGAAAATTCCTGGAGCTTACCGAAATTACAGCGCTACTACTCAGAGAGCAGGTTACATTTATTGAATCAGGTGAAGTGATTGAATATAGCGTTAATTTATCACGTGGAGATATGTATTGTACCCGGTACGATGAAGGAAGAATATTCTGACACAATGCTATAAATCAAGGAGGTGATAACACAACTCATATTGTTTTAGAAAATGTATTTTCACGATACAACTCAAGGAGAGGAACCCCCAATGAATATCAGGAAATTGCTTTACTTTACTTTGGTTTTGGTTTTTGCTTTTGGCGCAGTGAGCTGTGCCCCAGCTTCTCCAGCTGAACCAGCCGCCCCGGCGAAACCGGCAGCTCCAACAGAAGCTCAGCCAGCGGCACCGGTGGAAGCTGCCCCTGCAGAAGAAATGGTTACCCTTAAAGTTTGGGATAACTTTGTCCGTCCTGCTGAGACAGCCATTATGGAAGAATTAGTGAAGAATTTTGAGGCTGATCATCCCAACGTAAAAATTGTCCGTGAAGCCAAGAGCATGGATGATCTAAAAGCTACCCTGGCGCTGGCATTAAAGAGCAACGATAGTCCTGATGTAGCCATGATTAACCAGGGTGAATCAGATATGGGTGCATTTGCAAAAGCCAGTTTATTAACACCTATGAATGCTTATGCCGAAAAATATGGCTGGTACGAAAAATTCCCTCAAAGCCTTGTCCGCCTTAATAGTTGGAGCGAAGATGGCACAAAGATGGGAGAAGGAAATTTTTACGGCATTCCTATTCAGGCGGAGCTAATTGGTGTTTACTATCGTAAGGATGTTTTTGAAGAGAATGGCATTTCGGTTCCAACAACATTCACAGAATTTGAGTCAGCGCTAGCGACATTGAAAGCAAATGGCATCACACCCATCATTTTCGGTAATCTGGATGGATGGCCAGCAATTCACACATATAGCGAGCTTCAGAATGTATATCAGGCAAATCGCACGTGGTATGACGACTTCATGTTTACCACCGGAACAGTAGATTTTAATACTCCTGAGAATCTGAAAGCAGCTCAAACACTTAAGAATTGGGCGGAAGATGGAACATTCATGGCAGATTTCGCAGGTGTTGGTTACGATGATGCATACCAACTTTTCTCGGCCGGTGAAGGTGCCATGTTGTTAACCGGTAGTTGGTTGAGTGGGGATCTCGCTGCCAGCCCCTATATTGAAAACATTGGTTTCTTCGTTCTTCCACCCATGGAAAAAGATGGCTTTAAACTCACTGTTGGCGGGACTGGCTTTGCTTTTGGCGTCAGTGCAAAATCGAAAAATCCTGATCTTGCTGCAGAATATATCAACTACCTTTATTCTGAAAAAACAGCTAAAGATATGCTTGCCGCTGGTTTTCTCCCAGTTTATCCACTGGAAAATGTAGAAATCTCTGATGGATTACTGGCTGATATAGTTGCTGGTTGGAATATGCTCAATACCACAGACTCTGTTGGATACTATATGGATTGGGTCACTCCGACCATGTACGATACTATTACCGCATCATTGCAAGAATTAATGGGCGGTAAGATTAGCCCCGAAGAATTCATCACCAAAGTGAATGATGATTATATAAAGGGTTTGGAAGCAAAAGGGATTAAGTAATTTGTTTTCAAATGGCGGGCAGAGGTACCCTAAGCCTGCCCGCCATTTGAAATTGAGGTAAATTTTAATGAATGTCTCAGCCCATAATGGCATAAGAAAAATACGTCAATTCCAATTAACTCCTTACCTTTTTATTTTGCCTGCATTTTTATTCTTTTCCATATTTATTCTGATTCCAATCCTAAATACCTTCAGATATAGTTTTTTTGACTGGACTGGTTTCAGTGAGGAAATATTCGTTGGATTTAAAAATTATCAGGAATTATTAAGAGATCAAACATTCCTGACTGGATTGCTTAATAACCTGAAATTTATTCTTTTCTTTACTTTGCTGCCAATATTTATTGCACTTGTATTAACGGCTCTATTGTCCAGAAGGCAGTTATGGGGAAGAAATATTTTCCGGGTTAGTTTTTTTCTTTCCTACGTAATGCCGATGGTTGTAGTCGGGGTTGTTTGGAGGTGGATTTACAACCCTGTTTTTGGACCACTAAATACATCACTAAAAAGTATTGGATTTAATGCGCTAGCAAAACCCTGGCTGGGAGATTTCTCACTGGCATTTATCGCAGTGGGAGTCATTGCAACCTGGGTGCAATATGGTTATTGTCTGACACTATTTATGGCAGGTGTCCAACGCATAGATGAATCGTTGTATGATGCGGCAAAAGTGGATGGCGCAAATGATTGGTACCAGCTTATCAATGTCACTATCCCCGGAATACGCGCCGAGATTTCTGTTGCCCTGGTCACCACCTTTATTGCTGCACTGCGGGTATTTGATCTGGTTTTTGTGACTACCCGCGGTGGTCCGGGTTCTGAGACAATTGTGACGAGTCTTTGGCTTTACACGAATGCTTTCCAGATCAATCGGGTTGGTTATGCCGCTGCGATAGCAGTAATACAAACAATCATAATTTTGGTAATTTCATATTTTCTGCTAAATCGATCACGTGGTCAGGGAGAAGGAGAGCAATATGAATGATGCAATGAAGACTCCTCCATCTCCAAATTCCTTCAGGTTTTTGAATATTTTTGGCAATGTGCTGATCTATACCATCTTGTTGATATTTTTGATCATAACCGTAGTGCCATTTCTCACTATCGCTGTTGCAGGGTTTAAGACTTCAATTGAATTGGTACAAGGTGCTTTCACGATGCCTAAACAATGGCTATTCGAGAATTATCTCAATGCGTGGCGACAAGCACATTTTGATTGGTATTTTCGCAATAGTGTAATTGTAGCTGTTCCGGTAGTTGTTATTTCCACCATTTTGTCAGTTATGTCGGGATATGCATTTGCACTTATGAAATTCAATTGGAGTAAATTGTTATTTGGTATTTTTCTGCTTGGTATTATGGTTCCCCAGGAAGCATATATCATCCCACTCTACTATCTATTAGTTGATATGGGGTTAAATGACACTTATTTTGCCATGATCCTTCCACAGATTGCCATGAGTGTATGTTTTGGTACATTTTGGATGAGCGGATTCTTTGCAGCACTTCCAAAAGATTTAATTGATGCGGCAAGGGTTGATGGCTGTAATGTGTGGCATGTTTTATGGAAGGTCTTAGTACCAAATGCCTGGGTAGCAATTTCAACGATGGGCGTTTTATTTTTCATCTGGACCTGGAATGATTTTATGATTGCTCTGGTGAACACATCCTCAGATACTCTTCGGACCTTACCACTAGGTCTGGCATTCTTTCAGGGCAGGCATACAGCGAATGTGCCTTTTGTCTCAGCTGGTGCAACAATTGTTGCATTGCCCACCATAATTGTTTATCTGATTTTTCAACGGCAGTTTACCAGTGGTGTAACATCGGGAACATTACACGGTCAATAAATATTAAATGAGGTATATATGAAACTAACTTTGATTGGTGGGGCAGGCATCCGAGCTCCCCTTGTAATTCAGTCGGCATTAAAACGAGCACAAAAGATCCACCTTGATGAAATATGTTTGATGGATATTGATGAGGATCAATTAGAGCTCATTGGAAAGATTTGTCAGTTAACAGTAAAGAAGGCAGGCTCATCAATAAAATTGTCTTTTACCACCGATGCTCAGGCGGCTCTGGATGGTGCTGATTATGTAATCACGACAATAAGGGTAGGGAAAGAAAAAAGTCGTGTACTGGATGAACGAATAGCATTAGCACACCATGTTTTAGGCCAGGAAACTACTGGACCTGGCGGTTTTGCTATGGCAATGCGTAGTATTCCGGCGATTCGTCAGTATGCTGATCTAATGCAAAAGATTTGTCCCAATGCATGGATGTTTAATTTTACTAATCCGGCCGGTCTGGTAACACAGGCATTGCGAGACAGCGGTTTTGATAAAATTGTTGGTATTTGTGATGGCGCAAATGGTGCTCAACATTCTGCAGCGCGTTACCTAAAGGTGCCCCCTGAAAATGTCCGAACCGAAGTATTTGGTCTTAATCACCTTTCATGGTCAAAAAGCATCCTTGTGGATGGTAAAGATGTCATGTCCCGGTTACTTTCCGATGAAGATTTCTTAAAAAACAGCGATATGCGGGTTTTTGAGCCATCTTTAGTTCGTGAAATTGGTTTATGGATGAACGAGTATCTCTTTTATTATCATTACGCAGACAGGGCAATAAACAGTATTCTTGCAGAAGCTCATACCCGAGGAGAAGAAGTCCTCACATTGAATAAGAACTTGATTGATTTGCTCAGCGAGATAAACCCTGAGCATTATCCCAATGAAGCATTGAAAGCATATTGGACATACAACGAGAGACGCGGCGCGACATATATGAATTATGCACGTCCAGATGGAATCACTATGGAAGAAGCTGATTGTTCAAATTATGGTGGAGTTGCTGATGATACTACGAGTGAAGGCTATGCTGGTGTTGCTTTAGGCATTGTTGAAGCTTTTGAATCCGGTGAAAATGTTCACATCGCGGTAAATGTTCCCAACCAAGGAGCAATAGCCTGCATGCGGGATTCTGATGTAGTTGAAATTTCGTGCGATGTAGATCGAGATGGAATCCATCCTGTTCAGATTGGTAATGTTCCTGAGCCGCAGGAACTTTTGATGCGTGCCGTTAAACAGTATGAAAGGCTTGCTTCTGAAGCCATTCTCACTCGCTCCAGGAAAAAAGCTTATCTGGCTCTTATGTCCCATCCGTTAGTATTATCATATTCACTCGGTCGGACTCTGGTTGATGAATATATCAAAGCCCATGAGCAATATACTGGTACATGGGAATAGTTTATGACGCACGATAATCAATATGATGTGCTGGTTCCTGGCACATATTTTTGTGATTTGGTATTCACTGGACTACCTGAAATGCCAAGAACAGGTGCAGATATTTATGCCAGTGGATTTGATATGGTGCCTGGAGGTACTTATTATATTGTCCAGATCCTCACCAGACTTGGTATGAACACAGCATGGCTATGTGATTTTGGCAATGACATTTTTAGTAGATTTGTTTTGGATGAAGCAAAGAAAGCCGGTATAAATACCTCACTTTGCAGATATTACAACTATCCCAAGCGGGTAGTTGCAGCAAGCTTTTCGTTTGAGTTTGATAGAGGTTTTGTAAGTTACGAGGATGAAGAGTATATACAACCAGACCTGGTCGAATTATCCAATTATGATTTCCGGTGTTATTTATCTCCAGGAATTAGCGACTGGCGCCAAATACAGGTAGTAAATCGACATCCTGGTAGAAACGAATTCATATATTTCATGGATTGTCAACATACCAATCTTACCCTTGAAACCCCAGGTATTCGAGATGCCTTACAGAAAATTGATATCTTTGCCCCCAATGAATGTGAAGCTAAATCTTTGACAGGCGAGGACGATGTTCTCCGCGCTCTGGATAGGCTGGCTGAAGTAATTCCTACAGTTGTAATTAAGCGTGGGGGAAAAGGATCAATAGCAAAACAGGGTGGGCGTCAATGGACTGTACCTGCTATTCATGCAAGAGTAAAAGATACTACTGGTGCAGGGGATAGTTTCAATGCTGGGTTCTTATATGGATATTTATCAGGGATGCCGTTAGATGTTTGTCTCAAGTATGGTAATGTGACAGGTGGTTTGTCTGTTCAGAATACCGGTCCATTGCAATGCGTTGATATCGATCTGGTACATGAGATGGTGGATCACTATAGGAAATATTGATAATACTTCTTTTCATATTTTTATTCTTAACCATGGGAATTATTTAATCGCTTATTGAAAGAACATATGCTTGACAAGCAGGCAGCAGAAGGTTAAAATTCCTCCACCCTGAAGAAGGGGCCTGTAGCGCAGTTGGGAGCGCGCTTCAATCGCACTGAAGAGGTCGAGGGTTCGAATCCCTCCAGGTCCACTGTGCGATGTAATGAACAGGCACATATCTGGGCCCATAGCGCAGTTGGGAGCGCGTCTCAATGGCATTGAGAAGGTCGCGAGTTCGAATCTCGCTGGGTCCACAAAAAGTAAGACAGGAGTAATAAGTGATCCGCTAGAGAAGTGGATGAAATGGCTGAAAATCCACCCGGCACCCACGGAGTGCACACACCCAACTCGCCTGTCAGCCTTCGCATGGCAGCTTTTTCTGGCGAAAAAATTGTAACCAGGAACGGGTCAGCCCGTTAGCGCTTCCTGAGCGGTCAGACAATCTGACAATCAGGGTGGTACCACGGAGAAATCTCCGTCCCTGAATGGGCGGAGTTTTTTGTTTAATCAGCATTATTGGCAGGATCAGAATCAGGAGACGATATGGCTAATTATGAAGACCCTAACTTTTATAATCCATCCGAGATAGAACCTCGCTGGCAGAAGAAGTGGGAAGAAGATGGTATTTATCAATCTGATATAAATCCTTCCCGTCCGAAGCATTATGCTCTCACTATGCTGCCATATCCTTCTGGTGATCTTCATATTGGCCATTGGTATGCAATGATCCCTCCGGACGCTAGGGCTCGTTTTATGCGTATGTGTGGATACAATGTCCTTTTCCCAATGGGTTTTGATGCATTTGGACTCCCTGCTGAAAATGCTGCCATAAAAAGAAATATCCATCCCAAGAAATGGACTTATGCGAATATTGAAAAAATGCGCATTCAATTGCGCAGTATGGGCGCCATTTTTGATTGGCGCCGTGAAGCAGTTTCCTGCGATCCTGAATACTATAAATGGACCCAATGGTTTTTTCTGCAATTCTTTAAGAATGATCTGGCTTATCGAAAAATGTCTCCGGTAGACTGGTGCCCGAATTGCAATACTACGCTGGCACGTGAGCAGGTATGGGGTGAGGATCGTCACTGTGAACGTTGTGGAACTCCTGTGATTAAAAAGAACCTGGCTCAATGGTTCTTTAAAACAACAAAATTTGCTGATGATTTACTTGATTTCTCCCAAATTGATTGGCCTGACAAAGTTAAAACGCTGGAAACAAATTGGATCGGGAGATCAACTGGAGCTTCGGTAAAATTTAAAACAGAAGAAGGCGACGAATTAGAGGTGTTCACCACCCGTCCAGACACATTATGGGGGGTAACTTTTATGGTTCTAGCGCCTGAGCATCCTCTCGTGAAAAAACTGACAACCAGCGAACAAAAAGATATTGTTGATGCGTATGTACAACAGGCACTGCGGCAAAGTGATGTACAACGGGAAGCCACCGATAAAGAAAAGACTGGTGTCTTTACAGGGGGTTATGCCATTAATCCTGTTAATGGGGAAAAAGTACCAGTTTGGATAGCTGATTATGTCTTAATTACCTATGGTACCGGTGCTATTATGGCTGTTCCGGCACATGACCAGCGGGATTTTGAATTTGCTCGAAAATTCAATTTACCGATAAAAGTGGTCATTCAACCAGAGGATATTGAATCGATCCGGGAAGAAGATATGGATGCTGCAATTCCTGCGATTGGTAAAATGGTAAATTCAGGCGAGTTGACTGGAACCCCTGCCGATCAAGCGATAAAAAAGGCGATAGCTTTTGTTGAAAGATTGGGGGTAGGCAAAGCAAGTACCAGTTATCGGTTGAGAGATTGGTTGATCTCGCGCCAGCGATATTGGGGAGCTCCGATCCCAATTATTTTCTGCGAGAAATGTGGAGCAGTTCCGGTTCCGGAAGATCAGCTGCCCGTACTACTCCCAGATGATGTGGAATGGAAACCAACCGGCGAAAGCCCGTTGAAATTGCATCCGTCATGGAAAAAGACAACCTGCCCAGCCTGTGGTGGTGAAGCTACCCGCGAGACAGATACAATGGATACATTCATGTGTTCATCCTGGTATCATCTGCGTTACCTCTCTCCCTGGTACCATCAAGGTCCTTTTGATCCAAAAGAATATGCTTACTGGATGCCGGTGGATGTTTATACGGGTGGTATTGAACACGCTAACATGCATCTGATTTATACCCGGTTCTTTCATAAGGCATTGCATTCTATTGGTTTGGTGCCAACCCGTGAACCCATGATGCAGTTGAGAAACCAGGGAATGGTGCTGGCTGAAAATTCTGAGAAGATGAGTAAGAGCCGTGGAAATGTTGTTGCACCAGACAGCCTGGTTCACAAATACGGTGCTGATACAATACGCGCTTATCTAATGTTTTTTGCCCGCTGGGAACTTGGCGGCCCATGGTCCAGTACAGGCATAGATGGAACCTCCCGCTGGTTACGTCGGGTTTGGTCGATTTTTCATGAGGAACCTTCCGATAAGGAAGCAACTCCAGAGGTAATCAGGGAATTAAGAAGAAAATTACATCAAACTTTACGCTCAGTTACCCGAGATTTTGAGTTGTTTGAATTCAATACTATAATTTCAAGCCTCATGGAGCTGATGAATGAAATGTACAAAGCAGCCCAAGCTGGAGCAATTCGCTCTTCTGAATGGCAGGAAGTATTAGAAATATATGCATTAATGCTGGCACCAGTTTGTCCCCACCTGGCTGAAGAATTATGGATGAAAATGGGTAAGCCATACTCAATCCATAATCAATCATTTCCAAAAGTAGATGAAGCTGCAGCAGCGCAGGATGAAATAACCCTGGTTGTTCAGGTAAATGGCAAGTTGCGTGACCGTATAAACGTGCCGGTAGACTTACCTCAAGGTGATATAGAATCAAAAGCTCTTTCCAGTGAATTGGTGCAAAAAGCTCTTGATGGTAAATCACCCCGCAAAATCATCGTTGTTCCCGGAAGATTGGTAAATATTGTCGTTTAATTGCTTGAGAGGATCTATATGAGATTTGGTGATCTAAATTGGATGGATGTTGAGGAATACTTGATGAAAGATGACCGGGTAATGGTCGTCTTGGGTTCATCTGAACAGCATGGATACCTGAGCCTTCAGACAGATGTACGGATTCCTTTAGCTCTGGCAGATGCGGCTTCTCAAAAATCAAATGTTATTGTAGCTCCAGAAATTACCGTGGGTGTTACACCATATTTTCTATCTTACCCGGGAACAATCAGCTTACGCTGCGAGACATTACTTATGGTGGTTGAAGATGTTATAAGATCATTATATGGCAGTGGATTCCGCCGGATAATGATCCTCAATGGGCACGGAGGAAATGAGTTAGCCCGAGATAAATGTGTCGAATTGGCGAACGAACTCGATGGCTTGCGAATCATCTGGTACGCTTGGTGGATGTCAAATAGTGTCAGTGCTTTGGCTCAAAAATATAACCTTCCGCCTGAACATGCAAATTGGATGGAAGCATTTAACTTCACCCGGGTAGCTGAGTTGCCTCAAGGATCTAAAGCCCCAGTTTCATATTCTGGTTTGCTGAATGCATCTCAAAGCCGGCAGATTTATGGAGACGGAACTTTTGGAGGACCATATTCTGTGGATGATCATATTATGAATGAGCTGTTTGATGTTTGCGTACAGGATGTCCTCTATTTTTTGGAGTTTCCAAAATTAACAAAATAGAAAGAATCAAGAAAAAATCCCTGTCTGGTTAGCGAGCTTGAAAGGGATTTTTTCTTGATTCAAAATACTTTAAAAAATTTAGTCTCGATAATTCGCAAATGGTTTTTGCTGAATAACAGATAACATTCCAGTGATCCATTTGCAAACTTCATCTCAATTGTTTTCCATTACTGGCTATTACCAACGAAAAGCCAGTATATGGATATACCGGTAAACATAAAGCCATCCCTGGATGCCAGGTCCACTTTAAAATTAATACAAAACCCATAAAAATATTTGATAATGGAATAGTTCTTGCATTTAAACAAGCACGAAACTAGTAAATTGTGAGGTGGATTATGTTTGCCTGGTTAAGTGATCAGAAATTGGTTTCCAGATTGTTCATGATATTTGCTCTTCTCACCATTATGGTTGGACTTTTTATGCCCCAATCGGTTGCCTGGGGGGCAGAATCAAAACCCCCGACAAGTGGGGGAATAAATATCCTACTCACACAGTACAACACATACAAGAAAATCTACAAAAGGGAAGTGACCAAACTTCATACGATGGATAAGGGTCTAAATCGGTTACTAAATGATTATCAGGCTCTGTATGACAAAGGTGATAAAAATTGGATTCAAATGCGAAAGTACTACTATGATTATCGCAGTGCTTATTATGCTGGTTTAAATCATGAAATTGAAGGTAAATTGCTCATGGAAAACCATTTTGGTTTCAGCAGCAAAATGAAAGTGGTAAATCAACCTTTGGCAAAATATACGGTTTCCAAATTTCAGGGAGTTGCAATCACATTGCAAGCGCGCAACCTGGAATGTATAAAAATTCTTCGTGAAGCCAAACAGTTTATGAAAGACATAAAACATATAAAACCTAAGAAATAGGTATCGGGAGATTATGATGGATATTCAAAAAGAAATTATTACTTCTGAAAAAGCACCTAAAGCCATAGGTCCATATTCTCAGGCAATTCGCGCAGGTCATATTATCTACACATCTGGACAGTTGGGAATGGATCCTCAGAGTGGTGTAATAGTTGATGGTGGTGTGGAAGCTGAAACTAGACAGGCTTTACATAACCTTGAATCAGTTCTATCCTGTGCAGGAGCTGACCTGGCAAGTGTTTTGAAGACAACGGTTTTCTTGAGAGATATCAATGATTTTTCTCGGATGAATGGCATTTACCAGGAATTCTTCACTGAACAACCCCCAGCCCGATCAGCGGTGCAGGTTGGTGCGCTTCCAAAAGGCGCTGCTGTAGAAATTGAAGCTGTAGCAATTTTGCGGCATTCTCAAAGCTAGGACAAACGGAGAAGGAAAGAAGCTGGTTTTATGCCGGCTTCTTTTGCAATTAAATAGATAATTTTCTCTAATGGTAAAATTAAGTATCACATATTTGAAAAGTTGATATATGCCTATTGTAACAATCCTAATCCCCTGTTTTAACGAAGAAAAAACTATATATCAATTGCTAGATTCCATCAATCATCAAACATTTCCATCGGAAGAACTGGAAGTGATAATTGCGGATGGATTATCCACAGATCAGACTAGATCTGAGATTAATCGGTACAAATCTGAACATCCTGAATTTCTCGTCAGGGTGGTTGATAATCCGAAAAGAACAATACCTTCTGGATTAAATACAGGCATACAGGCAGCGGAAGGAAAATTTATTGTACGTCTGGACGCACATTCAAAGCCTGCTTTAGATTACGTTGAAAAATGTATTTCATTACATCGTAAATGTATAGCAGAGAACATTGGGGGTATCTGGATTATCCATCCCGGAAAAGAAGACTGGATTGGCCGTTCGATTGCGGCTGCAGCTGCTCATCCTATTGGTGTCGGGGACGCTGGTTATCGACATTCCAACCGCGCGGGGTATGTAGATACTGTACCGTTTGGCTCGTATCGTAAAGAATATATCGTTTCGCTGGGGTTATTCGACGAGACGCTCTTAACTAATGAAGACTACGAACTAAATGTTCGAATTCGCAAAGCGGGGGGTAGAATTTACTTGGATCCATCCATCCAATGTATCTACTATGCACGACCAACCTTATCTGCATTGGCAAAACAATATTGGCGATATGGCTATTGGAAAGCCAGGATGCTTCGTAGGTATCCCGAAACAATTCGATGGCGACAGGCACTTCCCCCATTATTTGTTTTAGGTTTAATGGGATTAATATTTCTCTCGTTTTTTACACCCATTTTCTTATTCACTTTTTCAGGTGTTGTTGTGTTATATTTCTTTATTCTGATGGTTGCTTCCCTGAAGATTGCCTTATCAAAACGAGATGGGGCATTTATAATGGGTGTACCCTTGGCAATTTCTGTTATGCATCATTGTTGGGGATCTGGCTTCTTATTTAGTTTGATAAATTTAAATTTGAAAAAGGACTAGCCAGGCAAAGAGAGTGGATGAAATCTAAATCGACACATTCAACCCTTTGGGGACTAAGACCAAATGAACGTTTAACTTTATTAATCCTCGGTGATTTACTTGCCGGGGTATTTGCGCTATTCTTTGCACTCTATTTTTGGACTACCGGTGAGGAATGGTTTGATTTCTCGTGGAAATTCCTGCAAACCAGACCAGATCCGTGGTTCTATTTTTTACCAGTGGTATGGCTCCTATTACTTGTAGAGATTTATGATGTACATCGTGCATCACGATGGAAAGATACCATACGCGGAGTTCTGCTTGCAGCTGTTATCTGTTTGGGATTGTATCTGGTAATTTATTTCACATCGACGCCTAAATCATTACCTCGAAGAGGAATAGCTGCATTTATTGCAGCTGCGATTTTTCTGACTCTCTTATGGCGTCTAATCTACATTCGAATCTTTACAGCACAACTTTTTATCCGCCGAGTATTAATGGTTGGTGCGGGAAATTCAGGACTAACACTCGCTCGAATGATTAATACCTTGGATCCGCCCCCTTTCGAAATAGTTGGCTGGGTTGATGATGATCCAGAAAAGATCGGTTCAGAAATTATGGGTTATAAAGTCCTGGGTGGTAATGCATCGTTGTTAAAGCTTATCGAAGAAGAAAGTATCTCTGACCTTATCATCGCGATATCTGGCGAGATGAATGGCGCAATGTTTCAAGCAATACTTGATGCCCAGGAGAATGGAATAAGCATTACAACCATGCAGACTGTATATGAAGAGTTATTTAATCGTGTTCCGATCTTCCACCTTGAATCAGATTGGGTCCTAAGAGGTTTTGGGGATCAGTCTCGAATTAGCGGATTTTATGAATTAGTAAAGCGGATAATAGATATTCTGGGTGGAATCGTAGGCGTAATTATTCTGACCGTAATTTTTCCATTTGTTTCAATTGCAATCCTACTGGACACAGGAAAACCAATTTTTTACCGCCAAAGTCGCCTCGGTAAAGGTGGACAACCTTACAACATCATTAAATTTAGAACCATGGTAGTCGAATCGGAAAAAGATGGAAAACCGCGATTTGCACAGGAACATGATACCCGTGTTACAAGAGTGGGAAGATTCTTGCGGAAAAGCCACCTGGATGAAATTCCTCAATTTATTAATGTTCTCCTCGGGCAGATGAGCCTTGTTGGACCCCGTCCTGAACGCCCTGGCATGGTTCAGGAACTTCAAAAAAGCATTCCCTTCTATCGTGCCCGCTTGCTGGTAAAACCCGGAATTGGAGGATGGGCACAAGTTAATTTTGGGTATGCAGGTACTGTAGAAGATACAGCCACGAAACTTGAATATGATTTATATTATATTCGCCGGCGCAATCTGTTTCTGGATATTGTCATAATAATCCGCACACTAGGCGCTGCTATCGGATTGAGAGGTCAATAATATGAAAGCACTTGTTACAGGTGGAGCAGGATTTATCGGCTCTCACCTTGTGGATACGCTTCTCGATTCAGGTTATTTCGTGAGGGTGATTGATAATCTATCTACAGGTAACCTGGAGCATCTATCATTAAATCGAGAAAATATCGAGTTTTATCAAGGAGATATCCGTTCAAAGGCAGATATGAAGAAGGCGTTCTCTGATGATATAGATTTCGTTTTCCATCTTGCCGCGCATATTTCAGTTGCGGATTCTATGAAAAACCCGGATGAATGTTTTGATATAAACGTAGCTGGAACGAATAATCTTCTTCAATTAGCAACCGAAGCTAAGGTTAAAAAAGTGGTTATTTCTTCCAGCGCAGCGGTTTATGGTGATCAACAAATAATGCCCATTTCAGAAGATGCCACTCTCAATCCGCTTTCACCGTACGGTGCATCCAAGCAAATGGATGAGATATTAGCTTCATTGTATACAAGATCATTTAACCTTCCAGTAGTATGTCTTCGATATTTTAATGTTTTTGGTCCCCGTCAAAACCCCAATTCACCTTATGCTGCAGTTATTCCGATAGTAATACAAAGAGCTTTAAATAAGCAAGATATTATTGTTTACGGAGATGGTAATCAAACACGAGATTTTGTATATGTTAAGGATATTGCAAGGGCAAATTTATTAGCAGCAAAGTCTGAAAAAACAAATGGGATGAGTGTAAATATTTGTAGTGGCAAGCAAACTTCCATCAATCAAGTGATATCCTATATCCGTCAAGTAATACCTGGCTCAAAAGAGCCCCGATATGAAAAGGCTCGTCCGGGGGATATCTATGATTCATATGGAGATCCTACATTGGCAAGGAAATTGCTTGAATTTACTATATCTGAAGATATCATCACCGGTCTGAATCACACAATTGCTTGGATGAAAAGTTGAAAACGAAGCCGTTTATCAGAAATAGATTTGTTTTACTTGGCGATTTGATCTTAATTCTCGCTGTTGTTCTAGGAAGCTATGTAGTTCGCCTTGAGCTAAATACAGTTTTTCCTTTTTATACCCCATCGATGCTCTGGATGGTCGGTCTATCGTTGATCATAAAGCCGCTGATATATTTTGAGTTCGGTTTGTATAGAAGGCTTTGGATTTATGCCAGTGTACAGGAATTAAAATTAATAGTTGCTGCTGTAACCTCTGCGTCCATCCTGGTTTCGGTAACCATGATCAGTCTTTTTAGCCTGGGGCTGTTCAGAGGATTTCCACGTTCTGTATTGATTATTGATTGGCTTGCATCCATCCTTGCGGTAGGCGGTTTACGTTTCATCTTCCGATTGCTAGCAGAAAATAAAACGAATACAAATTTATCGCGTCTGGTTCCTAATGCACGCAAAGTATTGATTGTCGGTGCTGGAGATGCGGGTGCCCTGGTAGTTCGAGAGATGCAAAAAAATCCACAGATTAACTTAATTCCAGTTGGATATTTGGATGATGCCAGGGAAAAGCAGAATAATCAGATCTATGGTGTTCCGGTTGTCGGTGTTCTGAATGACCTTGCTAAAGTATTAGATAATCAGCAGATAGATGAAGTGGTTATTGCCATCCCTTCGGCACCTGGACGGGTAGTGCGGCTGGTTGCGGATGTGTGTCGATTAAAAGGTGTACCTTTCAGAACGATGCCCGGCATCTATGAATTGATTGGAGGTAAGGTTAGCGTCAATCGATTGCGCGATGTGGATATTGCGGACCTATTGCGCCGCGATCTTACCCGAATCAATGATGAATTAGTTGGCTCAAAATTAGGCGGTAAAACCGTTTTAGTGACAGGCGCGGGAGGATCGATCGGTCGTGAAATCTGCAGGCAAGTTTCAAGGTGGGGACCATCATCCTTAATTTTATTAGGGCATGGAGAGAACAGCATTTTTGAAGCCTTAATTGAATTAAGAGAAGATTATCCTGCTTTACCTTTGCGCCCTGTGATTGCAGACATACGTGACTATCCCCGCTTATTGGATATTTTTACTCAATTACGACCGGATATCGTCTTTCATGCGGCTGCGCATAAACATGTTCCTCTCATGGAGATGAATGTATGCGAAGCAATTACCAATAACGTTCTTGGCACTCGAAATGTTGTTTCTGTATGTAATACAACGGGCGTCAATAGATTGGTTATGATCTCTACAGATAAGGCAATTCGCCCTGTAAATGTCATGGGCGCAACAAAACGAATGGCAGAGATGATAGTACTGGATACGGCGAGGAGAACAGGAAAGCCATATAGTGTTGTCCGTTTTGGGAATGTCTTGGGTAGTCGGGGTAGCGTGGTTCCGTTATTTAAGCGGCAGATTGCCCGTGGAGGACCGGTCACTGTAACACATCCGGATATGAAGCGTTATTTTATGACTATTCCCGAAGCAGTTCATCTTGTATTACAGGCTGCGGCAATGGGCGAGAGCGGGGAAGTCTTTGTTCTAAATATGGGACAGCAAGTCCGGATTTTGGACCTGGCTGAAGATTTGATCCGACTTTCAGGATTGCAACCCGGGAAAGACATTGACATTGTATTCACTGGTATTCGTCCAGGCGAAAAACTTGCTGAAGAATTGTGGGATGAAGGGCATACTTTTGTAAGGACACAGCATCCAGATGTTTTCCGTTTGGATGGGCAGGATAACCTGAGTGGAGAGACACTTCACCAGAGTGTGGAAGAATTAATACACCTGGCACAAGAAGGTGATACAACATCCGTTGTGGCATTGCTGGATGAACTCATCCCCGGTTCAGCAGTTCGTAGTACCCCTCCACCGGAATTAACTTCCATTGACTGATGACAATTCTAACCAGACAAGAATGGGATGATTTTCTTCAATTTCACCCTGATGCGCACTTTCTGCAGTGTAGTGCCTGGGGTGAAGTGAAATCACAATTTGGTTGGCACCCTATCCGCCTTAAAGTTGGAAATACAGGGGCTCAGATTCTTTTTAGAAAACTACCATTTAATAAAACAATAGCCTATATCCCTAAGGGACCAATAGGAAAACCTGATGATAATTTCTGGTTGGAGTTAGATTACCTTTGTCAAATTAATAATGCTGTATTTCTAAAAATAGAACCAGATTCTTGGAAAGGTGATGATGACCTTTGCCCAATTGGAGGGGTTGTTATCCATGAGGCTGATAATATTCAGCCAGGGAGGACAATCCTAATTGACCTCTCTTCTGGAGAAGATGCAGTCTTATCACGGATGAAACAAAAAACCCGATATAACATCAATCTGGCGATGAAAAAGGGTGTTGTTGTGGAACCTTGGCGTGATTTCGAGACCCTAGGTAAGATGTTTGCTATTACTGCACAAAGAGATGGATTTGGAGTTCATCATCCATCTTATTACCAAAAGGTTTATGATGAATTCTGTAAATCTGGACAGGTAGAAGTGTTCTGCGGATTCCATAACCAAGTGCCACTAGCAGCAATTATGGTAATAAAGCAGGGAACGCGCTGCTGGTATCTATATGGTGCTTCCACAAATCTAGAACGAAATCGTATGCCAACCTATCTTGTTCAATGGGAAGGTATCCGTTGGGCGTTATCTCAAGGATGTAATTCATACGATCTCTGGGGTATTCCTGACGAAGAAGAAAATGTTCTTGAATCCGGGTTTGAAAGTAGATCGGACGGATTATGGGGAGTGTATAGATTTAAGCGTGGCTTCGGTGGAAAAATATTTCGATCTGCACGAGCCTATGATCGTGTGTATTCAGGATTTCTTTATCAAGTATATCAATGGTACAGCAGAAAAAGAAAAAGTTCTATAGGCGGGGGATAGATGTTTGTTGTTGAGAAATTATCCAATCCAACCGATCAGCAATGGAATTCAATCATTTCCGCTTTGCCAACTCCCCATATCCTCCAGACAAAAGTGTGGGCAGAAATTAAAGCGATCAATGGTTGGGAACCCCAATTCTATATATGGAAGGATGGATCCGATCAAGCGGTTGCAGGAGTTTGTCTTCACAGGAAAAAAATACCTGTACTATCATTAAATTTGTTATATGCTCCGCGTGGCCCCCTGTGTAACTGGCAGGATAATGACTTGCGGCAGACAGTAATTAATGATTTACAGAAAATAGCTCGACACCAGCATGCTTTATTCCTTAAGATTGACCCAGAAGTAGAAAAAACAGGATCCGAACAAAGTGCGCTGACTATTACCGAAGAGTTGGAGAAAAATGGTTGGATCTTTTCCAATGAACAGCTTCAGTTCAGAAATACTATTTTCTTAGATCTTTCGCTTCCAGACGACATTCTATTATCAAATTTCAAACAAAAAACCAGATATAACATCCGCCTGGCTGAGAAGAAAGGTGTCCTTATTCGGCGGGGAACAGAGGAAGATTTATCGAATTTATATCAAATGTACGCCCAAACGGCAATGCGGGATGGTTTTGCGATACGCAGCAGCAATTATTACCTGAAGGTCTGGTCAACATTAATGCAAACCGGGATGGCGATACCTTTGATCGCCGAAGTAAATGACGAAGCTGTATCGGCATTAATTATGTTTGTTTATGCTGGGAGAGCTTATTATTTTTATGGAATGTCTACAGGAAAATTTCGTGAGTGGATGCCCAATCACCTCTTACAATGGAAAGCAATCCTTTTAGCGAAGGCTCATGGTTGCACAAGTTATGATTTTTGGGGAGCTCCAGATAATTTTGTTGAAAATGATCCAATGTATGGAGTGTACCGATTTAAAGAAGGTTTTAATGGCAGATTGTTTAAGGGGATAGGAGCTTGGGATTACCCGGTACATCCATTCTTTTTCAAATTCTATAGAAATATCCTACCCTTGATACTTCGCTGGATGAGGCGTATTGGAAAAATAAGAATCAAACACGAGGCGAATAGATGAATATTCCCAGAATTAAAATAGCACATTTACCCACACCAGTCGAATGGATACCGGGCGTATCTGCATCTCTAAATGGTCCCGCTATTCAGGTTAAACGAGATGATTTAACTGGAATCGGATTTGGTGGAAATAAGATTAGAAAATTGGAATGCCTGCTGGCAGAAGCACAGGCAAATGGTGCTCAAATGCTCATTACTACTGGCGCAGTACAGTCAAATCACTGCAGGCAGACAGCAGCTGTGGCCGCAATATATGGGCTTAAATGCCGTCTGGTACTATCTGGTGATAAACCTTCTCAGCCGAGTGGAAATTACCTTCTGGATTTATTAATGGGCGCCAAAGTGATCTGGACATCCCGTTCGCAGCGAGACGAAACTTTAAAAACGACTTTTGAACAAGCGTGGGCTGATGGCGAACGCCCGTTTATCATTCCTTATGGTGGATCAAATCCAATTGGAGCAATGGGCTATGTCGTTGCTATGCAAGAACTCGCTTCCCAGAATGTGAATCCAGATTGGATAATTTTCCCCAGCTCATCAGGTGGAACACAAGCAGGCATGGTTCTGGGGGCAAGGTTGACAGGTTTTCAAGGGAAGATCCTTGGTGTCAGCATCGAGGATAAATCTGAAGTTTTACAGGAAAGAGTGGCTTCTCTGGCTAATGAAATGGCAGATAGGCTTAAAATTAGAGAAAGATTTACTAGTGAAACTATTCTGGTGAATGATGATTATCTGGGTGGCGGATATGGTGTATTCGGGCAGCTTGAAAAGAATGCAATTAACTTATTTGCCCGAAAGGCAGCGCTATTTTTAGACCCGGTGTACACAGGTAGAGCTGCAGGTGCTTTGATGGACCTGATCAATAAGAATTATTTTAAACCGGGGGAGACAGTACTATTTTGGCATACCGGTGGGTTGCCAGCAATTTTTGCTGAATCTTATCAACCCGAGTTGGTGTAGATATTTATTGTGCTGTTTCGGGTAACCAGGAAGGATGAAAGTCAAATTTAGGTTCTGTTGTTAGCCGGTGAACAATCTGACCATTTACTGAACTGATATAAATATCATGATTGGTGCCGTCTGGCCAGCTTTCGAAAACCAACCAATATCCATCCGGTGAGATATCCTGGTCAGCAGCCGGTAGCGGTACTGAATAGTTCTGCTCCGGGAAACGATATTCTTTGAATAATTCTTCGGTGCTCAGGTTAACCTGTATCCCCATTATTCTTGGATTGTATTGGTCCTTAGAACTTTGCGTGTAGTAAATTGTACTTTTATCGGGGGTCAGTAATGGTCTGCTATTAACCAAGCCTTTATTCCGGGTTACTTGTTTGCTGGTTCTTTCAAATATATTTAGAACTACGATCTGGTCGTCATACTTCTTTTGAATAAATACTAGATAAAGCCCATCATCAGACCAGGATGGTTGCCTGGTTTGGTCTTTTCCATCTGATACCGCAACCACAGAGCCGCTTTCCAAATCCAGAACGTAAACCTGAGTACGGGCATTAATTTCCTTCGTAAAAGCGATAAATTTCCCATCTGGAGACCAGGAAGGGTCGTAGTTGCCACCCAACCCGGTATCGAGAGATTCGATTAATCCATTATCCAATTCAACAATGTACAGATTTCCTTTCGGGTACCGGTTTTCCTTTTTGGCACAAGGAGATACAAACACGATCTTTTTTCCATCCGGTGACCAATCAGGTTGGCAGGCGCCATCTATGTAATCAGTAACCTGAGTTTGATCTTCTCCATTAGTACCCATAACAAATATTTGAGGTAACCCATTCCGTACGGATGAAAAGGCTATTTTACCGAAACCTGGTTTTATAGGAACTGGAGAAAAATCGGCGGTAGGTTTAACTTCGGTGGGTATGTTAACTTCCGTCAGATTATTGCTAGTTTCCGTTTCGATAACGGGACGAGGAATATCTGTAATCTTAGCAATTATCTTCTCTGGTTCAGAGGTTGGGGGAGTAATTTGTACAAATATTTGTGTTTCGGTTGCTGTAAAGGTGGTCTGTTCGTTTGCGAATGGATTAAAGAACCACATGGCAAAGATGACAAGGATAAAAGATACCAGTGTCACCAATACGATGGGTATCCATACCTTACTCTTTCTTTTTAACGAAGCAGTGTTGATCAGGGGGGTAGAAATTCCAGGAAGTCCAGTAGATGGTTTTTTGTAAGGAGGAGGTGCAATCACTATAGGTTTGCTGCTCACAGATTCACCAAATACATCCAATAGCGCAAGTTTCATATCATTTGCAGTTTGAAATCGGCTTTCTGCTCGGATGGATAGCGCTTTCTCAATAACCAAAGCTAGTTTAGGTGGGGTCTTCGGTGAAAGCTGGCGAACAGGAGTAAGATCTGTAAAATCTGTTGCGCGTACCAGGCTTTCTTCAGGAGGAGTTCCACATAACGCCGCATAGAGCGTAGCGCCTAGAGCGTAGATATCAGATCGAGAATCTGTACGAGAGCTTCCGTATTGCTCCGGAGGTGAATAACCTGGTGTCATAGCCCTTGCACCGCTGGTGGTCTCCTTTTTCCCGCTGTGGACTTTTGCGAGTCCAAAATCGACCAGCAGCACATGACCATCTTCAGTGATGCGTACATTACCCGGTTTCACGTCACGATGGTAAATAGGGGGTTTACGCTCATGAAGATAAGTTAACGCGTCACAGATTGCTACACCGATATGAACTACTTCATCATCGGGTAATGTGCCCAACCTATCCATTCTGTCACGTAAATCTTCACCGGTAATATATTCCATAACCAGATATTGACCCTGGTTGGGTATTTCAAAGTGGTCCGTGACCTTTGGAAGGTTGGGGTGTCGTAAGGATGCGAGAATTTCTGCTTCGCGTTTGAATTGACGGGTATATTCTTCAGATAAGTATAAATTTTCCTTAACTGCTACATCTATCGTCAGGTTCAGATCTTTGGCACGATAAACATTACCCATGCCGCCTTGACCTAGTATGGATATTATGCGATAGCGGTTATTCAGCAGAAAATTATTTTCGAGTGTCATGATATCACCGTAAGATTATATCAATACTTATGATTAGTTACGTCATTATTTCCAACCGAATATGATATTTTCTGTATGCTATAATCCAAAACATAATGAATCTGGAATTCCATTTAACAGTCCGGCTCGCTTTTTACATCTCTCTCGTACTGATTACTGTGTTTATATTTCTAGGAATCAGACGGGTGTTAAATGCACGTGATTTACCCTATTTTCGAAAACGTCGGGACCTATCGGTCAGCGGCTGGCGCTTATTGCTGGTTGCGATACTACTGATTGGTGTGGCATTTTTCCTGAACTCTTATGCAGAACCGCTTATATATTCTTATTACGAACCAAGTCCTACACTAACGCGTACACCCACAATAACGCTGACACCGAGCATAACACTTACTCCATCTGAAACGCTAACCCCTACGATTACGCTCACACCTGTGGAATCATATACACCCACCGCTTCATCGACACCATATGTTCCTCCTGCTGTGGAATCGCGCTTTACCGGTTTGGTTACACCTAATCCCGCCGCTGTATTTTCTCCCCTCATTTTTGCCAGAAATATCGATAACAGTAATCAGCCGATTAATCCCGATACAACGTTTAATAACCCCATTGACAGGATGTACGGTGTGTTTAGTTTTGATGGGATGATAGATGGGTCTCAGTGGAGTGCGCTCTGGTATCGGGATGGAGAATTGGTGTATTTTGAATCTTATCCTTGGAATGGTGGAACTGGAGGGTATGGTTATACCGATTGGAGACCTGATCCATCTGAGTGGTTGCCGGGTGAATATGAAGTACAAATATTTAATGGAATATTCTGGAAAATTTCCGGCAGGTTTACAATAACCGGAAATGCGCCGACCCCGCGACCAACACCAACCCCTACATTCACACCATCTGTTACGAATACCCCAACCCCAACCCGAACGCCAACGAATACCCAGACTATTCGCCCTACAAGTACAACCAGAGCCACGAACACAATCATACCTATCAAGACACCCAGCACTACGCCAAATCTTGACTTATCGAGTACTTCGATTTCTCAGTAAATCTTTAGATGATAAAGCCTAAAAAAGATTAGAGATGTACCTGGCTTTCGTTTGCAGATCCGGATAATTCACATGCAATCTGAGCTGCAAGACTGGCATTTTGTTTGAGCAGTGCCAGGTTCGATTTTAAACTCACCCCCCTTGTTAGGAGATTCATCCGGTCTAATAAAAATGGTGTCATTGCCGGCCCATGGATGCCAGTTAAATGAGCTTCTTTTATTGCCAGCTGAATCTGTTCCTCAATCCAAGCGGGATCGGGTTCCATCTCGCGGGGTGGAGGCTGGGTAACCAAAATTGCTGATTTTATCCCCATCTGCCATTGAGCACGAGCAGCAGTAACGATATCAAATGGATCAGCCATCCGGGTATCTAGCAAAATTCCACTATGGCGTGTGTAAAATGCAGGTAGTTCATCCGTCTGATAACCTATAACTGTCACGCCAGCGGTTTCCAGGTATTCCATTGTTGCTGGTAAATCAAGAATAGCTTTTGGCCCACTACAAATCACCACCATTGGGGTCTGACCAAGTTCAGGAAGGTCTGCTGAAATATCCCAATAACTATCGCGATGAACTCCACCAATTCCGCCTGTGGAGAAAACTTGTATGCCTGCCAGATGAGCTGCGATTAATGTTCCCGCAACTGTAGTCCCCCCACTTAATTTTTGTGCGATTGCTACACCATAATCACGTTTACTGATCTTTCTCGGATCTTTCACCTTGCCAAGTTGAATTAACTGCTCATCAGATAATCCGACTTGAACCACGCCATGAAGTACAGCAATTGTCGCCGGAATTGCATTTCCTTCCCGTACAATTTCTTCAGCAGCTTTCGCTAAATTCATATTCTCAGGGTAAGGAAGTCCATGTGTTATCACTGCAGATTCAAGTGCAACTACGGGTTTTCCTGACCTGATGGCTTGCTGTACTTCAGGGTGAATATGCATATATTTTTGGGGAAGCATTTTTATCCTTATATAACCAGATTGTCATAGATTGTCTCAATATCAAGACCGGGAACCACACTACCAAAGCGTCTCAGAGTGAGTGAGGCTGCCGAAACCCCCAGCCGAACAGAATCATCAATGGAGAATTCATTCAGGATGCCATAAAGAACTACACTGGTCAATGCGTCCCCCGCTCCGGTTGGGTCAACAACTTTTGTAAGAATAGATGGAATTTGACCGCTTGTTTCAGATGTGGCGTAACAAACCCCTTTTTCACCCATCGGTATAATCACTGTTTTTACCCCGTGCTCAATCAACTCCCTGGCTGCGTGCATAGTCTCTTCCTGTGATACCGGTTCATGATCCCAACCCAGTATGGAGGCAGCCTCACGACTATTGGGGGTGACCAAATCAAGATGCGGAAGGATATTTTTTAACCGGGGCGTGAGCATTACTGAGGCTGGATCTGCGCCTACCGGTATGTTATATCGCCGGGATAATTTTAAAACTGTCCGGATAGCGGCAGGTAGAATATTTGCGTCGAAGAATATAAATCCAGCTTTTTCGAACAATCCTTCTAAACTCTCAAGATGCTGGCTGGTAATTTGTTTCATGTTCTGCCGGTCAGCCAGAGCATAGGTCCTTGAACCATCGGCAGAAACCATTGCCATGTACACACCCGTCCTGCAGGTTGTACACCTTCTACAGCCAGAAATATCCACACCATTTTCTGCAAGATGGGTAAGTAAATTCGCTCCAAATTCATCTTCACCAACCACCGATATTAAACTGACTGGTTGACCGAGGCTGGATAGGTTTTCAGCAATATTACGGGCAACACCGCCATAGCTAATAAATGCTTCGCCCGCAATTGAACTTCCGTCCTGCAGATCCGTGGAAGGTAATCCGATGACATCGAGGCTTGCTGCTCCGATTACTACGATAAGTGGTTTCGCCTGTTTGTTTTTGCTCATTATTCTCCCTGGTATCCTGATTCTAACGATGTTTTTGAAAAAGAAAAGCAGGAAACAGTGTCAGTGTAAGGTAAAATCAGTACGTTATGGAGGAAGTAATGCGAGTAGATTTCCATTCACACACAAATTGGTCAGATGACAGCCTGCTATCGCCCAAACACCTGGTTGAAGCAGCCCGCAAGGCAGGTTTGAATAAAATTGTTGTAACAGATCATAATGAAATTGGTGGTGCACTGGAGGCGCTGCAGATTGCTCCGGATCTGGTAATTGTTGGCGAAGAAATCATGACTACCAGGGGGGAAATCCTTGCTGCATTTGTTAAAGAGCGGGTTCAACCAAATTTATCTCCCATCGAGACCTTGAAGAGGCTTAAGGAACAGGATGCGTTTATCAGTTTATCCCATCCATTTGATCGCCACCGTTTAGGTGGATGGAGGTTGCAAGAGCTAGCAGACATGCTCCCTTACCTTGATGCACTTGAAACAATGAATGCCCGCACAATTCATGCTGAAGATAATCAAAAAGCAATAGATTACGCCCGTCAGCATAGCCTACCCGAAATTGCTGGTTCAGATTCCCATTCTGCGGGTGAAGTTGGAAAAGTATGGGTGAATCTTACTCCTTTTGAGGATACCAGGACATTAAGAGAGAGCCTGAAGAATGGGATGATTGGTGGAAATACTTCTCCATACTGGGTGCATTTCCTTAGTAGATGGGCAAAGTTACGGAAAAGATTTTCCCGACCTTGACGGAATGGTCAGATTGGATAGAATAGAGGAACGGGGCGGTGGCGGAATAGGCAGACGCAGCAGACTTAAAATCTGCCGACCGAGAGGTTGTGTGGGTTCGACCCCCACCCGCCCCATTTTCTTTGGGGGAGAGAGAGGTACCTTTTACAAAAATTGATTTTTGGGTGGTATTCTTTGGGGAGTAAATAACTTACCTAAAACTTACCAACAAAAAACTATTGACAAACCAATTATTAAGCTTATAATCATTTTAAGTCAGATTATTTTGGGCGAAAATGGTTTTTTATTTAATTGAAAGCGATGATCTGCAGGTGTAATCTGGTCGCTTCGCCGAATTATCGGCAACATCTGCAGGGAGCGAGTAGCGAAACCGGTCAAAAAGGACCGGTTTTTTTTGTGAAGCTTGCAGACCAGGAGGGTAGGGAGACAATATGCGTACCAAACGAGCTCATTTATTCATTCGGAAGTTATTATCATCTTTGTTGTTATGTGCTATGATGCTTGCGGCTGTGGGTCCGGTGAATCTGGCCAATGCTGCTGACTGCGTGACGAATCCTGATGGAAGTGTTACCTGTTCTGATACAGATCCATTAGATTCTACAGTAACACAGAGCAACGACACAATTTCTAGCCCACCAGCAACTAGTTTCAATGATACTGTATATTCTGAAGGCGGAAATGATGCCGTAAATACTGGTGATGGTGATGATTACATAGACGGTGGATCTGGTGCTGACACATTAAACGGAGAAGGTGGTGATGACGTTCTACTTGGCGGACAAGGGAATGATACGCTGACCGGTGGTCCAGGCACAGATGAAATTAATGGCGGATTAGGAACAGATCGCCTTGTGGAGACGATGGCGACCGATTATTCGACTTCAATTTCTGAAACTCCGATTGAGGAGAAAGAATTGCCAGAAGATATTATTGGTCCTGTGGAAGCTTGCATGACGATTCTGGGATTAGATATTGGACAATGTAGAATAATTTTGAATGTGAATGAGGATGACCCTGTAGTCATTGGAACTTTTGCAGACACTACAACGACTGAAACAGACCAAAATTATATATTAAACGATACAAACCTGATTACTGAAGCTGAATACTTAACCTCGGGGACGCAAACTACTTCAACCGCTACAGCTTACACACAGACTGAAACCAGACAATTCCTATGTGGACTTGGAGCAGTTCTAATAGGTTTATGTAGATTAAGGCAATTGAATACATGGATAAATTACGGGACTCCGAGTGTTTCAGGTGGTACAGCTATAAGCAACGAATCTGAAGATGTTCTTGAAAGTGGAACATTGACAACAGTAGATACTCTCATGAGTATCGAGCGGGCGACTCTCACAGGGAATGCTATCGATAATCATATTGATGGTTCTGCTTTTACTTTGGGAGGAGTCATTTTCAATGGTGAAGATGGCAATGATACCTTAACTGGCAGCAACCAGAATGACACATTAAATGGTGGAAACGGGGATGACTGGTTATATGGTTTAGGTGGAACTGATACCTTAAATGGCAATGCCGGAAATGATATGATTTATGGCGGCACAGGAAATGATCGACTAAATGGTGGCGCCGGGAATGATACTCTAATTGGTGAAGAAGATGATGATGTCCTTAATGGAAATGCTGGTACTGATGTTCTGTGGGGTGGTAGTGGCAACGACACGCTAAATGGAGGCGGAGGTATTGATGATCTATTTGGCGAGGACGGAGATGATGTATTAAATGGTGGTGCAGCCAATGATAATCTTTACGGCGGTACTGGTAACGACACATTAAATGGTGATAACGGCGACGATATCATGTTTGGTGATCAAGGTAATGATATTCTCAATGGTGGCGCCGGGAATGATGAAATGTATGGCGGACCCGGAGATGATGAGCTAGATGGAAATGAAGGGAATGACTACCTAGAAGGTGGCATTGGAAATGACACCCTGAATGGTGGTAATGGTGGTGACATCCTTTATGCTGGTGATGGTAATGACACCATCGATGGCGGCGCCGGGGATGATGTGATCACTGGGGATGCTGGAGCTGATACGATTTATACAAGTGAAGGCGCTGATCAAATCCATGCCGGGGCAGATGACGACACGATCTTTGTCCTTGGATCGAACGGGCTCAGTGAATCAGCACCAACCTTCATCAACGGTGGATCGGGTATAAACTACTTCCAGTTTATGGCTGGCGCATGGGGCGATCTGGTACTCATTTCTGAAGGTACCGATACACTGGATTTTAGCCAATATGATCGCGGTATTACGATGGATATGAGCCGGACGGATCGCCAGGAAGTGGCAACCTGGGATGAAGGTGGAGGAACATTCCGTAGCCTATGGATTACACTTTCAGGTTTCTTCACAAATCTGATTGGCACTGAATACGATGACACGCTGCGTGGAAATGATATTACCAACACCATTGAAGGTCGGGGTGGCAATGATGGCATCGGTGGTGGCGGTGGAGTGGATAACATTAATGGTGGAGACCAGACCGATCTGCTGAACAGCATGGATGATACCGATGGCATTGATACTGATCTGGACGCAGTGGCTGTTCCGGGTAGTGTAGTCAAAGAAGATAACTGGTACAGCATCGAATTGCCGGTTGCTCTGGCAGTACCAAATGGCGATGATGAAGAAGAGGGTGGTGGTATCTTCCCGTTTATCATCCCGGTTACTGGCGATGAACCTGTAAACCTGGTATGCCTGGCTCCTGACCAAACATTCCAACTCTTGCTTCCCAATGGAGATTGGGTACGAATTTACGGTCTTTGCTTGGATATGGATGGTACAAATTACTGGGCAAATCTTGTGAAAGAAGAAAAAGATACTTTACCTGCAGATGTCGATCCTTATAACTTTGAAAAAGGTATGACTCTTACTTTGTGGGAGGGTTCAGATTTGAACGCTCTTATTCCACTTCCAAAAGTAGTAGATAACGTATCCTATGAGTATTCAATGTTTGTAGCTCCTGAAAACCGAGACGAAAAACTGATGGAGATGTTCTGGGATACTACTGAACCGGGAGGCAAGTGGTCTAATCTTCCTGAATATACTGAAGATGAAGATGGTAATCCCATCAGGACTGAAATGCATCCTGGCAAAAATGATGGTATGTGGGTTTATTCAGGCAGTCAGATGCTGGGTGGCAATATGGATGTTATTACCAATTTCTATGGTACATTGCTGATGGTTATGGAATAGGTACCAGTGATATAAAAAATATCGTGCAGGGAGTGAGTTAAATCATCTTCCTGCACGATTATCGTATTATGCAAAAATTTGAGACTATTTAATGAACGAGCAAAGCAATAATCAAAATTCAATCATTAATGAGTATACTTCTCAGCAAAAACCAAGAAGTAAACCGAAGATTATTCCAGAAACTAAAGGGATGAAACAAGGTGAAGAAAAAGATCAAAAAATTTGGAAGACTGCGATCATTGTTCTTCTAGCACTTCAGGTTCTGTTAACGATTTTTCAGGTGGTAAATGTGCAGATAAATCAGATGAAGGAAGAAGCTTACCGAAAAAATGTAATTCAAAGTGTACAGACCTATACAAAAAATATCGATGCGCTGACCGTGAAAATGCTGGATGATTACAAAAAAGATGTATACAATAACAGCAAGGTTGATAACACTTCTAAGCAACAGGTGATGGGCAATGAATACAACTTCAATGCTATCATGCTATTAATTAAACAAAACAACAGAATGATGGAAATGCTATCACAGTTGCGATAACGCGATTTTGGCAAGTTAATTTTCTTGAAAGCGGTGAGGGAACTATGGTATTAAGAGCATCCTCTACAAATAATGAACGCGGAGTAGATTTGGATCTGGTAACATCGGGGCATAAACGGATAACCGTGATGATCGTTGATGACGAACCAGAAACAGTTCGCATGATTAAAACTATCCTGATGGGTTCGGGAATGGACGTCATTGGTGCGGAAAGTAGCTTGGATGCCATCGATAAATGCCCCCACACACAACCAGATGTGATCTTACTGGATTTAATGATGCCTGATATGGATGGCTATGAAACGTATCAACATCTACGAACCATCACGAGTGCCCCGATTATGATCGTATCTGCCCGATCTTTGAAAGATGACGTAGTGGAAGGGTTACAATTTGGCGCGGATGATTATATTACCAAACCATTCTACCCACCCGAATTGGTTGCCCGGGTAAATACCGCCGTCAGGCGTGCGCAATTTACTCCTCCGGTGTCAATCCATTCATTCCCGACCATAAATATGCGCGTAGACATGGAAAATCGGGAAGTCACCCTTCGAGAGAATAAAATACTGCTTCCAGCAAAGGAATTCGAAGTGTTCTCAGTTCTTGTCCGATTCGCCCCTAAACTTGTCAGCAAAGAGGTGATCGCTAGGGAAGTATGGGGGGAAGATAATGAAAAGATCCAGAATCGAATTAAATATTTTATTCATATCTTGCGTGGAAAAATGGAACTAGATCCTTCGAAACCGCGATTAATTCTATCGAGGGAGGGTTTGGGCTATCGGTTGGCTTCAGATGAAGAAAACGATACCAATCCCTTTCGGAAAGTAAATAAATTAGAGAGTACCGCAGTATTAAACTAGAAGAACGATCCCTTGTATACGCTTTATGGTTAGATATTTTGACATGCCTCTAACGGTATGATAAACTTGCCTGAGTAAAATCTCATCCAGAGAGGTGGAGGGACCGGCCCGGCGAAACCTCGGCAACCGTAGATTAATGCAGGTGCCAAATCCGGCAAAAGCCTCGGCTTTTGGAAGATGAGGGGAATCGTAACAAATTCGATCACCTCTCTTAACAGGGGTGATTTTCTTTATTGGAGATATTATGCCGCAAAAGAAATTTACAAACAGCACGTATCAAAATCTGCTCAATAGAAAAATTGTGGTATTTGATGGCGCAATGGGTACCAGCCTTCAAAAAATGAATCTCACTGCACAGCAATTTGGTGGTGAAAAATATATTGGATGTAATGATTATCTGGTGCTTTCATATCCGAATGCTGTCGAAGAGGTACACAGGTCGTTTCTTGAAGCTGGGGTTGATGTTATTGAAACCTGTACATTTAGAGCAAATCGCATCACCATGGCAGAATATGGTTTGCAGGATCGTGTTGAAGAAATAAATATTGCCGCGGCACAACTTGCCCGAAAGATTGCAGATAAATATTCCACAGTTGATGCACCAAGGCTTGTTGCTGGATCCATCGGACCTTCAGGGAAATTGCCAAGTATGGAAGATCCACAATTGTCTGATGTTAGCTTTGATGATCTAAAAAATGTTTTCTTTGAACAGGCAAAGGCATTGATTGAAGGTGGGGTGGATCTTTTACTCATCGAAACTTCACAGGATATTCTCGAGGTTAAGGCTGTTATCCACGGGATACAGGAAGCTTTTGAAGAAACAGGGAAATATTTACCGATTCAAGCACAAGTCACTCTGGATACCTCCGGAAGAATGCTTCTTGGTACAGATATCTCTGCTGTTCTGGCTATTTTAGATGGAATGAATGTTGATGTGATTGGATTGAATTGCTCCACTGGGCCAGAACATATGCGGGAACCAATTCGCATTTTAGGCGAAAATTCGACACTGCCAATATCCTGTATTCCTAACGCTGGACTTCCGCTTAATGTGGATGGACAGGCTGTTTATCCTTTGGAACCAGAACCATTTGCTGATATGCTCACTGAATTTGCCCTGAAAGATCGGGTTCGGGTTGTGGGAGGGTGTTGTGGCACTACACCTGAACATCTTCGTAAGCTGGTAGAGCGGGTAAAGGAAATTCCTGTTCCAGAACCAAAAATAGATTTTCCTCCACTTCTGGCATCTTCCTCGCAGGCAGTTCCGATGGAACAAAATCCAAGACCATTTTTTATCGGCGAGAGACTGAACACCCAGGGTAGCGCAAAATTCAAGAAAATTCTGATGGCAGAAGATTTTGATAGCGTGGTTGAATTAGCACGGCAGCAAGTAGATGGCGGTGCACATGGATTGGATATATGTACTGCTTTAACAGAACGCAGTGACGAAAAATTGTTGATGGAAAAAGTTATCAAAAAGCTTTCCACCGTAGTTAAAGCGCCTTTTATTATTGATACAACCGAACCCGATGTAATGGAAGCTGCTTTGAAAATCGCTCCAGGAAGGTGCCTGATAAACTCTACAAACCTGGAATCTGGAAGAGCTAAAGCAGACCGGATTTTTGGATTGGCAAAGAAATATAATGCCGCTGTAATTGCCCTGACGATTGACGAGAAAGGTATGGCAAAAACTGCTCAGCGGAAATTGGAAATATCGAAAAGATTGTTTGAAATTGCAGTGGGTGAATACGGCTTGCGGCCCGGTGATTTAGTAATCGACGATCTTACATTTACGCTCTCTACCGGGGATGCTGAATTCAGTAATTCTGCCATCGAAACACTTGATGGAATTCGGCTGATTAAGGAACATTTACCTGGAGTATTAACCTCGCTTGGTGTAAGCAACATCTCATTTGGTTTACAGCCAAATACTCGGCAGGTATTAAATAGCGTATTCCTATTTCACGCTGTGCAGGCAGGTTTGGATATGGCGATAGTCAATCCTGCGCAGCTGATCCCATACACAGACATACCGAAAATCGAGATAGATTTGTGTGAGGATCTGATTTTTAATAAACACCCAGATGCTCTCCAGAAAATCATTGAACATTTTGCCAGTGAAAATGCAACCAGTATGAAAGAAAACCAATCGAATCCTACAGCCGGGATGTCGGCAGGAGAGCGGTTGCAGTGGAAGATATTACATCGGAAGAAAGAAAACCTTGAAGAAGATATTGATGAATTAGTGAAGTCTGTAGATCTGGCCAATCGAAATGAAAAAGCAGTTGATGTCTTAAATACAGTGCTCCTACCAGCCATGAAAGAGGTAGGTGACCGCTTTGGAGCTGGAGAACTCATACTACCTTTTGTTTTGCAATCCGCTGAGGTGATGAAAAAAGCTGTTACCCACCTTGAGCAATATCTTGAACGCAAGGAAGGTACAAGCAAAGGTAGAGTTGTTTTAGCTACTGTCTATGGTGATGTTCATGATATTGGAAAAAATCTGGTAAAAACCATCCTATCAAATAATGGGTATGAAGTTTTCGATCTTGGTAAACAGGTTCCTGCAGATACCATCCTTCAGAAGGCAGAAGAGCTTCAAGCTGATGCGATTGGATTAAGTGCATTGCTCGTGAGCACCAGTAAGCAAATGCCTTTGATAGTGAATGAATTAGCGAGACGCGGAAAAGAACTGCCTGTCCTGATCGGTGGAGCAGCAATCAACCGCCGGTTTGGTAGAAGAATCCTCCTAACAGAAAATGGTGATTACTATTCTGGAGGTGTATTCTATTGTAAAGATGCCTTTGAAGGTTTATCAACTCTTGATCAACTAATCGAATCTGACAGGAAAAAGGTATTGATGGAACAGATAAAACTTGAAGCGGATCAAGAATTGGGTCGTTCCATCGAAAATATTAAACCACCAGCTACATCCAAGCGAAGTAAGAAAATTACGCCGGCGGATAAGATTCCACAGCCAGCAGATTTTGGAGTGCATACTGTAAAGAATATGCCAATCCAAGAAGTTGCTCAGAATATCTCGATCAATGAGCTTTTTCGATTATCATGGGGCGCGAAAAATCTCCATGGAAGCGAATGGGAATCCTTGAAACGAAATTATATGGAGCGTCTGGAACAGATGACCCGTGATGCCCAATCACAAAAATGGCTGCATCCTAAAGGAGTATTTGGATATTTTCCGGCGCAAGCCGACGGTAATGATCTATTAGTTTATGACTCTAGATCCATCAAAGACAAGACACCGAAAATCCTTGAAAGGTTCACTTTCCCCCGTCAAAAAGAAGAAGACGGGATTAGCCTGGCTGATTATTTTTCATCAGTAGAAAGTGGTCTGATGGATGTGGTAGTTTTTCAGGTTGTCACAGTAGGTGAAGAGGCAACTAATCGATTCGATCGTCTTCAGAATAGTGGAGATTACACCGAAGCCTACTTTTCGCATGGCTTTGCGGTACAGATGGCTGAGGCAGCCGCTAATTATTTGCATAATCATATCCGACGTCAATTGGGCATCTCAGAATCTCAGGGAAAAAGATACTCATGGGGATATCCCGCCATACCTGAGCTATCGGATCATGCCAAGGTCTTCCGGCTTCTACCTGTGGAAAAAGAACTGGGTATGACGTTAACATCTGCATATCAGCTTGTTCCTGAACAATCTACAGCGGCGATCATTTTGCATCATCCCCAGGCAAGCTATTTTAATATTGGCGAATCACGAATAGAGCAATTAAGCAAAGGCAAGTAGTATGGCTGACCTGGATACGTTAATTTCATCAGCAATTTCTGGTGTAATTCTTTCTGATGGGGCGATGGGGACGATGCTTCATCAGCGAGGAATTGATTTTGATCAGTGCTTTGATGAATTAAATCTGACTAATCCTGCGATTGTAGGAGATATACACCGCTCGTATATTGAATCTGGCTCTCAAATGATTCAAACAAATACCTTTGGCGCCAACCGATATAAACTGGAAAGGCATGGTCTGGATAAGCACATTGAAGAAATCAATCGCCAGGGGGTTGAAATCGCTCGTCGGGTTGTCGCCGGATCATTCAAGAAGGTATTTATTGCAGGTGATGTAGGTCCATTGGGTGTAAGAATCGCTCCATTTGGTCGTGTTCAACCAGAAGAAGCGCGCGAAGCATTTCAGGAGCAAGTTCAGTATCTTCTAAACTCAGGTGTGGATCTGCTCATTTTCGAAACTTTTGCCGACTTATATGAAATTCGCGAAGCAGTAGCCGCAGCGAGGGCTATCGATCAGAGCATCCCAGTAATTGCATCCATGACATTTACTCGTGATGATATTACCCTACTGGGTGATACGCCTGAAAAAGTGGCACGTAAGATTTCTGAAGCGGGAGCGAATATTGTTGGCGTAAATTGCTCTGGCGGTCCTGCGCAATTATTGAGAATTCTAAGAAGAATGAAAACATCTACCCCTGATGGCCGGTTTTCAGTTATGCCCAATGCCGGCTGGCCAGAACAGGTTGGGGGACGAATTATGTACCCAGCTGCACCTGAATATTTTGGAGATTACGCTAATCTCTTTCGAAAAAATGGCGCGATCGTAGTTGGGGGATGTTGTGGTACTACTCCAAAGCATATCGCTTCCATGCGAAAAGCATTGGATCAGCCGATATCTGCAGAAGAGTATGATGGATTGAGCATCATCCCTGATTATAAACTAGATATCAACAAGCCAGATCAATTAACCCAGTTAGGCAAAAAACTGCAACAGGGAAAGTTTGTTGTGGCAGTCGAAATGGATCCTCCCCGAGGGTTATCCACACAAAAACTTCTGGCAGGTGCCAGTTTGCTGGCTGAAGCGGGTGCTGATGTGATTGATGTGGCTGACAGCCCAATGGCACGAATGCGCATGAGTCCCTGGGCAGTCTGTAATTTAATCCAGAGAAAAACAAATGTAGAAACAGTCCTTCATTTCCCTACACGTGGAAGGAATATCCTGAGGGTGCAGGGTGATTTACTGGCGGCACATGCTCTGGATATCCGCAATGTCTTTGTAGTCATGGGTGATCCTACTGCAATAGGTGATTATCCTGAAGCGATGGATAATTATGACCTGGTACCTTCAGGATTAATCAAGCTAATAAAGCAGGGGTTCAATTTGGGCATGGACTACGCCGGTTCAGAGATAGGTCAGCCTACCAGCTTCTTTACAGGTTGTGCATTAAACCTGACAGCACAGGACGTAAATACAGAAATTAAAAATCTCCAGCGGAAGATAAAAGCAGGGGCAGATTTTATTCTTACTCAACCAGTTTTTGAGCCAGAAGCCGCAAGTAGATTTCTAAAGGTGTATGCAGAAGAACATGGGAAATTGCCTATTCCGATGTTGGTGGGAGTATTACCACTAAACAATCCCCGGCATGCCCGTTTCCTGCATCATGAAGTTCCAGGTATTTCAATCCCTGAGATGATCCTAGATAGAATGGAGAAAGCAGGCGAACAATCTCAGCGCGAGGGTGTAATCATTACATCAGAAATTATCTGTCAATTAAAAGATATTTCACAAGGTGTGTATATCATGCCTGCATTCAGCAGGTACGATCTCGCGGCAGAAGTAATTGACCGGGTATCATGCAGTCATTAATAAAACCTGCAACTGTAAAAACACTGTGCATTTTAGCCTATCCTTTATAATTATTGTGGAATGAAAAAAAACATTCAACACTCCGAAAAGCAAACTAAGATGTCTTCGTGATCGCAGCGGGGGAGTAGTATGAAAGTATTGGTACTATCTGATATTCATGGAAATTGCACTGCTCTGGATGCGGTTTTGAAGGAAGCGGGCAAGGTAGATGCAGTCTGGTGTTTGGGGGACTTACTTGGATATGGACCGGATCCAAATGAGGTGATAAAAAAAATACGATCATTGAAGAATTGTATGTGCCTCATTGGGAATCATGATGCTGCTGTTCTGGGTCGAATGGATCTTGAAGCTTTCAACCGTGATGCAAGGCTTTCGGTTGAGTGGAATCAACGGGTTCTTAAACCTGAGAATATTGAGTTTATGAAAACCTTACCTGAGAAGCATGTTATCGACCAGGTAACACTGGTTCATGGTAGCCCACGGAATCCAATTTGGGAATATATATTAGATTGGCAAATAGCCATGTATAATTTTGAATTCTTCGAGACTGATTTTTGCTTCGTGGGTCATACGCATATTCCCGTCATTTATGAAATGACGGAAGATGAATCCAATTATCACCTTGAAATTCTTAATCCCACATCCCCTATAGAATTAAAACCCAGAGGAATAATCAATCCGGGTAGTGTGGGTCAACCCCGTGACCGCGACTCAAGGGCGGCATTTGGGATATTTAATACTGAAACGCGGATATGGACACCACAGCGCGTTTTATATGATATCGAGAGTGTCCAGACACGCATAAAGAATGCCGGTTTACCTGATAGGAATGCTATTAGGCTTGATGATGGTTGGTAATGGGAACCTTTCTTGCGTTGATACGTCTATGGATTATCAATGCAATCAGAGGAGGAGAAAATGAGAAGAATTACACTGGTATTAATTATCATTGGCAGCCTGGTTCTTTCAGCCTGCGCAGCAAATAATGCGCCTTTATCCTTTTCGGATAAATCTTATGCCCAAGAGGCACCGAAGGAACCGATGATTGAAGAATATATGGGCGCTCCTGCTCCAGCCGCACCAGCTATGGAAATGGCAGATAGCGCAGCTCGTTCTTCATATTCATCAGGTGGAAGTACGTCCCAATCTGTAGATCGTCTTGTTATAAAAAATGCCTCGCTGAGCATTGTGGTGGTCGATCCAAATAAGAGTATGGAAGCAATCGCTCAGCTTGCAGATGAATATTCTGGTTGGGTAGTTAATTCAAATTTGTATAAATATAAATCAAACAGTGGTGTAGAGCTGCCGAGAGGGTCAATTACCATCCGGGTTCCTGCTGAAAAACTGAATCAGGCTCTTACAACCATAAAAGGTCTGGTTGAAGATCCTGAAACAGATATTCAATCAGAAAATGTCTCTGGGGAGGATGTCACAGCCCAATACACAGATCTCCAGTCTCGCAAAGCGAACCTGGAACAGGCAGAAGCTGCACTTCGCGAAATCATGGCATCCGCAACAAAAACGGAAGATGTTCTAAATGTTTTCAATCAACTGACCCAAGTGCGTGGCGAAATCGAAGTGATACGGGGTCAGATTAAATATTATGAAGAGTCTTCTTCATTCTCAGCAATTAGTGTGGATTTGATTTCAAAAGCGTCCATTGAACCCATCACTGTAGCTGGATGGAAACCACAGGGAGTAGCCAGGGATGCATTACAAGCACTAATTAATGCCGGAAAAGTACTGGTCAATATAGCAATCTGGTTTGTTATCTTTGTCCTTCCCATTCTAGTACTGATTTACCTGGTAATCAGGATACTAATCTGGATGATTAAGAAGCTATTTTTCCGCAAGAAAACTACTCCTGCGGCGACCGCTGAGACACCAGCTGTGGTTGATAAATCTGAGGGATAATTATAGAACAACAGAGAATTATTCCGGGGAGCATCTCCCCGGAATAATTAATTAATTTCTGAGAGTACTCGTAATACCTGGTTGTTTTCTGGTATATCTGCCATTGATTTCCCATAATGGATATTGCGATACTTGCCATTCTTGTCAATAATAAATAAAGCGGGAACCCAGCCAAACTTCAACAAATTAAACTCCTGAAAAAATTGTTTGGCAATACGGTTTCCTACATCTGATAGCCCAATAAAAGGCATATCTTCAGATTCCCAGAAACGCTGATATGCCTTGGGACCATCAGGTCCAACAGCTAAGATTTCTGTTTCCAGCTCAACAAATTTCGGATAATCTTGACGCAACTGCGCCATGTGCCTGCGGCAGAATGGTCAGGCAAAACCACGGTTGAGGATAAGGAGAACATTCTTATTGCCTTTGAAATCCGATAATCTCACCGGGTTTCCGTTGGTATCTACTAATTCGAAGTCTTTTGCGAAATCCATCAATATTAATTCTTTATCCGACATATGTCCTCACTTTCCCACTAAAAATCTCATTATCTGTAGCACAAATTCTTCCGGTTTTTCTTCTTGTGGTACATGTCCACTTGATTCAATAATAACCAGTTTTCCATTGGGTATGAGAGAAGATAACTCAATTGTCTGTTGGGTTGGTACAATTCTGTCGTCATCTCCGGTGAGGAAAAGGGTTGGCTGCGAAATATCCTTAAGACGGGGTTCAATATCAACCTGTGGTGCTTTGGAAAATTCCCAAAGTGCCTTATCGCATTCTGACATGCGCAAAGGCTTTTTGTATCCAGCTATGATTTCCTGGGTGATTTGCGAAGGATCATGCCAGGCTAACCGAATCAAATCTTCACCCCGATTCAGGATCATCCTTGAAATTAATGGCCCGATTCTATCCATCTGGGGAGTTGAAAATAACGCCTCAATCCAGGCTGGCTGAGATCTTCCGGCGCGAATTGCTGGATTAACCAATACAAGCCTTGAGATTCTCTCTGGGTATTTATAGGCTGTGTATGCAGCAATTTTTCCCCCCGCTGAATTACCAACAAGGACAGCAGTGTCGACCCCCAAGTTGTCCATCAAACCGATTAAAATTTCAGACTGTCCAATTGTACTGTAAGGATTTGTCCCAATCCAATCACCCGGGAATGGACGTTCTGTCAGGCCAAAACCAATCCAATCGTAAGCAATTACCCTGTAATCCTTCCCTAATGGTTCCATGACTTCACGCCATGAAAAAGTACTTGCACCAAAGCCATGTAGTAAAACCAATGTCTCAGGACCATCCCCATTTTCCAGATAATGGATCTTTATTCCATTGACTTCTGTAAATTTGCTTCGACTATCAACAAGGTATTCTGCTTCAGTAACTGTGTTTTCTAATGGAGGAACTGGGATCAGGAATGGAACAACTACTAAAGCGGTTAAGATCACCCCGATTACAATCAGAATATTTCGAAGGATGGTTTTCATTTCTCAATCCCCCGAAGAAATCCAACAACCTGCTCAACAACTAATTTTTGTTGTTCACTCTGGCTGATCAGTGCAATTCCATCTCCTGGTTGGGCACCATAATTTCCCATTTGGGCATGGTTTCCACCCTCAACTATGTAATAGCTGGTTTCAAGGGGAAGAAGGTATTTATAAGAATTTATTTTCTCGGGAGTTGACAGACCATCCAGGTTTCCGCTGAGGCTTAAGACTGGAATTTTGGATAACGAAAGGTCGGCTGATTTGGTAGTATAGGCAGATATTAGGATTAGCCCATCTATGCTTTCAGGGTTTTGATAGCTGTAGGATGCAGCCATAGCTCCCCCCAGAGAATGCCCTCCGATAACCCAATATTCTATCTGTGGGTAATTTGAAATGAATTGTTCAGCTGCATTTGGTGAAAAAACAGCAAGGTTCAGTACCATTTTAGGAATAATGACAATGTATCCCTTTTCCGCGATCGTTCTTGCTATAGGCGCATAGGATCGATAATCAACTCTCCCGCCCGGGTATAGAATAAGCCCGGTTCTAACATCTTCATTAGCAGGGGTGAAGATTAATCCATTATCATTACGAACGCTAATTAATTCATTTGATTGGAGTGCATTATAAACATCAGGTTGAGGTCCCAGTGGTGTAGAAGACCAAATCAGAAAACCTAATATTCCTAGAAATAATAGAGTAGCTAAGGAAAGTAATAATTTCTTCATAAATTAATATTAATAGAAATAATGATAGTTGTACGTGTAACATACTTTCTGTAAATTACTGAACCTTAACAAAAGAGGTGAGTC
>CAZYOF010000022.1:0-55429 GCA_964648485.1 uncultured Leptolinea sp.
TGGAACTGAAACACGGTCCATACACCTACGGGTGGCAGCAGTAGGGAATATTAGTTAATGTGCGAAAGCGCGAACTAGCAACGCCGCGTGTGCGATGAAGGCCTTCGGGTCGTAAAGCACTTTTCGAGAAGATGAGGAAGGACAGTACTCTCGGAATAAGTCTCGGCTAACTACGTGCCAGCAGCCGCGGTAAAACGTAGGAGGCAAGCGTTATCCGGATTTACTGGGCGTAAAGCGCGTGCAGGCGGTTTGGTAAGTTGGATGTGAAAGCTCCCGGCTCAACTGGGAGAGGTCGTTCAAAACTACCAGACTTGAGGGCGGTAGAGGGAAGTGGAATTCCGTGTGTAGTGGTGAAATGCGTAGATATACGGAGGAACACCAGTGGCGAAAGCGGCTTCCTGGACCGATCCTGACGCTCAGACGCGAAAGCTAGGGGAGCAAACGGGATTAGAGACCCCGGTAGTCCTAGCTGTAAACGATGTGAACTTGGCGTCGGTGGGTTTAAATCCATCGGTGCCGAAGCTAACGCGATAAGTTCACCGCCTGGGGACTACGGCCGCAAGGTTAAAACTCAAAGGAATTGACGGGGGCCCGCACAAGCAGCGGAGCGTGTGGTTTAATTCGATGTTACACGAAGAACCTTACCAGGGTTTGACATACAAGTGGTAGGGATCCGAAAGGTGACCGACCCTTCGGGGAGCTTGTACAGGTGTTGCATGGCTGTCGTCAGCTCGTGTCGTGAGATGTTCGGTTAAGTCCGCTAACGAGCGCAACCCTCACTGTGTGTTATACGTGTCACACGGGACTGCCGGTGTCAAGCCGGAGGAAGGTGGGGATGACGTCAAGTCAGCATGGCCTTTATATCCTGGGCTACACACACGCTACAATGGCCAGTACAGTAGGTTGCGAAGCCGCGAGGCGGAGCCAATCCTCAAAGCTGGTCTCAGTTCAGATCGCAGGCTGCAACTCGCCTACGTGAAGACGGAGTTGCTAGTAACCGCAGGTCAGCTATACTGCGGTGAATACGTTCCCGGGCCTTGTACACACCGCCCGTCACGTCATGGGAGCTGGCAACACCTGAAGCCGGTATCCTAACCGCAAGGAGGGAGCCGTCGAGGGTGGGGTTGGTGACTGGGACGAAGTCGTAACAAGGTAGGTGTACCGGAAGGTGCGCCTGGATCACCTCCTTTCTATGGAGTTCTGAGTAAAAGTCTACGGACCGGCACTCTACTCTATGTAAAACCGAAAAACAAATCCTCATACGGATGTGGTGAGGTCTGGTTTTGAACGAAGTGATACTTCTTATCACTCCTCAGTTGTTAAGGGGAGTTGACCATGGGCCTTTAGCTCAGTTGGTTAGAGCGTGCCTCTGATAAGGGCAAGGTCTCAGGTTCGAGCCCTGAAAGGCCCACTGACCCTGGAATGACCGGGGATGTAGCTTAGTTGGGAGAGCGCCGCCTTTGCACGGCGGAGGTCAGGGGTTCGAATCCCCTCATCTCCACAAGCTACTTGTACCGCAGGAGAACACTGCTGAATTTGAAAAAAAGCAACTCGATCTCTTAGAAGTAAATGGCAAATGCCAGGAAGGTCTTCGACCCGGCAGATTGCCGGGTCGGTTTGTGTCAAAATAGAATAGGTTGCACGATGACTCCTGGTGCTTCTGATCTCAGATGAGGATCACCCGGAGCCGGGTAACCGGCGGTAACAACTGTACATTAATAATTGAATAGTGATGATGTAGGCCAATTTTGAAAAGCATTTCATGCGATCAAAAATTGTAGAAATTAAGTTGATGTGAGAATGAAGAAGTATCGAATTCTCCGCATCACGTGAAAGCTACTAAGGGCTTACGGTGGATGCCTTGGCGTCAAGTGCCGATGAAGGACGTGGGTCACTGCGATAAGCTTCGGGGAGCCGTGAACAGGCTTTGATCCGGAGATTTCCGAATGGGGAAACCCGCTATTGCGAACCAATAGCAACGCCAGTTGAACACATAGACTGGTTGTAGGGAACCTGGGGAACTGAAACATCTAAGTACCCAGAGGAAAAGAGATCATTCCCAAAGTAGTGGCGAGCGAAATGGGAACAGCCCAAACCTCTCAAGCTTGCTTGAGAGGGGTTGTAGGGCCAGGCACATAGAAGTTACAAAATGAGACGTTAGGAGAATGGTGTGGGAAAGCCTACCAAAGAAGGTAACAGTCCTGTAACCGAAAACGTATCATCTTCTGCCTGGTACCTGAGTACTGCCGTGCACGCTAATACGGCAGGAATCTAGGGAGTCCACTCTCTAAGGCTAAATACACTTGACGACCGATAGTGTACAAGTACCGTGAGGGAAAGGTGAAAAGTACCCCTGTTAGGGGAGTGAAATAGAACCTGAAACCGTAAGCTTACAAGCAGTTGGAGGGCTAATGGCGTGTCGGTGCTCCGGTGAAAGCCGGGTGCGCGGCGCTATGCCTGACAGCGTGCCTCTTGGAGAATGAGCCTGCGAGTTAATTTCTGTGGCGAGGTTAAGGGAGTTACACCCGTAGCCGTAGCGAAAGCGAGTCTGAATAGGGCGTTCAGTCGCAGGAATTAAACCCGAAACCTGGTGAGCTACCCATGGGCAGGGTGAAGCGAGTCTAAAAGCTCGTGGAGGCCCGAACTTACTAATGTTGCAAAATTAGGAGATGACCTGTGGGTAGAGGTGATATGCCAAACGAACTAGGAGATAGCTGGTTCTCCCCGAAATAGCTTTAGGGCTAGCGGTGTATGTTCAGTACCGGAGGTAGAGCACTGAATGGGCTAGGGGGCTTAGAGCTTACCGAACCCAATCAAACTCCGAATGCCGGTACTCCAGAATGTAGCAGTCGGACTACGGGAGATGAGTTTCGTGGTCGAAAGGGAAACAGCCCAGATCATCGGCTAAGGTCCCCAAATTCAAGCTAAGTGGGAAACGATGTGGGGTTACTGAAACAACCAGGAGGTTGGCTCAGAAGCAGCCACCCTTTAAAGAGTGCGTAATAGCTCACTGGTCAAGTGATCCTGCGCGGAAAACTTAACGGGGCTAAGTATGGTACCGAAGCTATGGGTTTCAGCATTAGCTGGAGCAGTAGGGGAGCGTTCTGTCAGCAGTGAAGGTCGACCGTGAGGACGGCTGGAGCGGACAGAAGTGAGAATGCAGGCATGAGTAGCGTAAAACACGTGAGAACCGTGTTCACCGTAAATCTAAGGTTTCCGACGCCAGGTCAATCCGCGTCGGGTTAGTCGAGACCTTAGCCGAGGCTGAAAAGCGTAGGTGATGGACAATCGGTCAACATTCCGATACCACTTTGATGGAGCGATGTGGGGACGCAGACAGGTAGACCAGCCTCCGATTGGTTGTGGAGGTGCACCAGATGGCAGACTTTGAGGACCGCAGGGAAATCCACGGTCTGAGTTGAGATCTGGTGGCGTGCCCTTGAGGCGCAAGTGAGTTAACCCTGGCTGCCGAGAAAAGCCACTAAGCGTTGAAGTCAGAGTGCTCGTACCGCAATCCGACTCTGGTAGATGGGTAGAGTATACCAAGGTGAACGGGATAACCCTCGTTAAGGAATTAGGCAATTTAGCCCCGTAACTTCGGGATAAGGGGTGCCTGCTGACGTGAATGAATAATGAGCGTCGGTGGGTCGCAGTGAAATGGTTCTAGTGACTGGTTAACAAAACCACATGTCTCTGCTAAGCCGAAAGGCGATGTATAGGGGCTGACACCTGCCCAGTGCCGGAAGGTTAAAAGGAGAGGTTAGCGCAAGCGAAGCTTTGAATTGAAGCCCCGGTGAACGGCGGCCGTAACTATAACGGTCCTAAGGTAGCGAAATTCCTTGTCGGGTAAGTTCCGACCCGCACGAACGGTGTAACAACTAGAGCACTGTCTCAACGAGGGACCCGGCGAAATTGAAATGGCTGTGAAGATGCGGCCTACCCGCAGCAGGACAAAAAGACCCCGTGGAGCTTTACTGCATCCTGGCATTGAGTTTGGACACAATCTGTGTAGGATAGGTGGGAGCCTGTGAAGCTGGCGCGCTAGCGTCGGTGGAGGCAACGGTGAAATACCACCCTGATTATGTTTAGACCCTAACCCCATTCCGTCATCCGGATGGGGAACCGTGCCAGGTGGGCAGTTTGACTGGGGCGGTCGCCTCCCAAAAGGTAACGGAGGCGCCCAAAGGTTCCCTCAGCCTGAATGGAAACCAGGCAGAGAGTGTAAAGGCACAAGGGAGCTTGACTGCAAGACCAACGCGTCGAGCAGAGACGAAAGTCGGGCTTAGTGATCCCACGGTACTGAGTGGAAGGGCCGTGGCTTACCGGATAAAAGCTACCCCGGGGATAACAGGCTGGTGAAGTCCAAGAGTTCACATCGACGACTTCGCTCGGCACCTCGATGTCGGCTCATCGCATCCTGGGGCTGGACAAGGTCCCAAGGGTCGGGCTGTTCGCCCGTTAAAGCGGTACGCGAGCTGGGTTCAGACCGTCGTGAGACAGGTCGGTCTCTATCCGCTGTGGGCGTAAGGGATTTGAGAGGAGCTGCCCCTAGTACGAGAGGACCGGGGTGGACAGACCTCTGGTGTGCCAGTTGTCGTGCCAACGGCATTGCTGGGTAGCTACGTCTGGCAGAGATAACCGCTGAAAGCATCTAAGTGGGAAACTCGCCTCAAGACTAGATCCCTATATTCCCGTAAGGGAGTAAGATCGCAAGTAGACTACTTGCTTGATAGGCGGTATGTGTAAGTTCAGTAATGGATTAAGCAAAACCGTACTAATGATCGAGTGCTTTCTACGTGATGTGGAGAACTCGGTACTCCTTCTTACATAACATCAATTTTTCTAAACCTATATCATCACTATTCAATCCGACTTTGTAAATAAAGTCTCTTGGTGATTGGAGCGGTAAGGGTACACCCGGTAACATCTCGAACCCGGTCGTTAAGCTTACCAGCGCCGATGGTACTTGGAGGGCGACTTCCTGGGAGAGTAGGTCATTGCCAAGAGGCTTTTATTTATTAAATTGCTCTACAAAATAACATCCGGCTCAATGGAACCGGATGTTTTAATTTAATTCGATTTTGGCAATCTAATCGTTATTGCCGTCCCTTCCCCTGTTTCACTTTCTGCGTAAATTTGCCCGCCGTGCTGCTCGATGATTGACTTTGCAATTGCCAATCCTAATCCTGATCCGCCATTCTCCCGCTGCCTTGATTTATCCGCACGGTATAACCGGTCAAATATTTTATCCAGGTCCTCATGGGCAATACCCCTTCCTGTATCTTTAACGATTATTTCAATTTCGCTACCGGTTTCTTTCCCGATAATAAATATACTTCCCCCTGCCGGTGTTCCATGCAGTGCATTTTCTACAAGATTACTCAAAACCTGAATCATCCTGTTCGCGTCAATCTTTATCTGTGGAAGTGTCTCTTCCGAATCCAGGTGCAGATTAATCCCCAGAGATTTTGCCTGGTAATCAAATAAAATAAACACCTCGTTCAATAAACTATGAACAGAAACATCTCTTAAATCCAGCTTGAGTTCCCCGGCATCTGATAAAGCCAGTGTTCGTAGATCATTTACCAGATGATCAAGCCGAATTGCTTCATCCCTGATAATTTCAACAGTATCTCGGTTGGCAGGTAGAACTCCATCATGGATTCCTTCTGCGTGACCCAGAATGATGCTGATGGGTGTGCGTAATTCATGGGCAATATCGGCAGTCATCTGTTTTCGTGACTGCATCAACTGGCGCAATTGAGCGGTCATTTCATTAAATACCCTGGCGAGTTCACCTAGTTCATCAGACGATCGTACTTTTACCTGCTGGGTCAGGTCGCCTTTGGCCACCTGTTTTGCTGCTGCAGTGAGTTCCCTTAGTGATTTTGTGATCCACCGCGAAAAGAAGATACCGATAATGAGGGTTATTCCCAGCCCGATGACACCACTACCCATCATGATAAATCTGACCCGGTCCAGAAAACGGGGTGTATCTTCCTCTGGTCGTGGCACAGGTGAGCGGATATCCAGGTAACCAGCCACAACACTATCCACAGTGATGGGTATCGACCGGCTGTAATCCATTTGAAGTAAGTAGTCACCGGTTTTATAAAAACCGCTCGGCAACACCACCTTGCGATTCTGGTCAGACAGGGTGAATGGTAGAGGCGGAGCAATCTTTGGATCAGTGGGAATCTTCAACTGTGTATATAAATCTTCCACGGTATTCTCAACACCATCCCAGGAGCGGTTTTCCCGATAAAATCCAATAAAATGTTCGGCAATAGCTGTACGGTCCAGATTCAGTAGATACGCATTAAATTCCCTGTCTGCCCCGCGCTGACTGATCAGAATCACAACTCCAACTGTGATCACCCCAATGATCAATATTGCCAGAATTAATTTTGATGTAAGACTCTTCATGGAACAGAGCTCCGGGTAAAACGATACCCGACACCATAAATAGTTTCAATGTATTGTGGATATTGAGAGTTCTTTTTTAATTTCGCACGCAGATTTTTAATATGAAGATCGATTGTTCGCTCGTACCCTTCATAACGAACTCCTTGCAATGCATCAAGTAAATCCATCCGGGTAAATACTTTGCCGGGAGCCGATAACAGCGTGGCAAGGATGGCGAACTCAGAAGGTGTAAGGTCAATAAAATGATCTCTGACTAAAACTGTATGCGATTCTATATCCAGAGTAATATCGGCTGCTTGAAAAATCGTTTCATGAATATTCTGTTGAAAATTTCTTCGTAATACTGCACGTACCCTTGCCATCAGTTCCCGCGGGTAAAAAGGTTTGGTGATGTAATCATCTGCACCCAGCTCTAATCCGACCACCTTTTCATCTTCATCCACTTTTGCTGTGAGAAATATGACCGGTGCAGAGCTTTCTTTTCGGAACTCCCGCAAGAATGAATAACCATCCATCTCTGGCATCATAATATCAAGAATAACAAGGTCGAACTCTTCTCTTTTTGCCAGAGATAGCCCTTCCACTCCGTTGAGAGCACAATTTACAATAAAGCCTTCCTTTTCAAGGTAAGCTTTCACCAGGCTGGTTATGTGTTCTTCGTCATCCAACACAAGTATTTTTTTTGCCATACAATCCTCAAAGCTTTTTCACTTATCTTCTATCATAACGGATATTTTCGCAGTCAATCCATATGAAAACCCTGCCAGAGATGAATCTTACTGGCAGGGTTCAAACTTATTTACTCATTGACTCGCGTCCCCAGAAGGCTAATAAGGGGATCCAGTAACTGGTTGACTACCATATTTGTGCCAGAAATTCTGTTGGTGCTCGTATTGGTAGAATTGGTCTGGCTGCCAGATGCCATATCAGGGGGCACAGCACCACCATCTGGAGGCATGCCACCACCCAGCATCATACCACCGCCACCGGGCATTCCGCTGCCAAACCCGCCCCCGCTTTCGGTTGATCTGCTTGAGGAGGACTCTCTGGCAACTCCGTTAGAGCCATATTCCATCACCACAGTTCGGATATCTTCCAGTGACAAATTCATTGACTCAATGGCGCTCAACTGCGCTGCGGTCATGTTTTCTTTTACCTGCCGGATGAGGGCTTCCTTTTCTTCATCTGCGGCACTGTCTCTACTTGTTAATTCTTTATACCCCTGCCAGAGAAAAAGCAGCTCTGTTGCCTGTTGCGGTTGGATAGCGTTTTCAGTTCCTTCCAGTTTGAATGTGCCCACTACCAATTGTGACAGCTCCGGGATTGTCTCTACATTGTTCGCTGAACCTGTGGTTGTTCCAGTTACTGACTGGGAACTAACAGGAGAGCTGTTATTTCCGGCGCATCCTGTCATGATTAGTAAAATGATCCCCAGAAAGATGATTTTATAAAAAGATTTCATATTTTATCTCCTGATTTATTCGTAGCGAAGTGCGTCGATCGGGTCGAGTTTTGAAGCCTGATTGGCGGGGAAAAATCCAAAAAATATTCCGACAACCGCAGCTGAGACAAATGCCAGCAGGATGGATGAAGGCACCACAACAGTTCGCATATCGCTCAAGTGACCGAATAGAGTAGACCCTGTGATTCCGGTGAGAATGCCAATCAAACCGCCAACCAGGCTGAGCAGTAATGCTTCCATTAAGAATTGCAGCCTAATATCGTTGGGTGTCGCGCCAACCGACTGCCTGATACCGATCTCGCGTGTTCTTTCTGTCACACTGACCATCATAATATTCATAATCCCGATACCGCCCACGATGAGTGATACACCAGCTACCCACGAAAGCAGAGATCGAAAAGCTGCCGTGGTGGATTCCCTTGTTTCGATGATGTCTTGTTGTGTAGAGATACTAAAATCAGCTTCATCAGTGGTAACATCATGCCTCTTCGCCAGCAGCAATGTGATCTGTTGCTGAACCTTTTCCAACGTGGTGCTGCTATCAATTTCCACAACAATCTGGTTTACCCGATCCCCAATGATCCTGGAAAACTGCGTGGGGACAAATTTTTGAAAAAGTACCGTAATGGGCATAAACAATTGCGCATCGTAATCCACATTGCCTACGGTTCCCTTCTCTGCCATTACGCCGATAACGGTAAGCCTTGTTCCCCCCACGTTGATGGTAGAGCCAATCGGGTCACCGGAACCAAAAAGTTCCTGCGCTAGATCGTATCCCAGAATGGCAACTTTCTTCTTTCGATCCAGGTCGTTCATATTAAAGAACCGCCCATTCGCAAGGTCCATATCTCTTACCGAAGGGAAATCTGGAGTTGTACCAAGAAGGGTTACATCATCTAATGAGTTGTTGTCTGATTTTACAGTGGCAGTAGAGCTCTGATCCACAACCACGCCCGCCACACCCGAAACCTGCTCTTGAATTGCCCAGGCATCTTCATATACCAGACCGCCTTCCATTGGACCCATTGCCCTGCTTCCGCTGCGAGAAAAACTGGATCGAACATACAACAGGTTGGATCCCAACCCTTCAATCTGTTCCTTGATAGTTGCCTCAGTGCCGGCACTGATGGAAATCATGATAATCACAGCAGAGACACCGATAATGATTCCCAGCATTGTGAGCAGAGACCTGACTTTATTTTTCTGTAAGGCTTCTGCGGCAATTCTGAAGAGTTCAAAGAATCGCATCAGCCACCTCCTTCTCATCATGTCTTATCGGATGTTCGTTTCGGGTAATTCTGCTGATCAATCCATCTGCCAGATGTATGATCCGTTGTGTGTGTGCTGCAATTTTTGCGTCATGGGTTACCATCACAATGGTGGACCCATCATCATGCAACTTGTGCAGCAGATTCATGACCTCCACGCCTGATTTACTATCGAGGTTTCCGGTAGGCTCATCCGCAATGATGAGCTTGGGTTGGTTGATAAGCGCTCTGGCAATAGCCACCCTTTGCTGTTGTCCCCCGGATAGTTCCTGCGGTTGATGATGGATACGGTCTGCAAGTCCCACCAGGTTAAGCATTCTGGTTGCAATTGCTTCACTTTCTTCCCTGCTGATGTAATTGTGCCGGTTGTACACCTGTGTCAACATCACATTACGTAAAGCAGAAGTTCGCGAAAGCAGGTTGTAAGCCTGAAATATAAAACCCAATTTCTGATTACGAATGGCAGCAAGTTCATTTTTATTCAAATTACTGATATCTTCTCCATCCAGAATGTATTGACCAGATGTTGGTCTGGAAAGGCAGCCCAAAATATGCATGAGAGTGCTCTTACCAGATCCTGATGGACCCATGATGGCAACAAATTCACCTTCGTGTATGGTCAGACTCACACCATCCAACGCCGCAACTGTTGCGTCGCCCATACCGTAATGTTTTTTGATATCAATCGTTTCAATAATGGTTTCTGTGGTCATCAATTTGTCTCCAGTAACCCGGTAGAAACGACATCCCCGACTTTGAGTCCTGAGATAACCTGGGCATTGATGCTGTCCATGATGCCGATTTCAACCCTGGTAAATGTGAGCGCGCCATTGTTGCGCACAAATACTCCATACACACCCGGGCTTACCTCATGCAGCGCATCAACCGATACCAGGGCAGAATTCCTCGCTTCGCCACCAATCACATCGACTGAAGCATTGAGACCCAGCATCAGGTTGTTTTTCAGAGCCTCTGAGATATTCTCCAACTGTGCCAGACCCTTTACCAGGGTAGTATTGTTCTCTGATACCAGTGTTGGGCTGACATGGGTTACCTCACCCGTGTAGGTGTTGTCTGGCAAGGAATCAAAAACTACCTCCACGGGATAACCAACCGCCACATTATCCCAGTCTTCTTCATCCAGGTAAAACTCCATCTGTGGGATTGAATTATCCGCAATCTCAATGACCGCGTCACTACCGACATTATCCCCTTCACTGATAGATACGGATGTTACCAGTCCGGATATGGGTGAAATGATGGTAGTCTGGTCCAGTGCTTCATTTGCTGTTTCTACTGCCTGCTTTGCTTCCTCAAAAGCGGTGAGATCTGCTCCGGTTGCATCTGCCGGTATTTCTTCTCCCTTGAGTGCTGCTACATAATTGGTCTGTTCCTTTACGGCTTCCACAGCATAACGGTAGGCATACCATGCTGATGCGATATCTGCTTCTGTCGGCTTGGCGATATAAGTTACCCTCTTCCCGGCGCTGTTTCGTTCAGTAACGGTAAAGTATTCCTTTAGAAATTCATTTTCCCAGTAGTACCATGCTGATTTTAAATTTCGTTCCGCCTGAGCAACATCTGCTTCTGCTTTGGTTACAGCCTGAGTATTTTCTTCGCTGGGCGAATTTTGTGCCAGGGCTGTGGCTTCATCCAGAGCCTGTTGCGCTGCATCCAATCTGAGCTGGCGGTTGAAAACCTGTGAGCTGATGAGAGAGGTGAGTGTATTGGTGGTGCTATTCACAGTAACTTTTGCGTCTGCCAGTGTTTGTTCTGCCAGAGCGATGGCAGCGGGTGATACCATTTCTGCAAGGTTGCGGACCGCCTGGTTGTATTCGATCTGGAGCGTGGTACTATCGAGTTCAGCCAGCACCTGGCCAGCCTCCACCTTGTCTCCCTCTTTTACATACACTTTGGACACCTTGCCACTGGTATTAAAGCCCAAACTTGCAGTGGATACGGCTGTCAAAGAACCGGTCCCGCTGGCATATAAGATCAGGTCTCCATTTTTTACTATCGTTGTGTTGAGTGTTGCCTGATCTGCAGGTTCACTCCGGCTTATGCCATAACGGCTGTATGCGTACGCTCCACCTCCCACCAGAATGGCTGCGATGGTGGTTCCTGTAATGATTTTTTGTACATTGATTTTTCGTGTATTGTTGGGGTTCTTCATACCTGTTCTTCTTCCTTTCAAAGGATTGCCTGATGCAACAATTTGATGGTATCGAAAGCTTGTGAAGAGTTATTAATGGGATTGTGTAGAAATTATGTGGATTATTAAACGAAAAACGCGGGCATGCCCGCGTCATATTCGAATTCCCTGAGATGAGAAGTTATCCGGCTATCTTTGCTCTGATATCAATGGCAACGGACCCTTTCCCGGGTTCCAGTACTTTGAGTGGATTGATTTCCATCTCTAAAATTTCGGGCATTTTCACGGCCAGTTCCGAAAGACGGAGCAATGTATCGATGACTGAACTAAAATCAGCCTCCGCAATGCTTCGGAAACCAAGTAGTTTTCTCCCTGCCCAGGTTCGTAATACCATCTGCTCGGCTTCTTCTGCAGAAAGGGGAGCCAGACTAAAAGCGACATCCTTCAATCCTTCCACTTCTACACCACCTGAACCAAACATCAAAAGTGGACCAAATTGCGGATCGCGAACAAACCCAGTAATTACTTCCTGTCCTCCCGCGATCATCCGTTGAACGTGAACACCATCGATCCTGGCTTGGGGATGAGCCTGTTTTGCCCGTTTTAGAATCAGGTCAAAAGCCTCTTTGGTCTCTTCGTCAGAATTAATATTCAAGACAACACCGCCAATATCAGATTTATGTGAAATCTCATCTGATGCCAGTTTAAGAACTACGGGGTATCCAATTTTTCGGGCAGTTGTAACTGCATCTGACGAATTAATTGCGAGAGTGAGCCCGCTGGTTTGCATTCCAAATGCTTCGAGTAATCCAACGGTTTGCTCCTGATCAAGCCATCCACCTGAAGGAAAGCTGGCTGCCATCTGACGAGCCCGCATAATTTGCACACCATTTAATGGCATGGCTTTTGAGATTGGTTTATTCAAATAAGCTGCATAACGGGTAAGTGCACCCAGCGCTGAAGCTGCTGCCTCGGGGAAACGGTAATCAGGAATCTCTGCTGCCCTGGCTAACGAAACCGCTTCACAGATTTGTTCGGATCCCATTAATACAAACAGTACCGGTTTATCATGAGATTGGATGACCGGCAGCATGGCTTTTACAACAGCTCCGGTTGTAGATGGTGGGGGTGGGGGAGAAATAACTATCACTGAATCAACCCCATCATCATCCAGCAGGAGTCTCAAACTTTCACTAAAATGTTCTGGAGTTGCTGATGCCAGCATATCCACCGGGTTGCGCAGGCTGGCCGCTGCCGGTAAAAACTTAGCCAGTGCTTCGGTGGTGGATCCTTGCAAATCAGCCAGCTTCATCCCATGCTGTTCCAGCGCATCTGCCGCGGTTACGCCGGGTCCACCGGAATTGGTCAGTACAGCCACCCGGTTTCCTCCGGGAATTGGACACCACGCCAGGGCTCTTGCCCATTGGAACATCTCTTCTGTGGTATTTGCCCGCAATACACCGGCTTTCTCGAAAGCAGCGTCAAAAGCAGATTCCTGACCGGCAAGTGCTCCGGTGTGCGATGCTGCCGCCCGTTTTCCGCTTTCGAATCTACCCACTTTCAGGGCAACAATGGGTTTTTTCTTCACCGTAGTAGATGCGGCTCTGATGAAATCTCCACCTTGCTTGACACCTTCAAGATACAGGGTAATCACTTTGGTCTTTGGATCATCAGCGATCAGATTCAATATGTCTGTTTCACTCACACTGGTTTGGTTGCCCAGACTGAATAAATGGGAAAGCCCGCCACCCTGACCACGAATCCAATCAATGACAGCCGCGCAGATGGCACCTGAATGTGATAAGAAAGCCATATCTCCTGCCGGCGGACCGGGTGGTTGCAGGAATGAGGTATCAAACGGAAAATGGGTGTTGATGATGCCGATACAGTTGGGTCCGATGAACCGGATACCGAAAGACTCTGCGATCTGAAGAACTTCCTCTTCCAGTTTCGCACCTTCAGGTCCGGTTTCCTTGAAGCCACCGGTAGCAATAATCGCGGCTTTGATTCCCCGCTGCCCGGTTTCTTTCATTGCCTGCGGTACAGAAGGTGGTGGCACAAGCAATACTGCCAGATCCACAGGCGCAGGTACATCTAAAATGTTTGAATAGATTTTCTGACCGAACAGCTCGCCGCCTCTGGGGTTAACATAATGAATTGCACCGGGATACCCGCTCTGGTAAAGATTGCGGGCGAGGGCGTATCCCAGCTTGTTGGGGTCCTGTGATACACCACTCAAGACAATACCTTTTGGAGAAAAGAAGGGAAGGAAGGGATTGGTTTTCATATGAAAATTATAGCAGGGGGTCATGGAAAAAACATGACCGTCATAAAAACATTCTTCCCGGTAACGTGACTGCCACTACATGCGCGGCAGCTTGTCAGGGCGTATCATACAGTCAACAAAATAACTCAGCAAATGAGTATAAAGGAGAGAGTAAAAATGAACGAAAACATGCAAGTTAAAAAGAGCAATCGCCGCCGTGGTGGATTTGTTGCAGGTGCAATCCTCATCACTATTGGTGTGTTCAATTTGCTGGCGAATGTGCTTGAAGCGGAATGGAGTCTCTGGCTGGTTCTGGCAATCGGTGCGACCTTCCTGGTTGCAGGCATCGTAGGAAAAAGCCGCGGCTTGATCATTCCTGGTGGTATCGTGAGCGGTGTTGGTGCGGGCATCGTGGCTATGGAAAAACTGGATGCTTCGCTGGTCGAACCCGGTAAAGGTGGTCTGTTCCTGCTGGTCTTCTCGCTGGGATGGTTATTGATCTCGGTAATGTCGCTCTTCATTCCAGAAGAAGATGGCAGTCGTGAATTTATGTGGTGGCCGCTCATCCCCGGTGGGATCATGGCTGTCATCGGCGGGCTCCTCTTCGCCGGCAGCACCGGGTTGACTGTTCTCACCTGGGTCGGACAGGGCTGGCCGGTGATCCTGATCGGTATCGGGCTCTACCTTCTGCTACGCCGCAAGGAATTAAAAGACGAAGAATAAATCTGGGCGTTTCAACAAAAAAGGGAGACGAAAATAACATCGTCTCCCTTTCTGGTTTAAATCACGGGATAATAGGATAGAATCTAATAAGATCAGTATTAAGGATAGTCTATGAAATATCCCATCATTCAACGCGAACTAACGGTTCATCTCCACAACGGAAACTGGTATCTCCGCCCCATTGAAGGGCACGATATTCTCGGACCGGTGGATTACGCCTGGAATCGCTATCACCTTTATCCTGATAGCTTTACCTTTGGCGAGGGATTACTGGCAGCCAGTAGTATTCCCGGTTCACGCCGTCTCGTGTTTGGTGCATGGTCACCCCAGTGGGATGGTTTCTATGTTTCGAGCATGGGCGGGGCTGCTTACACCTTCCATCATGTGGGCGTCAGTTATGTTGCCCTGCGCGGTAGGGCAGCTGAAACCAGCGTATTGTTACTTAATCACCGCCAGGGAGAAATTCATGTCAGGGTGGAGCCTGTTAATGCCGAAGCGCTCTGGAACGGTTGCGTGGATAGCCAGGAACGGCAGTTGATTGGATTTTTTGCTCTCCAGCAGGCGTTATTCGACCGTTATAAAAATGAATATCCAGAAGGCAAGATGCGCATCTGTGCCGTTGGTCCTGCAGCTAGATACACACTCGAAGGAGCCCTGGGCTCCAGCCCGGTACGCAAGGGAGAATTGAGCAAGGTGGTCGATTGGGCGGGCAGGGGCGGTTTAGGTTCCCGCCTCTATCAGAACCACAGGGTGGCTGCCATTATCTTTGGTGGAGAGTGGGAAGATCCGGACCTGCGCGATTCAACTGAAATCGACAGCTACTTCATGGAGCATTTCGGACAGAAAACCATCCAAACGGATATTGCCCTCACCGAAAAATATCGTTACGTACCCCAATTTGAAACCGGCGGCACATTTGGCATTAACATGCGTGAGATGAATGAACGTCTCATGAGCTTCAATTACAATTCCATTTACCATTCTGATGAAGTGCGTCTCAAACACCATGAGGTGCTGATCCTCAATCATTATCTGGCTCAATTCAATGAAGAAACCATCAAGACCAAAAGCTTCCAGCACTGCGGGGAACCCTGTCCGGTGGTTTGCAAGAAGATGAATGACATCTACAAGAAAGATTACGAGCCATACCACGCGCTGGGTCCACAAATTGGGGTATTCGATCAACGTGCCGCTGAAAGGATCAATGATTTTGTCGATGCGATGGGTTTTGATGCGATTCAAACAGGCGGATACCTCGCCTGGATCATGGATATTATCCATGCGGGATTGATCAACCCTGCGGAGTATGGATTTCCCCCTGCGTACAAGATGATGTTTACATTCCCGGAGGATCCGAATGATTTCAACCTCGTTGAAGATAGCGCCAGGAATGCTGCCTACGCCGAGGCGTTAATTGAGGCGATCCTCATGAATCCGCGGGCTGAACTGTTTCGCGCCGGAATCCGCTTCGCCGCCCAGGAATTGGATCAGAAGCACAATATCAGGACCGTGGAGCGTACGGTTTATATTCCACATGGCGAACGGGGGTACATGGTTCCCAACCAGTATTGGGTACCGGGTATGGTCAGTCCCATGCCCATGATGGGAAAATACTATGTTTACTATGAGGGTAAATTCCTGCCGCCATATGAGTTGGGTCGCAAGAATGTGGAGCGTATGACATACGAACTATTGACCGATAACAGCGGAATCTGCCGCTTTCACCGCAAGTGGGCTGAAACCATCACGGATGAAATTTTAGCAGCCCATTATGGCTTGAAAAAGAACTATAAAGCCCACCAGTTTGCTCTGGCGAAACACATCCATGAAAGCGAATCTGCCAAAAGTGTGTTCTGGGAGAGTGAGCGGACCATCGACCTGATCGTCACCTTCCTGGAACAATGGCAGAGATTTGGTTTAGAAGATGAGCATCTGTCAGAGTGGATTCAAAAATTTCAGGCTGATAAGCTCTCCGCTGCCCGGGAATGGTGGGCAGAGGTGATCCGCGGGATCAATGATGCCTTTGAGGATGGCGCCGAAGCCATCCCTGATATGCTGACGCCTGGGCAGGCGAAGATCAACGAAATAAAAGGATAACTATGGTATTCCTCATCGCTGTCATCACGGTAGCATGTTGGGGGTTATGGCTTGCGCCAACCCAGAATGTTAAACTCCCAAACCAGAGCATCAAAACATTTTATGTGAGCCTGGCTTTCCTGGTTCTGGCGCTGATCGTGGCGTTCTCACAGGGCGTGCCCAGTTATACCTTGCCTGGTTTTCTACTGCCATTTGCGGGTGGCTTTCTGTGGTCAATCTCCAGTTTGTTCGCGTTCGTAGGCACACGAAATCTGGGTCTGGCAAAGGCAATTGGCATCTGGGCGCCGTTGAATATTGTGGTAAGCGTATTCTGGGGGGCTGTACTTTTTCAGGAATTGATCAATCTGAAAGGGCTGATGCTGGTCTGGTTTATTCTGGCTCTCGGATTAATGATCGGCGGAGTCCTTCTGATTGTGCTGGCAAAGGGATGGAAAACTTCCGAAACAGTGCAGCGCAGTATCAGGGCGGGTTTTGCCGGAGCGATTGGCGCGGGAATCCTGTGGGGCACATACTTCATCCCAATGAAATATGGCGGCGCATCTGCCTGGGTATCTTCACTCCCTTTCGCCCTGGGGATGTTTGTTACTGGTGTGGGCATGGTTATTGTTGCCCGTGATCCGTTACGATTGGAAAAAGTATCTGATTATGGCAGGGTACTGGGTGCCGGAATCTTGTGGGGGATCGGCAATTACACCATGTTGCTGTTGACGGATGCCATCGGCGCCGGGAAGGGGTTCTCCATTTCGCAATTGGCTGTCGCGGTGAATGCGTTGCTTGGTGTCTATATACTCAAAGACCCCGCTCCCAAAACACGCGCGGCAACATATACTCTTATCGGTTGTCTGCTGGCGATGGCAGGCGGAATTATTCTGGGTAATTTAAAATAGAAAGGCTCCCGAGGGAGCCTTTACTTTTATATGTTTGATGTCTGTCTGGGCGTTTTGAAAAAGAATTTCGCAATATAAAACCCGATCGAGGTTATTGCCAGATAAGGAACCAGGTAGATCAGGAATGGCGCGCCGTGTCCGAAGAATAACCCGCCAGCCATGCCGATCAGGCAGATAATCAGCATCCACCAGAATTTGAATTGCAGCGGACGTGAGGCAATCCCCCAGATGAGTGCTACCAACGGATATCCAATCCACACAACCGCCCGATTGTATTCATCTCCGGGTGCAGCAATAAAGGTCATACCAATTTTGGATAATCGCATCAGAATATACACTGTTGCCAGCATGACCAGTGAAAGATCCCAGGGCATTCTGGATACCGGCTGGATTTCTTCCATGTTTTGCTTTTTTGCCATATCGGTTCTTCTCCAGGTGAGGATGTTGTTAACTATACCGCACTTTTTGTGGTGATGCCTTCATTTAACCTGTTTAACATAGGTAACATACTTATCAGTTTGCTGCATGCCTGCGTGCAAATAAAGCTGCGGTGCCCCGGTGGTGTTTTCACTATCTACAGTTAAACCCACAGTTTTTCTTCCGCGTTTTTGAAATTCACCAAAAGCCTTATATAGTATCGCTAGGGCAATACCTCTTCCCCGGTGGTTCTTTTTAACCGCCAGTTGCCGTACCCATCCGCCGATTGGGTCATCAAATCCGACTCCGACACCGGCAATCTCGCCTTGCTTTCGTACCGTCCAGACCAGTGCCGGGTCAAAGTCTTTGCGTTTCATGATGAAATTCTGCCAGCCCTCAAAGGTATTTCCGGTTCGATGCGGTAATTCCTGAAATGCAGTTTCGATGACTTCGAATACCTCATAAGCATCCTGCCCTGGATGAAATGGCAAAAATTCATAACCTTTCTGCAGGGCAGGCTCATCCAATTGACCCGAAATATCCCTTACCATTCGATATTGCGTCTGGATGGGAGTGTACCCCATCTCAATTAATATCTTTGAACTTTCTTCCCGTACACTGATGGTTCTCAACCGCGATACATTGTCTTTTTCTCTGGTGGTTTCTTCCGCCAGCCTGTAAAACAGGGAGCAATTAACCAGTCCCAGATAGTCTGGGTGAATCACGGTATTGGGGGTAATGTACAACTCCTCACCCGAGAATAAAAAGTCAGAATATCCGGCAATTTCCCCTTTGTCAGTGAGTAGGAGGAACGTGTTTTGTGCCAGATCAAAACCCGGGCGATTCCATTCATGTTCTACATCAGCCTGGGTGGTATCAGGTTCACCAAAGTAGAGCGTGTCACAAGCACGGAAAAAAGCGGTTACTTTTTCAATATCAGTTTCTTTTGGAGCAATAATCCGCCATCCGGATGGAATTTTGCTCAGGTTCATAGGGCGCCTCGCTGCATAATTCTGAGATAATTAATTATAACTTTATGGATACATCCACCCTGGTTTCGTGTATGATATTAGTAACTATATTTATACCTGATGCGTAGCTAAATTAATAATGGGTATGCCTTATTGCGATCAAATTTCATTTATTGAAAGCAAGGCGGAACTCCATGCAGACAAGCGCAAAGAGAACAGATCAGAAACGAAGTAATGGTTTTCGTAATCTAATTAATATTCAAAGTATTCAGGGATACGACAGACTGCCAATAGTGTTGGCAGTTCTTGTCTTTGTTGCCTTTTTAGGCATTTGGTACCTTCTTTCTCTCATCTATCTGGAGAACCTGAAACAATCGGAAAAATCGCTGGTTCAAAACGAGATCAATCTACGCACCAATTCAGTGGAAAAAAATCTCTTCCGCCGTGCAACCCGCCTGGATGGATTATGGTCATTTGCAAATCAACAGTTGGATGTGCATAACGACATTGACGAGCACGAATTTGAGTTTTTCGCAAAGGGAATTTTTTCTGGGATTACCGATATACGGAACGTCACCATCGCGCCCAACGGGGTGATGCATTATGTTTACCCGCGCGAAGGGAATGAAAATGTAATTGATCTGGACCTAAAAATTGACCCCCGTCCCAATGTTCGTGCAGATGTCCAACGGACAATTGAAACGGGCGAATTAGTTTTAAGTGATCCTTACGAATTGCGAATAGGCGGTTTGGGTATGGTTGCCCGGCGATCTGTAATGCGGAATGATGAATTCTGGGGGCTTGTGACCATGGCGATTGATTTCAGCGTGGTGTTGGAGCCGCTTTCACAATCGGAAGATGTTTTTCAACTGAACATGGCGATGGTCGATAATGAGGGCAAGATTTTTTATGGTTCTCCTGAAGTTCTAGAGTCCGATCCGGTCATAGCATCGATTGATGTGCCCCAGGGGAAATGGGTGCTTGCCGGCGTACCGGAAGCCGGATGGGATTCGCTCATCCGCCAGGAGCGGAATCTGTTCTGGTTGGCTGGAATCTTAATTGGAATCCTTTCTGCCGGGATTGTTTACCTGATGAGTGGACGGGAAATCCATCTTCAAAAACTGGTGTTAGCACGAACCAATGAAATCGTTGCCATGAATGAGCAGTTGGAGAAAAACGTTGCCGACCGTACTATAGAGTTGCAGGATTCGCTGGAGTTTATCCGGGAGATTTTCGATAACTCAAGCTCAGGAATGGCAGCATATGATCCGACTGGTCAATGCGTCATGGCAAATGATGCGATGGCGTCGATGATTGGCGCCACGCTCGAAGGTGTTTTACAACAAAACTACCACCAAATCGAATCATGGAAACAGAGCGGATTATATGACGCTGCCCAGGCTGCGATTCACGATAATGAATCGCGCTGGATAGATGTGCACGTTATCTCTTCATTTGGCAAGGACCTCTGGCTGGAGGTCAGATTCACCCCATTCGGCAAGGGAACACCTCCAAACTTACTGATAACGGTGATAGACCTTACCGATCGCGTTATCCGGGAGCAGACCATTCAACAGTTGAATGATCAATTACAGGCGCATACACTCCGTCTGGAGGCTGCGAATAGGGAATTGGAGGCCTTTACCTATACCGTATCACACGACTTGCGTGCACCATTACGTGGAATTGATGGCTATACTCGAATACTCATGGATGAATATTCTGACAGGCTGGATGAGGAAGGTGTTCAGATTGGGGAGACCATCCGAAGCAGTGTGATGCGGATGAGCGACCTCATAGATGGGTTGTTGACTTTCTCCAGATTAAGCAGGGTGGATTTACAAAAACGTAATGTTAAAATGAAAGAACTGGCATTAAAAGTTTTCAAAGATCTGACAGAAACAAAAGGGGAGACAAATATCCAATTTATTCTTGACGACATCCCGGATGTCTTGGGAGATGAAACCTTATTGCATCAGGTTTGGGCTAACCTGATTTCGAATGCAATCAAGTTTTCTTCACAACGGGATACCCCCATCATCGAAGTACATGGAATTAAAGAGACTCTAGAAATCATCTATCAGGTAAAAGATAACGGTGCCGGTTTTGATATGAAATACATCGATAAGCTCTTTGGTGTTTTTCAAAGATTGCACAGCAGTGATGAATTTGAAGGTACAGGTGTGGGATTGGCAATTGTCCAACGGATCATCCAGAGACATGGCGGTAAAGTTTGGGCGAATGCTGAACCGGGTATAGGCGCGATTTTCTATTTCTCTCTTCCGGCAGACCAACTATAATATTGAACAGAAGTCTAGCGGGAGAAGAATATGGCAATTGAATATCCTGAAGCAGCAACCATTGCTGCACAAATGAAAACATGTCTGGTCGGGAGAAAGTTTAGCGGGGTTGAGATAAAACCGACCGCTGCAAATGTGATTAAATGGGGTTTTTCAAACCTGGATAAGGAAGATATTTCCGGTGAACAGATTGAAGAAATCTATCACTACGGAGATGAAATTCATATCCGTTTTGGCGATCGGCACCTTATGTTTGGCGATTTGATTGGCAGGCTTTTATATCACGCGCCCGGCATGGAGATCCACCCGAAGGCAAAGATTGTTTTCCACCTGGATGACGGAGCCGCCTTCTCCTATTTGGTCTCCCTCTATGGGTATGCCCGGGTTTTAACGACACGCGAAGAGATTGAGAAATTCATCCGCGAGCAGGGTATATCGCCTTTGGATGATGGCTTTACACCGCAGTACATGGCAAAAGTGTTTTCCGAACCGAAGCGAAAAATTGCCAAGCAGAATAATATCTATGGAATCCAGTACAAGGCGGGCGGTATATGCAACGGTTACTGGCAGGATGTTCTATTTAAATCAGGTGTGCTGCCCTCCAGAAAAACAGCCACCCTGAAGGATGCGGATTTTGAAAAAATGCACCGCTACAGTGTTGAAATCATTCGCGCTGCTACTGATTTGCGTGGACATTTTGATGAAGTGGATTTCTTCGGTCAGCCTGGTGGATACACCCGGATTCTGGGGAAGCACAGTAAAGACCAGCCCTGTCCCCAGTGTGGAGGCGCGATCACGGTAAAAAACCTGCTTGGATCAACTTCTTATTACTGCCTGAATTGCCAGCATTAATTCAAAAGGAGAATCAATGAAAACAATTGGCTTAATCGGTGGAATGAGTTGGGAAAGTTCAATCGAGTACTATCGCATCATCAACGAAGAGGCAAAAAAGCGTCTGGGCGGATTACATAATGCGGTCAGCCTGATGCATACGGTCGATTTTGAAGAAATCGAAGTCATGCAGCGCGAAGGACGCTGGTCAGAAACGGATGATATTCTCGTGGATGCTGCCAAAAAACTGGAAGCAGGTGGGGCTGATTTAATTGTTTTATGTACCAACACCATGCATAAATCAGCTGAAAAGATAACGGCTGCGGTAAAAATTCCCTTCCTGCACATAGCCGATGCAACCGCCAAAAAGGTTTGTGAAGCGGGCATTACCCGTATTGCCCTCCTTGGAACCCGTTACACCATGGAAGAAGATTTCTACATTGGCAGATTGAAAAAGAATTTTGGACTGGAAGTACTGGTTCCAGATAAGCAGGAGCGGGATGAGGTTCACCGGGTGATATTTGAGGAACTGGTGCAGGGAAAGATCTTGCCTGAATCAAAAGGACATTACCTCGAAATTATTCAAAAACTTGCCGACCGGAGAGCTGGCGGCGTGATCTTGGGTTGCACCGAGATCGGGCTGTTGGTCAAACCGGCAGATACATCCCTGCCGGTGTTTGATACGACGGTTTTGCATGCCCTGGCAGCTGTGGATATGGCACTCGCGGAGGATTAATGGATATATACAGCTATAAACCCGATCTACCCCGTTGCGGGTGGAACAGCGGTGATGGCATTCTCACCCGCTATCACGATATAGAATGGGGATATCCGCAACATGACGACCGCTTGCTCTTTGAAGCTATCGTGCTGGATGGATTTCAGGCGGGTCTTAGCTGGATGACCATTCTTAATAAGCGTGAAAACTTCCGAGCTGCGTTTGATGGTTTCGATATTCAAACAGTGGCGAATTATCCTGAAGATAAGGTGGAAGAATTAATACTCAATGCCGGCATCATCCGCAACCGGTCAAAAATCAAGGCAGCCATCAGTAATGCACAGGCAACTTTGGCGGTTCAACAGGAGTTTGGTTCGCTGGACGTTTATCTCTGGCATTTTACCGAAGGGCAGACAATCGATAATAAATGGGAAACCATGAGCCAGATTCCAGCCAAAACTGAGCTTTCAGATCGGGTTAGTAAGGATATGATCCAGCGCGGTTATAAGTTTTGCGGCAGCACCATCGTATACGCGTTTCTACAGAGCATTGGTGTGGTAAATGACCATATCGTATCCTGTTTCAGGTATGCTGAATTATCCCGCTTATGCAAATAAACATACGCTGGCTGGGTGTTGCCGGGTACGAGATGGAAATTTCCGGCAAACGCATTCTGATTGATCCCTACGTAACACGCTTTCCTTACTGGCGGTTTATGTTTGGCTCTGTAAAACCTGACCCCGGTCTGGTGGATAGGTATTTCCATGGTGCGATGCAATTTTCATTTCCCATGCACACATCGATCATGTTCTTGATGCGCCGGAGATTGCCAAAAAATGGCAGATGCCCATCTATGGTTCAATGAACTCCCTGGCGCTTGCGCGACTTCATGGGCTTGATGAATCTCTCCTGAATCTCATCATGCCCGGAGACCGAATCCAATTGGGTGATTTCTGTATCATGGTTCACGCTGGAAAACATCTACCCATGCCATTTTTCCAACCCGGAAAGCTGCCCTCAAAAAGTATTGGAAGAATGACAGCCCGTGACTACCGCATGGATGATTGCTTTTGTTTTGAAATCCGTTTCAAAGATTTCACCCTATTAACAGACCCGGGAATCGGTTCCCCAGATCTGGATCGGGTGGACGTATTATTCATCAACCCATTGCTCTCTGATAAAACCATTGTAAATCAGCTGGTCAGTTACTCACCACGGGTGGTCATTCCAAATCATTGGGATGATTTTAGTGTTCCCCTTCAAAAACAAATCCTGCCGCAGGTACGTCCTACACTGCAAAAAAAGCCATCGCTGCGCTTTAACTTATCGAAATTTACCCGGCTGGTAGAAAGCACCCTGCCGGGTGTAAATGTGCTCAGTTTACCCCGCCTGGAGGTTGTTGCTTTTGATCTGCAGAAGGGGATTTTGATTAAGGCTTCATCTTGAGGATCGCAGCGATCATCTCGGGATCATCTTTAATTAATCCTGCTGGAACCAGGCGTGTCAATAACTCTGCCCAGATGGGCTCACGGGTGAATACATCTTTAAAAATCGGCAGGGCATCAGTCATCTTCCCTGTATCTGCTAACGATACAGCATTCCAGAAAGGCAGCTCAACGATCTGCGGGGCAAGCCCAGCAGCAGCTTCGTAAGCCTGAAGCGCTCCCTCAGCATCTCCGGCAGCCAGGCACTCATCTCCACGGTTCATGTGCCTATAGGCGCGGTGGATGGTAACCACCCTTCTCAGCTCGCTGATGGGTTCAGGGTGATCCTCAACGCGCAATTCCATCTGCACTCCTTCCCAGGTCTTACTCGAATAATCCTTGCCCACCACCTTGATTGCCGCGCTCTGTTTTCCGCGGATATCACCGCCCGCAGTCTGTGCGGCTTCCAAAGCCAGGAGCAGTCGCTCTGAGAGGTCTTTCACTCCGTTCTCCATGGCATTTTCGTAAGCTTTCGACATGGCAGCAGGGACAGTATCATTCAGCATCATGTTCGCCTGTACGCTGTACCCTGTCCCGCTGATATGCCCTGCTTCGGCAATGCAGCGCTTACCGGTGTGAACAGCTACCTCGCCATTGTTATCAACAATTGCCACCTGGCGTACTTCCCGGGTTTCATCCGCCAGCAGCAATGCGTCCAATGTTTGCCTTGCGCTTTTACCTCCACGCAGCAAATCCAGCCCGAGGGGACCATAGCTGATTTCTGCCAGTGATTGGGTGGCGATGGCACCAATGCCTGATTGCGCCCAGGGCACCACACTACCTACCGAAAACCAGTGTGATTGAACAGCAGTACCCATCTCTCCACTTTCTGGATCTCTGGCTACAATCGAAAAGGTGTGGGCAAAAGGTTGGTTCATCATTTGGTTGCTCCTTATTAAATCTTATTTACTGGCTTCAGATCCCTGCTCTGAGTTACATCCTGGCTTGTGTTGGCAGCCGGTAGATACTATTATAAAATGAGCAACGACAACATACAGGAGAATCTTTATGAAAACCAGAATTCAAATTCTGCTTCTTATCTTAACAACACTGACTATGACAGTAGCCTGCGGTCTGCCCACAAACCTGTCTTCCGAAATGGAAAAAATTCCATCCATGGCAGCAGAAGCGGCTACACAGGTGGTGACGACACTCGAAGCTCAAATGGAGATACTACCAACACTTGAAGCGCAGGTACAGGAACTGCCCACAAAAGCAGCGGAAGCTCAGCAGGCATTTACCGATTTTAATGGTGTGCCAGATGAAGTTATTCAGCGCATCTTTGACCGCACGTTGACGCTCACGTCCTATCGGATGGATGTAACTGTCAAACAGGGAGATCAAATCAGCAGTACCATGAAATACGAAGTTGTCCCGCCCGATCGGATTCACGCTGTAATTGATTCGCAGGGTATGATAACTGAGCAGTATATTATTGGTTCTGATGCATACCTGAATACGGGTGGTAAGTGGATGAAACTGCCTGTGGAAATGGAAAATGTGTATGGTCTGGCAATTGAGCAGACCCGTGACCTGATCAAGGATGTGGCGTTGGTGGGTCCCGACACCCTGGAAGGGGCACCTATGATGGTGTTTTCATACTCACTGAACATGCATAATGTAGAAACCAGGAATAAAGTCTGGGTGGGCTTGATGGATGGCTACATCCATCAGGTGGAGGGTGTATCAATAGTCGAAGGAGTGGAATACACAACCCTGTCTGAAGTTTATGATTTCAATGAACCTCTAACCATTGAAGCACCCATACCGTAATTGGGGGGATGCGCATGAATTATTTTAAGAAAATCCAGAGTGGCGATCTGGCAACGCTGGTCGTGGTGCTGGCGGGCTATACGGTCTATTTCGCCAGTGGCGCCTTTCGTGTTACAGTTTTCTCGCCAATTATTCTGGTTTTGATGGGCGTACTATATCTTGCGTTGAATTTGTGGGGTTCCCGTCGCCTGGATCATTGGGGCAAATCAGCAACAGCACTTTATTTTATTTTTGCGATTGCACTGGGCGGCGCCATCAGTTATTTTTCAAATGGTGCTGCCTGGTTGATCCTCCTCCCTCTGGTGAGTGAGGCTTTTCAGCGTTTGAGTTTGCCGTTTGCCGTTCTGGCGAGCTTTTTTATCTGGGTTGGACAGATTCTTCCTCCTGTTTTAGGAGGAGATATGGCGAACGCAATGTCTGCTGTGATGGGATACCTGAGCGCAGTAGTGTTTGTGGCGGTATTCACTCTCATCACGGTCAATGAACAAAAAATGCGCCGTCAGCTTGCCCAGGCGAATAAAAGATTAAGGGAATATACTCACCGCATGGAAGAGAACGCCATCTTGCAGGAAAGAAACCGCATGGCGCGTGAAATCCATGATGGATTGGGTCATTACCTTACCTCTGTAAATATCCAACTGAAAGCTGCAAAATCCATCATGTCCCGGGATCCATCCGCCGCTGATGAAGCGCTCGGAAAAGCGATCTTCCTGACTCAAGAGGCGCTCAATGATGTCCGCAGGAGTGTTTCAGCTCTCCGTTCCGATCAACCATCCGAGACGATTGCCTCAGCAGTGATTCAGCCATTGATGGAAATGGTAAATGAAGACCTGCAGGTAGATTTGCAGATTGATGGAGTCGAGGTGGATTTACCCCCATCATTAATCTGGGTTCTTTACCGTGCTGCACAGGAGGCGTTGACGAATATCCAGAAGCATTCCAGGGCATCAAAAGTAAATATTACACTGCGCTATCGAACTGATGAGGTGCAAATGCAAATAGTAGATGATGGGATTGGCGCGGAGAATCTGGAGGGAGGCTATGGGTTGGTCGGGTTGCGCGAAAGGGTGCAGATCTATGGTGGTCGGGTGGAAGCTGCTACCGCACCAGGCAAAGGGGTAAGCCTGATGGTCTGTATTCCCCTGCCAAAGGTGGATGGATAGAGGCTCACATGGAAAAGATAAAAGTATTGCTGGTGGATGATCAGACCATGTTCCGGGATGGATTGAAGGTATTGCTGCGTGCCGAGCCCGATATGGAGGTGGTCGGTGAAGCAGGTGATGGAGAAGAAGCTCTGCAGAAAGCGATAGAACTAAAGCCAGATGTGATCCTGATGGATTTACGGATGCCTGTTATGGATGGTGCAACCGCCACCCGTCATTTAAAGAGCCGCCAGCCTGAATGTCGGGTCATTGTTTTAACTACCTTTGATGAGGATGCTGCTGTATTCGATGCCATGCGTTCCGGAGCGATCGGTTATCTATTAAAAGATGCGCCTACCGAAAAACTATATGAAGCAATACGTGCCGCCTACCGGGGAGAGTCGGTTTTACAGCCTTCGGTGGCTGCCCGGCTGGTTGCGCAATTCAGCCGCCTGGCAGAAACCGCCCCGCGCTGGTCTCAGGAATTGGTAGAACCGCTTTCTACCCGCGAAATGGATGTATTGCGTCTGATGGCTGCTGGAGATACCAACCGGGAAATTGCGCAGAAGTTGGTGGTCGCCGAGGGCACCGTTAAAAATCATGTGACCAGTATTTTTAATAAGTTGAATGTCACCGATCGCACCAAGGCTGTGGTCCGCGCCCGTGAATTGGGGCTGGTGTGAATATCATCCGGATGGGTTGCCCGCAAGGGCAATCTTGACACAAGCCCCCCAATGAAGTAGAATCTTTCCGCTTCGTCATGCCCCCGTAGCTCAATTGGATAGAGCGCCTGCTTGCGGAGCAGTAGGTTCGGCGTTCGAGTCGCCGCGAGGGCACACAAACCGACCACCTGATGGTGGTCGGTTATTTTTTTCTTCATGGTATAATGCCACTCATGGCAGGCGAAAAGAAAGACCTCTCTGTTTATTGCATTACTACCGGCGGAACTGGTTCGGTTCCTTGTCGTATTGCGCCTGCTGCCGGAATATAATATAACCGTTCAAGAATTTTACCCACACCGCAGGCGAATCCCTGCGGTGTTTTGTATTGATGGAGAGCTATGATTCAGATTCAATTGAATAACATCAGTCTTACGCTGGGCGCCCGACCCATTTTCAGAGTGCTGAATTGGGAAATTCATGAATACCAGAAGATCGGGTTAATCGGACCGAATGGTGCGGGGAAATCTTCCCTTTTTAAATTGATTACTGCTGAGTATTTTCCAGAAGCGGGTGGAACAATAACCCGGGCGAAGGGTGTCACCATTGGGTACCTGGCGCAGCAACCAGAGCTGCCTGAGACTCTTACTTCGTTGGATTGTGTCATGAATGCCAACCCGCGCATCCTGCAGATCCGCACACTGTTGGAAGAACTGGAATCTAAATTGACAACCCCTGCCGTTTATAACGACAACCACCAGCTTACCCAAACACTCGATCGCCAGATGATTCTGTTGGAGGAGTATCAATCTCTGGGTGGGGATCAGTTTGAGTTGCATGCTGAAACTCTGCTCACTACGCTGGGTCTCCCTGCGGCGGACATAAAGAAACCGGTAAGCCAGCTCAGCGGGGGTCAGCGAAAACTGGTTGGGCTGGCTGGTCTATTAATGCTGTCTCCTTCGGTTCTCCTGCTCGATGAACCTGACAACCACCTTGATCTGGCAGCCAGACAGTTCCTCGAAAAGACCATCCGGGAATACAAAGGAACGGTGATTATTATCTCCCATGACCGTTATCTGCTGGATGCAGCGGTGACTCAGATTGCGGAATTGGAAGACGGAAGGTTATCCGTTTTTCAGGGAGATTACTCATCCTTTATTCTGGATAAGGAACAGCGCCTTGCCCGTCAGGATGAGCTCTATCATGTTCAACAGCGCCAAATTCAACGGATTGAATCTGCCATTAAACGTTATCAGATTTGGGCGAAAACATACGATAGCGAAAAATTCGCAAAAAGGGCTAAGGCGATTCAAAATCGGCTGGACCGGATGGAGAAATTGGATAAACCTGTTCTCGAACGCCGGAAAATGGACTTGAAGTTGAACGGCTGGCGCGGATCTCAAAAAGTCTTGGAAATCCAGCGCGTAGAGAAATCTTTCGGTAACCAGCGGATCATTCACAATGCGAACGTCATACTTCAGCATGGTGAGCGGGTTGGTTTAATAGGAGCCAATGGCAGTGGTAAATCCGTTCTGTTGAAAATGATCCTGGGTGAATATTTACCCGATGAGGGAGAAATCCTTCTCGGTCCCAGTATTACCACCGGTTACTATGCACAGGAGCATGAAACATTGGACCTGAATAAGACGGCATTGGATACGGTAAGACAGGCTGGGGCACTTTCAGAAGCACGCGGCGTCTCATTTTTACAACGCTATTTATTCACTTACCGACAGGCGTACCAAAAGGTGATGGAGCTTTCCGGAGGAGAGCGCAGTCGATTGCAATTAGCCCTTGTCGTTTTATCAGGTGCAAATTTTCTCCTCTTCGATGAACCTACCAATAATCTCGATATACAATCGGCTGAAGTGCTTGAAGAATCCGTCGCTGAGTTTGAAGGTACGGTATTGGTGATTTCACATGACAGGTATTTCCTCGATCAAGTAGCAGACCGCATACTGGTACTCGAAAACGGCTGCATCACATCCTACCCTGGTAACTACAGCGATTATCTGTCTGATTCAATGAAATAGATGATTGTCAAATGATAAATAGGTAGATAAATGTGGTCACGGTGCAGATCCCGCCCACAACGAGGTGGATGGATCCAATGTTTTTCATTTCTTCCTTCTTCTTCAAGTTGCGTAGGTGAGCTGTGGATGATTTACTCCCGCTGGTTTTTCGTAGAAATTCCAGGTAGAGCCAGGAAACAGGGGTGATCATCCACTCTTTCCCTTGCCATAAAACCCATCCGATCCAGAGTGTTGCCAGGCTGAATATTAGAAATGCCAGATCGCGCAGATTGAATAGGAATCCGGAAGGGAGAATCTTCACAGCCAGCCAGAGAAGGGTCCAAACCGCAAATGAAAATATTTGGGTCTGCGCTGCTGGATGGAATTCCTGAAATATCCTAAATTTGGATTTATTTTGAGATCTCATTTTGTTTCTGTATTGCGCACGATTGACGTAATTATAACGTACCCCTTGACAAGAAAAAGAATAACGCTATAATACAAACTAGTTTGCAATGCAAACAGTAAGGAGTGATTATGAATCAAGAATTGCAGAAAATTGAAAGAAGAACGATCGGATACTGGTTTTCAGATGGTCTGGTGGATATGTATGTTGGCGGAGTATTCCTGCTTCTTGCAGTAATGCTATTCGTGGCGACACTACTTGAGCCGAAACTATTTACGGCATTACTGGTGGGCATGGGTCAACCTTTGGTAATTATTCTGGCAATATATTTTGGGAAACGTATCATACCAGAGCTGAAAGAAAACTATGTATATCCTCGCACAGGATATGTTGAATACAAGCCCCGGCTGCAGGCGGATCGCCGCAGAAGGATGATCCAGGCAGGTATTACAGGTGGATTGATGGCTTTAATGGTCTTGCTCTTACAATCTTTGACGGGAAATATCATCTGGGTAATTGCCGGGGGGCTCCTGGCTGTTTTTCTGGTTGTGCTTGCGTATCGGACCGGATTGCTCCGCTATTTGGGAATGGCTGCGGTATCTATCCTGAGTGGAATGACGGTTTCGATCATTAGTCTGGCAGAGCAATACCAGGGGCCGGCATTTTATGGAATATTTGGTTTATGCTGGCTGGTTCTGGGAATCGTTTCTTTCATGGTGTTCCTTAATCAAAACGCTCGCGTGGAGGAATAATGAAAAAGCCGCTGAAAGGGTGGATGGATGTTGACAAACTGGTTCATGAACCTGCCCGCCTGGTAATTCTTACCATACTGGCTTCTGTAGAAAAGACAGATTTCATATATCTACAACGCGAGGCAGAATTAACCCGCGGCAACTTGTCGGCTCATCTTTCCAAACTACAAGAAGCAGGTTACATCCAAATTGAGAAAACATATCGCGGAAAACTTCCATTAACGCTGGTGCAAATTACATCAGAGGGACGGTCAGCGCTCGAAACATACCGAAAACAGCTTAAGAATATACTAAACAAATCATAATTTCAAAAAAATGAAATAAGACAAACAGCCGCCCGGGAGTGCGGCTGTTTGCAGGAACACCGGAGTATTTTTCCGGAACACCATCATCAAAATCAAATCAACTTCAAACCGCTCAAAAGCACCACGAAAACCAGAAGAGGGGTGACATATTTTAAGATATAAAATACAACCCTGGTAATTTTCTGGTTTTTGATTTTCCCCTCATTTGACAGGGCTGTCTGGAACCGGTTAAGACCCCAGACCCAACCGGCAAAAATTGCCAGGAAAAACCCACCCAGAGGCAGCAGCACATTGGATGACCCGAAATCGTACATGTCAAAGAAGGTTAATCCGAACACTTTCACATCTGCCATCAGATTATTGGAAAGCGCTGCCGGGATGCCGACAACAGCCAGCGGAATAATAGTTAATAGGGTGGCTTTGATCCGTGACATCTTAAACCAGCCTTCCAGAAATGCGGCAATAACTTCCAGCAGTGAAAGTTGGGCGCCGATTGAGGCGATCGCCGTTAGCAAGAAGAAGATGACCATAAAGATGTTGCCCAGTGGCATGGATGAAAACACAGCCGGTGCGGTAATAAAAAGCAGGGAAGGTCCGGCAGCAGGTTCGAATCCGAAGGCGAATACTGCCGGGAAGATGGCGATTCCTGCCAGCAGGGATATCGCCAGGTCGGCGAATACCACACGGGTGGCTGTCAGCGGAATATCCTGCTCGTCGCGGTAATATGAACCGTAGGTGATCATGCAGCCCATGCCAATCGAGAGTTTAAAGAAAGCCAGACCCATCGCAACCAGAACGGTTTCAAAGGTTACCTTGGAGAAATCCGGTTGAAAGAGGAAGGCCAGACCGGCAGATGCGCCCGGAAGGGTTACGCTACGGATTCCCACGACAATCAACATGATAAAGAGCAGCGGCATTAACCGCTTGGTGGTGGCTTCAATGCCCCGGGTGATTCCCAGCATGATAATTCCACCGGTAATGATCAGTACAATCCACTGCCAGATCAGTGATTGTGCCGGGCTGCTCACCAGTTCGCCAAAAGCTTTGGAAGTGACTTCCGGATTGGTGGAAAGTATTCCTCCTGATAAGGCTTTAAAAATGTAAGCGAATACCCAGCCTGCCACTTCGGTGTAAAACGCCATGATCATAAAAGCTGCCAGCACTCCGCCAGCACCGATGAGCCACCAGATCTTTCCCGGGGCTACTTTCTTCAGGGCGGTTACCGCATCCCCGCGACCAGACCGTCCTATCATCTGTTCTGTGATCATAATGGGTAACCCGATCACCAGGGTGCAGACGAGGTAAATGATGAGAAACGCGGCACCGCCGTTGCTGCCGGTCAAATAGGGGAACTTCCAGATGTTTCCCAATCCTACAGCAGATCCCAGTGTTGCCATCAGAATGCCCAGCCCGGTCGCAAATTGTTTTCTTTGCGCAGAAGCCTGGCTGGGTGTTACGGAGGTTGTTGCTGTCATAAACGATTCTCCTTTAGAGTAAAAAGCCCCCGGTTTGCGACCGGGGGCTTTTAGAATTTCATTCTGATACGTGCGTGTTTAACTCTCCGGTGCAGTCATGGATGTACAGGGCATAAAGTAATAATAAGAAATGCGCCAGGAGAAGGTTTGAATTTTCATCTCCCCGATGTTACTCCAGCCCGGGTATTGTGTCAATGGATGGAGTAAGAATGAGGTCGGATGTTTCACCTCGCACAATACTACTTGATTACCTCTCACAGAATCAACCTGTTCATATGGAATAGCAGGGAGGTGACATTCATCACTTGCGCCAGGCAAACAAGAGGTATAATATAACAAGTAATAAAAAGATATAACAAATTATAACAATTATGAACACTCTTTACACAGTTCGCCAGGTTCAGGATATTCTCAAGGTTGACCGCATCACCATCTACCGGATGCTGCAGGACGGCAGATTGAAGGGGATGAAAATCGGTCAGCAATGGCGCTTTTCACAGGATGAAGTCCAACGCTTACTTGGTGGCAATGAACCAGGCTCACCAGCCCTACCCCAAATGGCTTTGGCAGATTCATCATTCCCGACACATTGTATCCAGACGATTCAAAACCTATTCTCAGAAATCAGTACTCTCCCCGGTTTTACCGTTGATCTTAATGGTGAATTGCTGACCGAAATCAGCAAGCCTTCCAACCTGATGCTGCATATGCTGGGCACCGTTCAGGGCAGAGATACTTGCCGTCAAACCTGGATCCAGATTGTCAAAGAAACCGCCACCCATAATGGAGTCATGCAGTCACGGGAAGGTTTCTATTTTGCAGCGGCGCCCGTGTACGACATGGATACGCATATTGGTGCTTTCATTTCGGGACAATTTTACGCGTCAAAACCGGACCATTACGAAGAAGCTCTCCGGGTGGCAGAAATTGCCCGAAAATATCAACTCGATGCAGCTGTATTGCAGGAGGAAATTAAACACACCCCGGTGATCCCTGTCGAAAAGCATCCGGATGTGGCAGCGTGGGTGTTGGCTGCCAGTCATGCCATGCAGAGTATTTTGAAAGAAAGAACCGGATTTCTGCTTCGGTTGCAACAAATTGCAGATCTAACACAGTTAAGCTAAGGAGCTTATATGAAAACATTCCTCATCCTCGGTGCCGGCTCTGCTGGAACCATGATCGCCCACAAAATGGTCAAAACACTGGACTCAAGGGAATGGCAAATAGTGGTTGTAGATAAGAATAAAGATCATTATTACCAGCCTGGTTTTCTGTTTTTGCCTTTTGGCTATTACACGGAAAAAGATGTGGGAAAACCACAGAAAAACTTCCTGCCTTCCCAAATTAAATATATCAACTCAGATCTCGATATCATCGATCCTGATAACAACCAGGTCAAACTGGCAAATGGAGAGGCGATTCACTACGATTATCTGGTCATTGCGACTGGTGCTGATATCTATCCTGGCGAAACCGAAGGTTTATTGGATGGAGGCTGGCGGCAGAACATTTTTGACTTCTACACTGTTGAAGGTGGACTGGCAATGAAGAGCTTCCTCGATACCTGGCAGGGAGGACGGCTGGTGTTGAATGTGGTCGAAAACCCCATCAAATGTCCGGTAGCTCCCCTCGAGTTTCTCTTCCTGGCAGATGACTACTTTACCAAAAAGGGAATTCGTCACAAAGTCGATCTCATCTATGCCACCCCGCTCTCCGGCGCTTTTACCAAACCGATTGCATCTGCCATGCTTGGAGATGTGTTGAAGAAGAAGAATGTAATCATCGAATCCGATTTTGCCATTGGAGAGGTGGATGCTGGCAAAAATGTAATCCGATCCTATGATGACCGCGAAATTGGATATGACCTGCTGGTGAGCGTTCCCACCAATATGGGCGCTGAAGTGATTGGGCGCTCCGGTTTGGGCGATGAATTAAACTTCGTACCCACGAATAAAGAAACCCTTCAGTCGAAAAAATATGAAAAAATTTTCGTACTGGGTGATGCAGCAAATATCCCTGCTTCCAAAGCAGGTGCAGTAATCCACTTCCAGATGGAAACTGCATATAAAAACATTCTGGCGCATATGCAGGGAAAACCCATGCCATCTGAATTTGATGGTCATTCCCTTTGCTACATAGAATCAGGTTTCAATAAGGCAATCCTGATTGATTTCAGCTATGACCAGGAACCTCTCCCTGGCACTTATCCCCTCCCGGGAGTAGGACCTTTCTCCCTGCTCAAGGAGACTGTTGTGAACCACTGGGGAAAGCTTGCCTTCAAAGATATGTATTGGAACTTGATGCTCAAGGGAATTGAAGTACCACTACCAAGCCGATTCAGTATGTTTGGTAAGAATAAAGTAAATCCTGTCCTTGTGGCAGCTGAATAACACAATAAACATTGTATTTGACAAGGAGAAATATATGTCCGAAGAATTGTTAACTAAAGTCCAATTTGATGCAGATGGGTACATGGTCGATGGGAACACCTGGACCGAAGAAATTGGTAAAGCTCTGGCTGCCCGTGAAGGGATCGAACTGACCGATCGACATTGGGTGGTTATCAACTACGCTCGTAATGAATGGAAGACCAAAGGCGAAGCTCCCAGCTTACGCGCGATTACCAAAAATACCGATGTCAGCACCAAAGAACTCTATCAGCTTTTCCCGGGTGGACCCGGAAAACTGGCTGCCAAAGTCGCCGGCTTGAAAAAACCTACTGGTTGTATCTAATCGAATAGGAAGGTTCCCAATGACACCTGACGTAAATATTATCAAGAAAGATATCCGTAAGCTGGCAATTATCGCATCCAAAGGTTCACTGGATATGGCGTATCCGCCCCTGATTCTGGGGAATGCCGCTCGCATGAGCGGGATTGAAACCCATATTTTTTACACTTTCTGGGGTCTGGATATCATCACCAAAAAGAAGATGAATCATTTGAATGTTGCCACCATTGGTAATCCTTCCATGCATCCCTGGTTCCACATTCCTACCTGGCTGGGTTCCATCCCCGGCATGTCTGCAGCTGCAACCTGGATGATGAACAGGGAAATTGCCAAACTGGATTTTCCCCCGGTGGGAGAATTTGTTCAGCTTTTGCTGGATTCGGGCGCAAATATGTATGGCTGCAAGATGTCGATGGATATGATGAAACTGACCGAGGCAGATCTGGTGGAAGGCTGCCAGGTGCTGGGCGCGATGGAGTTTATGGAAATTTCAGAAGGCGCGCAATTACTGTTTATCTAATCTATTATTTGACCAAAAAACAGGCTGATGAAAATCAGCCTGTTTTTCTATGCTTCTAATGATATTCATGACTTTCGCTGCAACCGTTCCAGTCCCTGCGTGAACAAACCCAGTTGGGCAGCAGCCATCCAGACAAAGATCAAAGAGAAAAACAACCAGATCACAACCATAATCACAGGCAGTGCTTTCTGCAGCCAGGTGATCTGTGTGATGAGTGTATCCACGATTGTCTTGTACTGCCCGATAACCTGCAATGCAGAATCAATATTGGTGTTGATTTTGTCCAGTTCAACCGCCAGGTTGTTAATGGTGGCAGGTAAACCGATCATACTCTCGCTGGCGGTTTGCATATCTGTCTGGATGGTGGTTAACTGGTCCGGTAGATCCTTCATTCCCTCTGACATCTTTGAGACAGAGCCTTCGAGGGGGATTTCAGGTTCGTATGGCTCACTGCTCACAAATGGTATTTTGGATAAGAATCCCAGGGTGCTATCTACAATCTTCGCAGTCGATTGCAGTGTCGTCAGCGCATTCTGCATATCATGGATGGCTTTGGTGAGATTGTTACCTACCAGGTCTGATACACTCTCCACGATGGGGGTGGTTTTATCCAGCGTATCTGCCACCTGGTGGATGATATCGCTCACCAGGGTCAGGTTGTCAGATGCTGCGTTCAGAGAATCATCTGCTACAACCAGTAAAGAACTGGTGGCGGTTAATACATCCAGTCCACTGCTCAACAGGGTGTCGGTAGTTTTGGTAACCACCGGTTTAAATGACCAAAGCACAATCAATCCAGCCAGGCTGAGTATCCAGCCGAATATGGCTGCGCCGATCAAAATTTTTCCAACTACCCGGCTGGTTTCAAGACGATGAATGAATTTTTTCATCATGGTTCCCTCCTTCTGGGGTTGCCAGTGGATTTGTATTAATTATAGGATTGATAAGTTCAATGGTGTTTTACCCGCGCCAGATGCTACCTGCCTTCGGCAAACACATCCACCTGGTCGATGCGGGGACCGGTTGAGTAAACCTCTCCACGGAAGGGGAATCTACCGCTGGGTTGAATGGGTTCTGTCAACTCCAGCTTGCGGATACCGGCTGGCAGATCACCCTGATAAGCGCTGATGATGACCGCTGGCAAAATGGCTGTCCCCCCCGGATTGATGATTTCGCCTTCAACAGTCGCCCATAACCCATCTGTATCGATATTAATAGAAAGGTTTTCAACGATCAGAGGTACGACGTTCACCTGTTCTGCGGTAAACGCGCTGACCAGTGAGAAATCCGCCTGAAATGGGTACGGGATGGGTCCCTTAAAGAATGCAATCAATGGTATCCGTTCACCTGCTGGCAGGCGGTCTGCCAGACCGGCGGGTGTCTTGCTGTAAACCTGGTCTCCTGCTGCCAGCCTGAATTCTCCAGAAAGGTAATAGACATCATGGCTTTGCTGGTTGCTGATGTTCACCAGGCACCAGAGATCTTTTTCAACGGTGGGGTAACAGCGGACAGGGGATATCGAAAGCGTCACCGGTGTTGGTGTGTACAGGATAGGTGATGGGGTATCCACCGGAGGTGGAATGATCAGCTCGGCACCCTCTTTTAGAAAATTGAGGTCCACGCCGGGATTGGCTGCCTGCAGCATGGGCAGGGTTACCTTGAACCGGGCTGCGATACTCCAACCCAATTCATCTTTCTTTACAGAATACACGTGGATGGTTGGCGTGGGGGTGGGAATTTCACCATTGTTGGCATTCCCTTGAGACGTGGGGGTTAAAGTTTTACTGGGCAGGGGCGATAATGTTACTGCTGGTTTGGGAGAAGGCGTTGATTCTGGCAAAGTTATTGCATTACATCCATTGAACAAAATAAAGAAAAGCGATGCAATTCCGGCCAGAATCAGGGTCTTTCCTTCTGATTTCATGGAAGAATTATACCAGAGCACGCTTGCGATAGGATTTAGCATCTGCTACACTAAATACTATGCCCGATGATCCCCTTCTGGAACAGGCGCTGGCTGCGATCCGTCAACAGGACCGCAGAAAAGCGCGTGAACTGCTTACCCGGCTGGTCAAGGCGGACCCGAAAAATCCGCGTTACTGGCTGTGGCTGAGTACTGTTGTAGAGACATCAAAAGAAGCTATATTTTGTTTGCAGGAAACTCTGAAATACGACCCCAATAATCAAACTGCAAAACACAGCTTGATCAGTTATGGGGTAATGAAAGCGGAAAGAAATACCGGAGAGAATCCATTTCAGAAAAAGCTGGATTGGACAGGGGAAGTGACCCGCCGGTTGATTCCCCCGCCGCCCCCGAAACCCGAAAAGAAACCCCGCAAAAAGCGCCCATTGGGTGTGATTTTCGGCTCTGCGGGATTAATTCTCCTCGTCATCCTGGGTGTCTGGTTGGTTTTGCCCCATCTTTCCCGTAAACCGAAAGAAACAATCATCATCTCGCGCCCCACCGCCAAAGCAACGGCTACCTACCTGCCTACCAATACACCGGTTGGTTTCAAACCTTCACCCACTCCGCGCGGGCAGATCAACCTGGAATCGCTCCTTGAAGCCACTTACACACCCACACCCATCTATGTGAACACGCCCCACCCGAGTGAAGCGTATCTGCTAGCGATGCGCGCTTATGAACGGGGTGATCTGGGTGCGTTCAAGGAATACCTGGAGCAGGTACTGGCGGCAGAGCCGAATTCTGCCGATATCTATTACCTGCTGGGTGAAGCGGAGCGCAAAAACGGAAATCTCAACCAGGCGTTGGTCTATCTGGAAAAAGCCATGGCAGTGGATAAGAAGTTTGCACCCGCCATTGTCTCGCATGCCGAAATCGTGCTGGAGACTGACCCGAAAAAAGACCTCACCAGAAATCTCGACGCGGCGGTGGATGCCGACCCGGGTTATGTGATGGCTTACATCCGCCGTGGTGAGTATCATCTGATGAAGGATAGGTTTGATCAGGCAATTCAGGATTTTAATACCGCCATTGAGCTCAATCCCGAATCTCCGTTGGCGTATCTGGGTCTGGCGAAACTACATCTTACCCGTGATGAGCCTGAAAAATCGCTGGAATACGCGCAGAAAGCCTATGATCTCGATAAAACCATGCTGGATGTGTACCTGGTTCTCGGCGCAGCCTATATAGCTACCGGGCAGGGTGAGAAATCCATCGAGCCGCTCGAAACATACCTGTCATTCAAGCCATATGATGCTGCGGCGTATGAACTTGTAGGGAAAGCATACTGGGCGGCTGGCGAAGATACCAAGGCGATCGAAATTCTTGAACGGTCCATGAACCTCAGCTCCAGCAGCTTCGATGTCTATTACATCCGTGGCGTGACGAATCTCAAATTGGGTAAGTATATGGATGCCCTGACCGATTTGAACAAAGCTCTGGCAATTAACGATAAAAGCTACGAGGCTGTATTTCAGCGAGGTATGGCATACCATTATCTGAAACGGTATCATGACTCTTATAATCAGTTCCTGCGGGCAGAAGACCTGTCTACAACCAGTAAGCAGAAGGTGGAAGCGATCTATCAGCAAGCAAAAACTGCAGCGACTGGCAAGTTAGATGGTTTTGCCCGGACTGCCTGGAAAAAACTGCTGGCTTTACCTGAAAGTGATGTGCCTGCGGTATGGATTCAGGAAGCCAATTTCTATCTCTATCCCTGCAAGGGTGACCAGTGCCTCGCGCTCACAGCAACGGCTGAAGCCAAAGGAACCGCTGCGCCATAATGCACCCGTTTGCGCTATAATCGAATTCCATTTTATAAAATATGAGGTGACACATGCGGAATGAAGAAGGTCTTGCCTTCCATTTGCATATTAAAGAAGGGGATGTAGGCAGGTATGTTTTACTACCGGGAGACCCGGCTCGCTGCGAGAAAATAGCTGCTTATTTTGATGATGCCCATTTTGTTGCCGCCAACCGCGAATATACGACCTGGACCGGTACTCTGATGGGCGAAAAAGTCTCGGTGGTTTCGACGGGGATAGGCTGCCCTTCAACTGCGATTGCCGTGGAAGAATTGATCGATGTAGGTGCCGACACCTTCATCCGTGTAGGCAGCTCAGGCGCCATGCAGCCGAACGTACGCATGGGCGATGTAGCCATCGTGACAGCTGCCATCCGGGATGAAGGCACTACCAGTCATTACCTTCCCATGGAGTTCCCTGCGGTGGCGGATGTGGATATTGTTCAGGCGCTGCGGTCTGCTGCAGAAGATCTCAGGCTCAATTATCATCTGGGAATCTCGCAGTGCAAAGATTCTTTCTATGGTGAAGTGGAACGAACCCGAATGCCGATGGCAGATCACCTGGAAGCTCGCTGGAAAGCCTGGGTGGCAGGTGGAGCGATTTGCTCTGAAATGGAATCGGCTGTCCTGTTTGTGCTGGCTTCGCTCTACCGCAAACGTGCCGGCGGTACCATGCTGATTATCAACAATGCAGACCTGGCAGAACTTTCAGAAGATGATGCTGCGAAACAGATGGCAGAGTTTGATCCCGATCGCGTTATCCGCGTGGCTGTCGAAGGGCTGCGCCGGCTGATCCACCTGGATAAAAAAACCTCCAAATAAACCATATCAGGTCGGAGCAGGATTGTCGATCATCGCCGAACGCCAGGGATTTCAGGGAATTCTGTTTAACCTACTCTTCATCGCCTACCTGTGGCTGTTCCAGCCGCAGGTGACACAGAAGATGACCCTGGTTGCCAAACACGGCGGGCAGGACCCGATACTGGGATGGGTGTTGATCATTGCCAGTGTGTTCGAAACAGCAGGTTTTTTCCTCAAGGCTCCCCGCCTGAAACAGCGCATCGCCGAAAACCCGGATAACGATAAAAATTGGATCTTAATTGGCTGGGCGGTCTGGATTCCCCATATTGCTCTAAGTATATTTATCTTCATTATTATTCTGCAATCCTTCGGGATACCAATTCAAGCTGGACTGGCGTACCCCGATTACGTAGTCTTTATCTTTTTTGGGATACTCGTAAAAGAATTTTTCCTGCTGTATGGAATTTATTGGTTAGATAACCAGTTTGGCAGCAGGAAAAATAACAGAAAAGCGCTCCCGTCGGATCTAACGATTGTGATGCGTTCCTGGTTGGGTGACATATTAATTTTTCCGTTCAGTGTGCTGGCATTTACAGCTTTCTGGGAATTATTTGTTTCTGGAATCCCTTTTACCTGGGAATATATATTCGATGGTATCGTAGAAACGCTCTCTGCCGCCATGCTGTTTTTGTTTGCTTATGCAACCTCCCACAGCATTTACATCATCGAAGAATGGGCGCTTACCCGTACTCGCAAGCAACAAATCTTATTGGCAGGTACAACCCTGCTTTCCCTGGCGATTGCCCTGTGGAATATCCCGCATGTGTGAATAACCAGTCCCTTTACGGTTTCGATGAAATATTCACCTGCATCGATTAAAATAGTAACATAATCTTATGGAAAATCTGACCCGCGACCAACTCGAAGCCAGGTTCCTGGCACTGCATCAGGCAAGCCTGTCGCTGGTGCGTGAGACCTCTCTGGATATCCTCCTTCATCGTATCGCCGAACTGGCATGCAAGCAGGTGGATGCCACTTACGCAGCTGTGGGAGTGATCAACGCCCAGGGCGGATTGGAAAAATTCATCCCGGTGGGGTTGACGCAGGCGGAGATTGATAAGATGGAGCACCCGCCCGCCGGGTTGGGGCTGATCGGGCAATTGATGCACGCCACCCACCCGTTGCGTTTGAAAGACATACTCTCATACCCCAACTCCGTGGGATATCCTCCGCACCACCCGGTCATGAAATCTTTCCTCGGGGTGCCCATTCGCCAGGGGGATGTTTCGCTTGGGCAGATTTACCTGACGGATAAGAAAACCGCTCCCGAGTTTACCGAAGAAGATGAGCAGGTCATTCAAATGATGGCGGGCTATGCTGCCATTGCCATCAGCAATGCCCGTCTTTATCAGGAGTTAAATAACCGCGACAAAGCCCTTACCCGCCGCAACCAGGATCTTGCCCTGCTCAATGATCTGGCATCCACACTTGCCTCGTCGTTGGATACCGAAGATATCTTGCGCACTGCCCTCAACCGGGTGATGGAAAATCCACAGATAGCCACCACTGAAATATTCCTCAGCAACGAAACCACGCATCAGCTTCAGCTCGTGCACCATCGCGGCGAATTGGAAGGCAACCTGTGGATTCGTGATTCTTTCGATCCGGGTGAAGGTCCCATTGGGATCACCGCCACCACAGGCACCGCCATTGTGAGTGATGTACCCGGTGAGTATGGACGTTACCTCAAACCGGATGCCAAGATGGCGGACCTGGCTCAATTTGCCTGTTTCCCCCTCACCGGTCGGCGTGGATCGCTGGGTGTGCTCTGCCTGCTGACCGTTCCGTATAAAACCCTGGATGAGCATGAGGTTCAGCTTTTCAGCGCCATTGGCGCCTGGGTGGGTACTGCCATTGAGAACGTGCGCCTGTACAATCAGGGCTTGAAAATAGCCATCCTCGAAGAGCGCGAACGGATTGGCATGGACCTGCACGACGGCGTCATCCAATCCATCTACGCGGTGGGATTGGCGCTCGAACATGCCCGCCTGCTTCTGCCCACCGATCAGGAAAAAGCAGAGAGCCGCATCAACCAGGCAATCGCCGATTTAAACCACACCATCCGCGATATCCGCTCCTATATTTTAGATCTGCGTCCGCGCCAGATGAGTGAAGAGAATCTCATGGATGGGCTGCATCATCTGGCAGCGGAGTTTAAGAAAAACACCATGCTGGATGTGATCCTGGATGGTCCGGATGATGGTCTGCCGGCACTGCCCCAGACGCACGCGGTTGCCCTGTTCCATATCTGTCAGGAAGCACTCTCCAATATTGCCAAGCACGCCCGCGCCACCCAGGTAAAGGTGACCATCAGGCGCGCTGCAGACCGGGTGCTGCTCGAGGTGCACGATAACGGCACTGGTTTTGACCAGTCGCATACTTCCCTCACCCTCGGGCATGGATTAGCCAACATGAACACGCGCGCCCGCAATGTGGGCGGCGAGGTGGAGATTAGCTCTGAACCGGAAGAAGGTACCACCATCCTCGCCTGGGTTCCCTGGAAGGATGGAATGTCATAACCGCATGCCGCCGCTGACTGATATCCCCCGCGAACAATTTGTTAAACAAGAATTCACCAGCATCGCCCGCCGCTACGAGTTGATGAATCAGATCATGACTTTTGGTTTGGTCAACGGCTGGCGCCGCCTGGCAATCTCCATGCTTAATATCCAGCCCGGTAACACCGTGTTGGATCTGGGCGCCGGGGGCGGGCAGCTCACCCAACTGGCAGCCACAGCGCACCCCGCTGCGCGCTTCTTTCCATCTGACCTCACCATGGGCATGATACGGGTAGGCGCGCAGACCGGGCTGCCTTTCTCTGCGGTGGATGCGCTCGCGCTCCCCTACGAGGATTCTTCGGTAGACCGGGTTATCTGCGCCTTTTTGCTGCGCAACCTGGATGATTACCTTCCTGCCCTGAAAGAGATATTGCGGGTCTTGAAGCCGGGCGGTATATTCGTCAGTCTGGATACCACCCCACCCGCGCTGGCTCTCCTCCGCCCGATCATCCGCCTCTACATGCGCCTCGCCATTCCCCTGGTTGGCGCGCTGGTTACCGGCAGATTCAGTGCCTACGATTACCTCATCCGCTCCACCGAAAGCTTTACCCCGGCTCCCCTGCTGGTTGACCATCTGCTGCAGGCGGGGTTTAATAAGGCGGAATACAGGTTGATGCTGTTTGGCACTGCCGCCATCCACAAAGCGGTTAAAAAGGAAGAAACAAAATGAACGATTCAACGGCGCAGGGATTATCCGCCTCCGCCCAGCGGGTTCAACAGGTGTTATTTAATTTGGGCGTGGATGTGAAAGTGGTCGAGATGCCCTCCTCCACCCGCACCGCCGAAGAAGCTGCCAGCGCGGTAGGCTGCCACGTGGGGCAGATTGTGAAATCGCTGGTATTTCGTGCCCGCAGTTCCGGCAAAGCGGTGCTGGTGCTAGCCAGCGGGCTCAACCGGGTGGATGTTGCCCGGGTGGGCGCTGCCCTGGGTGAGCCCATCAACCGCGCCGACGCGGATTTTGCCCGCGAGCAGACCGGCTTCGCCATCGGCGGTATTCCCCCAGTCGCGCACAGCCAACCGCTGGTGACCTTTATGGATGAAGACCTGCTGCAATATGATGAGGTCTGGGCGGCTGCCGGTACACCACACGCCGTGTTTCCCATCCAGCCGGGCAGGCTGGCTGAAATCTCTAACGCCCGGGTTCTTGCAGTCAGGCAGGAGAAGGTATAAGTGACCGAACCGCGTGATATGGAAAAAGCCGCCCTGCGCGGCGAGCCATCCTGGGTCTGGCGGGAGGGGCAGCAGCGCCGCCTGCAGATGATTCTGGATGCTGCCGGAGAGCGCGTCTCTGGGGAGGTGCTCGAAAACGGCTGCGGTGTGGGCGAATACCTGCGCCGCCTGCAGGAGTACGGCGGCAGGGTCAGCGGACTGGATTACGATTTCGAACGGGTGCGGGATACCACTGTGCAGGGATTGAAAGCGATCCAGGCAGCCGGGGAACACCTGCCCTACGCTGCAAATCATTTCGATCTGGTCATCAGCAACGAGGTCATCGAGCATGTACAGGATGATGCCAGTGCGGTGGCTGAGATTGTGCGTGTGTTGAAACCCGGCGGCAGGCTGGTATTGTTCTGCCCCAACCGCGGCTACCCCTTTGAGACGCACGGAATTTACTGGAAGGGCAAATACCACTTTGGCAATATTCCGCTGGTCAATTACCTGCCGAATGCGCTGCGCAACAAACTGGCGCCCCATGTGCGCGTGTACCGCGCGCAAGACCTTGCCCGTTTATTCACCAATTTGCCCGTCAGGCTGGTCACGAAAACCGTGATCTACGGCGGTTACGATAACATCATTGCCCGGCTCGGATGGCTGGGCAGACTCATTCGAGGAATCATGCAGGCGCTGGAACGTACCCCCCTGCGCGGGTTTGGGCTCAGCCATTATTGGGTGGTTGAAAAGACGGGAGAAAACGACTGATGGGCTGGTTCAGTAAACCCGATCTTGATGGCATGTATGCCCGCGCCGATGTGCAGGGCTTGACCCGTGTACTGGAGGATGGCAGCGAGGCAGAACAGGTGACCGCCAGCGAAATGCTCATCCGCCTGGGTGTGCGGCACGGATTTGACCACCTGCTCGAAATTCTTGGCACCGGGAGTGATGCCGCCCAAATGGCTGCCGCCGAAGTATTCGGCGCCCTGCAGGACCCCCGCGCGGTGGATGCGCTGGCTGTCACGCTGGAAGAATCATCCCCGGCGGTGCAGGAGGCAGCCCGCCAGGCGCTGCTCACCATCGACACAACTGAAGCGCGCAGAGCACTGGAAGATTTTGAGCGCGATAAAGCAGAATCATCGCTGGATGTGGAGACCTTTGGCTACGACCATGTCATGGGTTCCAACCGCCTGCCCGGTGAACGTAAAGTGCTGAACCCCGAAAAACGGCATGCCGCCGCGCAGGAGGAATTTATCCTCGCCAACCATTACCAGGAGGAGGGACGTACCCTCGAAGCGCTGACCGCCGTCAATAAGGTGCTGGTGGTGGATCCCGCCTGGGCGGACGCGCTCAACCTGCGCGGGATACTGCATGAAGAAATGGGCGTGCCATTGGCTGCGTTGAATGATTACCGCAAGGCTGCCCTGTATGACCCGCAGTTAAACGAAGCCCGCACCAACCTGAATGAATTGATGCGCGAACTCGACCTGCCCGCCACGCCCATCGAAGATTGGCTCGATCAGCTGGAATCTGATACCTGGGAAGACCGCCGCGACGCTTACATTGCCCTCAGCTTCAGCGATTCCCCGGCTGCGCTGCCCGCCCTGCTGCGCGGATTGCAGGATGAGGATGTGGAAGTCATCACCGCCGTGCTCGAAGCCCTCGAAGGCATGCCCGACCCCGCCGCCCGCGCCGTGCTCGAGGAGTTTTATCGGGGGATGCAGGGTCCTGAATTTGATTTGAATATGGATGATCTTATATGAACAACTCCCTGCAAGGGAGTTGTTCTTTTGATAAACTTTCAGCAGTTAAATAATTCTTACGTAGCGGCATCCACCCTGAAATCGTAAATCCCATCCACCCGGCTGTAGGTCTTATGGCAGTCGTCGCAAATCACCACTTCCCCTGCCTCGGTCAACTTGGCTGATTCGCACGCCGGGCAGCGGAAAAATCCTGCCGCCGCCGGTTTCTTCTTTGTGGCGGAGTTCTTCACGAACACACTGGGCGTCAGCTGCCACAGGTCGCCGGTCAGGCTGAAGAGCGAATCCATCGCCACCAGCAGCTTGAGCGGGAACAGCTTCTTGAACAGATCCATGCGCAGGTGAGAGACAGTCAGCGTCCGCTCGATTTTGAATCCGGCTTCCCCCAGCCAGATACGGATCGCTTTCGGGTGGAAATCAAAGTTCAACGCGGCGAACTCCACCGGCTCGGGAGTGAACGGGTTCCACTGCTGTTTTCGCAGCAGCCAGCGTGCGATCGCCTTCAGATTCTGCTTGCTCGCGTATTCCAGAATGAACGTGCCGTCGGTCTGCATCACCCGTTCCACCTGCTGTAGTGCCAGCGGAGCATCTGCCATGTGGTGCAGCGTGCGGATCATCGTGGCGCCGTCAAACAGCCCATCCACAAAGGGCAGCCGGTACACATCAGCAGCCACGAACACCAGGCGCGCATCCCTGCCCAGACGTTTCTGCGCCTGCTCGAGCTGGGTTCGCGAGTAATCGACCAGCACGATCTTTTTGTAACCGGCGTAACGATGGGTGTTCCTGCCCGCGCCCGCGCCGAGTTCCAGCATCAGCTCACCGGAATCCGGCAGCATCCGCCGCAGTGCCACCGCTTCGGCGGCATCTTCGTACGCGCGGTTGGCTTGATCCCAGAAACTGGTCTGGTAATCGGATCCTTCATAATTGCAGACGGGTGGTGTGTTGGTCATGGTTAAAAGTGAGTGCCGGATAGGCTTCCCGGCGGCACCCGGAAAGACCTCCTTACCGTTGCTTCCTCTCGGACCTGGCGGGGTTCGCAGGTTTCCGCCGCGCCGGACCCATCCGGCACTCGTGCAATATCATACCTGTTGGTACCCGCATTGTCAACTGATAAAACCTTCAAAATGAGCTATCCTCATCCATTCCGGGGAGGGTTTGGATGGGGTTCTGTTTTATAAAACACATCAAAAATGTTTTTTTTATTTACTTACACCAATCCCATCTCCACTAATAGTTCTGCGTTATAGATGCTTCCCCCGGCTGCCCCGCGGATAGTGTTATGCGATAGTACAACCATTTTTAAATCGAAGAGCGGGTCTTTGCGCACCCTTCCGACCACGGTGGTCATACCGTTCCCGGTCAACCGATCCAGTCTTGGCTGGGGACGGTTGGGTTCTGTCTTAACCTCAATCACCGGGATCGGTGTGGATGGTAAATTCCAGCAGGCAGAGGGAGCCTGGTAAGCGCGTAGCACTTCCATGGCTTCTTCGGGACTGGCTTTTTTCTGTAATTCTACCGAGAAGCACACCATGTGACCGTCACTGACCGCCACCCGGTTGGTATGCGCCGATAGGGTGAAATCAGCCAGTTCAACTTTATTCTCATTCAGGCTGCCCAGCATCTTACGCGTCTCCCACTCCACCTTTTCCTCTTCCCCGGCGATGTAGGGAATCACATTATCGAGGATATCCAGCGATGGTACACCCGGGTATCCCGCCCCAGAGAGCGCCTGCATGGATACGGCAAATACCTTGTGGATGCCGAAAGCGTTCTGCAGTGCTTTGAGCGCCACTGTTAGCCCGGTGCTGGTGCAGTTGGGATTCGTGACGATGCAGCCCTTCCATCCGCGCTGCTTTCTTTGAATTTCAACCAAAGCTGCGTGGTCGGTGTTCACTTCCGGCAGCAAAATCGGCACATCGGGTTCACGCCGGTACGCGGATGCGTTGGAGAATACCGCCATCCCCGACCTGGCGAACTCCGGTTCAACAGTCTTGGCGATTTCCGACGGCAGCGCCGAAAATACTACGCAGATATCTTTCAACCCTGCCGGATCGGAGGGCAGCACGGGGAGATTTGCCACAGCAGCCGGGATGTCCCCCGGCAGCAGCCAGCGGCAGCCTTCGGCGTATGTCCCGCCCGCCGTCCGTTCTGAGCCGGTTACCGCTTTCACCTCGAACCAGGGATGATTCTCCAATAAAGAGATAAACCGCTGCCCCACGCTGCCTGTGGCAGCCAGAACCGCAACGGAAATTTTTTCGTTCATTGTTTGGCTCCTTCCTTAATGAATCAATCTGTGCAGCGCCTGCACTGCCCGGGTGCCATCTTCTGCCGAGACAATAAAGCTGATTGACACTTCGGAGGATCCCTGCGCGATTGCGATCACATTCACCTTTTCATCGCCCAGGGTCGAAAATACTTTCCCTGCCACGCCGGGGATGTTGCGCATGCCCGCCCCCACCACCGAGATGATCACCACCTCTTCGGTTGCCCAGACGGAATCGATATCTCTGCGGGCGATCTCGCGTTCAAATTCCGTCTGGATGGCGTCCATTACCAGCTCTGCCGACTCGGATGGCACGGCAAAACAGATCGACTGCTCGGAGGAAGCCTGTGAAATGAGTGGCACGCTCGTTTTGGTCGATGCGATAGAACGGAAAGTGCGCGCAGCCACACCCGGCACGCCCAGCATGCCTCTGCCCTCAAGAGTGATCAGGCGCAATCCCTTGATGATGGTGACCGCTTTGACGGTGTTTTCAGTGGATGTGTACTGATCGAGCACGATCTGCGTACCCGGATGCTCTGGATTGAAGGTATTCAGCACTCGCAGGTCGATACCTGCCTCGATCACCGGGCGAATAGTTTTAGGGTGCAGCACCTTGGCGCCGTAATATGCCAGTTCGCTGATCTCGCGGAAAGAGAGAGTTTGTATGGTTTTTGCTTCATTAACAATCCGCGGATCAGCACTCATCACGCCGTTTACATCCGTCCAGATCCATACCGCCTGTGCCTGGAGCACTACGCCCAGGATCGCTGCGGAATAATCACTGCCGCCCCGTCCGAGGGTGGTGATGACGCCTTTCTCGTTTGAACCAATAAAACCTGTGACGATTGGAACAATCCCCTCTTCCAGCAGAGGAGTCAGATTTTTCTGGCAGAGGGCTGAGGTTGCCGGGTAGTCGGGGTTGGCTGATTGGTGGTTGGAATCCGTTCGAATCAGTTGGGTCGCTTCCATGGGCTGTGCGGAAACGCCTTTCAGGCGCAGAATTTCTGCCAGAATGATAATTGACATCCGCTCACCCAGGCTGGCGATTGCATCCAGTGCCCGGGGTGAGGCTTCTCCCAGAATTTGAATGGCTGAACACAGGCTGCCAGCCTGGTTTACCAGGTGGATGATGGTTTTCTCTGCCTGTTCGCAGTGTTTATCCGATTTGCATGCCGCATGGAGTGTATCGAGGTGCCGGGAGCGTAACTCCGCCAGAGAACGCTTTAAGCCTGCTTCATCGCCATCCGCTGCCAGCCTGGCACAGCTCAGCAGGATGTCGGTGACTCCTGAGAGCGCGGAGATCACCACGACCAGTTGTGGATATTCATTCCGGCTTTTCCGAATGATATCCGCGCATTGATTGAGCGCCTCAGGGGAGCCCACAGATGTTCCGCCAAATTTCATCACCAGTGCTGACATAAACGACCTCACATACGATATAAAAAAATTATAGCCCATCCTGTGGGCTGGTGTATCAGTCATTGAGATAAAACAGTACCGGCGCGTGATTCCCCCACCCTGACGCCGGGTTTGTTTTTATGTCAGATTGCCCCCTGACCTGCAAGATGTTTAAATTTCGGTTTCTTTTTCCACTACGATCGTGCAGCGGGTTACCAGTGCGGCAATCGCGCCGATGGCTGCCAGCTGTGGTGCGAGCAAGGCACCGACCACACCAAATGTCAACGGAATATCCATGAGCGCTTTACCCTCTTCGTTCTTGATGGTAATGCGGCGGATATTGCCTTCGTGAATGAGCTCTCTCAGTTTTGATAGCAGTGCATCACCATCTACCTGGAACTCTTCTGTTCGATATTGATGTTCAGTCATGCTTACTCCTTTTTTCTTCCTTACAATCATATACGCAGGATATTGATAGAAGTTTTAGAACCTGGCAATAGAAAGCACATTATTAGCGAAAAACTTCGTTATAATCACCTGCATGCGCAGGTATCATCTGGTAATTATTAGTATCGTGCTCATACTGCTGATGTCAGCATGTTCTGTTGGGGATGATCTTCCATTGGAACCATCTCCCGCGGTGGATACTCCCACACCATTCGTGACGGAAACGGCTGTCTGGTTCCCTGCCACATCCACGCCCACGATGCCTGCCACCCTGGAACCAACCCCCACCCCTGATGCTTCGATCAATTATGGAGAGCTTCTGCTGGATGACCAGTTCACAACCAGCGCAGATTGGGCTGAGGCAGATACTACCGCCGGGAATCGGGTCATCGGCAACAATGAGCTGACTCTCGCGGTTGCTATACCGGGCGCGGTGCTGACCAGTACCCATAAAGATCTGGTTGTGCAGGATTTTTACCTCGAGACCACCATCACCGCATCGCTCTGCCGCCAGCAAGATTCTTTTGGTCTCATCTATGCCGCGGTCACCCCGCGCGAATATCACCGGATCGCATTCAATTGTGCCGGGCAGTACCGTCTGGAAAAAGTTTACTTCTCTAGGGTAACCGCGATCACTGACTGGATGGGATCCTCTCAGGCGGTGCGTGGACCGGGCGCGCCGGTCAGGGTGCGGGTCTGGTCTGGGAATGGCATTGTCAGGTTGTACCTGAATGACCGGTTTGAGTTTTCTCATCCGGTGTACCCGCCGGCAGGCGGGATAGGCTTCTATGCTGCATCCGGTGGAGATACTGCGGTAACCATCAGCTTTTCTGATTTGCAGGTGTACCAGGTGACCCGCGCAGATTACATCCCCACGGCAACCCCCACTTTGCCTGCGACCAAAACCCCCGTCCCCACAGCTCCAAAACCGTAGGGTTAAATAAAAAGTGGGCGCGGAGGGGCTCGAACCCACGAACCTCACGGATGTGAACCGTGCGCTCTGACCAGCTGAGCTACGCGCCCATTTTCAGGGTATCGAGATTATAGCAGATGGAATATCGAATAGCAAGGTGAGGGGATGTTATCAGGTGACTTTTATTATTCGAGATTCGCGATTATGATTCCAATAAATTGGAAAACAAACTTTCTTTTTTGATATTCATTTACCGTAATTAACAAAAAATGGTGAATTCAATTATTAGTAAAATAAAGTCTTTCCTGAGCATCGATGGCGACCCCATTTTCCTGGGTATAGTAAAAGGTGGATCTTTAACCTTATTCGCGCGAATTCTGAATGCTGTATTGTTATTGGTAATTAATATCCTGGTTGCTCGTTTGTATGGCTCAGGTGTAGTTGGTATATTGGCTATTATCAATTCCTTCCTTAATATCACATTTTTATTTAATCTCTTTGGGACAAATACAGCGGTTTTAAGACTGGTCCCGGAATATACTTCCAGATATTCGGAATCTTCCGGGCGTGAAGCATGGATGCGAATCCAAAAATTGGTTTTGGCTTTTTCACCAATAATTTCCTTATTGATTATTGTCATTGGTCTTTTATGGGATCATATCTCCCCATCCAGTAAAATTTCACTCCCTTATTTTTATATTGCTGCTATATTAACCCCTTTCTTTTCATTATTAAAACTCAATACAGAGGCATTACGTGCGTTCCTAAATACTCAGCTGTATGCTCTTGCTAATATCCTGCCGGCAGCAGCAAATTTATTGATATTGCTCATACTGATAACGATCAGAAAAGAGGGAGCTGATCCAATCTGGGCATTTACCGGCTCGAATGTTGCAATTTGGGTCATTACAACTTTTATGGTGTTAAGCGTACTTCCTCGTAAGAATCCGCACGGGTCAATTGTTCAGATTCCCTACCAAAAAATAATTTCCATTTCTTTACCGATGGGCATTTCATTTGGAATTACCCAGGGAATGAACTATCTCGATACGATTATTTTGGGTATCTATAGACCCGAAGCTGAAGTAGGAGTGTATAGCACAGTTGTCAAGTTGGCCGCCCTCACGAGCTTTATTATTTATTCGATTAATGCCGTTTCTGCTTCTAAGTTTTCAGAGTTGCATTTTTCCCAAAAAAGTAAAGATTTATTCGCACTGGCAAAAAAATCTTCCAACTTGATTTTCTGGGCTTCGCTACCTATTCTGGTATTCTTAATAATATTCGGAAAACAATTATTAGGAATTTTTGGTAATGATTTTAGAACAGGATATCTGGCTATGGTAATTTTAGTAGGCAGCCAATTTTTTGATGCAATCGGGGGATCAAACAGCCTTTATTTGAATATGACTGGCTCAGAAAACAAACTAAAAAATATTATGTTAATTGCGCTGTTGATATATGTGATTATGAACATCGTTTTGGTTCCATCTATGGGAGCAACAGGTAGCGCTTGTGCACGTCTGTCATCAACTGTATTTTGGAATCTTACTGCAACTACAATCATATATAAACAGACTGGTAACTGGATATCATTTGTGCCTGGTATTTTCAGAAAGAGTAAATGAGTAATACAGTTTAGAGTAATGGAACCACTATTATGTAAGGTAAAATTAGTAAATGTAATAATTTGTAAATACTTGGTGAAATCAATATGGAAAAAGAGTGCAAAGTTGTAATTTTTGGTGATTCGATTGCAAAAGGTGTATTTCCCTATATTTCGAAAAAGGTATTTGACAAGTATCAGGACAAACCTGATTATAAAATTGAGTTTGTCAATGCGGGAATATCTGGAGAGACGAGTACAGATGGATTAACTCGGATTGATAGTATTCTCTCCCTCGATCCAACTGTGGTGGTTATAAACTATGGTATGAATGACTGGAGAAAGGGAGTATCCATTGATGAGTTTGAAAAAAATATTACTCAAATTGTAATTAAACTACTTCAAAAGAATATCCGAATTGTAATTAATACAATAAATCCAAATTACAGTGGCACAACCTATAATTTTTCAGAAATTAATGAAAAGGGAGAGAACCCTAAAATCCAGCAATTTAATCAAAAATTGATTGGTATATGTCGAGATTATGAAATCAGGTATGCCGACACTTATGCTCATTGGAAGACAATGATCAATCCCTATCAAAAGGGGCTTGAAGATTCCATACATCCAAATGCCATAGGTTACCAGTTACTAGCAGATGCAATATTCCCTGTCTTAGTCAGAACGCAAATGATAGTGCTATGGCAATTTAATGGCAGGTATGCCCATTGTAATTATTCTTGTCCATACTGTTATGTTGCTACAAGCGTGAATAAGGGGATGCACTTTAAGTATTCTATGGAAAAATGGGAAGAAGCTTTTGAGCGTCATTTTCAAAATAAGAATGTGGTTTTTTACCTGTCATATGGTGAGCCAACAATAGCATCCAAATTTTACGATGTCTTAGAAATGATAGGCAGGCATCCGAACTGGGAAGGAAAAATTACAACAAATTTATCGCTACCTTTAGAGAAACTATTGAATACAAAAGTAGCCCAAGATCATAGATTAAATATTAATGCATCCTTCCATCCAACCCAAATTGACATTGACACTTTCCTAAAACAATGCCAGAAACTCCGCGAACATAATATCGAACCATCCATTATCTATGTGATGTATCCTCCCCAAATAGATGACTTTGAGAATGTATATATGCCAATTTTTAGAAAAGAAAAATATTTGGTGCATATACGAGCTTTTCGAGGTCTTTATAAGGGGAAGAAATACCCCGCCGCATATACTTTTGATGAGTGGAAGAAAACAGCCAGGTATATGGACACAGCAAATCTCAAGTATCAATTGGGCGAGGTAAATGGTTTGGGTAGATTGTCGCTGTTAGGCTGTTCTCATATTCTTGTCGATAATCTCGGCCGTATAGAAATGTGCGATAGCTACGTAGGTGATTATCATTATGGTAATTTGTTTGATCAAAAAATAAACCTAGATCTTAGTCCACAGCCTTTTCCAGGCCTCGTTCCACTTGCTGCAGTTGATGATATTGCTGATTATGTGGAATTGGAATATCTGGATTTGACAGGAAATAATGTTATTAGCTACATGGAACAAGGGGGAGTTAAAAAAGACTCAGATGGACTGATTACTTATCCTTATGAGAATACCGATTTTTCTAAAGAAGCAATCAGAAAGAAACTTACTTTAGTTCCCGAAGCGTACAAATCTGAAATAAATTTTTGGATGAATATACAATGGTTTTATACTCATTTTGTGTATTCTTTTATTCTTAAAAAATATGGAAAATTTATTATTGCTTGGGTAATCGGCAAATGGCGTTTGCTCAAAAAGGGGAAGTTGAAACTAACAAATTTTTGGCATGCGTAATTCGCGAAAAATGAAAAAAATAATTATTCATTGCGCTTCTGGAATAAATAATATCGGCGATGAAGCCATACTTGATGTTATGGTTAAATATATTCAAGAATATGGAGATGTTTCTGTAATATCTTTAAATGCAAAAAATACTTTAAAATTCCATCCTGAAATTCAAGCAATAAATGATTTTTCATTTTCTGCATTGAAGATTATCAAACACTGTGACCTATTTATTTTAGGAGGAGGTGGATTACTTCAGGATGAAACAACTCTTTTCAATATCACCCGATGGTTAGCTAAACTTTTCTTAGCAGTATTATTAAAGAAGAAAACAGCAGTCTTTGCTAATAGTGTTGGCCCAATTAACTATAGAGTCAATAAAATATTAGTAAGATTTGTGTTGAATAGGGTAGATTTAATTTCGGTTCGTGAAGAATCATCGAAATTATTACTTGAAAGAATTGGCGTTAAGAAAGACATTCAAATTTGTCCGGATCCTGCTTTCTATTTTGAATCTGATTTAGAAATCGATGATCAAGTAATCGATAAATATAATTTACCGCAAAAGTTTTGTGTAATTTCTTTACGGCATTGGTACGATACTATTCCAATTTTGCCAGTAAAAATTAACACTTTCCTCAATATTCGGTCATCTGAACAAAAGCATAAATATAATATCTTGGTACAAAACATTGTCAAAACTGTAGATTTTTTAAATTCGACATTTTCATTACCAGTTGTATTTATCCCTTTTTGTTTAGGGCGGGATCAGAAAATATGTGAAGATGTTTTGGCAAAAGTAACAGACAAAACAAAAAATACTCTTATTAACAATGAATTTCTCTCAACCAAAGAAGTGTATTCAATTATAAACATGAGCAGTTGTGTTATTGGGATGAGACTCCACAGCCTAATAATGGCAATTGACGCCGATAAACCTTTTATTGCTCTTTCATATAGTAAAAAGGTAAAAGATTTGATGACATTTTTAGGTTTTTTGGATAGTGTTATTGATATCTCAGATTTTAATCTGGAGAGTATGATTGTCATTGATCGGCCGTATACTTACCAGACGTAGCCGCCCGAATGTTTACCAGG
>CAZYOF010000023.1:0-44840 GCA_964648485.1 uncultured Leptolinea sp.
GCAGCGTAGGAAGTGCGATTGGCACTTGATTTTTTGTGCTGATTTCACGAGGTCGGCACCTCTCGGCTCGCAATCTGGGACCAGCCTCCCCCGTCGAAGCCTGTCATCCCCAGATACAACAATATTTTAGCACATCGGATGTATTCTTGTATATATGCCTTTATTCACTGTAAGGTTACAGGTAAATTATGCAAAAATATCTACTATCAGACCGAATCCGATACAATGGTGTTAACCATGATGAAATCGGCAGCTGATATGGACGATACAAACATCACTGATGATATTGCACTACAGCAAGCTGCATCGGGCGATCAGGAGGCATTCGGAATTTTATACGAACGCTACGTGGCTCGAATCTATAACTATATCTATTACAGAACAGGGCAGGAAAACGAAGCAGAAGATTTAACAGCGAAAGTATTTCACAGAGCTTACCAGCATATTCATCGGTATAAGAATATGGGAGTTCCATTTTCTGCGTGGTTGTACAGGATAGCCCATAATCTTGTAGCAAACTGGCACAGAGATAACAATCGCAAAAAAGAAGTGCCATTGGAGGATAACCCCGAAGCAGATCGAAAACATTCAGAATTCCCTGAATCGGAAGTTATCGCTTATCAGCAACTAGACCAGCTGATGAAGAGACTCCGAATGCTAAATGCTGAGAGACAACAATTAATAATTTTGAAATTTGTTGAACAATTATCAAATGCTGAAATTGGAGTGATCATGGGCAGAAGTGAAGGGGCAATAAAAAGTCTATACCATAGAACACTTAATTCCCTCAGGTTAGATATTGAGGAGATGGATATCCAACCATGAAGACGCTACGAATTGTTACAGATAGTTCCATGGATTTTCCCCGAGGATGGGATGAAGAGTATGAAATCAATATTCTTCCCATCAATATTCAGGTGGGTGAGAAAAGTTATCGCCAGGGTATAGATATCAACCTTGAACAATTTTATAAACTGGTTCGGGAGAAGAAGTTATTTCCGAAGACCTCATTACCATCTACAGGGCAGATTATCGATTTTTACCGGCGTATTGCCCGTAAAGGGGATGATATCCTATCCCTCCATGTGGCAAGCAAGATGAGTGGTACGTTTAATGCGGTGCAATTAGCGGCTAAAGAAATTGTTTCCGAGTTTAATATTATTCCTTTCGATTCAGGCAACGGATCAGCAGGATTAGCTTATATGGCGAAAGAAGCCCGTCTATTGGACAGGGCGGGGAAGTCTGTGAAAGATATCGTAGATAGATTAGAAGGCATTCGGAAAAAAATTACCATCGTAATGACCCTGGATACGCTTGAATTTGCAAGAAGAAGTGGCCGCGTAAATTTATTTCAGGAAAGAATCAGTTCAATTCTTCAAATCAAACCCATCATCATGCTGAAAGATGGAATGTTGGAAATTGCCGATCGTGTGCGAACAAGGAAACGATCCATTGACCGCGTACTTGATTTGGTAAAACAAAAAGTTGGCGAAAAAGTAGTAAATATTGCCGTAGTTCACGCGGAGGATTATCCATCTGCAATGGATTTAGTGAAATTAGTTAAAGAGAGGTTCAGTGTTCGGGAAGTAATCCTGACTGATTTGTCCATTTCGGTAGCTGCCAACCTTGGTCCGGGAACGATTGGGTTAGTAGCTTATCCGGCAGATGAGGATGAGAAATAATGGATACAAACATAGCAAACATTGAAAATACATTAAAAGGTCACCTTAGATCATATCAACCTAAGCCTGAATTCGTAAATAATTTAAAGATGAGGCTTACTACGCAACCCTCAATTGAAATTGAGAAAAGAAGAAGTAATACTCAAATATTTATCCTCGTAGGAGGTATTATTTTTGTCTTTGCTTTTTTCTTCTGGTTACTAAGCCAGTTTGCGGGGAGAGATAATTAAACTCTAAAAGTAGAAATTTTTAGTTCAAGCAAATGCGAAGCAGGTTCAGTCAATGTTGAGCCATCGGGGAAAAGTATAGTCGGAACACTACAAAAACCATGATTGGTTTCCATAACAAATTTCCTACCATTTATATCTTGATCAATATCAATGTAGTCGTATGCAACTTTTCTCTGATCAAAAAATAACCTTGTCCGCACACAATCAGGGCACCACCGGGTTCCATAAACAATAATTCTATTATTTTTATTTTCCATTCTTACTCTTAATCCAGTTTAATTGAAAGATGTTCCAGCAGTAAATTTACTTCATCAATCAAATTGATGCCAGCTGGTATATTGTAATTTTCATCTACACGTTGAACAAGGTGATTCAATATCTCTTTAGAATCTTGAGGGAGATTTTCATTCTCCAAAGCAAAAAAAAGCAACCTGTACCCATCCACATTGGGATAAGTTATCTCAAGTGAATCCATCCAGGCACGAATGAGTATCACCGCAGCACGGCGTGCACAAACCCTTGACCGCCCTGAACGACCATCCTGTGAGCTGATGTTTGCATTCAACATTTCCTGCTGGAATTGCAACGATTGTATATGGTTCAACGTAATCATTTTCATGTAAAGAAGAATCCCGGTGATATAATTCGGTGTCCTAACAATATGAATACCAATTACGAAAATCACGTACTTGCAGCTAAGAAGCTGATCGATATTATACCCAGAATGATGCAGTTCATTGTTGCTGCGTTAAAATCGCAACCTTGTTTGTTACCTATGACCCACTATCGTATCCTCAGGATATTACAAAAAACACCCATGAGTCTAAGCGAGCTTGCAAAGAAGATTATGATTTCAAAAGCCTCGCTCAGTGAGACTATCCAATTACTGATCGAAAAAGGCTGGATAGAAAGAAATCCACACGAAAAGGATGCCAGAAAATTCATTCTGAAAACTTCTTCAGTTGGGTATGACCAAATTGTAGAAGTAGAAAGCGAAATTGTGCAAATAGTATCTGAAAAATTAAAAATTCTGACCCCTGAGGAGATGGATTCGTTTATTCAGAGCTTCAAGGTTGTTGACCTAATTTTCCAAAATGATGAAAGGAATATCAAAGCGTGAAAGGTATTCTAAGAACTTTACTACTAGCCAAACACTATTGGTTGCCTGCAGCAGGTTCATTTTTTGCCCTGCTAATTGTTAATGCATCCAACCTGATCACCCCCCAGGTACTGCGGATGTTGATAGATCAAGGCATTGGAAAACTGCAGATGAATTTGATATACACCCTCGCATTAGTTCTCATCGGTCTGGCAATTTTGAGGGGTGTGTTTCAGTTTTTCCAAAGCTACTGGGCTGAGATCGTTGCTCAATCCATAGCATATGAAATGCGAAATCAGATTTTTACTAAACTTCAAAATTTAAGCTTTTCCTACCATGACCAATCACAAACCGGTGCATTAATGACCCGGATGACCTCAGATGTTGAGCTGGTAAAAACATTTACCGGAGTAGGCTTACTACAACTCGTGGGTGGATTAATTTCATTTGTGGGTACGCTCATAATTCTATTTGTAATGAACTGGAAATTAACATTAATTTTTGTAGGTATGCTACCCGTATTAATATTTTTCTTCAGTATTTTTGTGCGTGGATTAATGCCTCTGTCAAAGACAGTGCAGCAGAAATTATCTGCGCTCAATACGGTATTACAGGAAAATATTGCCGGTATCCGCATTGTTAAAGCTTTTGCGAGGGAAGATTACGAAATTGACAGGTTTAATTTAAAAAATCTGGATTTTAAAGAAGAGAATATTAAACTTATCCGACTTTTTTCAAATTTCTTCCCGGTAATATTTTTTATTGCAAATGTTGCCAGTGTGCTCGTAGTGTGGCTCGGTGGTTTGATGGTCATGCGTGAAACGGTGACTATTGGAGAGCTTGTGGCATTCGTAAGCTATCAGGGATCATTACTGTTCCCGTTATTTATGCTGGGTATGATCGGATCCATGCTTTCGCGGGCTGAAGCATCTGCAGAAAGAATTTACGAGGTTATTGACGCATCCTCTGATGTAATTGAAAAAGAGAATGCCATCGAATTGCCTGATGTAAAAGGGCGGATAGAGTTTAAGGATGTTTGTTTCAGATACCGGGGATCAGAGACATGTGTTTTGCAGGATATCAATTTCGTCGCAGAACCAAATGAAACGGTGGCAATCCTTGGACAAACAGGATCAGGAAAATCATCCATTATTAATCTGGTACCCAGATTTTATGATGTGAGTGAAGGCAGTGTCACCATCGATGGAATTGATGTGCGGGATGTAACAATTGAATCGCTCCGTAATCAAATAGGGATTGTTTTACAGGAAACAACTTTATTTGCTGGAACACTTAGAGAAAATATTGCATACGGCAAACCAGAATCATCCGATGAAGAGATCATTCAAGCTGCAAAAATTGCTCAGGCGTACGAGTTCATCAAAGATTTACCTGAAGGGTTGGATACCATCGTAGGCGAGCGGGGTGTTGGACTTTCAGGGGGGCAGAAGCAAAGGATAGCGATTGCCCGTGCTTTACTGGTTCAACCAAGAATCCTGATTATGGATGACAGTACCTCTTCTGTGGATACCGAGACAGAGTACCTGATCCAGAAGGCGCTGGAAGATCTGAGAAAGGGAAGAACTACTCTTGTCATTGCACAAAGAATAAGCACTGTTAGAAATGCTGACAAAATATTAGTTCTGGATCAAGGAAAGATCGCCAGTCAGGGTAAGCATAAAGAATTAATGCAAACGAGCGAAATTTACGCAGAAATCCTCGCCACCCAATTCGGTGGGCAGATGGACCTGATGGAATCAGCGTTGGAGGTGTCAAAATGATGCGTGGGCATGGTCCAAGAGGGATGCGGTTGGGTTCACAAGAAAAACCACAGCATGCCGGCAAAGTAATCTTACGGCTAGCGGTTTATTTAAAACCATATTCCAAGAAAATTTCTCTTGCAATATTTTTTGTGTTAATCGCTGCTGCAAGTCAGGGATTGGGACCTTTGTTAACGGGTCAGGCGATAGACCGCTTTATCACACCTCGTGATGCAAAAGGTCTGGCAATGATTATGATTACCCTTTTAGTCGTGTATGCTATTGGGGCACTCATGACTCGGGGACAAGTTTTGATCATGGCAACAGTCGGGCAAGAACTGCTAGCTGACCTCAGAGGGAAGGTTTTCGAACATATTGAGAGTCTTTCTCTTCAGTATATGGAAAGCAAACAAGCCGGAGATTTAATGAGCCGGTTGGTAAATGATATCGATGCCCTTAATAGCTTTTTTTCACAAAGTCTAAGCCAACTGATTGGGGCAATCTTTTCTCTGCTGGGTATTGGCATTGCGATGATGTTAGTAAGTTGGAAGCTGGGTCTGGCTGTTATGCTTATGCTTCCCGTTTTGCTGGTAATTACCAACTTGTTTTCCAGCCTAGCTCGAAGAGCTTTTCGAAAGACAAGAGAGACTATCGGAGATGTCTCGGCGAATATCGAGGAACAGATCTCTGGTGTCAAAGTAGCACAGGCATTTAATAGAACAGACCAAAATATTAAAGAATTCGCTGAAAGAAACGCAGCAAACAGAGATGCCAATGTCAATGCGAATGCAATTACATCTGCATTTAACCCGGCAATGGAAGTGTTAATTTATATGGATCTTGCCATTGTTGCAGCAATGGGCGGTTCTATGGTGATAGCTGGCACCGCAACCGTAGGATTGGTCATCTCTTTCCTGCAGTATGTTCAGAACTTTTTCAGACCTATTCAACAAATTGCAACATTGTGGACACAAGCCCAATCTGCCATTGCCGCTGCAGAGCGAATTTTTATGATGCTTGATTTAAAGCCAGATATTTTAGATAAAGATGATGCTGTAGTAATGCCAGATATCAAAGGAGACATATCTTTTCAGGATGTTGCATTTTCGTACGAAAGTGAACAACCGGTTTTATGCGATATTGATCTGGAAGTAAAAGCAGGGCAGACAATTGCAATCGCTGGACCGACTGGCGCAGGGAAATCTACGTTGGTGAGCCTTCTTGCAAGGTTTTATGACCCCAGTAATGGCAAGATACAGATAGATCAGCAGGACATCGGAAATGTAACTCAGAAAAGTCTGCGATCTCAGCTCGGTATCGTAACGCAAGAACCTTTCCTTTTTTCCGGGACGATTATGGAAAATATACGGTACGGAAATTTGAGAGCAACAGATGAGATGGTGATCAATGCTGCAAAGGCTTCGAATGCGCATCAATTTATTGAAAAACTACCTGAACAGTATCAGACTGAGGTGGGTGAAAGGGGTAAACTTATCAGCCAGGGACAGAGACAGCTTATTGCGATTGCAAGAGCATTATTGGCAGATCCACGCATTGTAATTTTGGATGAAGCCACTGCCAGTATTGATACTCGAACGGAAGTATTAATCCAAAAAGCACTTGATTCCTTGCTGAAAGACCGGACTTCCTTTGTTATTGCGCACAGATTGTCAACCATCCGCAATGCAGATCTAGTCATTGTTATCGATGATGGCAAAATCATTCAAAAAGGAACGCATTCAGAATTGCTTAAGACAAAAGGTCTTTATGCTGATTTACACGAGAAACAGTACTATAAAGCAAATCAAATGCCAGAGGTAAACCCGAACTAAGATATGAAAAGTTTCTCAAAAGAAACCTTACAGATTTGTAAGGTTTCTTTTTGTTTCTGCAGATTGACAGATATGGAAAGGTTATGTATGATGTTGTATAGTGGTCCGACCAACATACAAGGTGCAGAATGTCGATAAAACTACTTTCCCATCGATCGTTGTCTGATGTTGTTGCTGGCAAGTTGGCAACTTCAATTTTAGATGGTACTTATAAATCTGGAACTCAATTTCCACCTGAGCGGGAATTAGTTCAAGAATATGGGGTCAGTAGATCAACTATTCGTGAAGCACTTAAGATACTTGAAGAGCATAAGCTAATTGAAGGGCGACATGGAGTTGGGTGGTTTGTTATGAAGGTAAACCCTTCCAATCTTGCAAAGTCACATGAATTATCCAGCATTCACCGGGAAGCGACCCAACCCAGACCCAAAATTAAAGAAGATACCAAACCCATAGGCCCAAGAAGGTTGCCTGTAGCCCCAGAAAAACCTCTGCAGGTCACCAATCCACAAGCAGATCGATTAGCGACATTCAACTTAATTTCCTGGTGGGAAAGAGAAAAAGTTGAAAAAGCACGTGTCCTGGTTGTTGGTGCTGGAGCGCTAGGTAACGAAGTGATTAAAAACCTTGTTCTGATGGGTATTGGTAATATTTTCATTATTGATTTTGACACGATCGAGATGGCAAATCTGAGTAGGTCCGTTTTATTTAGAGAAACCGACACCAGCAGAGAAAAAGCAGAAGTAGCCGCCGCTCGAGCGAAGGATATCAACCCAAATGTTCATGTCCAATATCTTAATGGTGATGTTTCCACCCAGTTGGGAGCAGGTGTATTCAGACGAATGGATGTGGTTATTGGATGTCTGGATAATCGGGAAGCGAGACTGGCAGTTAATCGTTACTGCTACTGGATGAATATTCCCTGGGTAGATGGTGCCATTCAGGAGTTATTGGGTCTCGTAAGAGTATTTAAACCTGGTGAAGGTGCATGTTTTGAATGCACCCTTACAGAAGCGGCACGCAGGGAGCTTTCACTCCGGTACAGTTGTCCGCTCCTGGCAAGGGAAAATGTTCTTTTAGGGAAGGTACCCACCACACCCAGTATCGCATCCATAATTGGGGCGATGCAAGCACAAGAAGCATTGAAGATTATTCACGATTTACCCGTTCAGCCCGGAAAAGTAATCCGATACAACGGACTGACCAATGAGATGTACACCAGCGCTTATTCCGCCCGAGAAGATTGCGACAGCCACTGGATCTATGGTGAAATCACCGAATTACCTGCAAAAGCGGCACAAACTACGCTTGCTGATTTATTACAGATTGCGAGAAATGATTTAGGTGATGAAGCAATACTGGAACTTGACCAGGAAATTATCCTTTCATTAACCTGCTCAAAATGCAAGACGACAGAAAATGTACTGAAACCCATTTCCCGGGTCAGTTTTCAGGGAGCTCATTGCGCAATTTGTGGAACCTTACGTGAAATTGAAATGATCCATTTGATTACCGGCGAAGAAGATTTTCTTTCAAAAACACTTGCTTCGGTTGGAATTCCAGCCCTGCATGTGATCAGGGCAAATAATGGTATTGAATATCGATTTTACGAATTAACAGGTGATCTGGAAGAAGCCTTACACTTTAATCATTTTAATAAACCGGACACCGGGTTTGTATCTCCAAATCTACACATTCGTCTGGGTGAGACTACTGATGAGATGAATCCTGATGAAAAAGAAAATCGGTTGCGCGTAGTTTTACATGATGGAGAACCATCATGAATACCGGGAATGTAAATTCGGTCGATCCAATGAAGACAGGAGAACTGATCAAAAAAATCTCCTATCAGATTATTTTATTCCTCATTGTGATACAGGTTTCTTTGGCAGCAACCTGGGGATGGGCATGGATACTTTTTATCAATCCAGAAATCCACGATGGACTATTAAAAATAGCTGCTGTTTCTGGGTCTGCAATATTATCAGGGTTGATTGCAAGGGCATTTCTAAAAGGACATTTGCGTATCACACGCTGGTTGTGTTCCATTGTATCTTTTATCTTCAGTATGATTGGTCTTTTTTATCTAAGTAACCAACGGATTGGTTTTACTGTGTCTCTTATTGATAAGACTAAAACCAATCTGGGTGCATTTTTTCAACTAGTATCTGGAGGTATCATCTCGTGGCTGGTGCTCTATGCATGGATCAAGCGTTATGGGTATCGAAAAGGAAATAAAAGAATAGATATTCCTGCACAGAAGAACTCAAATTCTGACAGATATATGTCAAATGACTTAGGTAATAGCGAAAACAATCCGACAGATGTTACCGATGCATCACTTACGATTTCACATAACAGGATTGAAAACATTAATCTTAATCAGCCTGGTCGAGGACAGGAAGTTAACCAAAGATATGGTTTGAAATCTTTAATCTCCGCATATTTAGCTATCATCTTAAATTGGGTGCATAAGAGAAAACAGCTAATACCGAATCACACCCCAAAAATCAACACGAGTAAAAAACCAAAGATTGGCGCGCAATCCAAAACCAGAAAAAAAAGTTTCTATTCACAGCGATCCAGTATCAAGCTGGTTGGAGCAGAAGAGCATAGGTGCCCGTACTGCCTGGAAATTGTCGACGCCAAAGAAGATGAAGTAATTGAATGTCCTGTATGCCATACCATTCATCACAAAAGCTGCTGGGAAATTACTGGAACCTGTCAGGTGCCACATATTCATACATAGTCTGCAATTATCTAAGGAGATATTTATATGTCTGAAATCACTGTAACAATCGTATTACCCAACGGCGGAGCCAGAAGAGCAGATATGCCGGACGATGTATCAGTTGGAGAAATTATTGAAGAATTAACTACATTGTTAAAACTCCCAACTATCGGGCCGGATGGCAGACCGATGGGGTACCGATTAGACAGTAAAGCTTTAGGTAGGGAATTATTAGAAAAGGAATCACTCGCAGATGCGGGCGTACCTGTGGATGACCGATTGATGATCACTGCAGACATCACCGCCGGAAACGGGAACAGCCTTGAGGCAAGCCCTAGGATCAGACGGTTAAGAGCAGACTTTCAGCTGATTCAAGAATTAAATGCAAGAAGCGATTTAATCAAGGTGGACCCTGTTATAGTCAGACCTAATCTTCCGCCTGAACACTATATTGTCAACTTTAAATGCAAAAGCATTATTGGAATTGATGAAAAAAATCGTCCTGTGTTCGGGGAGCATCATCAGGTAGATATTTATCTACATAACCAGTACCCACAACGTTGGCCGGGTATGAAATGGCTGACACCGATCTGGCATCCAAATATTAACCATTTGAATGGCAGTGTTTGCATTGATGCAGCATGGTGGACTGCATCACGATCACTCGATAGATTAATCATCATGCTGGGTGAAATGCTGCAATATAAAAATTTTCATGATGATCCTGCAAAGCCACCTTTCCCCTGGGATATGGAGGCTGCAAAATGGTGCCGCGATTATCGGGAAAAGAACAAAAATGTTTTCCCACTGGATACGCGTGAACTTCTTCGACCGGAACGGATAAAGATTCACCCGGTTGAAAAAACGAAGGTAACCAGAATTCATTTGAAATAACCATTAACCATGAGCGCTCAAATTTAATCAATGGTTTATAAGGATAAGGAGAATAAAATGTCAGATATCAACCTAACACTCATGCTTCCATCCGGAGGCAGCCGGGTGGCAGAAGTACCAGCAGAAATCGAGGTCAAAGACCTGATTCCTGAACTAGCTGCTTCTCTGGAGTTGCCCACGATCGGACCGGACGGACACCCGATAAATTACAGGCTGGATAGCAAAGCCCTCGGCAGGGAACTCCAAGAGGACGAGACGCTGATATCAGCAAATGTTCCTGAAGATGATCGAATCATGATTACAGCCGATATAACTGCGGGTTAGTACTTTGTCTTCTTCACAGGAAAACCTGATAATGTCTGATCTAGATGTTAGAGCAAACCTGATTAAGATTTCGCCAATGGAAGATGTGAAACCCAAAGGCTCTCGTATTCCGATAGCGAAAAGCATGCGGTGGGAACCTCAAGGAAAAGCATATAAAAAAATGATTCCATTTGTTTCAGTGTTTGTTACACAACCCGCACTCAATACTTGTATTTCTTACGCTGAAAGTGACCTGAACAACGAGACAGGCGGATGGCTGTTAGGAAAATGGAGAAAAGATTACCGCAGGAACCTTCAATTCATTGTGATTGATACGGTTCTCCAAGCTCAATTTATCCGCAACAGCAGTACGTATCTAACCTTTACACAGGATAGTCAAGTCGCTTTGCGGCGGTTGCTGGATGAAGAGCATCCGGGTAAAGAACTGGTTGGCTGGTTTCATACACATCCCAAAATGGGAGTTTTCCTATCACATTATGATTTATGGCTACATAACAATTTCTTTCCAGAAATGTGGCAGGTAGCCCTTGTGATTGAGCCAGTATCAACAGCGGGAGGTTTTTTCATTCGCTCGAAGGATGGAACACTAGCATCAAGAAGTTATTTTGGTTTTTCTGAGATATTAGGAAAAGAAGGGCAACACGTAGTTGATTGGGTAAATCTTCGACCCGTTTGCCCTTAATGGAGGTTAATATGTCTAGAATGATGCGTTTGTATTACTATGCTGTTGCCGGGGCTATTGGAGGATTAGTAGCCTGGCAACTCAGTAATATCATTGGATTATCGTTTACAAGAATTTTTGTCCTGAATGAATTGATTGTGGGGGCGTTGATCGGCTTGTGTATTGGTGCAAGCATCGGAATAACAGAAGGTATCCTCAGGAAAGACCTGCGATTCCTGATTAAGAATACAGCTATCAATGCCTGGTTAGGCGCAGCCGGAGGCGCCGTCGGATTACCTATTGCTGAAGGATTGTTTCAACTCAGTGGCGGTGAAGCAGCAGGTAGATTAGCAGGCTGGGGCATCTTTGGTCTCGTGGTTGGAGTAGCAGCTGGTTTTATGAGCGGTGCTCAGGTATGGAAAGGTGCGCTTGGTGGAATATTAGGTGGACTTTTGGGTGGAATTTTACTCAGCGCAACACAAAATTTCCTGGGAATCTCTACTTTTGGTAAGGCAATTGGATTAATGTTGCTGGGGGCTGCAATAAGCCTATTTATCGCGATGATTGTTTTCATGCTCTCCAGAGCATGGATAGAAGTAAAAAGCGGAAAGATGAAAGGTTTGGAATTTGTATTAGATAAATATCTCAACAAAAACAGTCCAGGTGCATTTATCGGAAGCGATGTTGTAAAAGCAGACATTGTGTTGACAGATCCAGATATCGCCCCACAACATGCCATGTTAAAAGGGCTGGGAACTCACTTTACCATCAAAGATATGAGCATGAATGGGACGTATGTGAATAATAAAAAAGTGGAACTGGTGAGATTGGCTAACCAGCAATCTATCCGCATGGGTAGCACCGAATTGGTTTACTACGAAAAGAGGTAAACATGAAACAAAAAACAAAAATCTTTATGCTACTGGTTGCCATCAGTGCAATGGTTTTCAGCACTGCTTTCAGTCCAATACCGCAAAGCTCAGAAGGGTTATCGTTGAAGATAACTCAGGTGGACACGTCAGACTTTCCAAATGTGGTTGTATATGTCTCTGCTGAAGATCAGTATGGTGAACCAACACCCATAAATCCAAATTTCCTTGTCCTAAGGGAGGATGGTAAAAAAGTACCGGTTACATTAATTGAGGGAGCCTCGGACAGCGGACCTATCACGACCATGCTTGTAATGGATGTATCTGGAAGCATGAATCATGGCTCAAAACTTCGCATGGCAAAAAATGTTGCAACCAAGTATGTAGATCAAATGAGATCTAATGACCTTGCTGGAATTATTGCCTACAATACACGAGTGACCGAAGTGCAGTCTGTTACAAAAGACCGGGAAATATTGAAAGAAGCGATCGAGGGTCTGAAGGCTGAAAATGATACAGCAATGTATGACGCAATCAAGAAAGCAATTGAAGTATTAAATCCACTACCCGGAAGGAAAGCTATTTTAGTGCTGACAGATGGACTCGATAATCGAAGTAAGTCTTCTCCATCTGATGTGGTCGATTCCGTTGGGGAGAGTGGGTTGTCCATCGGGATCATTGGATTAGGTAAGGCTTCACAAAGTACTGGAAGTATTACTGCTCTTGATGAAGATACACTCACGGCACTTTCAGCCAAAGCCGGTGGTGATTATAGTCGAGCCACCGATGAAGATAGCCTTGCACAAATATTTGAGCATTATGGGAGGACACTTCAGAGCGAATATGCCATCACTTACCGATCTAATTCCACATTACGGGATGGAATGAATCGCAGATTAACCGTAACTTTGGAAGAAGGTGGAATTGCGGGATGGTCTGAGGCGGCTGCGGCGAATGTAAATCCAGGCGGGATAATTCCCGAAACCAGAGCATCTGATACATGGTTGTTATTCTTCGGGTTACTTGGTTTCTTGATTGTTCTAATGGTTCTGCCCACTATTCTGAGAAACACCCGAAAAGCAAAAGTGGAGACAGTGAAAACAGATCCGGTTTCGAATCCGCCGAAACAAAGCAGAGTTAAGTTGAGATCTTAATAAGATTACATAAAAAAAGGATGGTCAAAAATTATGACCATCCTTTTTTTAGTATTACTAGATTAGACCCAGCCCTGATTTTTTACGAAATCAGTTAAGAGGGGTACTTTGACAATTTCTCCCTGATATGATTTTATTGCCCAGTATATGGAGAAACCAAAACCAACTGCGAAAACACATACACCCACTACTACGAAGGATAATATGGTCCCGAGGATGTAGACAATTAATGACCAGATAAGACCGTGAATAGCATGATATTTGATGAATGGACGGGATTTCTTGTCTTCCATCAATAACACAATGATAGGCACAATTGGAGCAATGAGCCAGGACAATAAAGCCCAAAGTTTATCATCGCTGGTAATTCCATCTGATGAATATTGATCAGTCATTTCAACCTCCAAGGTTATTTTTGTATTAATTCATTGTATGCATAATCATCATCTTTACAATAGCAATTGGAAGGTTGTTTTATGTTTTGCATATACAAGGTTATGCTACAATTTTTGTGATGAAAAAGAAAATCGTATTCATGGGATCACCAAAGTTCGCTGCGGTTGTATTAGAAGCTCTATCCACTACTTATCACATCTGCGGAGTAGTGACCCAGCCAGATAAACCTGCAGGTAGAGGAAAGTTTCTTACACCTCCGCCCGTTAAAGAAATGGCTTTAAAGCTCCAGTTGCCAATTATTCAACCACGAAAAATGAAAGATGAAGGAGTGTTTGAGCAATTATCAGGATGGAAACCGGACTTGATTATTGTTGCAGCATTCGGTCAAATACTCAGGAAAAATGTGCTGGAAATTCCTCCGCTGGGATGTATTAATGTTCACGCCAGTTATCTCCCAAGATGGAGAGGAGCAGCGCCCATCCAGGCTGCAATATTAGCCGGGGATGAAATGACGGGTGTAAGCATCATGCGCATGGATGAAGGGATTGATACAGGCGACATTCTAAAACAAAGGGAAGTAGAAATTCGCCATACAGATACTGCAGGAAGCCTGTCAATACGCCTGGCAGAGGAAGGCACTCAATTATTATTAGATACCCTTCCAGAATATTTACAAGGCAAAATCGTTCCTCAAAAACAAGACGATACGCAGGCAACCTATGCCGGAATGATCCGTAAAGAGGAGGCTATCCTGGATTTGGCACTGCCCGGCGCACAATTAGGAAGGAAAGTCCGGGCATATAATCCATGGCCTGTTGCCAGAATCATGCACCGCGATCAGGAGATACAAGTCTATAAAGCACGGGTTGAAGATAGCGTTTATGCACTTCCGGGTAAAGAAACAATAATAGAAAAATACCCTGCACTGGGAACTGGGCAAGGATGGTTAATCCTGGAAGAAATCCAATTACCAGGTAAGAAAAAAATTTCAGGAAGAGATTATCTGAACGGTCAAAAAAACTGGGGTAATATCAATTAACAAAATGGTGGAAAGATGAAAAAATATGTTGCTGCAATCGACCAAGGGACAACCAGTTCACGCTGTATTATTTTCGATCATCAAAGCAAGATTATTAGCCAGGCGCAATTAGAACATAAACAAATCTATCCACAACCCGGATGGGTTGAACATGATCCACTGGAGATCTGGCAAAATACCCGAGCCGTAATTCAGATTGCACTTGAAAAAGCAAATCTCACCAGCGATAATCTCGCGGCGTTCGGGATAACTAATCAGCGTGAAACCACAATGCTCTGGAACCGGAAAACAGGCTTGCCCTGCATGAATGCAATCGTATGGCAGGATACACGAACCGATGGTATCTGCCGGGAATTAGCCGGCACGATAGGTAATGACCGGTTCCGTGAAAAAACCGGTCTGCCCCTGGCAACCTACTTTTCTGGTCCCAAAATCCGCTGGATGTTAGAAAAGGAGCCCTCGCTTCAAAAGCTGGCTAAATCAGGTGACCTGTGTTTTGGAACCATTGATTCGTGGATTATCTGGAATCTTACAGGTGGTGCCAATAACGGTCTCCACATTACCGATGTAAGCAATGCATCCCGTACTTTATTGATGAATTTACAGACATTGAAATGGGACCAGGAAATTCTGCAAATTATTGGAATACCCATTGCCCTCCTCCCAGAGATCGTACCTTCATCGAATTTTTATGGTAAATGTGTTTCTCCTTTTGATGGGGTGCCTGTTGCAAGCATACTGGGTGACCAGCAAGCAGCCCTTTTTGGTCAAACATGTTTTCAGGCAGGAGAAGCAAAAAACACATATGGTACTGGTTGTTTTATGCTTCTCAACACCGGCGAAAAACTGATACCATCCAGACAGGGGTTACTAACAACAGTTGGGTATAAGATTGGTGATCAAAAACCGGTTTACTGTCTCGAAGGCTCAATAGCGATTGCAGGTGCACTCATCCAATGGTTACGAGATAATTTAAAGATCATACAACAATCTGACCAGGTGGAAGAATTGGCACGTACAGTGGAAGACAACGGAGATATCTATTTTGTTCCTGCATTTTCCGGGTTATTTGCTCCACATTGGAGAAGCGATGCGAGAGGGGTGATTGTGGGAATGACGCGATTTATCAATGCCGGTCATATTGCAAGAGCCAGTTTAGAAGCAACTGCATTTCAAACCCGGGAAGTATTGGAAGCCATGAATAAGGATTCTGGCGTTCCTTTAACCCATTTGAAAGTAGATGGCGGAATGGTAAAGAACAATTTATTGATGCAATTTCAATCGGATATTTTGCAGTTACCTGTAATCAGACCAAAAATCAGCGAGACAACTGCTTTGGGTGCCGCTTATGCCGCTGGACTAGCTGTTGGATTCTGGAAAAACCAGGAGGAACTTCTCCAATACTGGCAGGAAGATTATTCGTGGTCACCGAAACTTGGACGTGATGAAAGTGAAAAATTATTTCAAAAATGGAAAAAAGCAGTTAATAGATCATTAGACTGGATTGAATAAAGGAGGGGCATGGACAAACCACGTGTCATTATCATTGGCGCTGGTTTTACTGGAATGGCTACCGCTTACGATCTCGCTCAACGCGGATGTGATGTGGATGTCATAGAACGGGGTGAAATAGCCTCGGGTACATCTGGTAGAACGCACGGATTATTACATAGTGGTGGACGCTACTGTGTAAATGATCAAGAATCTGCAATTGAATGCATCGATGAGAACATCATCTTAAGAAGAATTATTCCATATTGCATTGAACCCAATGGCGGATATTTCATTGCATTAAATGAATCTGACGTGGAATACGCGGTTAAATTTGAGGCGGGTGCACAAAAATGCCATATCCCTATTGAAAAACTGACTGGAAAACAACTAAGAGATATTGAACCGGCAATATCTGAAAAAACAATAATGGCATATTCAGTACCCGATGGAACATTTGACCCGCTTCGATTAGCCTGGGGTTTTGGAGCTGGTGCCCGGCAATTTGGTGCAAAATTCCATACCTACTGCCAGGTGGATACTATGGAGGTAGATGGTCAAAAGAAGGTAGGCAAGATCCATGTCATCGACAGGAAAACAGGAAAAGAAATCATTTTTCAAGCAGACATGGTAATTAATGCTACCGGAGCCTGGGCAGGGAGAATAGCAGCAATGGTGGGGGTCAATGTAGATGTAAAACCTACTCCTGGCGTAATGGTAGCCGTGGACCAACGTTTAACTCAAACAGTAATTAACCGTCTGAATGAACCGGATGATGGTGATATTGTCTTACCTCAACGGAGAATGCTGGTGATTGGAACAACATCATTTGATGCTGAGGATGTTGATTACATCCCACTGGATGATGAACAAACCGAATTGATGATCGAACGTGGAAGTGAAATGATACCGGGCATCAGATCAGCGAATACACGGGGTATCTATATGTCCAGTCGCCCCCTCATCGGAGCAAGTATGGCGGGACGTAGCCTTACCAGAACTTTTAAGACACTGGATCATGAAGATTTGGATGGTTTGAAAGGATTTGTGAGCATTATTGGCGGTAAAGCTACTACATGCCGTGCAATGGCTGAGCATGTGAGTGATATGGTGTGTAAAAAATTAGGTATCACAAGTGAATGTCAGACGAAAGAGCTTGTTCTACCTTCATACAGAAAATTCTTCACTTTGACTGGAGGGTCAATCTCATGAAAGAGATGTGGAAAGTGACTTTTTCTGTATTTCGAAAAAAAGGACAGGAAAATGGTTTTTATCAGGAATTCCTGCTTGAAATTGATCCCGATGAATATGTTTTGGATGGAATAGAAAAAATTTGGGCATTTCATGATCGCACATTGATGTTTCGTCATGCCTGTCATCATTCCACATGCGGAGCCTGTGGAATGCGGGTAAATAACCGGGAATATCTTACCTGTATCACAAAAATAAGAGATGTAACGCACAATGGTGGCACAATAAAAGTTGACCCCCTTCGCAACTTTCCGATTGTCAGTGATTTAGTTGTTGATTTTGGTGACTTTTTCAGTAAATTAGATGAAGTTGACTGTAAACATGTCCAGCCGGTTGATAAACAACCAGATAAAACTGGTATCAAACCACAAAAAGCAGAATCCATCTCTGGAACTGAAAGGTTGGTTGATTGTCTTGAATGTGGATTATGCGTAAGTGCATGCCCGGCGAGTGCGACCAATTCTGAATATCTTGGTCCTGCGGCTTTAGCATCTGCCCAATTAAAAATGATTGCAGAAAATGTATATACCGTTGATATTGTTGATAACGAAAATGGATTATGGCGCTGCCATTCTGCTTATGAATGCAGTGAAGTCTGTCCATCGTCGGTAGAACCTGGTTCAAGGATTATGGATATGCGGCGCTTGACAATATCATCTATGATCAACCACTGGTTGGGGAAGAAATGAGGCGGAATGGATAGATCATCAATTTCCACTGATAAACGACGCTGGTGGTACTGGTTCGATCCACGTGGCAAATCGGCAGGCAGTTTTGGATTCATGATTAATCGTATTGCCGGGTTGGGATTAACTTTATATTTATTCTTACACCTGGTTATGTTAAGCAAATTAATTTCGGGGGAGACTGCTTTTACTGAATTTATTGAACTTGCCCATACCCCAATTATTATTGCTGGGGAATTCCTGGTTGTTTTAGCCGTTATGCTTCATGGTTTTAATGGCTTGCGTATTGCGATGACCAGTATTGGAATCGCATCTGGTGCACAAAAAGCTTTCCTTTTAGCTGTAACACTGGTTGGATTGGCTGGGGCTATCGCATTTGCTATTAAGATGTTTGGAGGTGCATAATGGCTACTCTGACTAGAACTCGGGAAAATTCAGTTATCTGGTTGATCAAGCAGTTCTCAGGGGTGCTGGTATTTGTTCTGATTATTGTGCATCTTCTGGTAAATCATTTTGTATCACCAAACGGACTACTCACTTATCAGGAAGTGATTGCCTATCTTGGGAATCCATGGATAGCGGCGATGGAAATCCTATTCCTGATTGTTGTCACCGGTCATGCCCTCTTGGGAATTAGGAGTATTATTCTGGATCTAAATCCTTCAAAAAGGGTTTTATCAATCATAGACCCTCTTCTTGTGATTATTGGTATTGCGGCTTCCGGGTATGGTATCTGGCTGACAATGATTATTGTGGGTACGGCTTCTTAGCTGCTAGAAAGGGAAAATATGAGGTATTTATTCATTGGTGCGGGCGCAATCGGCTCGTATCTTGGTGGTTCCTTGCTTAGAGCAGGGAAAAATGTCACTTTTCTTGAAAAACCGGAATATTCTCAACATCTTCAATCCAGTGGATTACGATTGATTTTTCAAAATGGAGAATCATTCTCGGCAAAATTAAATGTATATGATTCACCATTGCAAGCCTTTCAGAATAAACCTGATGTCATTGTTTTTGCGATGAAGTCTTTTGATACTCAAGAAGCAGCAGAGAACATTTCAAATCTTGTTAATGCCGAACATGTTATTCTCAGTTTCCAAAATGGGGTTGAAAATGAAGAAACAATCAGAAAAGTTTGTAAAACACCTAAAATTATCTCTGCTACATTAACCAGTGCAATCGGTAGAACAACTCTTGGGGAAATTGTTGTTGAGAAATTTCGAGGTGTTGGTATAGAAGATGTTGGAGAGATCTCGCGCTTGATTGAACAAGATTTTTTAACGGCAGGGGTAAATCCGCTATTGTTTAAGTCGGCAGAAAATATGAAGTGGTCGAAAATGATCAGTAATTTACTATTAAATTCAACCTGTGCCATTCTAGATATGACACCTGCGCAAGTCATGGATAATCAGGATGTATTTCAAATTGAAATCGATCAAATAAGAGAAACATTGAAGGTAATGGATGGAAATAAGATAAAACCAGTCAATCTTCCAAGAGTACCTATTCGACTGTTATCTTTGGCAATTCGGTATTTACCTACACCATTGTTACAAAGAGTTCTAAAGAAACCTCTCGCAGGTGGTCGGGGAAACAAAATGCCTTCCTTCCACATCGATCTACATTCTGGTAAGAAATATTCAGAAGTTGATTATTTAAATGGCGCAGTTGTTAGATTTGGTCAAAAAGCCGGTATTAATACACCCGTAAATAAAACATTGAACTCTATTCTACTGGAACTTACGAGCAGCCCTGAGTTAGTAGATATTTATCGACAAAATCCGGAAAAATTATTGGATTTGGTTAGATTGGAAAATCAAAGGATTTAACTATGGAAGAGAAGCAAATTTGGCTGGAAAACTATGTGGATGAGATCAATAGTGCATATCTCTATCGGTTGATCTCCAAGATGGAGAAAGAAACTCCATTGAAGGAAGTTTACCATCGGATGGCAGAATCAGAAGAAAGGCATGCCGGTATTTGGAAAACAAAATTATCAAGGTCTGGAGTTAAAAAGTTACCAGTTGCCCCGAATAGTCGGACAAAGATTCTGGCTCTGATTGCAAGACTCTTTGGACATCAGACTATTCTTTCCATTCTGATCGGCGGGGAAAAGAAAGCAGTTCACAGTTATCGAACCGAAAAAGATACTGATATTCAATCTATGGCAAATGAAGAACAGTCGCATGAACGGTTGATGAAACATATGGCAGGTGGCACTGGCAAAGGATTGCAAGGTGGTTTTCTGGCACAGCTGGAAGGCCGGCATCGTTCTTCAGGCGGGAATGCACTTCGCGCTGCGGTTTTAGGTGCCAATGATGGATTAGTATCCAACCTCAGCCTGGTTATGGGGGTGGCGGGGGCAGACCTTTCAGGAAGAAGTATTTTAATCACAGGATTAGCTGGATTACTGGCTGGCGCAGCCTCTATGGCTTTAGGGGAATGGTTATCTGTGCAGAGCTCCCGGGAATTGTATGAGCATCAAATTGAAATCGAACAATATGAAATTGATACTATCCCTGCTGAAGAAGAAACAGAATTAGCCCTCATTTTTCAGGCAAAAGGATTGCCTGAAGATCAAGCGAAAAAACTTGCCAAACAAATCATAGCTCATCCTGATACCAGTATTGATACATTGGCACGAGAAGAATTGGGCATCGATCCTGAAGAATTGGGAGGCTCCGCATGGGAAGCAGCGATCACATCATTCTTTTTATTTGCCATCGGAGCGATAATACCGGTTTTTGCCTACTTCTTCTCATCAGGCAGTATTGCGATTGTCTGGAGCCTAATTTTGAGTGCAATTGGATTGATTATCATTGGAAGCAGTATCACCCTATTGACAGGAAAAAATTGGATCAAATCGGGTTTTAGACAGGTGATATTTGGATTGCTGGCAGCAGGACTTACCTTCGGTATTGGTAAATTAATTGGTGTGACTATCGCAGGATAACTAATCTGAAGAAAATGTCTTTTTCCACTCATATAGCTTATTTAATGCCTCAATGGGTGAAATGGAATTAATATCCAGATTCTTCAATTCTTCAATTAATGGATTAGTCTCCGGGAAAAAAACCATCTGTTGGGGAATTATTAGCTTTTGCCGGTCTGTAAGTGTCGAGTTAGCTTCCATTTCGACCAGAATTTGTCGGGCGCGTGTAACTACAGATGAGGGCATGCCGGCAAGTTGGGCAACATGAATTCCGTATGATTGATCAGCTCCACCCGGAATGATTTTGTGGAGAAAGATAACTTCGTTGTGATCTTCGGAAACAGCAACGTTATAATTTCGCACACCGGGGAAAACATCTGCCAGTTGGATTAATTCATGATAATGAGTCGCAAAGAGAGTTCTTGCCCGTAGATCTGGATGATTATGAAGGTATTCAATTACTGACCAGGCAATCGAGATACCATCATATGTGCTGGTACCTCGGCCAATTTCATCAAGAATGAGCAGGGATCGTGAGGTAGCATGATGGAGGATGTTGGATGTTTCAACCATCTCTACCATAAAAGTAGATTGTCCTGTATGGATTTCGTCTTGAGCCCCGATACGGGTGAATATCCGATCTACCAGGCCAATCTGTGCAGATTTGGCCGGAACAAAGCTGCCCATTTGTGCCATCAAAACGATTAATGCTACCTGGCGCAAGTAAGTACTCTTACCACTCATGTTTGGACCGGTAATAATTCGAATAATTTCGCCTTCTTCAAAACAAATATCATTTGGAATAAAACTCTGAATTGACAGGCTTTTTTCTACCACCGGATGCCTGCCATCCTGAATATCTAGAATTTGATCTTCTCTTATGACAGGTCGTATATAGCGGTTCTGTACTGCAATTTCAGCCAGTGAAGTAAATACGTCAATTTCCGCGATCGCTTGTGCACAACTCAGTAAAGCATCCATCTGATTGCTGATAATGGATAGAATTTCCTTATATAAACGGATTTCGATCTCGTGAATCCTTTCCTCCGCGTTCATTACCAGTGTTTCATATTCCTTCAATTCAGGAGTAATGAAGCGTTCTGCATTAACCAGGGTTTGCTTACGAATATAATCTGAAGGCGCTTGTTGTGCGCTTCCGCGGCTGATCTCTATATAATATCCAAAAACCTTATTAAACCCTACTTTAAGGGTTTTTATCCCGGTGCGGGTTTTCTCTACACTTTCTAGATTAGCAATCCACTCACGGGCGTGTCTGGAGGCATCAATGACACCATCCAGTTCACTTGAATAGCCAGATTTTATAATGCCGGTAGAATTTAATGTTGCCGGTAATTCTTCAGTTAGTGACCTATTTAATAAATCAGTAATGTCAGTAAAAGTAGTCAGGTTTCCATTCAGTTCAATATCATTGGAAAGTGGCTTCAAATGATCAATGATATCCGGTAAGACTTCCAGAGATCTCTGCAATGTAACTAATTCACGGGGTTGGGCTGTTCCAATTAAAATACGGGATGTGAGTCTTTCGATATCCTGAATCTTTTTCAAGCTATTTCTCAATTCCGCACGAACCACCCCATTAATAAACAAGGTTTCGACATTATCGAGCCTGCGATTTACTTCTGATAGATCCAGTAAAGGTTTATTTATCCAGGAGATTATCAAACGGTGTCCTAACGGGGTAATTGTTTGATCCAGAACAGATAAAAGGGTTCCTTCTTTTTGATTACCCCGGAGTGTTTCTGTGAGTTCCAGGTTTCTGCGGGTGGAAGCATCCAGAACCATGAAATCAGATAAGCAATATGTTTTAATCTGTTTAAGTTGTTTCGCAGCTTCAGGTTGGGTTTTGAGGATATATTGAAGTAATGCTCCTGCCGCAGATACTGCCATTGGCTGGCCACGCAGTCCGAAACCATCGAGAGTAAGTGAGCTAAAATGCTCCTGTAACATATTTTGACACCTGCCAGTTTCGAAATGCCATGCTGGCAAACTTGTAATATGTTCAGATTTTTGATGTACCGGATCTAATGTATCAGGAATCACAATTTCCGCAGGCTTTATTCGCAATAGTTCCGCCCGAATAATGCTGGCAATTTCCGGATCAGTAAATTCTGCTGCCATGAATTCGCCAGTAGAGATATCTACATAAGACAAACCAGCTTTGTTTTCCAAAATAATATAGGATAAAAGGTAATTATTTGCGTCACCTGGCAGAAGCGCAGGTTCAATAATCGTTCCTGGAGTGACTACTCTTACCACTTCACGAGGGAATAACCCTCTTGCCGGTTGGTTGCCGATCTGTTCACAAATAGCTACATGGTAGCCGCGGTTAACCAGACGTGCAAGATAATTTTCGACTGCATGATAAGGAATGCCGGCAAGAGGTACTTTCACTCCCTTTGCTACACTTCGGCTGGTTAGAACGATATCCAATTCGCGGGATGTAATTTCTGCATCCTGATCAAATGTCTCATAAAAATCTCCAAGTCTAAAAAAAAGGATGGAGTCTGGATATTTCTTCTTAATCTCGAGATACTGCTGACGGATAGGAGTAAGATCTTCAGGCATGGAATAATTGTAAACCAAACCTGTAAGATTGCAGCCTTTATAGAAAAATGTTTATGCAGCAGAGAGTGCCTGTTCAGTATTTTTGATCAAATCATTCGTCCAGGTGACCGCTTCGAGATAAGTTTTACGAATAATTTCTGTGATTAATCCTAAACTTAGGAGTTCCTGAAAATTACCACCTTCGGCAGATACAACTGCTGTAAGGATTCTCCCAGGAACACCTTCTCGATGTAGAAGTGCTTGTGACACATCGGGTGATATGGGTAGAGACGAAATCACCTGTTCCATGGGTTTATCGAAAAGGGCATCTAAAACTGAGAAAAGACCAACCATAAATAATGTATTGGTATCAGGAAAACCAAGTCGCTTGCCAAGCAGTTCGCAATATCTGCCGCGCATCAACGCAGTAGTTGTTAATTCATGGGGTTTGTTTTCCATGGAATCAATGAGCATCAAAGTAAGCCAGCCACTTAACTGGGTGATTCCAATGATACTGATTGTCTGACTGATAGAGTTTACCTTTTCCATTTGAGAATAATAAGCGGAATTGGATAGCTTTAACAACTTGTAAGATAAGGTAACATCTCTTGAAATAATATCTTCGAGGACATGAAAATTTATATTTGGGTTTTGAAGCATAGCAAGTGCATGCAGTATAACTATGCGAGAGGTATCTACTTTACTGCCTCTGATAATGCTCGGTTTGCTAAAAAAATACCCCTGGAAAAATTCAAAACCAATGGATCGGCAATACCGAAATTCTTCCTGAGTTTCCACTTTTTCAGCTAAAGGCAGAATGCCATTTTCACGCAATCTGCGTACGAACCAGGGTAATTCATTCCGTTTTGTCTTAGGAAGGTCAATTTTCCCAATTTTTGCTACATGAAGCAATTCCTGAATACGATTGAAGGAGCTGATATCATCCATCGCAATCGTAAAACCACGATTACGCATTAAAACCAGTGCTTCGATAAATGGTTTATCTATCTGAATATTTTCCAACACTTCAATAACAGTCTGCTGTGGTGGAAAGGGAATTGGTAATTGACCGGTAAGAAAATTACGGGTGAAATTTATAAAAGCATAATTATTATCGACAAGATTTTTCAGACCGATTTCTGAAAAAGCATTTAATATCACCTGTGTTGTTGCAATATCGCCACTGACAGAATCTATCCCTCCAGTCAGAGAACGGAAGAGGAGCTCATAACCAACTACTTCCTGGTCACGATTAAATATAGGCTGCCTGCCCAGTAAGAAATCCTGAGAGGTAGATGAATTTTGTGTATTCAAATTCAGCGATGAAATCCCCATAGAGACTATCCAGGAAACAAGTATGGACTGAGTATACTTTTTGATCGAATACTTGTCTGTAAGGATGAGATAAATATTGACAATTAAACATATTTGGAGATTTTTTTATGTGGGATATAATAAAACCACTATACACAAAAGAAACGGAGGAAGTTATGGCAAGCGTAACCTTTAAGAACGTCTTTAAGAAATTTGGTGACTTCACAGCTCTAAATGATTTAAACATTGAAGTGGAAGACAAAGAATTTCTGGTTCTGGTTGGTCCATCAGGCTGTGGAAAGACCACCGCGCTCCGCTGTCTCGCTGGTCTTGAAGAAGTTACCAGTGGAGAAGTCTTAATTGGCGATACTGTCGTTAATGATGTTGCTCCCAAAGACCGTGACATTGCAATGGTCTTTCAGTCTTACGCACTTTACCCGCATATGACTGTATATGACAATATGGCGTTTGGGCTTAAGCTACGAAAAGTATCCAAAGACGAGATTAAACAGAGAGTCGAAGATGCAGCACAGACACTGGGTATTGAACAACTATTAAAACGCCGCCCTCGGGAGCTTTCGGGTGGTCAGCGTCAACGTGTTGCAGTAGGACGAGCTATCGTTCGCGAGCCCAAAGTCTTCCTCTTTGATGAGCCTCTATCAAACCTGGATGCCAAACTCAGGGTTCAGACGCGCTCTGAAATCAGCAAATTACACCAGCGGCTGCAGACCACATTTATTTACGTTACACATGATCAGACAGAAGCCATGACAATGGCAAGTCGTATTGCGGTTATGAATAAAGGTATTTTGCAACAATTGGACACACCTCAAGCGTTATATGATCGTCCGGCGAACCTGTTCGTTGCCGGTTTTATCGGCTCTCCTGCCATGAATTTCTTCCCTGCTAAGCTGAGAAAGCAGGATGGAAAATTAATGGTGGATGCAAATACCTTCGTTGTTGAAATCCCAGAAAATAAAACCGGTACCTATATGAACCTGGTTGATAAGGATATTATTTTTGGTATCCGCCCGGAAAACATTCATAACCCAGAATTCCTTCCATCCAACATCCATGGGGCTACCATGGAAGCAAAAGTGGATGTAACCGAATTGATGGGTAACGAAATTTCATTGATTATGTTAACCGGTGATACGAATTTTGTTGCACGCGTAGATCCCCGTACCCGCTTTAAAATTGGCGACACTGTACAATTAATGTTTGATATGGATACCTTCCATATCTTTGATCCGAGCAGCAATCCAGATAATCCACAGGCTGTTCGCTAAAATTCAGATCAGTTACTATCGAGCGGGAGCGAAGAACCGGAAACCTATTCGGATCAACGCTCCGCTCTTTTTATGAATTGATCTCACACTCTGTTAAGGAGGTATTATGGAATCTCAAGTACTTAAAAGTTTGCTGGCTCCCAATAAAAGCAAAATAGTTTTGCTTGTGATGGACGGTTTAGGGGGGCTGGCAATGAATGCGGGTGGTTTAACTGAACTTGAAACAGCTCAAACACCTAATATGGATAAACTGGCATCCGATGGTATTCTAGGACAGACTATTCCTATCAGTCTTGGTGTTACACCTGGATCTGGACCAGCACATCTTTCATTATTCGGTTATGATCCGATTGAATTTGAGGTGGGTAGAGGTGTTCTGGAAGCTATAGGTGTAGGCATGAGAGTAAACAAGGGGGATGTAGCTGCTCGAGGAAATTTCTGCACTGTAGATGGCGCAGGTCTTATTACAGATCGAAGAGCAGGGAGGATTCCTACCGAAGAAGCCGCGGTTGTTTGTGAAAAATTGAAGAAAGTTCAGATTCCGGGAGTTAACATTGAAGTAAAACATGTAAAGGAACACAGATTTGCCGTTGTTATGCGTGGAGAAGGTTTATATGCGGATATTGAAGATACGGATCCGCAGAAAACTGGTGTGGCACCTCATCGCGCTGTGGCGAAAAGCCCTAACTCGCAGAAAACTGCTGACCTTTACAATCAATGGATAGCAGAAGCCCAGAAAGCTCTGGCAGGTGAACCAAAAGCCAATTCATTGACCTTGCGTGGTTTTGCCACAGACCCTGCACTGGAAAGTTATGCAGACAGGTATCAGCTAAAAGCAGCTTGCGTAGCTGTATATCCAATGTACCGGGGTGTAGCTCAACTGGTAGGGATGGATGTGATTGAGTTTGATGGAGAGACACCAACAGATGAATTTGCGGCGGTTGAGAAGTATTGGAATGATTACGATTTCTTCTTTGTCCATATCAAGAAGACAGACAGTTATGGTGAAGATGGTAATTTTAACGCCAAGGTTCATGTGATAGAGAGCGTGGATCAGGCAATTCCAGATCTGGTGAAACTAAATCCGGATGTGCTGATTATTACAGGGGATCATTCAACGCCGGCAAAGCTAAAATCGCACTCATGGCATCCAGTACCTCTGTTATTGTCCGCCCCTGCAACCGTTCGGGCAGATCATCAGATGGGTTTTGGTGAAAGATCATGTCAACAGGGTGGTTTAGGAACCATCCATGCTTTAGAGGTGATGCCTTTAGCATTAGGGCATGCACTTCGCTTGAATAAATTCGGGGCATAAGCTGAAGATATTGTGATTGTATCAAGATCCTGACCTAATCAGGGTCTTGATTTTTTACCTATAGCAATAAAAATTGTTGAAAAAAGAGTAGAGAGTAATGCAATTAGTATAAATGCATCCTGCCAGAAACGAATCGGAAATAGCCTGATGAATGTATCAGAATAGTAGAATGTCCATGTGCCACTTTCAAAAAATAAATTATGAAATTCTGTAAATAGGAAATCAAAACTAAGAAGTATCGTAACACCCATTAGAATCATTAAACCAATCGTAACCCATCCTCCTGTAGATAAGGCTTTAATTATGGTGGTGATCTCATTTTTTGTATACAACCATATTAGGAGAAAGATCCAAACTACAAGTAAGCCGAGCCAGAATATTCTACCGTTTTGAACCACTACTTTTACATCATCCATATGAGAGAGTTCGCGGTCGTTATACAGGGGAGTGTTTGAATTCAAATTATATTGTTCAAAAAATGAAATATCAGAATTATTTAGCAGGTATGTGAGCGAAACTTTAGACCACTTTAATCTTTCTTGCATGGAAAAACCGTATGGATCGGGCGGAAATCCGGGCATCCGATATTCAATCTCAAGAAAAGCGGGTGTGATCAGTAACCTAACAGCGCTGAGAATGACAACAAGAGGTGTAAGAATAACCAATAACCAGTAAATTAATGTTTTAATTCGATTTCTTGATGTCATATTACTCCTGAAGGGTGTTAACTTCATCCGAAAAGATAAAACTTAATACCATGTTATTCGTAACCCACTCGATTGGTGCTAGATCATCCGTGTATATTGTGCCGAATTTAGGTACATCCTGCAAATTTGCAATGGTGATTTGCATTGTTTCCAGCAATAATGATGGGGTATGTTCTTCTTCAGAAAGATAAATAAAGTTTTTGAGCAAATTCGTTTCTTCAGTGGGTTGTTTGGTCGCAAAAATCATTGAATTAAATGTATCTGGTAGATCCATTACATAAACCGAAGGGAAAACCTGTTTGATGGTTACCGATAGATCATTGATCAATCTGCGGTTTGTTGTTGAGCGTCCTACATTGATTACCAGACAGCCATCTTCTTTCAAATGATCATAGGCAATCTGAAAGAATTCAACAGTGGTCAAATGAGGTGGAATGTAAGGCGGTCGGTATGCGTCAACGGCAATGAGAGTATATTGATTTGTACTTTTTTCCAAACCCCAACGTCCATCTTGCCCGATTAATGTTAGATTAGGTTCGTTCATATCAAAATAATGCTGACCGACAGAAATGATTTCTGGATCGATTTCCCACCCATCAATAGGTATTGGTCCGAAAACATTTGTTGCAGCCCGGGCAGTAGTTCCGGCAGCCAATCCTACAATACCAATTGATTTTACATTTTCTAAATTGTATGGGGGAGTATTAAAAAAGGGACCCACTAAAAACTGTTCCCATGGACCGAAAAAATTAGCTTGATCCTGTTTGTAAACAGAATGAACACCCTGCCCTTCATTCAAACGTAGCATATAATATCCATCCTGCTCCAAAACCTGAATATAGTTATAAGCAGATTCCTTTTCGTACACCTGTCCATTGGTTGATTTTATGCTGCCCTGCGTTCCTAAAATCAATAAAACGACACTAATAGCCAGAAAAATAAAATAAAATACGGATTTATTAAACCCCTGAAGTTTAATCAAGAAAATAAGGGATATTAAAATCAAGACTGTCCCAAAAGTAACAAAGGTTCGGTAAGTACCAATCAAGGGGATCAGTATTAATGAGGGTAAAAATGTTCCAATAAATGATCCCAGCGTTGATATAGCGTAAACTTTTCCGGCGACTTGACCGGTAGAAGAGGTATCTTCCACAGCCAGTCTAATTGCAAAGGGAGAAGCTGTTCCCAGAAGTATCATGGGAACGAGCATTAGAATTAATACTGAAACAAATGAACCGGCTAAAATTCCTAGATTTAGCTGGTCAAAAGCATCTGCCGCAAAACGCAGGATAGGTTGCGCGATAACAGGAATAATCACACCGCTGAAACCAGCAACAATCAGGATCTTTGTAAAAAGGGGAGACTCAGGGCGACGATCTGCCAGCTTCCCACCCAAAAAATATCCCACTGTCAGGTATATCAGAATTAAACCGATAATACTCGCCCAAACAAGATTACTTGAACCAAAAATGTTACCCAATAAACGCGAAGCTGCCATTTCTAACCCAAGGCAAGTCATTCCGGAAACAAAAACGAGCATATATAGTTCAATTCTGGTGAGTGATGTTGGTTTGGATGTCATACCTCGAATTATATACCAGACTGGAAACTGAACTTTATTTTGTAAAGGTTTATTGATATCAATGTATTTGTAAACTATAATTGAATTTCTATATAAAAAACATCATCCTTTGAGGTTAATATGAAGCAATTAACAGGTGCCGAAATACGTCAATCTTTTATCGATTTCTTTGTAAAACACGGACATACTTTTGTTCCTTCAGCATCTGTTGTTCCAGGTGGAGATTCAACACTGTTGTTCACGAACGCGGGTATGGTTCAATTCAAAGATGTATTTTTAGGAACTGATAATCGTCCTTACACCCGTGCAACTAATTCGCAAAAATGTGTGCGGGTAGCCGGGAAGCATAATGATTTGGATGACGTTGGCAGAGATGATACGCATCATACATTTTTTGAAATGCTCGGAAATTGGTCGTTCGGTGATTATTACAAAAAAGAAGCGATTTCGTGGGCGTGGGAGTTATTGACTGTTGAATGGGGGATACCCCGCGAGAAGCTTTGGGCAACCTATTTTGTGGATGAAAAAGGTGATATAGAAACGGATGATGAAGCCCGTGATGAATGGCTACGACAATCGGGTATGCAAGCGGAACATGTCGTATCTGGGGGAAGAAAAGATAACTTCTGGGAAATGGCAGATACTGGTCCATGTGGTCCCTGCAGTGAAATTCATATTGATCTGGGAGAGCACGCATGTGATAAAAAAAATGTGCCAGGTCATGTTTGCCGCGTCAATGGAGATTGTAAACGATATCTAGAACTCTGGAATCTGGTTTTTATTCAGTACAATCGATTAAGCCCAACACAATTAGAGCCACTCCCCGCCAAGCACGTAGATACGGGTATGGGGATGGAAAGGGTTGTTTCTGTTCTGCAAAACGTAACCTCCAATTATCGGACAGATCTTCTTTTCCCATTAATGAAAATAACCCAAAAAATTACCAGACAAACAGATGATGACAGGGAAGCCAGTATCACACCATATCGGGTGATTGCAGACCATGTACGTACTTCCAGCTTTCTAATTGCAGATGGAGTTGTTCCAGGCAACACTGGACGCAACTATGTTTGCCGCATGATAATCCGCCGGGCAGCCCGCTTTGGAGGAAAAATCGGCTTGACAGAACCATTTATGGCAAAAGTGGCTGAAGGAGTTATTGATATCTACGGAGAAGCCTACCCAGAGATAAAAAAGAAAAAACAGGTGATATTCGATACATTAACACAAGAAGAGAAGAGATTTCATCGAACCCTGGAAACCGGTATTTATGAACTTGAAGAATTCATTACAGAAATGGAAACAAAAGGGGAACGTATCCTTTCTGGAGAAAAGGCTTTTGAGTTATATGCAACTCACGGGCTACCACTGGAATTATCCCGGGATGTCCTAATGGAAAAGGGATATGAAGTGGATCAACAAGGTTTCCAGGTTGCCATGAAAGAGCATCAGATAGCTTCTGGCGCAGGGAAAGGGATGGGAGAGTTAGGCGGAGAGGATGTAGAAATTTACCGGGAGATCTTAGAAGATCTGCAAACTTCTGGTAAACTGCCACCTTCCGGAGTCAGGTATGATCCATATTCGCAAATGGAATTAGATGGAGAGGTCCTTGCCATACTGAAGGATGGCATATCTGTAGGGCAAATTGAAGAGGGTGAGCTGGCAGAAATTATTTTACCTGCAACCTGTCTCTATATTGAAGCAGGTGGACAGGTTTCAGATACTGGTTGGATTGAAACATCCTCGGGAAAATTTGAAATCACCAAACTGCGAAAACCAGCCAGTGGGGTGATTGTCCACGAAGGAAAAGTAATCAAAGGTGCGATTAAGTCAAAAGAAAAAGGTATATTGCGCGTAGATATATCTAGAAGACAAGATATCAGACGAAACCACACAGCAACACATTTGTTACATGCCTGGCTGCACAAAATTCTGGGTCCACATGCCGTACAAGCCGGTTCACTGGTAGCCCCTGATAAGCTCCGGTTTGACTTTAACCATACAGAGGCGGTTACCCCCACCCAATTAGAAGAGATTGAAGCCGGAGTAAATGCGGATATTCTTCACAATTATCATCTGACAGTCAGGGAAAAATCGCTGCAGGAAGCCTTATCGGATGGTGCAACTGCCTTATTTGGGGAAAAATATGGACAGAATGTTAGAACCATATCGATCGGGGATGAAGACAGAATTTCTTATGAATTATGTGGTGGAACTCATGTGGATGAAACGGGCGATATTGGTCTGTTTATCATAACCAGTGAGGGAAGCGCAGCAGCGGGCGTCAGAAGAATAGAAGCTGTCACAGGTCGTGCAGCCTATGATATTGTGCGCCATCAGAAAAGCCTGTTAAAACTGACTTCCAATATTTTATCCACAAGTATGGAAGAGCTTCCAGTAAAAGCTGAAATGGTTGTAAAAGAACTGGAAACATCGCGAAAAACCATCCAATCATTACGGCAACAAACAGCAAAAGTAGAATTTGAGCGGACATTGACCGGTGTCAAAGAAATAAATGGTATTGCTGTTCTGGGCTCAGTAATTGAGAAAGTAGATGCAGATACATTGCGCGGATTAACTGATTTATTCAGAGAAAAATATCCAACCGGTGTTGTTATTTTAGGAAGTGCATTAGAAGAGAAGCCAATCATCATTTGTGCTGTAGCAGATAATTTAATAGCAAAAGGTTTCCACGCTGGGGAATTTGTTAAAGAGGCTGCTCAGGTTGTTGGGGGGAGTGGGGGCGGCAGACCGAATATGGCGCAGGCTGGAGGTAAGGATGCATCCAAACTCGACCGGGCAATTTCTCAAGCAGTGAAAATGATACAGGAAAGAGCTAAAGCATTATAGAGAAAACCAAGACCTTCTGGAAATTTCAGAAGGTCTTTTACATCTATAATATGTGTATGTTTACTGGAGAGGTTTATGAAAGATTCGAATTCATTATTCAGGATTGAAAAAGATAGCCTGGGTGAGGTAAAAGTGCCAGTTGCAGCTTATTATGGAGCTGAAACCCAAAGAGCAATTGAAAATTTTGAGATTAGTGGGGAAAAATCCGACTGGGATTTTATTCAAGCTATATTATTTATCAAGAAATGCGCGGCACGGGTCAATGCAGAAGCAGGCTGGCTGGAGGAAAAGAAATCAAATGTCATTCAAAGAGCATGTGAAGAAGTCATCCAAGCAGAATGGAAAGAATCCTTTATCGTAGATCCATTTCAGGCAGGTGCGGGAACCAGCCTCCATATGAATGTAAATGAAGTCATAGCTAACCGGGCTACCGAGTTACTGGATGGGAAAAAAGGCGAATACTTAGTTAACCCACATAATGATGTGAATTTAGGACAATCAACAAATGATGTCATCCCAACTGCGATCCGCTTAAGCAGTATGAAGAAACATAAGCGATTGATGGAGTCTATTTTTGGGTGTATTCGCACTATTAATAAAATTAAATCAGAGCATCTGACAATCAAGAAATCTGGACGAACTCACTTACAGGATGCCGCGCCCACCACAATTGGTGCAGAGTTTGGGGCATTTGCACGAATGCTCGAAAGAGATATGGAATGGCTTGATCAAGCCTGTCAAAGATTGGGAAGGATAGGAATCGGAGGTTCTGCCGTAGGTACCGGAATAAATACTCCACCTCAATATCGCATAAAAATGGCTGCTTATCTGGCAGAAACAACAGGGATTCCTCTGCAACCTTCTGATGATCTGTTTGAAACCATGCAATCGATGGCGGATTTTGTGAATTATTCCGCTGCCATAAGAACAATTGCTGTCAGTGTTACAAAGATTTGTAATGATATTCGGCTGCTTTCATCAGGTCCTGAGACTGGATTGGATGAAATTCGACTGCCTGCTGTCCAACCAGGAAGCAGTATCATGCCAGGGAAAGTCAACCCGGTGATACCAGAGATGGTTAATATGGTCATGTACCATATTATGGGATTAGACCACTCTATCATGCTTGCCGGACAAGCCGGTCAACTGGAATTAAATGTTATGATGCCGTTAATTGCTAGAAATTCACTAGAAATGCAACACTTAATGACAAATTCACTCATTGTTCTCAATGAAAGATGTCTGAGCGGCATATTTATTAATCGGGAAAAAATCGATAAATGGCTTGAAGCTAATCCAATCTGGATTACTGGATTAAACAGGTTAATTGGATATTCTGCTGCAGCCGAAATTGTGAAAATAGCACAATTACGAAAAACATCGATTATAAGTGTGATTCAAGAGATGATTAATAATCGGGAGCTTGAGAATATTCAAACCGGAAAACCATTGGATGAAGTAGAGTATCAAAAATGGCTTTCCGAGATCTAAATATTCTTATATTGATCCAGTATTCGTAAGGCTAGCTCACGTGATCGTGATACTGAAATACCCAAATAATTTGTGATAGCCAATGATTCAACCATCTCGGCAGATGATAAAAAATTTCTGATGGCGGGATCCGTCCTGATCATTTCTTCCAATCCACCGGGTAAATTCTCTTCCATACGGTGCCATGCTGTCATTGAATGTTTTCGCAATATTTCATGCATAAGTTGACGATCGGCGCCATTTTTTACCGCCTTCAACATAATCTTTTCGGTTGCTGAAAAAGGTGCAAATTTTTCGAGATTTGAGCGCGAAAATATTTTATTAATTTCTAACTTTTTAATAATTTTGTTCATTGAAAGCAGGATTTCGTCAATAATTAGAAATGATTCAGGCAGGATTGTCCGGCGATTTGCACTATCGTCTAAAGTCCGTTCAAGAATGGAGTGCGCATAATTTCCCCATACAGCAGCCGGATAAGAAGCTAACAATCGAGCCAGGGAATCAATTTTCTCCAGCTGAATGGGATTGCGTTTAAACGGCATCGCTGATGATCCAACCTGATTTTCTTCAAATGGCTCTGAAGTTTCAGAAAGAATTGCAGATTGAAGTAAACGTAGATCCAGTGCGGCTTTATATACGGTAGCAGCAAGAGTAGCCAGAGAATTGAGGAGAATAACCTCTTGTTTCCGTGTATATGTTTGTGTTGCAACAAAATAGAATGGCAAATCAATTTTTGCGCTGATGCTTTTCTCGAAATTATCAAATTCATTTTCATCATTCAATAATTCAATAAAAGACGCAGCATTTCCTACGGACCCTTTAAAGCCCTTTCCTTTAAATTCAGACCGAAATCTCAATAAATATACGTAGTCGGTTTCGAGGTCTTGTAGGATTGAAGCAAACCTATAACCATAAGTGGTTGGTTCAGCCGGTTGAAGGTGGGTAAATGCAATACAGGGAAAATCAGATGTTTTAAGAATTAATTCCGCATATGAGACCAATAATTCGCGAAGTCTGGAAATTACCAAATCTAAACTCTCACGAATTAGCAATGCCTCAGTGTTATCTTTAATATCCATTGATGTAGCGCCCAAATGAATTACTTTTCCACCAAGCGGGCACTGCTTTGCAAATACTTTCACCTCTGCCATCAAATCATGATGAATATCTTTTTCAATTTCTAGTGACGCAGGGATATCTATTTCACTCTGATGGGTGCGTAAATCAGCAACCTGCGCTTCACTCACAAGACCATATGTTGAGAGGGATTCAGCTAATTCCACCCATAAATATCTCCACATTCGGCGTTTGTTTAATTCACTCCAGATATGTCTCATTTCTGATGAGCCATATCGTATCGAAAAAGGGCTTTGATAGGTGGAATAGTCCATAATTATTTACCGGAAGATTACTGCGCTCCGTTCAGGGCCCACGGAAACAGCACCAATTGGAATTCCGCAATAATCTTCAATTATCTTAAGATATGCCTGTGCTTGTTTAGGAAGTTTTTTCCACTGGCGGATGTTTCGAACATCTTCTGACCAGCCTGGAAGTGTTTGATAGATCGGTTTGCATTGATCCAGTGCAGATGCGCCCCCAGGTAAGCTCAGGTCTTTAAATGTTTTCATGTCAACACTATATTCAGTGCAATATGATAATTGCTCAATCCCAGATAAGATATCCAATTTCGTAAGGAATAATTCCGTTGTGCCATTTAAATCCGCTGCGTACTTTAAGAGTACCAGGTCAAGCCAGCCAACCCGACGTGGTCTTCCGGTGGTAGTGCCAAATTCATCCCAGGGGTTCGTACCAGTTCCCCGTAATTTAGTAGCCATTTCTCCATCAAGTTCCGTAGGAAATGGTCCTGAGCCAACACGTGTCTGAAATGCTTTAGTAATACCAATAATCCGGTCCACCCGTTGAATTCCTATACCCAAACCGCTAAATACACCACAAGCTGATGTGCATGAGCTGGTTACATACGGATAAGTGCCATGATCCAGATCCAGCAAGGTTCCTTGAGCCGCTTCAGCAAGAATGTTCTTATTTTCAAAGGCGGCTTTACGAATATCTGGACCAATATTTCGGATGTATGGCTTAATTAAGGAACACAGATGAAGATATTCGCCTACCAGGAAATCAACATCCAATGCTGGTTGATCATACATTTTTTCGATAAGTTTAGAAACTTCATGGAAGTGATTGCGTAGCGTTTCTTTTAATTTCTTCTCATCGAGTATGTCACCTGTCCTTATCCCTTTTCGAGCAGCTTTATCGATATAAGCTGGACCAATACCGCGACCGGTGGTTCCTATCTGACCGGATCCCCGGGCTAATTCCTGAGCTTTATCAAGCATTCGGTGCGCGGGAGTAATCAAATGTGCGGAATCTGAGATCCATAATCTGGCAGGGTTGATATTAATCCCGGCATCCTGTATTTGTTTGATCTCTTCAATAAGCGTAGCAGGATTAATCACAAGTCCATTTCCCAGAATGCCTATTGTTTTTTCATGAATAATTCCGGATGGTATCAGATGAAGCTTGAATACTTTTTCGCCAACTGTAACCGTATGTCCTGCATTGTCTCCACCGTTATATCGGGCAACCAAATCGGCATCTTCTGATAAGAGATCTACTACCCGTCCCTTGCCTTCATCCCCCCATTGCATTCCCACAGCTATTGAAATACTCATAGAGATTTCCTCACATTGGCGTATTTTTCTAAATCAACTGAAGCAATATATGGCAAGTTTCTGCCTTTTTCGTCAATATCCAAGCCATACCCTACAACAAAGTAGTCGGGAATTTTAAATCCATAATAATCAATGGAAATATCAATTTTATGCCTTTCCACTTTGTCCAATAATGCACAAACCCTAAGTGATTTTGGTTTTCTATCCATGAGGAGTTTGCGAACAGTATGGATTGTGTACCCTGAATCGACAATATCATCAATGAGAATTACATCCCAGCCGTTGATGTTGGTTTTGTGATCAGAATCTATCCTGACAAAACCGCTTGATACAGATCCGGCATAAGAAGAAACGGACATAAAGTCCATTGTCATTGGGTGATGGATATTGCGCATGAGGTCAGTAATGAAAACTACTGAACCCCGCAACAAACCTAATAGGAGCAAGTTTTCAGAATCCTGGTAGTCGTGGGCAATCATTTGTCCCAGTTCTTTGACTCGGTTTTTAATCTCTAATTCGGGAATGATGATTTTGTCAATAAAAGGATACGGGAATTCATTTGGATCAGACATAATAATTTCCATTTCAAGGTGATTTATAAATATCCTGCTGATGTATTTTACCAATAATCATAAACATGAAAGGATTGTTATTGTGATTGATTTTTCTGTTTTTCAATTTCTGCTAATTTCGATTGAATTGTGTTTTCTAATCGTTTACGGGAAAAAGGCGCCATATGAGAGGCAAGAGCCTTCGTGTGAAGATCGTTCAGGATTTCTTCTGCTTGCGCATAGTTATAGAGTTTAATATGATTACCAACCTGGGTTAAAAGATTCTGAATTTCTTTTTGTAGAAGAGGATACTTCTTTACTGAAGTTTTCTTCGATGGACCACAGGAAGCCGGGCTCCCGTTTAGTACACAATCAATATTTTTTCGTGATTGCTCATCCACTTCGTGAATTACACTGAAAGTGGGTTGTTGAGAATTTGGTCCCAGAATATAAATTAACAAAGCTGCAAGCGAAATAATATCCACTTCATTATGATATAAAATGCCAGGCAGTAGGCTTGGATCACCCGTCCGTAAAAAATCATAATACAGCTGAGGAATCTGGCTGCCTGTAGTTTCAATTTCCGACCTTGCTACTCCGAGTAAACTCATCTCCAGGTAACCAAGAGATCGACTGGGGAGAGTATTTTTCCACAGCTTACGGGTGACATGCAGTAAATCTAAGTGTTTATTCCGATCGAATGGATTTGGGAGTTTGTGTAATTGTAACCTTGAACGGAGAATTTCTAGATCAAAGCTAGCACCATTGTATGTCACAATTGCGTCCGCTTGCTCCACAAGGCGAATCAATTCCACCAGAGCAGATTTTTCTTCAGCGGGTGAACGCATAAATAATTGTATTGTAGTGACCTGATTTTCTGCTACCCTGCATAAACCAATGAGAAATGGCAAAGTTCCGGATGCATTAGATAAACTGGTTGTTTCGATATCAAGATATATAACCCGATGCAGTGAAGTTTCTTCAATATCTGGTAGGTTCTGCAGTTTTGCCAGCCAGCCGATAGGCTTATCACACATCAGGGGAATTCTTCCATGGGTGTATGGCTGCTTAATAAACTTATTGACTAAACAAGCAGAACCGAAAACATTAGAAACTTCTTCAAAATGAATAAAATCAGATAAGCGTAAATGGGAAGTATGGTTAGTGTGCGTCTTAATCTTATCTGGTACACCAAAGTTTACACCCAGATCAGCCAGGCGTTTTCTAAACGAGGCATCCATTATTTCATCAACCAGTCTAGTAAAGATAGCGCTTCTTTTTTACCACCATATCCTTCTTCTCCAGCAGGACCAACACACGATGGGCACCCGGAACTACATGGACATTTGCTGATAACCTCATATGCCATCTTGAGAATCTCATCCCAACGGTCATATGCGCCACGTGCAAGACCTATTCCGCCTGGGATCTTATCATACAGGATGATGGCAGGTTGGTTTTCAAAATTCTTTGATTGGGCATCGCACAAAACTTCAATATCAGCGGTATCGCACATCAGAAATAGGGGCGCAAGAGAACGAATTGCATACACAATTCCGCTTAGACCAGAACGAACACGAACATTCGTTTCTGCCTGTCTATGGCAGGCAGAGCACAATGTTATCAGATTTTCGAGCTGGTTTGCCGTTCTGGCATCAGGGAACAATTTAAACGGGGTTTTGTGGTGGACATGATGTTGTAAGTTATTCTCTGGCAATCCGCAATTTCTGCAACGGAATTGATCACGGGTTCTTACAGCAAGGCGGATATCTGACCAATCTGGACCATAATCATTAGGATCATTCAACCATAGACTTTTCTGCCTGAGTTCCTCAACTACTTCTTGCTTAATTAACTGGGTTAATCCAACTGTTTTTAACTCAGTTACCGGCATTTCTAATAACTGTGTATCCAATACCTCATGGGTAAACATTTTTATTCTCTTAAATCCTGATACCTGCGAAATTACCTGCAGATTATCAAAACTGAGCAATCCAACCGGCTTTACTTTTTCAGTAATGTGATTTGTGTTAAATATATCTATTGTTTGCAGAGGCTGCGTTTGATAATCTTCTAAACTGACATCTAATAAAGCAAATCGATCAGTTAGATTAAGATCTTTGACTAAATATGTTTCGCCTTGATGAAAATATACAGCTCCTGGATGAACCATCCAATATGAACTTGTGAGATCTACTGTCCCGATTGTATGATCTTCTGTTTTCAACAAGACCACATCGCCAGATGCATTTCTGAGGGAAACACCGCGAGCTGGATACTCGGAAGATGCCCAATAATGAGTGTTGTCTCTTTCCAGTATTTGTCCAATTGAAATGTAAAATTTTAGGAATTGTTCTATTGTATTTCCTTCAAGAGAACCAAATTTAAAGGGTATTGCAAATGGCAATTCATATACTGCGCATAATATATGCTGAAGGAGTATGAGTAGATGATTTGGATCAATGTATGCTTTTTCCGGAGAGAGGCCTAAAAAGTATTCAGGATGTGCAGCCAAATATTGATCCAGGGGATTATTGGTTGTCATGAGGATGGATAAGGCTTTTCGATTCTGACGACCGGCTCGTCCCATCTGCTGGACCGTCGAAGCGATTGATCCTGGATAACCGACTGAGAGGGATACATCCATCGAACCGATATCAATACCTAATTCCAATGCATTCGTGGTTATTACACCGCGTAATTTTCCATTTTGAAGTGCTGATTCGATTGATCTGCGAACCGAAGGGAGATAGCCTGCCCGATAAGTTGCCAGTAAATCTGCATGATCAGGGAAGTACTTACGATAATAATGGTAGATTAATTCAATCGTCTTTCGCGCCCGTCCAAATACAATCATTTGATTGTTCGTCCGAATCAATGGATCAATAATCTCAAGGCATTCAAATAATGCACTATTTCTCAAACCCAAGTCTTCATTTACGATGGGCGGATTATAAATACCAAATATTCTTTCGGCTCGTCCAGAACCATCCTTATCCACTACTTCAATATTTTCGATATCAAGGAGTGAACAAGCGTGGTCACTTGCATTAGAGATTGTCGCTGAGGTTAATATATAAACAGGGTTACTACCATAGTAGCTACAAATGCGATTCAATCTACGAATTACATTGGCTACATGAGAGCCAAAAATTCCACGATAAGTATGAATTTCGTCAATAACTATCAAACTAAGATGACCGAAGAAATCTGCCCAATAGTTATGGCGAGGCAAAATTCCAAAATGAAGCATGTCTGGGTTGGTAATGACAATATCTGCCTGGTCTCTTATAATTTTTCTTTTTCCTGCCGGGGTATCTCCATCAAATACAAAAGTTTGAATCAGTTTCTCAGCCTCTGGCAATGAATAAGTAAGCCTATTCATTGACTTAAGTTGATCCTGTGCAAGAGCTTTTGTTGGAAAGATATACAAAGCCTTAGATCCAGGAGATGACAAGATGCAATCCATGGCTGGAATCTGGTAACAAAGGGATTTTCCACTGGAAGTTCCGGTGATAACCACCTGGTTTTGATGTTTTTTATAATTTATCCATGCTTGATTCTGGTGTGAATATAATTTATTGATACCATTGTTGTTCAATGTATTTCTTATTATTGGTGTTAATTCAGCTGGAATATCAGTATAAATCGCATTTTTTGTTGGTATTGACGTGACAAACACGAAATTTCCTTTGGTGGAATCATGAAATTGCCAATTACGGTCATTAATTAATGTTGTAATTAAACTGCTCATATGTTCGATATTATACACGGTGATATGTGGAGGGGAAATAGAGGATGTATTGCAATTGCGACAACTACCAAATCAGTTTATACTGTCCATATTCCCATTTCGGAGTTTTATATGACAAGAAAGCGTGTCCTTGTGATTGTTCCACACCCTGATGACGCCGAATATCACGCGGGCGGCTTAATAGCAAAGATGATCGATGATGATATGGAGGTGTTATATCTCATTGCCACCGATGGAAGATGTGGAAGCTATTCACAGCCTCCTCTGGATTTGGCTGAATTACGAAGACAGGAAGCAATGGAAGCTGCAATATTTATGGGTGCTCAGGTAGAATTTTTGAATTATTCCGATTTTGAATTAGATAGAGCGCCTTTTGTAGAAATCAGAGAAAAGATAATTAGAAAAATTCGTGAATTTAAGCCTGAAGTTGTGATTGCAGAGGATCCTTATCAAAAAGATCAGGTGCATCCAGATCACCGGTTTTTGGCGTATGCCGCCTCAGACGCGGTGAATTTCTCCCAATTGCCCAATATTTTCCCAACACATTTAAACGAAGGCTTGCTACCACATTATGTGATAGAGAAATATTTATACACTGAAGATCCTTCCAGAATAAATCAGATTATCGACGTTACTGAATATGCAGAAAAAAAACTATATGCCATGCAAAGACACCAAAGCCAGGTGGAATTCTTGGTAAAAGATGTTTTAAGACAGGCAGAGACTGCTGGTCTAACAGCACTAATCATGCCTGATGGTTTGCAAAGTGATCCATTTCAATTGCTCTCATTGGCTATGCTTACCCAGATGTCAGAAATCGGTAAATCTGCCGGTATAAAATATGGTGAAGGATACCGGTACTCACGTTTTCATCCTGCAATAGAAACAATCCTGCAAAGTAAATAATCTAAGAAAAAGGGAATCGAAAATGAAAAAACCCGGTAAGTTCTACCCAATTTTTGTTGTTATCGTCTTTTCTTTATTCATGCTGCTTCATCAGACTGACAAACTTATGATTGGTTCTTTGCAACTACCAATCAGCGAATCTTTTAAATTAAATGATTTTCAATGGGGATTGATAAATTCTGGGGCATTAATCGTTGGAACGATACTATACCCTATTTGGGGGTACTTATATGATCGGTATTCAAGAGCTAAGCTACTTGCCCTGGCATCATTTATATGGGGAGCAACCACATGGTTCAGCTCAGTGGTAAGAACCTATACTGGTTTTCTAGTTACCCGATCTTCCACAGGGATTGATGATTCTGCATACCCCGGTTTGTATAGCCTGGTAGCGGATTATTTTGCTCCAAAGATTCGCGGTAGAGTATACGGAATTTTACAGCTAACACAGCCAATAGGCTACCTTCTAGGAATGATTTTAGCTCTGATGGTTGCGCCTTTATTGGCAAATGTAATACCAGGTATGGATGGCTGGCGGATGATTTTTATCATCACCGGATCCCTGGGTATTGTGATGGCGATTATAATTTTCTTTGGAATTCGAGAAATGCCCCGCGGAAAATCTGAGCCTGAATTTCAGGGAATGGAAGATTTCGGGCAATTTAAATTTAACTGGGCATCTGTAAAAGATGTGATGAAAAAGAAAACCATGTGGTTTGTATTTCTACAGGGATTTGCGGGCGTCTTTCCCTGGAATGTAATCACCTTTTTCTTCTTTGGATATTTGATGACAGAACGGGGTTATGACAACGATTCTGTACTCATGACAATGGCGCCCATTGTATTAATTTTGGCGGGTGGATATTTCGTAGGTGGAGCTTTAGGAGACTGGCTATTCAAGAGAACTCTAAAAGGCAGAATTATCATTTCCAGTGTTGGTGTGATTTTAGGTGCAATTTTCTTATTCTTCGCATTACTCACTCCGGTTGAGCAGAGAACAACATTCTTTATTTTGATGAGCCTTACAGCTTTATTTATGCCGTTTTCGTCACCCAATGTAATATCTACAGTCTTTGATATCTCTTTGCCAGAAGTACGAAGTACGGCACAGGCTGTAGAGTACTTTGTTGAAAATAGCGGTGCTGCTCTTGCCCCGACAATCGCTGGCGCAATTGCATTATCCACAGGTAGTAAACAAACTGCAATTATGGTAGTTTGTATCACGGCATGGATATTGTGCTTTTTCCTTTATTTGGGGGCACTGCTCTTTATTGAGAAAGATATTAAATCACTACGCAATACACTGGCAGAAAGGGCTGATAGTGCCAGAGCATCAAATATTCCGGTATAGTTAATGACCGCATGAAGCGCAGTTTTTTCCACTGCAACCTGAACAACCTCCGCCTGAACTGGCAGAGGTTGTTTTTCCTTGCGTGTGTGAAAAGCATGTAGTTAATACTCGAGTAGTATGAGTACCATGACAATGTGCGCACTCTGCCGCCTCATCTGCCTGGGAAATTGAACAAATTATTTCAAATCGGGATCCACACTCGTTACATAAAAATTCGTAAATTGGCATATTATCCCTCTAATGATTCAGATTGTTGATAGTGGGAGCGGTAATATATTATCAGCAATAAAATCAAGATATGAATTGCTGCAATTCCTATTGAGGAGAATTGATCGTAATAAAATATTAACAGATTCAGTGTTGTGATCAATAAAATCATTCCTAGATATGCAAGAGAAATACCCAGATTCTCTTTTTTGAAAATCAAGAGAATTGATGACACTAACAGTATCAAACCGATCATGGCTTCGAGAATTACTCGACCTGTTAACCAATCCAGACCGGAAGTAGGTGTAATTAGTTGCGATTGGATGTAAGGGCGGATCACATTACTTATTGCTTCAACAGAGGAAATTGACCAAAAAAACCTGAATGGAAAAATGAAAAGATATGCACTCAAGATCAGTGTAGATAAGATAATTGCATAATAGATATTCTTTCTGGTAAAAAATCTTGCTTTAATTTGAATATACTTACGATAGATTCGGTCTGTAAAAAAGTATTGCCTTTCAATTGTTGATACTTTTTCTGATTCTACAAAGTGTAACAATTCTTCAGCGAGATGGCGGTATTGCGGATCTGGAGAATTTTCACGGATATTCTGAAGGGTAATGAATAGTTCAGTTCTTTCTTCCTTATCCAATTCATGTTCAAGCACTTCTTCCATGAGATCAAATGCATGATACAGGGCAGCTTTATCTGTGACGACATTATTCTTTTTCGCCTGCAAATAGAGTATCGAGGCAATTATGAAAAATGAATAAATGATTGGCGCAGCAGGTGGATAAAAATAATCATTATTACTTGTAATGAATTTTCCTACTTCATCCATAAACAAGCCCATACCAAGACCCGTAAAAATTGCGCTTATGGAGTATACCCATCGGTTAGCAAATTGTAATGGTAAGACAGCAGCAAAATACAAAAATAATCCACCCCAAAGAACATGGGCAATATGCAAATTTCCGCCGCCGATTTTGGGGAAACCAGTTAAATTCAAAAATATACGTGTAAGCGTTACGGAGAGTGCAAAACTGATAAGCATGAGCAGTAAGTATCTTACCGCGCCAGCCCTCTGCACCGAACGGTTAATTCTCTGCAGACTCTCAATCATAGTTTAGAATATACCATACAAAAAACCCGCAAAGCGGGTTCATAATATCAAGTGGCGAGGGTGGGATTTGAACCCACAACCAATGGCTTATGAGTCCACTGCTCCACC
>CAZYOF010000024.1:0-42546 GCA_964648485.1 uncultured Leptolinea sp.
CCTCAACAAGAACGGATTAACCACCGTTCTTTTTTATTGCCTGATCCCGGGTTTCCTCTGGCGAGGATTTCGCAGGGCTCAACAAACCCCGCGCGGCGCCTCAACAAGAACGGATTAACCACCGTTCTTTTTTATTCCATGATCCCGGGTTTCCTCTAGCGAGGATTTCGCAGGGCTCAACAAACCCCGCGCGGCGCCTCAACAAGAACGGATTAACCACCGTTCTTTTTTATTCCATGATCCCGGGTTTTTCCCCGGGATGGTAATCTTATCTTGTTGTATATCGAAGAAAGATTAGTCACAAAACTCGATAAAAATATTTATCTAAATCTTATTTGAATCGTTCGTGAATATTTTTATAATTTTGATACTTCAACTCATACTGGTTATTGATGGCTGACAAGATTCAACAATATTTTTACTCAAAACAAATCAATCTTCCCGAGCGAATTACGACTGAAGAACGAGAGGGAATATTCGCGGCATTAATGCAGAATAATCCAGTTGCCATTGTAATTATTGACCTCGATGGAAATATTCAAGCATGCAACCCGTCTTTTGAAGCTTTATTTGGATATTCATTTGCCGAGATGTCCGGGAGGCATATCGACCAGTTTATTACCATTCCTGATACGATTACGGAGGCTCTTTACTATACAGAGCGGGTAACCCATGGCGAATTAGTGCGCATCACCAGCAGGAGATGGAGAAGAGACGGAACGCCTGTTGATGTTGAAAGCCAGGGGGTGCCTATTTCTGTTTCTGGCGAGCAGACTGGTGTGCTGATCCTTTATCATGACATCACCCACCTGACCAAGGCAGAATCTTTACAACGGGAGTTGTATGAATCTTTTGTTAGACTGATGGACAGTCTGGATGCAGATATTTACGTGAGTGATATACATTCCAATGAAATTCTATTTGTAAATAATCATATGAAGGAAAGTTTTGGAGAGAACCTTGTAGGGCAGATTTGTTATAAGCTCTTCAGAAATCTCGATTCTCCCTGTGCACACTGCACGAATCCCGATTTGTTAAACGAAAAAGGGGAACCTAATCCACCCATTGTATGGGAAGGACATAATCCACTCACAGGAAAATGGTACAAAAACTCCGATTGCGCCATCAGATGGGGGAAAGATGGCTACGCTCGATTACAGATTGCAACTGACATCACAGAAATCAAAAATTCTGAGCAGCGCATGCTGGAATTGGCTACCCATGATCCTCTCACCGGATTGCCAAACCGACTGCTTTTACATGACAGACTGGAACATGCCTTAGCGCTTGCGAAACGATCTGGCTCTTCGCTGGCGGTATTATTTGCTGATCTGGATAAATTTAAAGAAATCAATGATAACTACGGTCACCAAATTGGGGATCAGGTATTAATTGAAGTCTCTGCCCGGATGAGAAAGTGTATCCGCGAAAATGATACTCTGGCAAGAGTATCGGGAGATGAGTTTGTTTTTGTTCTGGAAAATATCCACCCCGAAGCATGGGCAGAAGAAATTGCAAAAAGGATCATTCAGGCAGTAAAGCTGCCCATAGATTTTACTAAGCCGCCCATTCATATTTCAGTAAGTTTGGGAATTAGTGTTTTTCCAATGGATGGTCAAGATGAAGATACCCTGATAAAAAAGGCAGATGCAGCGATGTATGATGTTAAGGAGAAAGGAGGAGACGGATATTTGCCTTACCGATGATTTGATTGCAGATCAGACCGTCATCCTGACAAGCCAGCTTTTCGGGCAAGCGAATCTGCAAGTTCATTCATTGGATTACCAGCGTGCCCTTTTACCCAATTCCATTGAATTTTATGCATCTGGTTTAACCGGTCCAACTCCTGCCAGAGTTCCACATTTGCCAGCACGCCCCCTTTCCGTTTCCATCCCTTCAGCTTCCAGGTTTTGATCCACTCAGTAATCCCTTTTTTTACATACTCAGAATCGCTGTGAATGGATATTGAAGAACCTGGAGAAACTGACTTGAGCGCCATAATGGCAGCTGTTAATTCCATGCGATTGTTGGTGGTTGGATTCTCAGAACCGGAAATAGTCCTTTTCTTCCCCTGATGGATGATCACAGCCGCCCAGCCCCCTTTTCCGGGGTTTGGGTCACAAGCGCCATCGGTATAGATTTCGTAGCTATCCTGATTCATGGGGTTGTTGTTTCCATCTCTTCGAAAAAGGAATCCATATTCTTTAAAATGACATTTATCTGGTCCTGTGAAGTGTTTGCCTGAATTATCTGGTTGAAACCATCCTGGAGGACTCTTTTTCGTTTCAGCCAGGCTGGAAGAGATGGGATGATTGCCGGTTCACCAATCTGTCCGAGCCAGAACCGTTGCTGTTCCGGAAGCAGATCCACCTTGGTCATGGCGTCTCTGCTCAATTGATTTGCCGGTATGGTTCCTTCTGACATCGCCAGACGTAATTCCTGTTCTGGAGCCATCAACCAGCGGAGCAATAACCAGGCAGCGAGTTCTTGTCCATCCGCAGCGGGCAGGATGGCATAGTATTCAGAAACAGGTGTCCAGGTTGTTTGGGCTGTGTCTGCAGGGAAAGAGATTACATCCCATTCATCTTTTGATTTGGCTGCCTGAAGACTTCCCTGTAATTCATCCAATTGCGAGAAGGGTAAACTGATAAACACGGCATATCGATCCTGAAAGTAGATGTCCCAATTTGGGTTTCGGGCTTCCCATGCACAACCGCTACCTGCAATTCCGCGCACTCTCGTAAAGATCTTCTCAATATCAACATTTTCAAACTGAAAATTCTCATTTACCGTTGTATCCGGCAGCGTAATACCATATTGATTGAGCCAGGTTAATAAAGCTTCGGGAGAGTCATCAATAATCCATCCTCCTGTTCCATGAAATTTACGGTCAGATAGTTTGTTGTTCTGCCTGGCTGCGGCACAACTGAGCTCTTCAAAATCCTGCCAGGTAACCGGTTTTTTCTCAAATCCCAATTCTTTCGCCCAGGTTTTGTTGTAAACCATTACCCGTGCATCGAGCCTGGCAGGTAAACCAATCACTTCGCCTGTCTGGCTGACTGGTGATAGCAAGTTTCCCGAGATATTCTGCAAGTCATCCCAGCCGAGTTGATCGGGTGGTTGTGTAATAAATCGGGAGAGATCAATGGATGGGATAAGACCTTCCCCCAGGTACTCCGGTGATAAAGCCACTAAATGAGGTTGATTTTGTGTGCTGGATGATATGTTCATCAGCAGATCCATTTCACTGCCCCATCCTACGAGTTCCACAATAATATCCTGCGGATTTGAAAGGTTGTACTCGAGAACCATCTGGTTTAATACAGCAGCTCTCTTGCCCACCCAGGGGTGCCAGAAGATGACCTTCTTCTTATTTGCGGGTGATGGATCGATCGTGCTGACCAGAGTCGGTGCAGATATTGGCGTGTTATCTATGGTTGGTACGGGTGAACTTGATTCAGGTGTTTCGGTTGGCGTTGTTTGTGGAGCGCCTGTAATTTGATACGCAGGTATGCCAGGCAGATTAGTACAGCCTGAAAGCATTACAGAAAGAAATAGCATCGTAGATATGATGTTTTTCATATGTATCCAGGAAAAGATGTTCAAGTTACATGCCAACTATGGATAGTGGCACCGGTGTAAAGACGAGGAAAAATATAATGATCGCTAGAATGCCAAGCAGTTTCCTGGGCTGGTCAAGCGGGGTAATCTGATCCATAGGTTCTGCATGCACTCTACCCATAAATAACAGGAGAACTGCCCACAACCACCAGCCATTCCAGATAAAACCAAATCCGATCAGTGCCAGCAGGATCAAGGGCAGCAGGCGCTTGATACCTTTGGAACCAAACAGAACATAAAAGATATGTCCGCCATCCAGTTGACCGGCAGGGATCAGGTTTAATGCTGTAACAAGCAAACCGGCCCATCCCGCCCAAGCCATCGGGTGGAGCATCACATCCATACCGCCGAGTGGAAGAGGATTTCCGGTAAAGAAATATTTAACCCAGTAGAGGACAGGATTCAACCCATCCATACTTGCCGGAGCGGGCAGGAGTTGCCCCTTGGTAATAAACTTTAAGAGTAGATATAGAATGCTGTTGCCTTCAACCTGGTACATTTGGCCTGGTTGGAGTATTGCCGGAAGGGGGGTTACATCGGAAAGCATCAGACCCACGATGAGGATGGGAATCGCAACAACCAAACCAGAGAGAGGACCCGCGATGGCAATATCCAGAAGATGTTTGCGGTTCTTGGGCATCTCCTTCATCTGGATAAACGCTCCCAATGTACCGAAAGTGCTGAACGGGAAGGGGATGAAGAAGGGTAAAGTCACATGGACTTTGTGATATCGCCCGGCAAGATAATGTCCGAATTCATGAGCGCCCAGAATGGCAAGGAGGCTCAAGGCAAAAGACCATCCATTACCGAGGTTGTTCCAGATATCTCTGAAAAAATTTCCAGTCGAGGCTTCATCACCGCTTAATGAATAGAGAGCCCCGCTAAAGAGAACACTTATCAGGGTGAGAATAAAAAACACAAGGTTCAAGCCGGGTTTGGGCTTGGATGGCTGGCGGGTGATATTTTCGATGATGAGAATGATCGGTTTGCCATCTTCCAGCCTGAATAAGGGAAGAAGGTGATATGGTTGGAGTCTCTCTAAAAGCGAGATATGAGCAGCTTCAACATTTTCGTTATAAAAGCTGCCAGTATATTTGATGTAATCGCGTTTTTGGATTTCTCCGGTTGTTACACTCTCTATAGCGAAAACATTTTTGATAATTGAATCTAATATTTCGCGATCTATATCGATCATACTAAACCTGTTCTGTCATAAGCACCAATAGGCGGGAGTGGATGGGAGTCGAACCCACCACGGACCGCAACGCGCCCCGTCACCGGTTTTGAAGACCGGGGAACCCACCGGGACCCTACCACTCCCGTTGAATAAGCATACCGCACCCGTTAATAATCTGCAAGATTTCGTATCTTTTTTGCATATTTTACGTATTAATTTATGTGACATAAATTTGAAATGAAAGTCATCATTACCCCTTGTATTTATTTGAAATGGTTATATACTAGCCATTTGTAATTATCATCAGGAGAGATAACAATGGATGAAGTAAAGAAATTTGAATCAGAAATGGAAGACAGCGAAAAGCCTCCGAGTAGTAAACCGCGACCGGTGAAACCATGGCGGGTAGCCGTTGTTGCCAATGTCAAGGGGGAATCATCACTGCCCACGGAAGGTCCAGCCGATGCCGGCGCGGAATTTGACAAAGAAGAGACGATCGAAGCCATTCGGGCTGCAATCGAATCTGACGGTCATTCAGCAGTATTTATCCCAGCCGATGTAAACTTACCCTTCACCCTTAGAGATGTCGTTCCAGACATTTGCTTTAACATTTCTGAAGGTTTAGGCGGAGACGGACGTGAAGCGCAGGCTCCCGCCATCTTTGAGATGATGCACATCCCGTACACCGCTTCGAGGGTGACTACCAACGCTGTTACACTTGATAAAACGTTAACCAAACGGATCTGGCGCGATAGTGGTCTGCCGGTTGCTCCGTTTCAGGAATTTGTAACCGGGAATGAGGCGATTGATCCTACGCTCCGGTTTCCTATGTTTGTTAAACCCGCCAGAGAAGGAACAGGCATGGGCATGGGAATGGAATCCATTGTCCAAAATACCATTGAACTCAGAAAACGGGTAAAGTGGGTTATTAAAGAATATTCACAACCTGCCCTTGTGGAAGAATACCTTTCGGGACGCGAGTTTACAGTGGGTGTACTGGGCAGACCGGGAGCACAGCAATACACGCTGAAAGGTGAACAGTACCAGCGGGACGGTTTTCTCAGACTGCCTGTTCTTGAAGTTAAGTCTGCTGATTCTGTTACCCCGGGTGTGTACGGACACTCAGCCAAGCAGCTCTATCCTGGTGAAGAAGGGGTTCCCCAATTTCAATGCCCTGCTCCCATTAGCACAAATTTCAGCAGAGTGTTGCAGGATCTGGCAATCAAAGGACATCGCGCAGTCAATGCTCTGGATGTTTCGAGAGTAGATTTTCGATGTGACGCGGATGGAAGACCTTACTTATTGGAAATCAATTCACTTCCGGGACTAACTCCAGATTTCAGTGATCTTTGTGTCATTGCACGGGCGAATGGAATAAGCTATCGTGATTTGATTCTGGAGATCCTTTACCTGGGTGCTTCCAGATGGGGTCTGGTTCAGAAAGCTTCTGAGTTCGAGCAGGATCTGGCAATACCCGGATTGAAAGTCCCTGCCCGCATACAGCAACGAATGCGTGTTTCTACGCAGCTGTCCTATCCACAGCGAACCCGCTTGCGATAAAAACAAATTGACCCTCACCAAGTGAGGGTCAATTCTTTTTATCGATCTTAAGGAAGTATTGACTGCGCGAGAGAGAGACCCCACATCAATAAGGGGTTAAGTTCAGGTAAGAGTAACAATACAATCAGACCGGCAAAGATCCCAATTATCGCTCCGGCAATCACATCTGACAGGTAATGAACACCTGTCACTACTCTGGAGAAGGTCACAAGGGGAGCCCAGATGATCAGAAGTATTCCAAACCAGGCTGGACCCAGCCCCAGCGCCAGAATGGCGAAGAGAAACGCACGTGCAGCGTGACCGGATGGGAATGAATGCGGATCGGTTGCCCGGTAAATTTTTCCCCACTCACCTTCGGGTCGTCGCCTTTTGACGGTAAATTTAATAAAGAGAACAATTACAGCCAGGAAAATAAAGCTGACGGTCATCACCAGCGCGCGATATTTCCACTCTTGGGATGAAGTTAGAAAAACCACCACCAAGCCCACCAACCAGGACCAGGAATCACCTGAATGAGCAAAAACAACAGCCAGGGGTTTCAGGCTGTGATCTGTTTCCATGATCTGTAATTTCTTTGAGAGATTAATGTCTTTCTCTAGAAATTCTTTCAGATTCAAGCGACGCTCCTCCGGTTCAGGTAATGGCGCATGATTTCCAGTTGATGTGGTTTATCCACATCCATACCAATTTCAGCAAAAGGGCAGAGTATCGGTTTCCCGGTCAATTTCAATCTTTTACTGATCATCCTGGCGAGATCATCGAGTGAAGCAGTGCGGAAAAGCAAACCCAATAAAATATCGAAACCAAGAATAGACGCCTGCTTGATTGGATTTTTGCGGGCAGCTATGAGTTTTTCCCATAAATCGGTCAGATTATCTGCAATATCTATTCTGATCGCATTCACATCGCCACCGCAAACATCCAATCCTTTGATATGCGTATAGGTGCGGTTCGATGTTGGAAAGGTGGTTTCCATTACACTCTTCTGCACAACTTGATAATAGAGATCAGCAGGATTGGAATCGACCATATCGATTAACCATTCCACCATGGATGCGGTGATACCAGGAACATCTGATGCGGCGATAATGACGTGGTCACTGCCAGTTCTGAGTTTTTTTACTGTATCTAAACCAGCCTTGATGTTTCCAAGCATATCTTTCTGATTGGCTACAAAGGTGACCGGCTTTGAGCAGGTTAGTCCGCCCAATTCAGTCAGCCCGATCACAACCACATGCCCAATCCGGGGAGATTGACAGATGGCATCCAGAACCCATTGGATCATAGGCTTGCCTGCAAGATCAAGCATTGCCTTTGATCCGCCACGGGTGTATTCATACAATGGCTCACCCGGCAGCGGGATTCCGCCCGCTGTGATGATGGCATCCATCAAGACAGCTCCGTGAATTGAGGTTCAAACCCTATCTGATCCACATACTCTGCCAGTTTCTGAAAATAGTTACCTGGTTTCGCGTAATTCACCGGATCTTTCCACCCCACAGCTGCCAAAATAGCTGCTTCCATCATATTTGTTCCAAAGGAACGACCATCCAGGACTGGTGTAGTGGTCACTATGTATTTAATTCCGGCTTCGCGGAAAATCTGCATATCTTCCGGCGTGGTTGTGTTGGTAACGATGATTTTATCTTTCATTTGATGTGGCATATAACGCCGGATGTAATGACAATCTCCCGCGACTACATCTGCCCACTCAAACCATTGAGGGTATTTTGGCGTGCGTTTTTCCTGTTCTTTGCCAATTGGATAAACCCAGTGAAAAGGAATGCGTCCTACAACGGGCATTAAAACGGCTGCCATTGTTTTAATGGAACTCACTTTCCGCAAAGCAAATGGTAACCCGAGAGAAAACATCATGTCACCAAATACACATTCGTACCCGGCGTTTACAAATGACTCGAGCATTCCCCAACGATCGACACCGGTCATGACCAGAGCTTTTTTTCCGGAAAATTTTTCGCCGAGGATCTTTTTTAAGATATTGGCACTTTTCTTTTCAAGGGTATTTTTTAGACCTGTACCGTCTGCAGTAGGTGTAATGTGGATATCTGCAACGAGTTTGCTGACGGAATGGAGGGGATACCAGTGTTGATCCACCATTAATCCCAAATCAGCTCCACCCACACCAAACGCATCTACTTTTCCATCCATCTCCCGATACATTTGGGCAGCTTTGTCCATGTCACCATCGGTACCAATCCGTTCGATACTTATCCTTTCTCCAAGGATATCAATTTCAACTGCTTTATTCCTTTTTGAAGATCCGATGCTGATGCTTACAGCTCGTTTCATAGGTCTGCCTCCTTGATGGGGATGTTCTTGTGAGTATACCGCGAACATGCATTCATGTGTAGTTAACCCTTTTTTGCCGGATTCGGTATGGATATTTCCTGATTGTGCTGTATACTGAGACAGTATTCATAATATTGATCAATTGCATAATTGACATGTGATTTTTATCTTTATATAATTTGTGCTAATATACTCTTAATCAAAATCCCAACAAGGGAGGTGACCTGCTATCTATTTCCTGTCGTGAAAGAAATTGACAAATTTGATTAATATCAATCGGAGGAGAAAGTGAATAAAAAAGTATTGTATGTCGTCTTTTCGTTAGTTATGGTTTTAAGCATGGCACTGGTTGCCTGCCAACCAGCTGCCCCCGCTGCGCCAGCACAGCCAGCGGCACCTGCTGAACCCGCTGCGCCAGCCGAGCCCGCTGCGCCAGCTGAACCAGCCGCACCGGAATTTGTCCCAGTCGATCCGACTGCTGGACCTGTAGATTGCGGTTATGGTGGTCTCATTAAAGAGATCAAGGCTTTGGATGATAAAACAGTGGAGATCAGCCTCTGCGCATCTGATCCAGCCTTCCCCTCAAAGATTGCCTTTACACCCTTCCACGTACAACCCAAGGAATGGTTGGAACAGGCAATGGTTAGCCGCGAAATTCTAGAAAAACCAATCGGAACTGGCCCTTACATGATCGAATCCTGGAACCGCGGTGACAGCATCGTCTTCAAGCGTTTTGATGATTACTGGGGAGAGAAAGCCAAAGTCGGTACTGTAATCTTCAAATGGAGTTCTGAATCAGCTGCCCGCCTGCTCGAACTACAATCGGGTACTGTTGATGGCATCGATAATCCTGCTCCAGAAGATTTTGCAGTGATTGAAGCCGATGACAACCTTCAGCTGAAAGAACGCGAAGCTTTGAATGTGTTCTACATTGGTATGACCAACACCTTCCCGCCCTTTGACAATGTCAAAGTCCGACAGGCAGTCGCCATGGGCATTGACCGCCAGCGAATTGTGGATACCTTCTACCCCGCCGGATCAGAAGTTGCTTCACACTTCACTCCTTGCGCAATCCCCAACGCTTGTGTTGGTGAAGACTGGTACGAGTTTGATCCCGAAGCCGGTCGAGCACTTCTTGCTGAAGCTGGTTTCCCCAACGGTTTTGACACCACTCTGTACTATCGTGATGTAGTCCGTGGATACCTGCCCCAGGTAAGCCAGGTTGCTGCCGACATCCAGGCACAACTCAAGGAAAACCTTGGCATCAATGCCGAGATCGAAGTGATGGAATCTGGTGCCTTTATTGACGCATCAGCCAACGGCCGTTTGAATGGCTTCCACCTTCTCGGTTGGGGTGCTGATTACCCGCACGTGACCAACTTCCTTGATTACCACTTCGGTAAATCACAGGCTCAGTTTGGTACACCGTATCCAGAAATTTATGAAAACCTGGTCAAAGGTGCCGCAATCGCCGATGTAGATGAAGCCGCTCCTTACTACGAAGCAGCCAACAACGCCATCAAAGAACTGGTTCCCATGGTTCCTGTAGCACATGGCGGTTCCGGTGTAGCATATCGTGCAGATGTGACCGGTGGACAGGCTGCTCCATTAACCAACGAGAACTTCTCTGTCGTCACTGCAGGCGATCGTGATACCTTCGTCTGGATGCAGAACGCGGAACCCATCTCCCTGTACTGCGCTGATGAAACCGATGGTGAATCACTGCGTGCATGCGAACAGGTTGTCGAATCACTGCTTTCTTACGAAATTGGTGGTACTGAAGTTCAACCTGGTCTTGCCACCTCTTGTGATCCCAATGAAGACCTGACTGTCTGGACCTGCAATTTACGCGATGGCGTGAAGTTCCACGACGGTTCCGATCTTGATGCTGGTGATGTGGTCGCCTCCTTGATGGTTCAATGGGATGCCGCTAATCCTCTTCATATCGGTAATACCGGTTCATTTGAATACTTCAGCACCCTCTGGGGTAACTTGCTCAACCTGCCTCCTGCAGAGTAGTCTGGCAGAGGAAAATGTAATTTCTTGATCTAACGCGACGCGGGATGGATCATCCAGATTCTCTGGGGGTCGTCCCGCGTTGCACTATTATCCTAACAAAAATGATGGAAAGCCCATGTTTCAATATATAATCCGTCGAATCCTGTTGGCAATTCCGGTCCTGTTTGGGATCATGCTGGTGACATTTGCGCTCACCCGCATGATTCCGGGTGACCCTTGTCGGGCGATGTTGGGCGAAAAAGCGACTGCAGATGTTTGCGAACGCTTTACCAAACAATATGGTCTGGATAAACCCATCCCTGTTCAGTTTGTCATCTACATGGGAAAAATTATTCAAGGTGACTTTGGCTCATCCATTCGTTTTAGCCGTCCGGTAATGTTGATCCTGGCTGAAAGATTGCCGATGACAATCGAGCTGGGATTTTTAGCATTAATATTTTCTGTTGTGATTGGTATTCCGGCCGGGATAATTTCTGCTGTTAAACGAAATTCCGCCGCAGATGTGTTAACCATGGTGATCGCCAATATGGGCGTGTCGATGCCTGTCTATTGGCTTGGTTTGATGCTGGCATACACATTTGCGTTGCTGCTGAAGGATACATTCCTCTGGTTACCGCCTTCGGGAAGATTAACTGCCGGGATTACTTCAGTGCCTTTTTATCAGATACTTGGATGGCAACTTGAACCGAATACAGCCAAGTTTTACATTACGCAATTTTTATCCAATTTGTATATCTTAAATGGAATAATCACTGGTGATTGGAAGCTGGTAGGAGATGCGCTCAAGCACCTGATACTACCGGCGGTTGCTCTCGGTACCATCCCTCTGGCGATTATTGCCCGTATGACCCGCTCCTCCATGTTGGAGGTCTTAAAACAAGACTATATCCGCACTGCCCGCGCAAAAGGGTTGCGAAAAAACCTGGTGATACTCAAGCACGCTCTCAGAAACGCCATGCTGCCGATTGTTACCATTATTGGTTTGGAATTTGGGATTCTGTTTGCCGGAGCATTATTGACAGAATCTATCTTCGGATTAGCTGGCGTAGGAAGAATATTATATGAAGCAATTACTGCTCGTGATTTCCCGATTATTCAGGCTTTCACGGTGGTGATTGCAACAGGTTATGTTGTCGTAAACCTACTGGTTGATATTTCTTACGTTTTCATTGATCCACGCATCCGGTTGGAGTAAAAATGACTGCACAAACTGCCTTGAACGGAAAAATAGCAATAAAAGATTACCGCTCGAACAGCTTATGGCGGCTCACTCTACGCCGGATTTTCAACCAAAAATCTGCGATTGTTGGGCTGGTTTTACTTGGATTTCTGATACTGATTGCCATCTTCGCGCCGATCATGACACCTTATAATCCTGACCAGGTATTGATTGGGAAAGAAGATGTAACCAGGAGAGACACTCCCTGTATCCACCTATTGGGCTGCCCAAAAGATAAACCTCAGCATATTATGGGTATTGATGGTAATGTACGCGATCAATTTACCAGAGTACTTTACGGTACCAGAATATCGCTTTACGTGGGGTTTTCAACCGTCGCCGTAGCCATCATTATCGGAACACTCCTGGGAGCAATTGCCGGATACGCGGGCGGCTGGTTAGATAATGTAATCATGCGCATCCTCGATGTGCTGCTTGCGTTTCCATCGCTGCTTCTGGCAATCACCATTGTCTCAGTGCTCGGGAAAGGATTACAAAACGCGTTACTCGCGATTGCGATTGTATCGATACCATCCTATGCCAGGGTGGTCCGCGCCAGCGTTCTTTCTGTTAAGGAGAATGCCTATGTTTCGGCTTCACGAGCCCTGGGGGCGAGCCATTTTCATATACTTATGAACAGAATTCTCCCGAATGCCATCCCGCCGTTGATTGTTCGTGGAACACTGGGTATTGGTACAGCCATTCTGGATGCAGCTGCCCTTTCCTTCATCGGTTTAGGCGCGCAACCGCCACTGGCTGAATGGGGAACCATGCTGGGCGCAGAACGCAACCAGGTGTTTACCGCTCCTCACCTGGTGTTTTTCCCGGGTATAGCCATTATGATTACAGTACTGGCATTCAATTTACTGGGCGATGGATTGCGTGATGCAATTGATCCGCGTCTACGTTCTGCAGAATAAGGCATGGAGGAGAATAACGTGGATAATCAAGAGCCCTTACTGAATGTGCAGAGTCTGGTAACTTACTATTACTCTGATGATGGTGTTGTGAAAGCGGTAGATAATATTGACTTTCAAGTTTTCCCCGGTGAAATACTGGGGCTGGTTGGTGAATCAGGGTGCGGAAAAAGTGTAACCTCGCTTTCCATCATGCGCCTGATTGAACCACCCGGAAAAATTGAGAGTGGAAAAATCTTCTTCAATGGAGAAAATCTGCTGGAATTATCTGAAGACCAAATGGAGAAAATCCGCGGGGCACAAATTTCGATGATATTCCAGCAACCACAAAGCTGCCTGAATCCGGTTTTTACCGTAGGCGATCAAATTGTGGAAGTGTTTGAAATCCATGGCACGATGGATAAGAAAGCCGGTAAAGCGAAAGCGGTTGAGCTCTTGAGCCTTGTCGGAATACCTGATGCAGAAAAGAAAGCGGATGCATATCCGCATGAAATGTCAGGCGGACAAGCCCAACGTGTGATGATCGCGATGGCGCTGGCATTGAACCCGACGCTGCTGATTGCGGATGAACCCACCACGGCGCTGGATGTGACCATTCAGGCACAGATCCTATCCCTTCTGGGTGACTTGAGGGAGAAATTCAATACATCCATCATTTTGATTACACATGACCTGGGTATTATCGCAGAGATGGCTGACCGGGTAGCTATCATGTACGCTGGAAAAATTGTAGAGCAGGCAGATGTAAATTCGCTGTTTAATCACCCCCTGCATCCATATACAAGCGGGTTAATTGCTTCGGTGCCGGTAATGGGTGAGATTAAAGAGACTCTCGATGCTATACCCGGTAATGTACCGAATCTTATTGATATGCCACCAGGATGCCGGTTTGCTTCGCGATGTAAGGTGAAAGAGCAGTATGGATTGACCATCTGCGACCAATTAGAACCTGAATTACTACCTACGCTGGGTGATTCAAAGCATCTTACCCGCTGCTGGTTGTATCAGGATGCTGATGGTCATTCTGCCCCTCTAAAAAATGAACAACTCTCCACGAAGGCTGGGTAAGGGATGGATATTATGGACAAAGCAGTCACTCCTGAACGAAATCTGGTGGAAGTCGTCAATCTGGTGAAGTATTATCCGGTAATGGGTGGTGTATTCAAAAGGATCGTCGCCCAGGTAAAAGCTGTGGATAATGTTTCATTCAATATCAAAGAGGGTGAAACCCTGGGGCTGGTAGGTGAATCTGGTTGTGGAAAATCTACAGTAGGACATACCATGATCCGATTACTCGCGCATACCAGTGGCGAGGTACGATTTGATGGCGAAAATGTATTTTCGTTAAAAGGCGATTCTCTCAAACAGATGCGGAAGAATATGCAGGTCATATTCCAGGACCCTTACGCTTCTCTGGATCCCCGTCTGCCAATTGGAGAATCCATAGCGGAAGGATTGAAAATCCACAAGATTGGTGATAACAAAACCCGCTTTGATATGGTCATGGAGATCATGAGAAAAGTAGGGTTGGAAGACTATCATGCTACACGCTACCCGCATGAGTTTTCTGGTGGACAGCGGCAGCGCATCGGTATCGCCAGGGCGTTGATTTTACGCCCACGTTTCTTAGTGCTGGATGAACCTGTCTCTGCCCTGGATGTATCTGTACAGGCACAGGTATTAAATTTATTGAAAGAATTACAACGGGAGTTAGGCTTAACCTACCTGTTCATCGCGCATAACCTGGGTGTGGTCGAACATATTTCTGACCGGGTTGCAGTGATGTATCTGGGTAAAGTTGTAGAAATTGCAGAACGTGAGGCAATTTTCAATCAACCATACCATCCATATACGCGGGCGTTGCTTTCCGCTATTCCAATGCCTGTTCCCGGAATGAAGAAAGAGCGGATTATCCTGCAGGGTGATGTGCCCAGCCCGTTGAATCCCCCCGCCGGTTGCCGGTTCCACCCGCGTTGTCCATGGGCGAGACCTGATTGCTCGGAATCTGAACCTGTTCTCAGGGAATTATCACCAGGGCACCAGGTTGCCTGTCATTACGCTGAAAACCTGGAAAAATAAAATAACAAAGATGCCCTGATTTTTCACAGGGCATCTTTCATATTTGCTAATTCTTTTTTTCAGGAATTAAATCGATATAGTGCCAGTAAACTGAAGATGATCAGTACAGCTACAGACCCAATCCAGTTTTTCTGATCCTTCCGTTTATCACTGATCTCAACATAGGTTTCAAATCCTCTGGCTTGCCAGATCGGACCAGCGATGTAACTAAAAATAACTCCCCCAAGCAATCCGCCCAGATGCCCCCAATTATCAATTCGCGGGGTGGATAATCCGATAATCAGATTCGCCAGTGCAATACCGGCGGTGTTCAGAATGAGGGTCTTGAAATTCTTGCCGAAGAATTTTTTATTCAGCAGAATCAATATTCCTTCGGCACCGAGTAATCCAAAGATCGCGGTGGACGAACCCAACGAAGGATTTACCGAAAAAACGAAAGATAGGATATTTCCCGCAAATCCCCCGCATAAATAGAGCAGGATGAACCTTTTATGACCATAGTGCGGTTCCAGGGCAGACCCCAGTGAGTACAATGCATACATATTGATAGCCAGATGGAAGATGGACCCATGCAGCAAGATCGGAGAAAAGAACCGCCAAAACTCACCCTGTAAAATAAATTCATTGATTTTTCCACCCAGCAGGAAAGGATAATCATATCCGGTAACATATCCGCTGATGGTTTGCAGAGCAAAAAACGCAATCGTAATCCCCATTATCCAGCGGGTTACAATGGGTTTAACCACAGCTTGTTTGACCTGCAGGTATTCTGGTTCTTCCCTTGTTTTCTGTTCGATTTCTGGAGGGTTTTGATCTGTCATTGTGTGCTTTCTACAGTGTATGGAATGAGTGAGGGTTTAGATTGATACTTTTCTTTGCTGAATTCGATGATGTTCTGCGGTGATAATTGCCTGAAGGGTATCTACTGCTTGATCGAGCTTTCCGGCAGGGTTATGAACAATATAATCAAAAATTGGAAGATATTCCAATTCTTTCCGGGTGGTTGCCATCCGGAGGGCGATGCTCTCTTCGGTTTCTGTACCCCGATCGCGCAAGCGGAAAATCAGTTCTTCTTCGCTGCTGGGTAATAAGAAAATGAGCAATGCCTCTGGAAACATCTTGCGGTATGATGCTGCGCCCTGTACATCCAACCGGACAATCACATCTTTATTACTGGCAAAAGCATCCCTGACCTGCTTTTTTTCGGCTCCTTTGTACTGATCATAAACCAGAGCATATTCAATCATCTCATCCGCGGCGATCATGTCTTCGAATTTTTCCTTAGAAACGAAGAAATAATCTATCCCTTCTATTTCGTGTTCTCTACGCTCCCGTGAGGTTGTCGTTACTACAAAATGGAACGATGTATCCCGTTCCATGAGTCGTTTGACGACTGAATCTTTTCCCACGCCTGATGGTCCGGAAATAATAATCATCAGCGGGTTTGGGTTGTAGAGGTCAAACGATAAAGGTGTTTGTGACATGGATTATCCTGTATTTGAGATGATAATCTGATTATAATTCGAAAAAAGTTCAGCGGAGGATGTATGCCCGTATATGAGTATATCTGCCTGCACTGTGGAAAAAAATTTTCAAAATTCATCAGTTATCAAGATTATGGCGCAATTCGGGTTTCTTGCAGCCACTGTGACAGTGAAAATGTACAACGGAAAATAAACCGAGTGCGCGTTGCCCGTTCTGATGATAGCCGGCTCGATCAATTCCCGGAAACGGATATGGCTGGTATGGAGAATGATCCGGTAAGTATGGGCAGGATGATGCGAAAAATGAGTGAAGAAATGGGCGAAAAAATGCCGGATGAATTTAATGAGGTGGTTCATCGGCTGGAAAAAGGTGAATCCCCGGAGACGATCGAAAAATCCATGCCCGATTTAGGCACCGGATTAGATGAATGATTTATTGCTTATTCGCCAATTCTTTTTGAAGCTGCTCAAAAGTAGACATCCGAGAAATTTTCTTTAGAAACTCTGCCAGGTTTTTAGAATCTGCTCTTAACTGACGAACTGCGGGTCCTACCGGGTCTTTCCCGGCTGCTCCGCGGGGAGAATCGGCGTATGCTCCATGGAAGGCAAAATATGCCTGGTTCAATTTGCGGATTACATAGCCATTCTGCCAGAATAATTCTCTGCGTTCATCCATATATTTCTCTGCTTCAGTGATTTTTCCATCAGCCAGCAGCTCATCTACTTTTATTCTGGTCTTGTGCATTTCTGCCCGAAAATCGAAGACGGGAGGTTCGCTTTCATTTTCCGGTTTTTCTGTTTCATCAGGCAATAAGATGGGATCAGGCTCTGGCGCATACTCAGGATAATATTTTACGAGTAAGGCGTATCTAATTTCTTTCCCCGCCATATTGGCAGTGGTTTCATTCATGGTTCTGGTTTCTGGAGAGGTGTCGTAATTCAAACCGAGTGGTGTGATCTGAAGATAATTATGGATCCATTCATGGGCAATTACTTCTGACAGCCAGACAATATCGGAAGTTTCTTCCACCATTGTCGGATAGGTCCCCACACCTCCAATCTGCTCGACCAGCGCAGATACCCCCATTTCACTGCTTACCTTGTTTTCCAGCTCTATTGCCTGCGCTAATGTCAAAGACGTTTGAAGGGAAATATTTGCATCCTGCCGGATGACTTCACGAGGCGAAATGATCAATGCTTGAGGTAACGGAGTAGCATGATACCGGACTGGAGGCATCGGTACACCCAGGGCAGACAAACCCAACTCATCGATGATTTCTGAAAGCTGATGCTGAAGTATTGATTCCGCCATAGTGGCAATCAAATTCAGCTCTTCCTCTACCTGTGAAAGTTGGCGGTTCTGATTTAAAGCGGTTTCTGCAGGATTTTGATCTGAAGGATTCGCATAAATATCTTTTATTTCATTGGTTAACTGTTTCTTCTGGCGAATCAGGTCTACGTAATTCAGGACTATGCTTTTTTGTTTTTCCAGGGGCAAATAATCTTCTACCCCCAGCACATCTGCTTTTGATTTCTGAAATAATGCATTCAGCGTCCAGGTACCATAATCAAATTCCATCCCACTGGTAAATAACCTTACCCGGTCAGCTGATGATTGAAGCATGGGTACACTTTGATAGCTAATCATCGCAATCGCAACGCAAGTTATGATGCTTCTCAGTATGCCTGACCATTTAGATCTCTTGATGTTCATACCGTGTAATCCTGTTATCAGTATGCCAAATATGGATTAGAAGAAGTTAAAAAAGTACAACCGGGGAACGCCTCCAGCGTATATATTTGGGAAGGAATTTACACAAACTTCATACTATGAAGATAAAAAATATAACAAAGATGATTATAATCATCATCTAGTTAGGTTTCCTAATCAATTTGAGAATACTTAAGAAAAAGGTGTAATTATGAAAAAGAAGTGGTGGATCGTCATTGGTGCTGTTGCACTCATCGGAATTATTGTTTACGTGGTGTTGTCTTCTCAAGCCAAGGCAGCCCAGATGATGTCTAATTACCAGACAGAAAAACTGACCAAAGGCACATTTACCGCTTCGGTGGGGGCTACAGGAACTGTCCATTCCAATCAATCTGCCATTCTTCCATGGCAGACCAGTGGAACAGTTTCGAAGGTGAATGTGGAAGTGGATCAAGTCATTAAAGCAGGTGATACTCTTGCCGAATTGAAAAACGATTCAATGCCGGCAAATGTTATCAATGCTTATGTTGAGCTGGTAAACGCACAACGCGATTTAGACGATTTGCTTAAATCCAACCTGCCCGCCGCTCAGGCATTTCAGGCGGTAGCTGATGCGCAGAAAGCTCTTGAAGATGCACAGGATAAAGTGGCAAGCTATGAATATAAACGGGGAACTGCCGAAGATGAACGGTACTGGAAATCACAGGTTGTTCTGGCTCAAGAGCAGGTGGATTGGGCAGAAAGGCTTTATAAACGGACTCTAAACCTTTCTCCGGCTAATCCGAAGCGGGCACAGGCAGAAACCAACCTGTACAACGCCAGACAAAATTTACAGAATAAGCAGGCGACCCTCAATTGGTTCACCAGCAAGCCTTCAGATATTGATTACGATGTTGATATGGCTGCTTTTGAAGTTGCAAAGCAAAAATTGGAAGATGCCAACCGCGAGTGGGAGAGACTGAAAGACGGACCCGATAAGGATGATATTGCTGCAGCGGAAGCTCGCGTAACGGCAGCTCAGGCTACCATCAATATGGCAAAGATTGAAGCTCCATTTAACGGAACCGTAACAGAAGTTTATTCAAAACCCGGTGATACAGTGACTGCAGGTACACAGGCATTCAGAATAGATGACCTATCCAGATTGCTGATTGACGTCGAGATCAGTGAGGTTGATATTAACCAAGTTGAAATTGGTCAACCGGTAAGCATCAGCTTTGACGCCATTTCAGGAAAGACCTATAACGGTATTGTGAAAGAGGTAGCCAGAGTCGGCACGATTACAAGTGGGGTCGTCAATTTCATGGTGACTGTTGAGTTATCAGATGCTGACGGAAAAGTGCTTCCACAAATGACTGCCGGTGTTACGATCACAACGATTGAGCTGGACAATGTGATTCTGATCCCCAACCGGGCTGTAAGGATGGTAGATGGCAACCGGGTGGTCTTCGTGTTACGGGATAATGTACCCACTTCAATTCAAGTAGGATTGGGATCATCCAATGGTACTTATAGCGAATTGCGGTCAGGTGATCTAAATATTGGTGATGCTATCATTCTCAATCCTGGTCCTGAACTTACCTCTGGTCCGGGAGGAATGTTCATGATGGGAGGCAGATAATTCAATGAAAGATTGCGTTATTTCAGCTTCCCGGCTGACAAAGATTTACAAAATGGGAGAGGTTGAGGTTAGAGCTCTCGATGGAGTGGATATCTGCATTGAACGCGGAGAAATTGTATCCATCATGGGACCTTCCGGTTCAGGGAAATCTACCCTCATGAATATTCTCGGTTGCCTGGATTATCCTACTTCCGGTGAATATTACCTGGATGGAGAACCCGTAGCAGATTTACGGGACGATCAGCTGGCTTCCATCAGAAACAGAAAAGTTGGCTTTATTTTTCAAAACTTTAATCTTCTACCCCGTGCAACTGCACTGGGAAATGTTGAGCTGCCCATGCGTTATGCCGGAACAGGCAAAGACAGAATTGACAGGGCAAAAGAAGCATTAGCCCTGGTTGGTTTGGGTGAAAGAATTAAACACCGCCCGGCAGAGCTCTCAGGTGGTCAGCAGCAACGGGTAGCCATCGCCCGCGCGCTGGTCAATGATCCAGCCATTATTATGGCAGATGAGCCTACCGGAAATCTGGACTCACGATCTGGCAAGGAAATTATGGAATTGCTGTTGAAATTGAACAGTGAACGTGGAACAACACTGATTATTGTGACCCATGATCCGAATGTAGCTGCCCAGACGAAGCGAATTATCCGCTTGAAGGATGGATTAGTGGAGGCTGCATCATGAACCTTGGGCAGGCAATTTTAGAAGCATTGGAGAGCCTGATATCCAATAAAATGCGTTCAGGTTTAACCATTCTGGGCATTGTCATTGGCGTTGCTGCAGTGATCGCGATGCTATCCATCGGACAGGGAGCCCAGGAAACGATCACCGGATCGATCAGTGGAATTGGAACCAACCTCTTGTTTGTGTTCGAGGGCAACCAGAATATCAGGATACAGAATCCCAAACCAATCACTCTTTCTGATATGCAGGCAATCGCTGATCCTTTTGCTGCTCCCAATGTACAGGATGTTTCCGCGGTGATTCAGGGTTCTGTGGATGTAACCTATGGCGGGGAAAAAACAACTACCTCGGTGCAAGGAATTACACCCAATTACCAGACGATGCGCAGCTATAACACCACAGAGGGTGAGCTGATTAATGAAGAACACATCCTTTCACGGGCATCCGTTGCAGTGCTGGGAGCCGGAATCGCTGAAAAGCTGTTCGGGCGTGTTGATGGGATCGTTGGCGAAACCATCCGCATCGATGGTCATCCATTTCGTGTGCTAGGTGTGCTGGAGAAAAAGGGCGGCAGCGCATTTGGCGGTGAAGACGATCTGATTATGGTGCCTTTTGATACCGCAGGTACTCGCCTGATTAGAAAAAGGAATACCGAAGAGATCGATTTACTGCTTGTTCAATCTACCAGCGCTGATACAGTTAAACTCGCCTCTGATGAAGTTTCAAATATTCTCCGTACACGGCATATGACCCGAATTGGTGAGGATGATTTTACGGTGTTTTCTCAGGATGATATCGTAAATACTGCAAAGACGATCACCGGAGTTCTAACCATCTTCCTGGGTGGGATCGCTGGAATTTCTTTACTGGTAGGCGGAATTGGCATTATGAATATTATGCTGGTCTCCGTCACTGAGCGGACCCGAGAAATTGGCTTACGCAAAGCCCTGGGTGCACGAAGGAGGGATATTCTTATTCAGTTCCTGACTGAATCCTCCCTGTTGTCCATGTTCGGCGGCATTATCGGAATTCTGCTGGGTATACTTATTGGCGTCGTGGTAGGGCAGATTGCCGCTGCCAGCGGTACACCGATCAATCCCAAAGTCGGCTTAGACTCGATATTGCTGGCAACAATTTTCTCGACGGCTGTGGGTTTGTTCTTTGGGCTGTATCCAGCCAATCGAGCAGCCAGCCTGGTACCGGTTGAAGCTTTGCGCTACGAATAATCTGAATATTTGTGTAAACAACCAGCCGCTGATTAATCAGCGGCTGGTCTTCTATTTAACTATCAGATAATCGTGTACAATTCACTTATATCTCATATTAACTATTTGAAAAAAAATAGGAGGATCTATGGGTTCTTGGAAAGTCTTGCTCACCGATGGGTTAGAGTCTAATGGTCAGGAAATCCTCAGAAACATTGCTCAAGTGGATGATCGTCCAGGAATCTCTGCGGATGAGCTTTTGACTGTCATTGGCGATTATGATGCCTTAATTGTCCGCGGACGCACAAAAGTGACGGCTGCTGTATTTGAAGCAGGGAAAAAGTTGAAAGTTGTTGGCAGAGCAGGGATTGGGGTGGATAACATTGATCTGGCTGCCGCCAAAGAAAAGAAGGTAACTGTTGTTAATTCCCCTCTGGCAACAACGGTTACTGTGGCAGAGTTGACACTGGGTTTAATGCTCGCTGCCGTAAGAGATCTGGCTCGCGCTGATAGATCGCTGAAAGAAGGAAAGTGGTTGAAGAAAGAATTTGAGGGAGCAGAACTTTCACAAAAAACTCTTGGCGTAATTGGCATGGGCAGAATTGGCGCAGCGGTTGTAAAACGCGCAGCTGCTTTTGATATGAATGTGATCGGTTATGATCCGCTTATTCCTGCGAATGAAATCGCAGCACGAGGGGCTGAACCGGTTTCACTTGATGATTTGCTCAAAAAATCAGACATGATTACCATGCATATCCCGCTGACTGCTGAAAGCAAGCATATCCTCAATGCCGATGCATTCTCGAAGATGAAGCAGGGAGTATATATCATCTGCGCTGCCCGTGGCGGAGTAATTGATGAAGCAGCGCTGTTAGATGCACTCAATTCCGGTAAGGTTGCCGGTGCCGCTCTGGATGTCTTTGCCACAGAACCACCCGGTCTCACCGATCTGGTTTCCCACCCGAAAGTAGTCTGCACTCCGCATATCGGTGCGCAAACCGTGGAAGCTCAAGCAAGAGCTGCTGAAGACATATCCAGCGAGATTGCCCGGGCATTACAAGGGGAAGATTTACGCTGGCGGGTCGCGTAATTTATGGAGAAAATATGGAAGAAAAGATTGCACAACTAAAACTACTTCTGAATGAAATTTCTGATCTTGGCGGAGCTCAGGCTGTATTAGGGTGGGATCAACAGACCTACATGCCACCCGGTGGAGCAGAAGCCCGGGGAGAACAGTTATCAACTCTGGCAAAAATCACCCACGAAAAATTCGTTAGCGATGAGATTGGTTCTCTCCTCGTGGATCTTGTCTCTTACGCTGATAAACTTGATCCTGATTCTGATGACGCCCGATTGATCCATGTGACCAACCGGGAATTTAAGAAACAAAAAAATGTATCATCGGAGTGGGTGGCGGAATTTGCCCAGATCATAGCGATAGGACAGGAAGCCTGGGTAACTGCCAGATCTGAGTCTAAGTTCTCAATTTTTCAACCTCACCTGGAAAAAATTGTTGAATTACGCCGGCAGTATGCTGACTTCTTTAAGCCCTACGAGCACATCTATGATCCTTTGCTGGATGATTATGAACCCGGCTTGAAAACAAAAGAAGTGCAAGAGATTTTTGCCAAACTCAGAACTGAACAAGTAGCTCTGATCAAGGCGATTTCTGAAAAACCTCAGGTGGATGATTCCTTCCTGAAGGTTACACTTGATGAACAAAAACAATGGGATTTTGGTGTGGAAGTAATCACCCGTTTTGGCTACGATTGGAAGCGCGGCAGGCAGGATAAAGCAGCGCATCCTTTTACAACCAGTTTTGGTTCAGATGATGTTCGTATCACTACACGATTCTTACCCAATAGCGGTTCTTCTGCACTATTCTCAACCATGCACGAATGTGGTCATGCCCTCTATGAGCAAGGAATTAACCCTGCTCTGCGAAGAACCCTGTTGATGAACGGCGCGTCCATGGCGCTGCACGAGTCTCAATCCCGCATGTGGGAGAACCTGGTCGGACGATCCAAAGAATTCTGGACTTGTTTCTATGGCAGGTTCCAGAACCTTTTCAGTGACATTTTGGGAACTGTCAGTTTAGAGGATTTCTACCGAGGGATTAATAAAGTTGAACCTTCATTAATTCGGGTTGAATCAGATGAAGCTACATATAACCTTCATATCATGCTCAGAATGGAGTTGGAGATTGCTTTGATGGAAGGCGCGCTTGCAGTAAAGGATTTGCCCGAAGCCTGGAATAGCAAGATGAAGGATTACCTGGGCGTAGTTCCACCCGATGACGCACAGGGAGTATTACAAGATATCCATTGGAGTGGCGGGAGCATGGGATATTTCCCGACTTATGCCCTTGGCAATCTGGTATCAGTGCAGCTCTGGGAGAAAATCCGTGAGGATATACCCGCACTAGATTCCCAAATTCGCAATGGCGAATTTGCCGCCCTGCTCGCCTGGCTTCGCGAAAAGGTCCATACCCATGGTATGAAATTTGATCCACAGGATATGGTTAAACGGATTACTGGCTCTACCATCACGCCTGAACCATATCTCCGGTATCTCAATCAGAAATATAGCGAGATATACAGATTGTGATATTCATTTCTACCCATGCAGGGAAGTAATAATTCCTGCATGGGTAGATTCATAACAGACATATCATCATCCTTTTCTCATGACCAGAATTCTCTTTGCCGACGATAACGAAAATACCCTGAACCTGATGGGACAGGCTGCAACTTTGCTGGGGTACCAGGCGATCCTGGCAGAGACTGGCAAAGAAGTCATTCAGCTAATCAAAGAGAATAATCCGAACATTATCTTTCTCGATTTGTTGTTACCTGATCTGGATGGGATTACCTTACTCAAAAAAATAAAAGAAACTCCCGAAATCCAAGATATTCCTGTCATCATCCTTTCGGCAGGTGTGACTGCAGATGATGCTTCGGTATGCCGGAAATGCGGAGCAGCAGATTATATTCAAAAACCAATTCCGCTTCAAAAGCTTCAGGATGTGATTCAGAAATATTCTCCTGTGATTGAATGAATTAGCAGCTATGGCAAATCATACAAGCGTACAGTACGGGATTTACTTGCTTTGTATATGTTCACTACTCTTCACCGGCTGTAATCCTGGCACGCCTGTTTCTGTTGTTGAGACGGCAAATAACATATCCGCTACGATTCCATCCGCCAGTTTCACCTACACTTTAGAACCAACATCCACAATACCAGTGACGCGGTCACCTGTAAACAATGCAGGTAATCCAACATCCAAACTATATACCCAAACACCAAAAATAACCGAGACAAAAGGGACGCCGACCAGAACACCAACCGTAACAAAGACTCCCCGCCCAACGAGAACGCCCAGTAATACATGGACTCCCCGCCCAACAAAAACGTTCACACCAACCGCAACTCTACCAACGCCGCCCATTCATGATGCGCCGATAAAAATCTTCTCGCCTGGCTCGATCTCACGGGTATTGTCACCCTTCAATCTCAATATGACCGTTGCGACCGGCTCGCGGGGCGAGATATTTATGTTGTTGATCGGCGAAGATGGAGAAGTACTGGTATCCAAACGATGGGATCGTGCCTATGCATCGGGAGGCAGGACCGCAATCAACGAAATGGTTGAATTTTCTCCACGTGTTACAGCTGAATCTGCCAGGCTGGTCATATTCACTTTAGATGAATACAAAAGGATGACAGCTCTGGCAACAGAAGAACTGATTTTGCTTAAAGTAGGTAAAGAAGATCTGGCAGCTGCTGATAACCTAAAAGAACCTTTTGCGCTGTACCGTCCCTACGCTGATCAGAACCTGAAAGACGGGAAAGTATTGGTGGAAGGAGCAGTGAAATGCAGAGTCGACTGCCGGTTGGTTGTGGAGCTGGTTGATAACAAAGGTACAATGATTGCCCGTTTCGAAGAACCATCCATCATTCAGGCGTCTTTACAGTATCAATGGATTAAATACGAGTATCAGGTCGATGTAAACAGAACGACTTACGCCAGGCTGATTATTCGGGCACAGGATATTTTTACGGCTGAAGATATTGCTGCCACCAGTATGCTCGTCAGGGTTCTGCCATAAAGGCAGGGAGGATCAAGCTCCTCCCTCTCCATATTTGGCGGGGTCGGTTGGTGTCTGACCAGATGGATCATGAACATACACCCAATCACCTTCATTTGCCCAATCAAAAAGATAATGTGCATCACCGGGTGAGAGATTCACGCATCCGTGCGATTGGGGAAATCCAAACATGGTTCTCCAATACGCCGCATGCAGTGCCCGGGCGCCATCAAAGTACATCGTCCAGGGAACTTTATCCAGATAGTAGAAATCTGATCTGTCCGCTTCAAATGCGCCAGTCATTCTTTCTGTATCCAGTTTGCGTTGAATTTGAAACAGACCCGGTTTGGTAAAAAATGGATCCAGACCGGTTGCAATCATCGTGGCAAAAATTAATTGATTGTTCTCATACACCGCCAGGGTTTGCTCATACAGATTCACTTCGATCCAGCGGTTATTTGTTACCCCTTCAGGAGGCGTGGTATTGATGGTAACCTTTTTAACATATCTGCTTAAAACCCATTCGTTAAGACCAATCTGGTACCAATCTGCTTCATTACCGTGACCTTTTCCTAAAATCTCAACAACATCATTGCGATAATACTGTTTCCCTGTTTGTCCGCTTTCCAGGTTGGGAGCGACATGACTGGCAGTATTATCTGCAAACCAGCCAAATTCATGATCGGGTGTTTTATAGAAAGCCAAACCCTGAAAAGTTGAGATGGATGCTGGTGAAGCCCTGACCCATTCAAAACTATCCGGTATTTGAACATAATGTGCGCTGTCTATATCCGCGCGGGTGATGTATGCCACCCAGCGGGTTTCCCCGGGCGGAATACTGCCTGTTTGGTTCTCAGCTCTGATTGCATCTTCCAGTGAAGAAAACAGTCTGATTTCTCGGCGGGGATCAGCATTTATTTTGGCGTAATAGTACGGCATGGTGTTATAGGATTCATCCGGTGTATATGCAGGTAATCCGCTCAATGGAAAAGATACACCCCTATTTGCCCAATCCTGTTTAATTTTTGCCGGACCCATCACCAGACAGTTTGTAAAATCTTCCGTTCCGGTTGAACAAATAGAAGCACCTGAGTAGTTCTCATTGGTATCCAGGTTCATCTCTGCAGATACGCTGCTTTTGGGAGGAAGGATGGTGACAGTAACGAATATCAACACCCATAAGTAACGATAGATTCTCATTCGATATATACCTGATTCATGGTCTCCAATTATCCTGATGTGGTTTCAGGATCGTTTTTTCATTTTATCAAAGAAATTCGGGATATCAATTAAATGTAGATGATAATCCGGATTGATTTCAACTTGACGATTCACGGCGGGTATGCTAGATTATTGATGAATGAATCCAGTAATGCCAAGCAAAGGAGTACAGCCGTGACAAAGAATCGTTCCCAGCTCATGGTTGATCGATTGCGTGAACTGCAAGCCTCATCACCGGATATTGAGGCATCTGCTGTTGTAAGTGTAGATGGACTAACAATCGCTTCTGCGCTTCCACCTGATGCTGAGGAAGACCGGGTTTCGGCGATGTCTGCCGCGATGCTTGGCTTGGGGGAAAAAATTACACGTGAATTGGGTAAAGGTCGCCTTGAACAGGTATATATCAAGGGGAATAACGGATATGTTGTGATTATGAATATCGGTGAAGATGCTGTTCTTACGGCGCTTGCACAGGATCACGCAAAACTCGGATTAATATTTCTCGATATGCGGCGGGCGGCGGAAGATTTATCAAAATTGTTATAACCGAGGTATTGTTTGTCGTTGATTATCGTCATACCAACATATAAGGAAGCGGAGAACCTTCCCCTCATGGTCTCCGCTTTATTAAACCTATTTCTTCCAGATCTAAAAATACTTGTCGTAGATGATAACAGCCCCGATGGGACGGGCGATATTGCGGAAGCATTAAAGCGCGAAACTGGAAGGGTGGATGTGATCCATCGCACCGGCAAACTTGGGCTGGGCACCGCGTATATCACCGGATTCAAATATGCCCTGGAGCAGGGAGCTACAATCATCGGGCAGATGGATTGTGATTTTTCCCATCCGGTAGATAAGGTTCCACCCCTTTGTGATGCTCTCACGCAGGGGGCAGACCTTGCATTAGGATCGCGATATATTCCAGGTGGAAGCCTGGATGATAACTGGCCTGCCTGGCGGAAAGCTCTTTCTGGCTTTGGGAATTTTTACTCCCGGACTATCCTGCGGATACCGCTTAAAGATGTTACCGGTGGCTTTAAATTCTGGAAGCGAGAATTACTGGAACGGATGCCGCTGGATAAGATCCGATCCAATGGGTATGTATTCCAGGTTGAGATGAACTATGTTGCCTATCTGCTCGGTGCAAAGATGGTGGAAATCCCATTCTATTTTGCTGACCGCAGGCTGGGTGAATCCAAGATGTCCTTAAAAATTCAAATTGAAGCAGCGGTTCGCGTCTGGCGTCTGCTTAAGATACATCATGATTTGTCAAAGAGGAGATTGGTATGAGTAAGACGAGTATGAATTTAAAAGAAGCCTTTGCAGGTGAATCACAGGCATCGAGAAAGTATCATCACTTTGCCGCCGCAGCTGAGAAGGAAGGTTATGCTCAGGTTGCAAAGCTTTTTAGGGCTGCTGCCCTGGCAGAGACCATACATGCAGGTAATCATTTAAAAGCACTGGGTGAGATTAAATCTACAAAAGAGAATTTGCAGGCAGCGATTGAGGGAGAAAATTACGAAGTCGTAAGTATGTATCCGGCGTTTATCCATGATTCTGAATCGGAGGGTGAAAAACAGGCTACCCGAGCATTTAAATATGCCTGGGAAGTTGAAAAAGAACACGAAGCTCTCTATAGAGAGGCGCTGGAAGCATTTGGATCAGATCAGGGAGAAGTGGATTATTATATCTGCCCCATTTGTGGGCATACGCATGTCGGGAAACCCACCACAGCCTGCCCGGTTTGCGGGTATCCGGCAGAAAAATTTATAAAATCAGAATAAAAATGACAAGGGAATAAATTCGGGCATCCAAACAAATGGATGCCTTTTTTTATGCATTAATAGGGTGTGATAGCAGGTTTTTCCATTCTTCGAGAGAAAGCGTTTCTGCACGGCGAGCAGGATTAATTCCGGAATGGTTCAGCCAGCTAGAGACCGTATCTGCCGGTAGATTTAATCCATGAGAAAGACTGTTTCTGAGAGTCTTGCGTTTCTGTGAAAAGCCAGCCCGGATAATGCTGAAAAACTTATCCAGCATTTCATCCGCGATGACCGGTTGATTGTATAGATCGATTCGGATTACGGCTGAATCCACTTTCGGAGGAGGGTAAAAAGCCCCGGAGGGAATACGAAATTCTATCTTTGGGTTTCCAAATACCTGAACGCTCAATGCAAGAAGGCTCATATCTCCGGGTTGTGCGCAGATCCGTATTGCCACTTCCTGTTGAATCGTTAATACCATACGAGCCGGTTTACGCGTTGATTCAAGTAAGTGCCGAATAATGGCAGAGGTAATATTGTACGGAATATTGGCTGCGACAATGTAATCTGATTGATCCATCAGGTCCACAGGTTGTAAATTTAAAATATCCCCTTCAATCAGTTTCACGTTTGAATATGAACGCATGATTTCAGAGAGCAAAGGAAAAATCTTCTTATCTATTTCCACGGCTGTAACAAATTTTGCAGAGGAAGCCAGATGCCGGGTGAGACTTCCCAACCCCGGGCCAATCTCGAGGACAGAGTCATCACCTTCGATTTCAGCAGCATGGACAATTTTTTCTAAAATCTGTGAATCGGAAAGGAAATTTTGCCCTAATCCTTTGCTGGGACGGATATCTGCTTCTCTCAAAATCATCGGGATATTGAGGGGCGGAATGGGGTCTGGACGGCAGTTCTGTTGACTCATGTTGTTAATTGATGTCGTATAAGATATTATCTGGAACCGGGGTGAGGAAATAAACAGTTACATACGAATGCCAGCCCACATATTCTTCATCTGTGTAAGCCAGATCGATCCAATTCGTTCCCGGAATACCACCACCCGTATCACCAATAATGGCAAAGCCATATCCGGGAATATATACCTGCTGTCCAGCCATGTATGCAAACCAGCGGGGAATAACCGCAACAATACCTTTACGTACTGTTTCGCCAGATGCGGTTCCATAACTGCATTTACTTGTACCTGAACGGCATGGTGAGTAGGATGTAGCATACATGGATATGGCGCGGTAATATTCTATCGTTTTACCACCCACATCCAGGGTTCGAACGTTTACTTTTGTTCCGTAGCCCACAACCTCATCCACGGGCGGTTGGATTACAGTTTCTTTTTCTACATTCTCTGAAATAACCTCACCATCCCGGTAACGGGTTCGGGTTAATTCCATTGACACACCATATTGCCCTGCCTGGGTGACTTTTTGTTGATCCAATTCTAACGAATCATCCATCTCGGAGCGTTTTTGATACGGCAGGCTTTTCTGGCTGATAGTGAGAGTCTCCTCGATATGTTGCACAGAAAGATCATCAGGCGAGGTCGTTTCGGGCGTGATCTGGTTGTTTATTTGATCCAATCCCTGCGGAGCCTGCCCAGTTCTTGCCAGAATACGGGTGAGAGAATCTTCGGCAATCACTAGGCTTGCAGATTTATTTGCATTCAATTCTACAGGGAGGATGATCTTATAAGTAAGTAAATTTTCCTGATCGTTGTCAGCCGGATCATCCAGGCTTTGTACCGGCTGCAGGGAAACTGCTTCATTTCCCAATCCTAATTCCCATAAGATGTCTTCGGTTTTTTCTGATATCGATGAAAATGGTCTGATTGATCCATCCGGGAGAATCAGATGGCGTGGGCTGGATTGAGTTACCTCCATTGTGTGCTGATTTTTCCATTCATGAGCAAGTTGAGGATTAACTTCCAGCCCATCCATTTCTACACGATCACCCGGATAAAGGTAAATACCGGCTGCTAATAAAACATTCGCCGGAATCGGGTCAGTTGCGTAGATGGATGAGAGTTCTCCGTTGAGATAAATCAGGTAAGCTGAAATCTGGTTCAACCGGATGGGTGTTCCACCCAGATAAAGCGAATCGGCAGCAGGTTGAATCTGGTCGCCCACGGTTAAAGGGAAACCGGCATTTTGTGCAATTTCTGCAGGGGTCAAACCAAAAGATACCAGCGAGCTGGGATTGCCGTTTAAGATCCATGATACTGGCTGGTAGAGAAAAATACCGACTAATACCAATCCAAAAAAGAAGAGCCCTGAACTTATGAGCAGTCCTTGTTTTTGATTCACTTCAATATTGTATCAGAATTGGGTCGTTGAAAAAAAGACCGCTCTAACACCTTGACAGTATTCACATCTTTCGTTAATATACGACTAAATCAATAGACTTTATAGAATATATTAAATATGCGACTTTCAAAACGTGGTGAATATGGTTTAAGAGCAATGATCGATCTGGCTTCCTGGTCGGTGCAGAAGAAGTATATACAACTCAAAGAAATTGCTGACCGCGAGAATATTCCGATCAAATTTCTTGAGCAGATTATGCTGAATCTCAAAAATGCCGGTCTGGTTGGCAGCCGGATGGGTGTGAATGGCGGGTATTACTTAACCAAGAATGCTGACCAGATTACGCTGGGGCAAATCATCAGAATTCTGGATGGACCCTTAGCTCCGATCCGTTGTGTCAGCCAGACAGCCTATGAACCATGCAACTGCCCGGATGAAACTACTTGCGGGCTTCGAAGAGTCATGTTCCGGGTGCGAAACGCGATCGCTGATATCCTGGATAATGAAACCCTTGCGGAGGTGGTGCACAACATTCCGCAAGAAACAAAAAAATAGGAGAGTTGAATGAAAAAGCTGTACTTGATATTTGTGAACCTCGTTGTGCTTTCCATGCTTGCCGGTTGTGCAGGGACGCAGCAGGGAAACCAAAACAATCAAAAAACCATTGCTGTATCCGGGGCATTTGCTTTGTATCCATTGATGGTGCAATGGGCAGATGAGTATCAGCAGTTGCTTCCCGAAGTGCGCATAGATATATCTGCCGGGGGCGCTGGTAAAGGCATGGCAGATGCGATTGCGGGGGCAGTAGATATCGGCATGGTGTCGCGTGAAATCTCGCAGGAAGAAGTGGATCAAGGCGCATATGGCATCGCGGTAACACGGGATGCAGTTTTTGGAACGATCTCTGACAAGAATCCTTATCTAAGCGACCTTCAAGAGAAGGGGATTACGAAAGAGACCCTCGCCGGAATTTTTTTGACTGGTGAAATTACTACCTGGGGACAGGTTCTTGGAAAACCCGAAATTACCGATGAAATTCATGTTTACACCCGATCCGATGCCTGTGGTGCCGCTGAAATGTGGGTTAAGTACGTCGGTGGAAAAAAGCAGGAAGAATTGCTGGGCATTGGCGTGAATGCGGATCCAGGTGTACTGGAAGCTGTCATCAAAGATCCTCTCGGGATTGGATATAACAACCTGAATTACGCATATGATACCAAGACCGGGATGCCGGTTGCCGGTGCAGCCGTTCTTCCATTAGATGTCAATGGTAATGGAGTGATAGATTCGGATGAAACGCTCTCTACAAAGGAACAAGCAGTAGCGGCAGTTGCAGAGAATCGATATCCATCGCCACCTGCGCGACCGCTTTACCTTGTTACCAGAGGAAAACCCTCCGGTGCAGAGCTTGATTTCATCACCTGGATATTGGCGGATGGACAGAGCTTTGTCGATGAAGCAGGGTATGTAGCATTAACCGCCGAGCAATTAAAATCCTCTCAAGAATTATTAAAATAAGTCATGGATTCATCCACCCGGGAAATCATAACAAATACACGGGAGTCCAGAAGCACTCTGGACTCCCGGTTACGCCAGGATCAGCAAGCGTCTAACGCATTTAAGTTGATGACTTCCTTTCCGGCAGTGATTCTGCTGGTTCTCGTGATTGCTCTATTCAATCGTGCTTATCCTATTCTGCAGCAGATTCCATTAAATGATTTACTGCTTGGAAAAACGTGGAAACCCTCTTTAGGTGAATTTGGCTTTCTCCCTTTTATCAGCGGTTCCATCTGGGTAACGCTGGTTGGAATGGTCTTTGCGGTTCCGGTGAGTATTTTGACAGCCATTTACCTGGCTGAGTATGCCCGAAACTTCACCCGGACCATTATCAAACCAATTATCGATATTCTGGCGGGGATTCCTTCGGTGGTATATGGTTTATGGGGTGTGCTCATCATCGTTCCCTGGGTTCAGAATTATATAAGACCTTTCTTTGAGAGTACTTTTCCGATGATCTCTTTTTTTCAATCGAAGAATCCGACTGGTTACAGTATTCTAGCGGGTGGCTTAGTCCTTGCGGTAATGGTGATGCCCTTTATCATCGCAATATCCTACGAAGTGATGAGAACCGTACCCAAAGGTTTGCATGAAGCTTCTCTGGCGGTAGGAGCAACCCGCTGGCAGACGGTTCGTTATGTGATTCTTCCCAAGACAATTACCGGATTGATTGCCGGTGTTGTGATGGGCACTTCGCGGGCATTTGGAGAAACGATCGCCGTTCTGATGGTTATTGGAAATGTTCCCAACCTTCCGGTGTCCATATTTGATGCAGCGTATCCGTTACCGGCTCTCATTGCAAATAATTATGGAGAGATGATGTCGATTCCGATGTATGATGCGGCATTGCTTGGGGCGGCATTGTTGTTGTTGATTATTGTATTAATCTTCAACCTGATTGCTGCTATTGTTCTACGCAGGATGATGACGAGGTCGATGGCATGAAAAAGTTGACCAGACAGAAATTAACTGAAGTATTCATGATGACATTGATGTATCTTTCGTTAATCATCGTAGGAGGCAGCCTTGGATGGATTTTAATAACCCTTCTGATCAAAGGTTTGCCTGCTCTAAATTGGGCAATGATTTCGCAGGTACCTCAGGGTGGGTTTTACCTGGGTAAAGAAGGCGGAATTCTTAACGCCATTATCGGATCCATCTATTTAGCCCTGGGTGGGACCTTACTTGCCTTAATTGTTGGATTGCCAATTGCTCTCGGGTTAAATACCTATTTAAAGAAGAAGTCTAGGTGGGCGATGGGCGTTCGGCTGGCTTTAGATGTTTTATGGGGGGTGCCCTCCATTGTTTATGGTGCATTTGGTTTTACGATCATGCTGGCGATGGGGATGCGAGCCTCATTACTCGCCGGGATCATCACACTGGCTTTTGTAGAGCTACCCATTATGGTGCGTTCCATGGATGAAGTATTAAGGTTGATGCCCCGCGAATTAGTCCACGCCTCTTATGCATTGGGATCTACCCGCCTCGAAACAGCCTTTCAGGTTGTTTTACGGCAGATGTTACCCGGACTGATGACCGCAGTGCTTCTGGCATTTGGACGTGGAATTGGAGATGCGGCAGCTGTTTTATTTACAGCAGGTTACACCGACCGCATACCGACATCTCTTCTCGATCCGACTGCTTCTCTACCCCTGGCGGTTTTCTTTCAGCTTTCTACTCCTTTTCCCGAAGTGCAGCAAAGGGCGTACGCTGCTGCGTTATTGCTGACAATTCTGATATTGGCGGTCAGCATTCTTTCCCGTGTTCTTGCGGCGCGGCTTTCAAAATTCTCAATAAAATAGGTGGTCAATGGAAACCCACATCAGCATAAAAAATCTTAATGTCTCGTTTGATCAAATACAAATTTTGAAAAATGTAAGTCTGGATATTCCCCGCGGACAGATCACCGCAATTCTGGGTCCTTCTGGATGTGGAAAGACCACCCTGCTTCGCAGCTTGAATCGTTTTTTAGATTTGGATGATAACGCTCATGTCAATGGCGAGATCTTACTGGATGGCGGAAACATTTTTGACCCCGGCATGGATGTGACGGAAATCCGCACACGAATCGGGTTGCTGGCGCAACGTCCATTTGCGCTACCAATGTCGGTCTATGAAAATGTTGCCTATGGATTAAGAATACATCGGGTGAACAACAGCAAGAACCTGAAGCCGATCGTCCGCCATTACCTTGAAATGGCAGGACTCTGGGATGAAGTAGCAAAGCGATTACATACACCCGCCACATCGCTCTCTATTGGGCAACAGCAGCGGCTATGCCTCGCCAGAGGGCTTGCCCTCGAGCCTGAAGTGATCCTGGCGGATGAACCAACGTCAGCGCTGGATCCTATTTCTGCTCAACATATCGAGGGAAAATTGATGGAGTTAAAGGACAAGTACACTGTGGTTCTGGTCACACATACTCTCCGGCAGGCACGGCGATTGGCAGACTATGTTTGTTATATGTATATGGGGGAAGTGGTAGAAAGCGGACCAGCCAGAGAAGTATTTGAAAATCCCCGTGAAGAACGCACAAAAGCATATTTGCAGGGAGCCATTGGATAATCATTGAGTATTTGCAGATAAAACCTTTCCGAAACGGCGAAATATAGCAGTATCAATTTTTAGAAAATATTGACATATATTATCCTATTCGATATAATGTTCTTTTGCATTTTATGGGCATCGTTCCCTTAATCGGATAAACAATCAAACCCCAGGTTATTTCAACCAGGAGAAGCGAATGGCGTCGGATTTACCAACCAAATCATATGCGCGTATCCCTGTCAGTTTAGAGCTGCCAAAACTTATCGAAGTTCAACTTGAATCCTTCCAGCGGTTAAAAAAGGAAGGATTGTATGATTTATTTAATGAGCTTTCGCCCATTGAAAGCTACAACAAGGGGATGAAACTTTATTTCCCCGGCGGAGCTCAAGAAGCCAAAGACTTTGGTCTTTCTTACCGGTTTGATCCGCCAAAACACACCATGGAAGAATGTGTGGAAAAGGATCTGACCTATGCATCACCTCTGTATGTGAAGGTGCTGCTTGCCGGATCTGAAGTCGCGTCACCGAATGTACAGGAAATTTTCCTTGGCGATTTTCCTGAGATGACTGAAAAAGGCACATTTATCATCAACGGAACAGAGCGTGTGGTTGTTTCACAGCTTATCCGTTCGCCAGGTGTGTATTTCGAAGCGACACTTGATCGAGCCACAGGTCGTCCGCTGGCGATGGCAAAATTAATACCCGATCGTGGCGCGTGGATGGAATTTGAAACACGCAAGAACGATTACATCATCCTGAAATTCAACCGCAAGCGTACCGTTCCCATTACTGTATTCCTGCGCGCATTAGCGGCGGTGAATGACGGTACCGGATCAGATTTCCTGACTACCGGAAGTGATGAAGAACTGATTGATCTTTTCAAAGATGTAGATAAAAATCCAGACCGGCTTTTCATCACCTCTACATTGAAACAGGAACCATCCTGGGATCTTTCTGATGGTAAAACCATTGCAGAAGCTGCATTGATTGAATTTTTCAAGCGCATGAGACCGGGAGATCCTCCCACTCTGGATAATTCACGCCAGTTCCTGGAGGAACAACTTTTCGATCAGCGTCATTATGACCTCGAAAAAGTTGGCCGTTACAAGCTCAATCAGAAACTTGACCTGCAAGAAGCCATCCCGGTTACTCACCGGACGGTGACCAAGCGGGATATTGTCGAATTATTGAAGCGGATGATCCGAATCAATAACAGCGATGAACGCGAAGATGACATCGACCACCTCGGGAACCGGCGGGTAAAGACGGTTGGAGAGTTAATTCAAAATAAACTCCGCATCGGTATGCGCCGGATGGAACGTGTGATAAAAGAGCGTATGTCCATTCGTGAGCAGGATGAACCATCACCGGCTAACCTGGTGAACATCCGTCCTGTCGTGGCGGCTCTCCGCGAATTCTTCGGTTCCAGTCAACTCTCCCAGTTCATGGACCAGACCAATCCGCTGGCGGAATTACGCCACAAACGTACCCTCTCCGCATTAGGACCTGGCGGTCTACGCCGGGAGCGGGCTGGCTTCGATGTCCGTGATGTACACCACTCCCACTATGGACGTATCTGCCCGATCGAAACACCTGAAGGTCCAAACATTGGTCTGATCGGTCGTCTGGCATCCTTCTCAAAGGTAAATGAATACGGTTTCATCGAGACTCCGTACCGCCGGGTAATCAAATGGCTTTCTCCGAATGATCCAATGCTTATTGGAAGAAAACTCCGCGCGGATGTAGTCAATCAGGCTACAGGCGAAGTCATTCTTGCCAAAGGCGAGCGGGTCACTGAAAGCGCATTTAAAACCATTAAAAAACTGGACAGCACCCAAATTCTGGTTGTTCCGTTTATTTCAGATATTGTTGACTTCCTTTCGGCAGACCGCGAAGATAAGTTTGTCATCGCGCAGGCGAATGCGTTATTGAATGACCAACGTGAATTCACCGACGAGAGAATTTCATGCCGTTTCCACTCCGATTTTAAATTCCTGCCTCCTGAAGACATCAATTATATGGATGTCGCTCCACACCAGGTTGTGGGTATCTCCGCAGCATTAATCCCCTTCCTCGAGCATGATGATGCCAACCGCGCTTTGATGGGCTCGAACATGCAGTCTCAGGCAGTTCCGTTGGTTAATCCTGATATCCCGCTCATTTCTACGGGTATGGAGTATTTTGCCGCTCTTGATTCAGGACAGGTCGTTGTTGCTGAAGAAGAAGGGCAGGTAGTCTCCGTAACAGGCAAACAGATTATTATTCGTAACGCAGATAATCAAAATAAAACCTACAACCTGAGAAAATACCAGAGATCCAATCAGAGTACCTGTATTGATCAGCGCCCAGCGGTAATTAAAGGACAGCGTGTTCGCAAGGGTGATATTATTGCGGATTCCTCATCCACCAATAACGGGCACATCGCCCTGGGGCAAAACGTAGTTGTTGCGTTTGTCTCATGGGAAGGTGGCAACTTCGAGGATGCGATCTTGATTTCTGAACGACTGGTCCAGGATGACCGCTTCACCTCAGTGCATATTGAGAAGTACGAAGTTGAAGCCCGCGACACCAAGCTGGGACCGGAAGAAATCACTCGTGATATTCCCAATGTGGGTGAAGATACCATCAAAGATTTAGATGAAAACGGTATCATCCGTATCGGTGCTGAAGTTGGTCCGAATGATATTCTTGTTGGAAAAATCACTCCCAAGGGTGAGAAAGAACTGACCCCTGAAGAACGTTTGCTCAGAGCGATCTTTGGAGAGAAATCCCGGGATGTTAAAGATACTTCCCTGCGAATTCCGCACGGTGAACGCGGTAAAGTTGTTGATGTAAAACAATTTACCCGTGAAGATAATACAGATCTGGCAGCGGGCGTGGAGCGTATGGTGCGTGTAGCCGTAGCTCAACGCAGAAAAATCACCGCAGGCGATAAGATGGCCGGACGGCATGGAAATAAAGGTGTCGTCTCCAAGGTTGTGCCTGTGGAAGATATGCCATTCCTTGAAGATGGAACTCCGGTTGATATCATCCTGAATCCCCTGGGCGTTCCCGGTCGTATGAATATTGGTCAGGTGCTTGAAACACATCTGGGTTGGGCTGCACAAAAACTCGGCTTCCGCGCAGTGACACCCGTCTTTGATGGGGCTGGCGAAGAAGAGATTGAAGCAGAACTCGCCCGTGCGTGGTTGATCGATCAGGCGTGGAAAGAATCAGCTGAAAAGGGCTGGGAGTGGATCCGCGAACAGCAGTATCTGCCCGAAGCCATTGAAGATGATGATGAAGTCCGATTGCTCTACCTGGAACAGTATCTTGGTCCACGCGGGTACGATGTGTACCGTCTGACTTCAGAAAAATCCTATGCGCGCAAATCCAACCTTCAGGAATGGCTGAAGGATCAGGGTTTTGATCCGGATATGGTGATGGCGTTTGATGTAAGCCAACTCAGCTCTCAGGAGCGCCTTGACCGCGACCATGCCGCAATGGATTGCTGCTACAAGGTCTGGTTGAAAACCCTGGATAAAGATACCGGTAAGTTAGAAGGAACGGCGCTAAAAGAAAAAGCTTTAAAGGTCATGGTAGAAACTGGTATTCCACTGCCCACCCTCGGCAAGCAGCAACTTCGCGATGGCAAGACCGGTGATGAATTTGATCAACCTGTAACCGTTGGTGTGATGACGATGCTTAAACTGCACCATCTGGTGGAAGACAAAGTACATGCCCGTTCGACTGGACCATACAGTCTTGTGACACAACAGCCTTTAGGTGGTAAAGCACAATTCGGTGGACAGCGCTTCGGTGAAATGGAAGTATGGGCTCTTGAAGCTTACGGAGCTGCTTACACACTTCAGGAAATGCTGACGGTCAAATCAGATGATGTCACCGGACGCGTGAATACCTATGAGGCGATTGTTAAAGGTGAACAGATTGAAGAACCCAGCATCCCTGCATCCTTCCGGGTGTTGGTTAAAGAACTTCAGAGCCTTGGACTGGCAGTGGAAGCTGTCACAGAGGGCGATGAATTAATCAAATTTGGCAAGGATGAAGAAAAAATCCGTCCGCCAAAGATTGGAACAGGTTTACTGGGTTTGGGTGATTTCTCTGACCTGTAAGGCTGGATTCCTTGACGTAGAACGGCGAAAGTGGTAACATTGTTCGCCGTCGTCCTGAATGCATTGCGGTAACCACGAAACCTTACCCATTCAGATTCAGGCAAACCAGGTGAGGCCATCATCACTTGCGATGGTCTCATTTTATGAAAAGTAATGAATGCGAAATTATTCGCAACCAAATTTCTGGGAGGCTGATGTGCCCACGATAAACCAACTGATCAGAAAAGGTCGCCAAACCAAAAAAGCCAAGAGTAAGGCACCTGCGCTGCTGTATACACTGAATTCCATGAAACAGCGCCGCATACGCCAACCTGAAGGCGCGCCGCAGAAACGTGGTGTTTGTACCGTGGTGAGAACCATGACACCCAAGAAACCGAATTCGGCTCTGCGGAAGATTGCCCGTGTACGCTTGTCTAATGGTATCGAAGTGACCGCATATATCCCCGGTGAAGGTCACCAACTCCAGGAGCACTCTGTGGTTCTGGTACGCGGTGGTCGTGTTAAAGATCTTCCGGGTGTGCGTTATCACATCGTCCGTGGCACCTTGGACACAACCGGCGTTGCCAAGCGCGCGCAGGGACGATCCAAGTATGGCGCCAAACGTCCAAAATCAAATTAATTAACCCCATTTTTTGGATAGGGAGTAAGCTGCATGTCTCGTAGAGCAAAACCCGATAAGAGAGTAATCATACCGGATGTACGGTATCAGAGTTTATACATCACCATGTTCATTGCGCGCATGATGCGCCGTGGCAAGAAAAGTCTGGCCACCCGCCTGATGTATGATGCCCTTGATATTGTTAAACAACAATCTGGTAAGGAAGCACTCGAAGTATTAGAACAGGCACTCAAAAACGTCGGTCCTTCAGTCGAAGTAAAACCCCGCCGTGTTGGTGGTGCCACATACCAAGTTCCCATGGAAGTACCTGCTTCCCGCAGAATGACCCTGGCAATGCGTTGGATTATTGACGCATCCACTTCACGCAATGGCAAGTCTTTCTCTGAGAAACTGGCCAGCGAAATATTGGATGCCTACAACAATACCGGCTCTGCTGTTAAGAAACGCGAAGAAACTCACAAAATGGCTGAAGCCAACCGCGCTTTCTCTCACTACCGGATGTAATTTAGAGAATTACTGGAAGAGAAGATCTGGATGGCGCGTAAGTTTCCCCTTGACCGGTACCGCAATATTGGGATCATTGCCCATATTGATGCCGGAAAAACAACCACTACCGAACGAATTTTATTCTATACCGGTAAAACATATCGACTTGGTTCGGTAGATGATGGCACCACAGTAACTGACTGGATGGAACAGGAACGCGAACGTGGTATTACCATCGTTTCAGCAGCTGTTTCTGCTGAATGGAAAGGCTACCAGATCAATATCATCGATACCCCAGGACATATTGACTTCACTGCTGAAGTCCAGCGCTCATTGCGTGTGCTGGATGGCGGTGTTGTCATTTTTGATTCTGTCCAGGGTGTAGAACCCCAGAGTGAGACCGTCTGGCGACAGGCTGATCGGTACGCAGTACCGAGAATTTGTTTTGCAAACAAGATTGACCGCGTTGGTGCATCTTACGAAAACACCATCGAATCAATCCGAAAACGCCTGGGAGCCAATCCCATCGCCATGCAAATTCCCATTGGAAATGAAGCTGATTTTAAAGGAATCATTGATCTCCTTGAGATGAAAGCGATCTATTGGGAAGATGATATGGGCAGGGAGCCTATCACCACAGAAATCCCCGCCGATCTTCTGGCGCAATCTGAAGATGCCCGCCTCAGACTCGTTGAGCATATTGTTGAACTGGATGATGATCTGACCCTTAAGTATCTTGAGGGTGAAGACATCAGCATTGAAGAGTTGAAAGCTGCTTTACGTGTTGCAGTCCTTCAAAACAAAGCAACCCCGGTCTTCTGCGGTACATCCCTTCGGAATAAAGGTGTTCAACCCCTGCTGGATGCTGTCATCGATTATCTTCCTTCACCAGCAGATATTCCTGCAGTTACGGGGATCAATCCCAACAATGAACAATCTGTTATCCGAACATCTGAAGATGATCAACCTTTCTCTGGATTGATTTTCAAGATCGTGACCGATCCGTATGTTGGAAGGCTGGCATATTTACGCGTTTATTCCGGCGCCTTAAATCAAGGTGTAATGACGTTTAACTCTGTCAAAGGTAAACGCGAACGGGTAGGACGTTTACTGCGGATGTATGCTGACAGGCGGGAAGATATTGATGAAGTATTGGCAGGTGATATTGTTGCCATTCTAGGTTTGAAAGAAACCTTTACCGGCGATACCCTCTGCGATGCATCCAATCCGGTTATCCTTGAAAGCATCACTTTCCCGGAACCGGTCATCCATATTGCAATTGAACCCAAAACCACCACAGATCAAGACCGGATGGCAGAAGCACTGCGAAAACTGTCAGAGGAAGATCCGACCTTCCGTGTTCGAACCGATGAAGCAACCGGACAGACTGTTATTGCAGGTATGGGTGAGCTACATCTGGATGTGCTGGTTGACCGGATGTTGCGTGAGTTCAAAGTGCAAGCCAATGTTGGGCGACCGCGGGTTGCCTACCGTGAGACCATCTCACGACCTGTTACCAAGATTAATTACAAATATGTCAAGCAATCGGGTGGTAAAGGTCAGTATGGTCATGTGGTAATCAATGCAACACCTACTGATCGTGGTAAAGGCATTGTGTTTGTCAACAAGATTACCCAGGGAGCCATTCCCCAGGAATACATCAATCCGGTAGAAAAGGGTATTCGCGAATCAGCTGAAACTGGTGTCCTCGCAGGATACCCGGTTACTGACATCGAAGTTACTCTTATCGATGGCTCATTCCATGAAGTAGATTCCAGCGAAATGGCATTTAAGCTGGCTGGTCTCTTTGCATTCAAGGAAGCTGTACAAAAAGGTGCGCCCGTGTTACTCGAGCCGATTATGAAAGTGGAAGTTGTCGTTCCAGAAGAATATCTGGGCGATGTGCTTGGACAGATTAACGCGCGCCGCGGTAGTATTTTAGGTATGGAACCACGCCCCGGTAATGCCCAAGCTGCATCAGCCACCGTTCCCATGGCAGAGATGTTCGGTTATGCCACGGAACTTCGCTCTGCAACGCAGGGACGCGGGGTATTTTCAATGGAATTTGATCACTATGCGCCAGTCTCTGATTCGGTAGCACAGAAGATCATTAATGGCTAAAAATTTAGAAATTATTATGAGTTATTCTTCACAGGAGTGATGTATGGCGAAGCAAAAGTTTGACCGGTCGAAGCCGCATCTGAATGTAGGTACCATGG
>CAZYOF010000025.1:0-40663 GCA_964648485.1 uncultured Leptolinea sp.
TAACAAACCCATGGGTATTTATGACTCGAATTTACAGAAAAATGGTTGCGTAATCGAAATCTGCCCTTAATCAAAGGATATTTTTAAACAATTTATTGAATAGAAAATCCATTGCACTTTTCCGGTTGGAATAATTAGATTCTGAATATCAGCAAATATAAGTTTGTTTGATAGTCTACAAATATCATGGACCAAACTTGTTCTAAATGCTATGATAACTGTAGAAAATATATCAACTAATATTTGTCATTTAGAAAATACTAACACCGTATGGAATTGCTCTGGAATTTTTGGGGTAACAAAATCAGGTTTGGCTTCATCTTCGCGCATAATTATTAATTGTTTTTGCGCTTGCAAGTTGCATTCATCCATTCTGAAGCTATATCTGTCGTATAACCCAGGTTTTCGGAATGGTACATCTCCATCAATGTATCCAATTTTCATTAAGTAAGTTGTTGGATTTGGTTTATCCAAGAATAGAAGGTAAATTGAACTTTCGTGAATATTCTCCGAAATACAAATTTCATATTCTGGAAATTGCTTTGAATAATTCAACGCATCCAAAATTCCATAATTTACGGATCGATTGGACTGATCCTGATAACGGGTATCTCCAAAATATTCATAAAGAAACCCAACAAATAGAACAAAATATATGGCTATAACAGCAAAAATGATTTTTGGAGAATGAATGAGAACTCGGTAAAATAAATATCCCATTACAAATGTCATGGGAATATAGACCAGTGACAGGCGATGAATGTTAGCTGGTTGAAAAATTCCAATAGAGAGTGATGCTATTAACCAAAAAATAACCAGAAAAAGTGAAAAGTCCTTTCTTTTATTTGCATCAATTACAGTTAATACTGCACCGAATACAGCAATAATCGTAGCAAAAGGATACAAGAATCCATAAGGCTCAATGCTATTGAAGGTAATCCCATCCTTTTGAGACCACAATGTTTCAATAAGTTTTTGGATATTTCCAAATACTGTCACCCAGGCATTGGTCTGAAAAACCGACACCGTTGTAATATACCTAGGATCCGTCGGGAGTCTAGGGATTGAAAACTTATACAGGTTAATTGGGTCTAAGTCGAATGCATTGATGATCACGAACATTATCATTGGTAAAGCTGATAGGAGAAAAGCTATCAAGCCCAAGATCAAGTTGCGCCAATTCAGTTTCCCCATTCTCCACATCAGCAAAACTGCCGCACCAATGAAAAGTGGGACGACTGCGAAAGTGGTTCCATAAGCATACAACGATATTGCAAAAATTACAGATCCGGCTATAAACCAATGGTTCGTCTTTTCGGCAAATAGAAAACAACAGAATCCACCCATGAAAATGAATACCACAAAGTAAGCTTCCAAGCCCCAGCGCGAACTCATAATGCTCCATGGGCTGATGGCAACCAAGAACATCGAAATTAACCCAAACTTGATATTCAGTATTTTTCTTCCTGCTAGAAAAACAAGAAATAAGGTGAGTATCCCGGCGATCAAATTTGGCAGGCGGAGTGTCGTTTGTGTCAAACCCCAAAGGTAGATGAATGGAATTGTGAGATAGCCATAAAGGGCACTCTGTCCGCTACCCCATGAGATAAAGTGAATGGGATTATGGGTTCCAGTTCGATCCATTCGATAATGTAGGATATTGTATGCATCGAGCCCATTTGCTACTTCATCCTGATGAAGTCCTGCTGGTATGGCGCCAAAATCCCACACCCGGGGGAGAACTCCAATCATGAGTATGAGCAAAAATATCAACAAATTTTTTGATAAATAACTTTTCTTCATTTGATTACAAAATTTTTCCACACCACCATGGATAACTCTATCAGAAAAAGTCATGGTTTGATATCTACAAGTTTATATTCAGAACCCATATACTTGTAGCTTGATACTATTCGGTCTTTTGGGGGATTACATTCCTGATCACCTTGAACAAGCAGATACTGACCTACATCCTGGTATTTGACCAACAGAACTGATAAACAACCCCTTATTTTTTCATCGCGAATCTTTTCTTCAACTAGGTGGAAAAGCGTTGGATCTAAACCTCTCATAATCAATTCGTCCCGATGTAAGCTCACACTATCACGCGCCTCAAGCCACGGTACGATAATGGTGAATTTTCCCTCGTCAGCCAACGTAAATGAATTTTGCGGATTATTGATCACATTTACAATGACTTCTTGAAATTGACGGCCCATTACATTGTTTTTTTCTATATTGTGTAAATATTCCGGCCATGATCCAAGGAATATAAGAATAATATAAAAAAGGGTAGAAATTATTCTCATATTTGGCTTGTTCATAAACCTAAAAACCATATCGAACAAAACATAGATACACAAATAAACAATAAACAAACCGGAATAATAATGATACGTAAAGAAATCGATAGTTCCACTGTATAAAAATTCAGTCACCAGCCAATTTTGAGTTGCAAGATAGATATAACACAGTATGATCGCTGATAATGCGATGAGCGCAATCAATCCAGTGTTTATTAAAGACGCTGGTTTTTCTTTTGACTGTAATAATCCTGAAATCCATAGTAGTACTGGAAGATAGATTAAATATCGAGCAATATAATTATGCGGATAATCAATGTTGTAAGAAGCCTGCCATGCATGTCTGGTGGTTACAAAAATCATAACGGTGGAAATTAATAATACTGAAATATGCCAAAATAAATACGGAGATGTCTGTAAGTCATCCAATAATTGGTGAACTTTTTTCAGCTTTATCGAACCGATCAATTTGGATAAAACCGGACTTGCAATAAGGATTAGATATGCAAAGGAAATTCCCCACCAAAATAGAATATCCTCAATACTACGTATAGGTTTAGGACCTTTACCTTCAACATATAAACCCAACATTGCCTGGATTTCTACACCCTGTAACAATCCGGCAACAACCCAGATCATAAACAGCGATACTGAAATACCAAAAATCGTTAATATCCGGAAAATAATTTTCTTTGATATTTGAATGTTTATCCCGTTTAAACCAGATTCAGGTTTAAGATAGGAAATTATCAGGAATACCGGTAAAAGAGTAATTGTTGCATAACGAGATAACCACATTAAACCGATGGTTAAGCCCGAGAAAATATTCCATAAATTATCCAGTTTCCTCGATGGAGCATTGGTAACTGTAAAAAAGACTGACCAAAAGAACAATGGATAAGCAATGTTCTCACTCATGAATAGAGAAGGATAGAATAATTGTGCACCATAAACTGCACTTGCGAGAGCTATGAACAAACTTAGTAACCTATTAAAGTATTTACGAGATATCAGATATATGGGAAATATCGCACTTGACATATAGAGCACATTTACAACAACCAGATAATGGTAAATAAATATCCGATTTAATGAAAAGATAAAACTTATACTTATGGGATAGAGTGGTGGGTAATGATTGTATTCTGCAATAGCCAGCCAACCTTTATTTATTTGTTGAGCCATCTGTGAATAAACAAGCGCATCAGTATATAACGCAATGTTCTGAACTACCGGCAGAAGAATAACAAGTTTGATAATTACAAACAGAAAAAATAGGATGAATATTCCGTATTTTTCCAGTAACCCTAACATTGGCTTGAAACAATTTATATTGCATCCAATTCTCACCCCAATAAGCCACAAATACAATTGTAGAAAGAGTAAAACAATGGCAATATAAATATTAAGGTTGGAAATTAATGCAAAAGACCTTGCCATGAGATACACTTGGCAAGCAAATCCCAAACCTATCATCAATAAAATAATCACACCAAAAACAATCATAATCATATTGTTTTTAGCAATATCTTTTTGTAATGCTATGAGTTTATCGTGATATTTATTGTGTGGATTATTGAGAATCCAACCAAATAGAAATGCCAACCCTACCAATAACAGAATTAGGGATAATGTAAAAAATACAGAATTACTATAATATGATAATCTGCCGTTTATATAGTAATAGTTAGTTAAAGAAAAAAATACTGCAATCAACTCCCCTAAAAGAACGTAGGGAACAAATCCACCCATTTATCAACTGCTCCATTAATAATTTATTATCAGCTCAAAACCTAATATATTATTATATAATACCAAACCTCGCAAATTTTTATTAAATTAATCAATCAAAGAACTGAACCATTTCTGCTTCATATTCGGCGGGATTATCCTGAATGGCTGTTGTATGTTCAGACCCTTTAGAAATCCAGAGGTAAGAATTTTCCCCCACTTGGTTATAAAACATCCGATTGAATGCCACTTCCATCTCATTTTTACCAGCCGCGATAAAAAGAAATTTTGTGTTTTCTACTTTCACAATTGAGTCAATGAGTGAAAATGGAGGTTTTGTACCACCAATCACCTGAACTGTTGCGAACATTACCCTTGCCGTGTAATTCCGTACCAGAGGACGTTCTGATTCCAAAGCGAGCAATTCACTCAAACTGCGCCGGGTGGCTCCATCTGCAACGATTTTTTCTATTTGGGGATAAGTGGATGCAGCACCCAGAAGCACTTCACCACCCATCGAGATGCCTAAACCGCCAATATGATTCACATCAGGTTGGTTTTCTAGATAAGCGACCGCAGCACCCACATCAGCTGTGCCTTGCCAACCCAGGCGATTCGTTCTCCCTCCACTTTCTCCATGCCCGCGCTGATCTACTGCCAGAACTCCATATCCACTCCGGGTTAACAATCGAATATATGGAAGAACAGACTCACGCGATCCACCAGAACCATGCAACACGATTACAACTGTGCCATTTTGCGGGGATTGGTACCAACCTTCTAGTTGAATCCCATCATCAGTAAGTAGTGTGACCTCTTCAAAACCTTCGGGTGGATTACCAACAGGTGTATGCGCCGGAATGAGGGCGGCAATACCCATGCCCACCGGGAATAAGACATAAAGTATAAAAATGATTATTCCAATCGCTATACCCAATCCATAGATTGTCTGCCGGATCCTGACTTTGCTTGAAATCATCTATTTCTTCCTTGAATCCACGAGTTATCAGATGAATATATAACATAAAATTAGAATGAGAGAAATCAATCATTGATGGAATTTTTATACATCCTCCCTTATAGAAAAAACCAGTCTTTATAAGACTGGTTATGTTTTTCGTATATAAGAAAAAAGATTATTCGACCGTAAATTCCAATGTGCGATCAAGTTTATCGTTAAGCCATAAATCCACTTTATAACTTCCGAGTGGCCATAAATCATTGTTTTCGAGCGAAAACGGATAAACACCATCTCCACCAGTTAGGGTTACCTCATCAATCATCAGGTTGGGTTCCACGCCCTCCACATCAACTGCGTACCAGGTAGCTTTTAATGTAGTATCATCAGGCGCGTTTGCAAGGTTAACAATGGCGTAGAAAACCTGATCCTGAGTAAAAGAGTTAACTGGATTTGTGCCTTCTTCGTCTATCGAGAGATACGCATCCTTAATGTTGGCTGTGCTCGCGCTAAAACTACAAGCTATAGATACGATTAGCAGGACCAGGAACAAAGCAATAAGTTGAATTTTTATTTTTACCATAACAGCATCCTCCAATAAGAGAGTAGTTCTGATATTCTTGAGTTACCACACTGTGTATAACAATTAATAAAGGCTAGATTACCTGTTTTACATTGTAATTGTTGGTGCTATACTCAAAAAAAATAATAATCAAATATAAAATCTGCAAGGGAGGAACTATGGCTACAAATTCAAAATTCCTCATCGTTGCCTGTGTAATATTGATTACAGGAATAGCTTGTTCGCTTACTGGAACAGCAATCCAACCCACGCCGATTGTTCAAACTGTGGTAGTTGTAGCCACGTCAGAACCACCCACGCAAACCATAGAGGTACCAACCGCGACACCGACTGAAACCCTGAAACCATCGGACACACCAATCCCTCCAACAGAAACCCCTACTGATACACCCACAGCAACAAATACCCCCATCCCTTGCAATATGGCTGCATTTATTGATGATGTTAATTATCCAGATGGTAGTGATGTAATTACAGGCGCGGAATTCACCAAAACCTGGCGCCTGAAAAATGTTGGAACATGTTCCTGGAATAATACATATAAGATCGTGTATGTATCTGGTGATAATTTAAATGCACCAAGCACCACAAAAGTCACCAATTTAACAATCAACCCGGGCGAATCGGTGGATGTCAGTGTCAAGTTGAAAGCACCTAGCAGCAAAGGCACTTATCGATCTTATTTTAAACTCATGGCTCCAGATGGTACCACATTTGGTATCGGCGCAAATGGGGCAAATGCCTTCTGGGTTGAGATCGAAGTAGTTGAAATTTTTATTTTGCCTAAACTTACATTAATACCGGTATTCCCACTGCCTTAATGAGTAATATTAACTCGTCTTTGAATATTTCAAAAATCTGCTATATATTATGCATATCGAAAACAGAAGCCAAAATAGATGCTTCTGTTTTTATATTTTTTTCGTATCCAAATCTTAATTTTTTCGTCATAATATAGGAAAGGATGAAATCTCCCGAAGAGCAGACACTACTACACCGCGCAAAACAACTGCAACCGGAAGCGCTTACTAAGGTCTATGACCTATACAGCACACCGGTGTATAAGTATGCTTATCGTCTGCTGGGAGATAACAACCTGGCAGAAGATTGTGTTGCAGACGTTTTTGGCCGCTTCCTGACTGCCATGAACCAGGGCGGAGGTCCACAGTCTCATTTGCGTGCTTATTTATATCGCATAGCACACAATTGGATAGTGGATCATTACAGGAAAAACGCAAACATAGATGTTGAGGAATTAACAGACTTTGCAATAGCCAAGGAAGATACTGCCAGGGAAGCATCTGACCGTTTGGAAAAGAAATTACTCCGCCAAATGGTTATTCGATTGCCTGATGAACAGCGCCAAGTGATAATACTCCGATATTTAGAGCAATGGTCATTAGAAGAAATAGCTGAAGGTATGAATAAAACTGTAGGGGCAGTCAAAGCTCTCCAACACCGCGCACTGGCATCATTACAAAGATTATGGGATGAAAATAATGAAAGACCAAATGAGTAATCAAGAAGAGAATACACAGACATCTCTTGAGATCAGGTTAAGTCATCTCAGTAATGTACCCGAGCGGGATTTGGAAACTGCTACCAGGCAGAGATCTGCTTTTATAAAAAAAGCAAACTCGATCAATTCATTTAGACAAAATAAAAGCCCCGTATCTACAACAGTAATTCCACGTCATATAGAGTGGACGCAAATCCTTGGTAGAAAGGAAGGACGAAAAATGAGTTTTATTACCACTCTATTGATTGTTATTGGTCTTGTATTTGGAGGGACAGGCGTAACCGTAGCTGCAGCCCAATCAGCCATGCCTGACGATCTTTTATATCCAGTAAAGCTGGTCAGTGAAGACATAGCATTAAGTCTGAATACAAACCCCGAAACAGCATATAACACTGAACTTGCGCTAACACAGAGACGCGCAGAAGAAATGGTCCAACTTGCAATTGGCGAAGGTGTATATGACGAAGCAGCAGCCCAGCGTTTGATGCTGAGAATTGACCAAGCCTTAAAAACTGGCAGTACTTTGGATGGTGAAGAAATGCCCAAAGCCATGCTTCAAATGCAGAATCATCTGCAAACCATGCTTCGGGTGATGGAACAGTCTAATATGTCTGCAGAAGCTCAGCAGCAAATGACAAGGTTGATGGCTCAAATTCAAAGCCGGATTGAGACTTTACAGCAAACCCAGAATATGGAAGAACTGAGATTGCGGATTCATACAGGTCAGTTTAATGGAGAAGATCTGGGAAAAAAGAATCAATCTATGAATGAGAATAAAAATCAAATCAACAATCCCTCATCAGATACCGAAGAAACACCTGATCCCTTAAAAAACAAGGGAGAGAACCAGAATCCGATGAATAATGATGGAATGCAGGGAAACGGACCACAGACTGGTTTTGATGGAACTATGACACCCGGAGGACCAAATTTTTATAACGGCAACGGTCAAGGGCCATTTTCTACACCACAAAAAAATAAATAATAAATATGGATTATGAAATTTATGAAATTCCCGGTTTAGAACCGGGAATTTTCTTAACATTTATGATCTATGAACAAATCCTATTTCATCTGAAAGGTTTGGCGTTTTGACAAACTTCGAGGGTTGTGATTTTCTTATCTGAAGAACCAAACCCAGCAGAAGCAACCCAAAGAAGATTATCTGGCTCGCGGGGGGAACTAAAGGTAATGATTGTATTAATAGCAGTGCTCCTAGACCTGAGCTGAGAATAACTGCCGACCAGTCGAAAAGGGTTAACATTAAAGCAGCACCACCAGCGCCCATAATTAACATAACCAGCCATTGCAACATTCCGAGTTCAAGTTGTAAAACATTCATCAAACCACTCGCAAAATAAGCTCCAAGCAAAAACCCACCTACACCAAAAGCAATGTTTTTTAAGGAGCGCACCAACACCACAAGGATAATGCCGCAAATAATTCCTACACCCAGGTAATACCAAATTTTTAAATCACCAGCCATTCTCTGAAGAGAAGAAAATCCAAACATAAAACCAGCTGCACCAATAAACAACCATAACAGTTTGCGGCCAAAAAAGAGTAATCCACCACCCAGTAGCAATCGAATCACTTCAAATTCCACATCCACCTCGCATAATCATGATACAGAGATGGGTGCAACACTCATGCCTTATTTTTTGTGGGGTTGATTTCCGTATGTTTGCCAGTGGATCCGATCAGATTCATATTGTGTTCGTGGCTCTTTTTCTACAGCCGGATAACCAAGGTAGATGAGATTTAGCGGAGTTACATATTCAGGAATTGACAGGGTTTGCATCACTCTCTTTTTAAATAGAAAGATGGGATATACACCTATCCAGCATGAACCCAAACCCAGAGCCGATGCAGCCAGTAAAATATTCTGTGTTGCGGCACTACAATCTTGAACCCAAAACAATTTTCCGCCCGGGTTTCTAAAGACACTGGTGCTAGCACAAACCGAGATCACCAATGGCACAATAAACTTACAATACGGGGATGTGTTTCTTAGTTTTTCCAATTTGTCTGAGTCGGTGATAACAATAAATTCCCAGGGTTGATTATTCATCGCTGTTGGAGCCGCCATTCCTGCTTGAAGCAGCAAGTCGATCTTTTCAGGTTCAACAGGTGTATCCAGATATTTACGAATGCTGCGTCTGCGAAAAATAAAATTTAGTCTTTCATCCATGTTGTTCACCTCTTACCTTATTACTGAATATATTGATTATACCTATGGAAAAATACCAGAGTAGAATATGTTAAGGAGAAATATGATATGCTTGGAGCGATCGCTGGAGATATTATTGGCAGTGTTCATGAATTCATTGGGGCAAAAACAACTAGTTTTCCCTTATTTCAACCATATTCCCAATTTACAGATGATTCTGTATTATCAATTGCTCTTGCGGATAGCATCCTGTCTGGCACATCTTATTTGGATCAGTTAGTACTATATACTAAGAAGTATCCTGGTGTCGGTTATGGTGGATAATTTTCAAGATGGATCGCGGCGGGAGAATACACTCCATATAACAGCTGCGGAAATGGTGCAGCCATGCGGATATCACCCATAGGATTTGCATATAACACGCTTGAAGATGTTTTGCATGAGTCCGAAATAGCAACGAAAATTACACATAATCACCCTGAAGGAATAAAAGGAGCACAGGCAACTGCTACCGCAATCTTGCTTGCTCGAACTGGTCAGACCAAAGAACAAATAAAACTATACCTAGAATCAGAATTTAAGTATGACCTATCTCGAAAAATCAACGATATCCACCCCTTCTATAAATTCAATGAGACTTGCCAAGAGACTGTACCAGAAGCCATCATTGCATTTCTTGAGTCTACAGACTACGAACACGCGATCCGATTAGCCATCTCGTTGGGAGGAGATGCCGATACCCTGGCTTGCATTACGGGCGGTATTGCGCAGGCTTTTTATAAATCTATCCCACAAGAAATTGTGTCCGAAACTTATTCCAGGCTTGATCCTGACCTTGCAATGATTGTTGATCAGTTTACGCGTAAGTTCCTGATCAACCATTAAAAGCTTGATCCATCTGTAACACACACATCGACCTGATCGTTACCCACGGATTCATTTTTTGTTTTCCTACCGGACCCCAATCTAGAGTGCTGAAGTTACTTACGCCTGGGCGATGATGGTAAAACTTTTCCTCTGCTGCAAAACCACCATCTGGAAGCCGTTTGCTGAGTAACAATTCTTTTGCTGGTTTACAGCGCGGATCATCGAGTCGGTCAACATCCATCATCCCCCACAAACCTGCCAGAATATCATAATGCCAATATGGAGGATAGTGTAACTTAAGGAATTTTGGATCAATGGGGGTTCCATCAGAAATCTTCCTGTACAGTTGATGTTTTAAAAACACCTCGCTTGCCTTTTCTGCAGCCAGGGTAGATTTTCGATCTCCACTCATTTTTCCATATAGAGCAAGTGCTCGCATGGGAATGAGGGTTTCATAAAAGGAAGAGTGATTTGCTTCAGCGTTGATGTCACAATTCCAACCCCCATCCGGCCATTGCCAGGTAATTAATGAATTTACTAATTGGGGAACTACATCTTCCCGCAATCCCAATCTGATAAATGCCATCAAGGCATTGCCCTCAATCGATGCGCACACCCTAAATCTGCCAGTGGAATTATGCTGATTCCTCCGTTTCAATTCATCTGCTCGAAGTTTACCCAGCAAGTAATCAGCGACCTGATTAGCTAATGGTATCAAGGCTGCATCACCTGGTGGATAATGCAGGTCGGACAGGGAAGCCAAAACCCAATGGGCTCCATTCCATTTATGATAAGGGTGCATTGGGATCTCTCCAACATTGTTTGTCTGCGATAGCAATTGTCGCACTGGTTCTGAGTGGACTATTTGGTTGTGTAAATCAAATATTTGCTTTTCAGATGGAGGTGTTTTCGTTAAATAGTGTAAATAGTCCATCTTACAGGATGGATTTGCCAGAAGTTTTGCATTAATTCCATTAGTCAAGGAGTGCCTTTGTTATATTCTGATACCCCAATTCCCCACAGAAAAGTCTCTGTCCCGATCCACTTCCCAGGGATACACTATATAAGCATCAGTTGTGGCAGCGTAATAATCAGGTACTATTGGTTTGAATAAACTCCTGTACGGGTTGTAATGAAGCACACAGGTAAACGGAAATCCGCCTCCGACTGCAACCCGGTTCTTTACTGCCGTAATCGTCCGCCCTGAACCCCATACATCATCAATAACCAACACTCTCTTTCCACGAATCAGATCATCTGATGGAAATTGTAGAAATTGTGGCCAAGACATAACCTGATTAGTTTGAGGTTCAAGCGGGGTTGGGAAATCTACCGCAGCAGTTAGCACCTGCGTAATCTTCATTGCTTCAGCAAGAAGACCGCCAGGCACGATACCACCTCTAGTGATCATCAATACTACGTGAAATTCGCCTTCCATCTGGGGAAGTAAGTGATCAATCAGGCTTTCGATGTCATTCCAGGTGAGAATTTCCTTACGCATGCAACCAACCTCAAACAAACCGACCTTAAAACATTATAGCAGATTCAAAGGATCGAGTTCGATCCTGTAAGTTTGCAATTCTTGCCTGTGTTTCTTCAAGATCGATAAATAATTCAGACCCCTTAATATTATCTGCCATCGGTAGAGCCCACGGATGCGTTCATAAAAACATGGTACTGGACCGATTATCTCCACATCCTTACGATCTTCCTCATCGAGCCAACTTCTCACTAATACGCCCAGTCTGTTTGCCTTATCGGAAGCTGTTTCAGGGTTTGGCTCTCTTATTTCGATTCGCATTAATTTTGAGAATGGGGGGTAATTCAATATCCGTCTTTGCTCTATTTCCCATTGGAAAAACTGATCATAGTTTTGGTTTGCTGCGGCTTCAATTGCCTTATGATCTGGTTGAAAAGTTTGAAGAATTACATCTCCTCCGGTGGAACCACGCCCAGCCCGACCAGCAACCTGTACTAATAGTTGAAATACCCTTTCTGATGAACGGAAATCGGGAAGATTTAATCCAATATCTGCCAGGATCATGCCTACCATACCGACCCCGGGAAAATCCAATCCATTGGTTACCATCTGAGTTCCAATAAGAATATCGTAATGGTGGTTACGAAAGTGAAGAAGACCGATATTCTTCAATTCTGATTGCATCACAGAATCGCTGTCCCACCGTAATACTCGAGAGTCCGGTAATAGTCGATGGACTTCCTTTTCAACAGTTTCTGTACCGAGTCCCAATTGACGAAATGAATTCGATCCGCACTTTGAACATGAAGCCGGTTTTTCCGTCCTGTAATTACAATGATGGCAGAGTAGAATATTTCCCTTTCCATGTGCAGCCATAGGCAGGTTACATCGCGGGCAACGCATCACAAACCCACACTCCCGGCAAAATATATGCCCTGCCGATCCCCGTCTGTTCAAGAAAAGAATACTCTGGCTGCCCTTTTCATACGTTTCTTTAATTTTCTGTTGAAGTAAAAAACTGAAAATTGATCGATTACCCTGGCGCAATTCATTCCGCATATCAACAACTTGAACCCTGGCAAGCCTGGGTAAATAGTTTCCCAGAGCAATTCTTTCTGGCAGGTTGAGCACCTGCCATTTTTCATCATTTGCCTGGAAAAATCGACTAATTTCAGGAGTTGCTGTGCCCATCAAACATACTGCATTGCATGTTTTTGCATAGGCAATTGAAAAATCAATAGCGTTGTAGTAAGGTTGTTTTTCCGCTTGATAAAAAGATGGGTCATGACATTCGTCAATAATAATTAATCCCAGCTCTTTGATGGGCGAAAACAATGCACTTCTAGCTCCAACAACAATATCTATCATACCTGCCCTAATTCTCCGCCAGGTATCATATCTTTCTCCATCTGTAAGGCGGCTATGAACTAATCCTACCTGACCGGGAAAACGGTGAAGTATTCGACTGATAGTCTGTGGTGTGAGAGATATTTCTGGTACCAGCCAGAGAACACGTTTTCCCAGAGCTAATGATTCTTCAACCGCCCTTAAATAAAGTTCCGTTTTGCCGGATCCAGTTACCCCAAACAGTAAAATAGGTTTTTGAATGCAACCATTACTGCTCGAGTGAATTGATGTATTAATTGCATCCCAAGCATTGCTTTGTGCTTGAGTTAATTTATGCCTGTCAAAGATTTCCGGTGAAAATTTTTCTACCGGATCCCGGATGATTTCTGTCTCCCAGAGACGGATCCATTCTGCCTCTTCCAGCGCAATTAGATCAGTATTTAGTAATTCGTAAGGAAGATTTGCACGCAGCCATTGCAGATCAATTGGTTCAGGATGTAAAGAAAGAAATTGCATCGCTGCTATTCGCGTTTTCATCCGCTGCTCGCTGCGACTATACACTGGCGCTTTATTAAAATCCATATCTTCGGTTTTTATTGCAAGCTGTATGCGCCTAATCATCCGAGGGTGGAGTGATGGACGGGGTAAAAAGTGACAGACATTCAAAATATTCTGTCTGGTTAATGTTCTGGCAGCATTTCTCCACTCTATTCCTCCCATGACAGAATCAATTTGTTTGCCTTTAATCTCACCTTTCTGCTCTACAAGTGAAACCAATTTTTTGTAAATTGTATTTGCATTATCCGATAATTTGTTTTCACCTAGAGAATAAATTACTTCAGCTTGCTGACTCAATCCTGATGGAACCATAAGGTCCACACATTGACTGGTGGTAGCTAAAGTATTTTGCGACAGCCATTCAGCAATTTGCAACTGTTCATCGGTTAAAACCGGTGCGGGGTCAAGCAGATTAGTTATCTCCCGCGTATCGTTGATTTCCGTGGAATCTTTTAATTCTAAGACTATTCCTTGTATAAGCCTGGGACCAAAAGGAACTTCTACCAGACAACCAATTCGAATATTACCTTTTAGTTTTTGTGGTATTTCATAATCAAATGTGCCAGTTATTTGTGGAAAATTTACACAGATTCGAGCATAAATTGGAGAAGAATTCGGATCCATGTATTATCCAAGATCTTTGGATTTTGATTCCAAGCGAGTAATTATTACACGTGCAATACGAAGACGATCCATAGAGTGTACGATTAACCGCACACCAGCGTCAAAATCTTCAACAACATCTCCCTGAATAGCCAGACGACCAAGTTTTCCTAATATAAACCCCGCAATAGTATCATAATTCGGATTACTGAGATGGATCCCTAATTGATCCTCAATATCCTCCATCAGAGTTAAACCGTCCACCAAAAAACTTCCATCGGGTCGAATCTGGATCGGAGGGGGTTCTGACTCGAAAGAATCGCGATAATCTCCCACAATTTCTTCAACTAAATCTTCTAGAGTAACGAGGCCTGATGTGCCCCCATATTCATCTAATACTATGGCTATATGTTGTCGCCGGGATCGGAATTGATACAACAGGTGATTGACTGAGATGGTTTCGGGCACGTATAGAACTTCCCTGGCTAGTTTTCCGGCTGTGGCAGTTTTTGTATCGGGCTCCAGTAGGACTTTGATGATATCTCTAATATATAGAATTCCGGTAATTTGGTCTAGATTCCCCTGGAATACGGGTAGTTTTGAGACAGGGTGCTCTGAGAAGATAGCTAAAATTTCTGGCATTGTTGCATCATAATCGATAGCTATCATCTCAGTTCTGGGTATAGCAACCTGTCTTACAACCATTTCTCCAAAATCTAACACAGCTGAAAGCATATCCCTCTCTGGCTTTTCGATGACTCCGTCCATTTCTGGTCCGGCAAATATTGCTCGCATCTCTTCCAGAGACATGGAGGCTGGATTTGTTCCTTCAGTATCCACTCCGATAATGTTCAAAACAGATTTAGCAATCCATTCTAATAAAGATATAAAGTGTTTAAATACCCTGGTAAAGATATCAATCCACCTGGCAGAAAATAATGCAAACTTTTCAGGTGCCCTCAGAACAGCCACCTTGGGAACCAATTCGCCAAATACTACTTGCAATCCAGTAGCAATGATCAGCCCAAGAATGATTGGCAGCGCTGTTATTACGGATTCTAATAAGGAAAAAGGTGGGTAAATTTGAATCTTTGAAAAAATTGGAGCGAAAATTAGCGAAAATGTATTTTCGCTTAATGCTCCAACTGCTAGATTTATCAATGTTATTGCCACCTGGTTTGCAGCAATTACTCTGTCTCTTCTTTGAGGTTGGCCGAGCCATGATAGAACTAATTCTAATGATCTACTTTCTCCTGATGCAAGTGTTTCTAAACGTGAACGCCGTGATGCAATAACAGCATATTCGACTGCAACAAAGAAAGCGTTTAATGCAATACATCCTGCAATGATGACTAGATTTATTAAGATCATTTATCCGCCGAGATGAGTATGGCTCCATAACCTACTACAGAAGATCGATCTCCAGTTATTTTCCCAGAAGTAGCATATCCTAGTAATTGAGTATGCTTTGCCCCCCAAAGTTTACTTGTTTCCAAAATGGTTGCTGCAGCCCCGACACCACAAGCAGATCCCTCACCTGTTTGTTCCAACCGATACATTTCTCTTGTTGAAAATGACAACATGGCATTAAGCATTTTCTGATCCATCCGATTTGCTTCTCCTTCTGGGTAGAAGTGAGATAAATCGGTGCTGGCAATAAGAAGGGTTGGGATATCTTTAAATAATTCAGAAATTCCTTCTGCAAGAAGGTTAACTAATGGAAGAGATTGGTCTGCTAACATGATAGGAATAAAGCGGTATGAATGGGAAAATATTCGTTGTAAAAATGGAATCTGAATTTCAATTGCATGTTCCTGATCACGTTGAACAGATGTTATCTTCAGATTACTATGTGTTTCTAAATATGTTGCGATTGAAGCTACTCCTTCTTGATCAATAATCAAGTTTCCGAGAGGAGTCTCATAGGCATCATGCACACTTACCAGAATCGGATGAGTAGTGTAATGATGAAAAGGTGAAATCATAATCACTAATTCTGGTTTTTCAGCTTTTACAGTTGAATATCCAGCAGCAGCAACAGGACCAGAGTAGATATGCCCCGCATGTGGAACGATAATTCCAATTGGCTGATTAGCAATAACTGGTAAGCTGGTCTGTTGAATGAGTAAATCAATCTGAGAAGCTAATTGTTTTGGATTCCCACTGTACCACTTACCAGCAATAGGAGAAGGTCTAATATCCATGATTCTCCATCAGCTGTTTGTGTTCAACTGATTTTCTTTATTTTAACATACGCTGCAATTGTAGTAATAAAAAACCGGAATTTTAATCCGGTTTCTAGTGAAATGGCTATCCCTATGGAAGGTAATTCCACGGATTTACAAAACCACCTGATGCATTCCGCATTTCAAAGTGTAAATGTGATCCTGTGGAACGACCTGTGCTTCCCATTGCCGCAATTGTTTGTCCCTGATTCACCCAGGCGCCACATCCCACAAAGTAATCACTTAAGTGAGCATAGAGAGTCTGCCAGCCATTCCCATGGTCTATGACCAACATGTATCCGTATCCCCAGTCATTCCAACCAGCATAAACAATGACACCATTATCAACAGCATAGATTGGATCACCGGTTTCACCATTAAAATCAAGGCCATAATGGTTAGTCGCTGGAGAATAATCATATCCTGATAAGGTATGATCGTTCGTTGGATAGATGAACATTCCTACGCCAACGGGACCTCCATCAACTGGTCCACAGGCTCCAGGACCTAATACCTTTGCTACGCTGGGATCCGTTCTTGATATTTGAGGCGCGCTCCAGGTGATAAAATCTCGTTCACCATTAGGAACTATTAGCCAGGTACCTTCTTTGATATTCGGATTTCCAAGATCTCCAATATCATCAGGGTTTAGTTTGTTCGCTGGATAGTTTATGATGTCTGCTGGAGTTACACCATAATATCCGGCAACCCCATTTAGTCCTTCTCCAGCTGTCCAACGGTGATAAACACCATCAACAGGCAAGATATTCAGGACATCTCCAGGTCTGAGAAAGGCAGGGTTATCAAGCAGAGTAAAGTAATTACCCCACAGGATTGTCTGTGGGCGCAATCCAAATTTCTCTGCAATACCAAATACAGTATCCCCCTCCTGGACAACATAAGTCTCGACTTCTTTTCTGGGGCGAGTGGGAATGTTGGTATGCAAAAGTGCTAATCGGGGTATACCTCCCGTATAAGCGACCTCTTGAAAAACATCGAGCTGAGCAGGTTGCACGCTCAGTGTTGCAGTAGGGACAATTTCTGGTTCAATTTTATTGACAGCGGCTGATTGAATCACGCCATTCTCATCACTTAGAAATCCCTTTAATGCAAGCACAACAACCGTTAAGAGGATCAATGTTACAATCCCGGCTGCAATGCGATAGACAATAGACCGAGATCCAAGTAAGTCTTCCTTACCAAGGTTGGATTTCGTTTCTTCAGTTGAAGAATGAGGTGAAAAATTCGAATGGTCGCTATCTGGACCATCAGTCAGAGGGTCAATACCTCTGCCATCGTTGTTTATTTGTGACATTCTTACTCCAGCGTCAATATAACATAGCCAATCTGAACGGTCAAGAAGTATTTGGATAACTTGGACAATTTTTAGCTTATTCTCATAATTTAGATTTGGGCTAATATCACGACTGGTATTCACCAAAATTAAATATCTATCGTTTGATCCGGATCAAGTTGCCTTCAATTACCTTGCCAATATCCCAAACCAATTGATTATTTTTCTTTGCTTCACCAAGAAAACCTGTTACTTTTAATTCGGGAATACCCATGAGTAATCCTCCACTCGTCTGAGGATCAAACAGGAGCATCTTTTCCCAGTCTTCAAAATCATCCAGATACTCAACATACTGTTCAAAATAAATCCGGTTATCTGATGCACCACCGGGAAAACTATATTTAATAGCATATTTCTTTGCACATGAAATCCATGGCAGATGCGAATATTCTATTTGTAAACCATATCCTGAATTGTGAGCCATTTCCCAGGCATGACCTATTAGACTAAAACCAGTAATATCGGTCAAACCTGACAAACCATGATTTGCTGCCAGAAAAGCCGCATCCCGATTTAATCGCTTCATCCACTCCACTACTTCGATAACATCAGCATCAAGTGCAATATCATTTTTTAGTGCAGTCGTTGTTACACCAAAACCCAGTGGCTTGGTAAGGAAAAGATGATCGCCAGGTTTTAAACCACTCTTTTTCAAGATACGATCTATATCCACAAATCCAAGTGCCACTAAACCAAATTTTGGTTCTTTATCCTGGATAGTATGACCTCCCGCGATAATCACGCCGGCCTCGTGAGCTTTTTCCGCACCTCCGCGCATAATTTCTGCAGAAACATCTAAGGGCAGATGAGGAGGGAGTGCTGCAATGCTTAGAGCCATAAATGGCGTGCCGCCCATAGCGTAAATGTCCGAGAGAGCATTGGCGGCAGCAATCGCCCCGAAATCATAAGGATTATCAACTACAGGCGTAAAGAAGTCGGTCGTAACAACCAGAGCTCGCTTATCATCTAGCTTCCATACCGCTGCATCATCTGGAGAATCCAAACCAACCAGAAGGTTAGGAGCTTCCTGGCTATTGAAAACAGATTTTAGAGGGCGCAGAACCTGCGCCAGCGATTCTGCATTCAGTTTGGATGCTCAGCCAGCGCAGCTGCTCAAGCTGGTAAGCCGGACTTCTTTACCGTTCTTTGGGATAGCCATAATATTTCCTATGGTACAGTAACTGTTGGTGAATTTATTTCTCCAGGTAATGGGAATATGAAAGGAGCATTACTTGGTAAAAGCATGGTTTGAATGTTCGGCGCAAGTTTCGTTATGTATTGATAGGTTAGCAAATCAGGATTATCCTTCAATGCATCATTGATCAATTTTAAAGCTTCTGCTTCAGCCTCAGCCTGAACGATTCTTGATTGTGCTTCCCCCTTGGCACGGATAACTGCGGCATCCGCTGCGCCCTGTGCTGTTTGGCGAGCTTGTTCAGCTTCCTGTTTCTTAGATTCAACGACAAACTTAGCCTGTTGTGCCTGTTGCTCTGCAATTTGTTTTTGCTCAATGGATGCAGCATATTCCGGAGTAAATGCAATGTTGCGCAGAACAAAATCTACAAGAATTAATCCGTTTTCAGAGAATTTTCCAACCAAACCTTCCCTAATACGGCTGGTCATATCCAATCGTTTTGAACTAACAACTTCATCCACCCTGTATTGAGACACGACATCCCGGATAATTCCTCTGGCTTGCGCTCTGACCAAATCATTATCATAACGGCGCTGCCATTGAATATGAACCTGAATTACTTTTTCTGGATCAACCTGATAGATCACCGATGCATCCACATAGATTTCCTGTCCATCTAATGTTCTTGCCGCAATGGAATCATCACCCTGGATTTCACCTTCTCTTTGAGCAATAGACATGGTGTATGTTTGTTTGGATATGGGATAACGGATGACATTCTCAGCAAAGGGAATAACCCAACGTAAACCTGGCTGTAAAGCTGTTTCCCTATAACCTTTTGGAGCCACAGCAGAGATTACCACACCACGCTCTTCAGGTTGGATAAACACCAAACCTGCGCTGACTGTTGTGAGCGCAATTGCAGCAACCACAAAGATGCCAATGATAGAACCAGTCTTTTTTAAGGGTTGATTCCGCATGGATCGAACAATTGCATAAACCACAAAACCAATTAATCCCACCCATGTTAGGGTTGCAATTCCTTGTAACAAATTGGCGATATTCATCTTTTCCTCCAAATCTCTACTTTTCTGTAGTAATTATACAAGAATGGTTGATGTAAATAAGGTGTCCGTATATGTTCTTATAAATATTTAATAGGAAAAATAATTGCTCCTATGGCAAAATTCTGGATTAGTTATAATTCATGTTGTGGAGGGTGTATGTCACTGGAAAAGCTAAACACAATTCGCGATTATTATTGTATCGGTGAACGGATCTTTACCAGCGGTCAACCGACGCCTGATCAAATTTATACTATTGCGCAGGCTGGAATTGAAATTGTAATTAATTTGTCACCTGCAAATGGTTTAGATGCTATTCCAAACGAAGAGGAATTGGTAAAACAAGCTGGTATGGGTTATGTGCATATTCCTGTGGAATGGCAAAACCCGAAACAAGCAGACCTTGAAAAATTCCTGGTAATGTATTCGCGCTCCGAATATCATTACATTCTTGTTCATTGCGCAAGAAATATGCGTGCATCTGCATTTATTTATCTTTACCGAGTCATTTATAATGGAGAAGCTCCTGAGAGCTGCCTGAAAGATTTACACGCAATCTGGAAACCTGATCAAACCTGGCAAGATTTTATAGACACAATGCTGGTACAAGTAAAAAAGCCCCTGGATAGTAAAGATTGGGATGTTGAATGGACTGGATACACGAATTTTCAGCCATAGAAATCATAGAGTGTGAAAGCTTGCTTCCAGTAATTCCCCCATAATCAAGAGCATTTCGTTATAATTATTAATCAAGTGAGCAAGCTTTACTGAGCGATTGACTTGTCCCTTGAAAGGGGAAAAATATGAAACCAGAAGTCTTCTATGCAAAAGTATTAGCCACTTCAAATCAGCCAGCAGATCGTCGCGTAAAAGGGATGAACCATCTGCATTTGGAGTGTCTTGGTCAATACCTTAAAGCAATTCGGTCAATCGATGAAGAAAAAGCTCAACAGGTATCTTCTGATGGAAGAACAATAGCGCAGGTAGTTGCTCATATTGCTGAATGGGAGAGATATACGACATTAGCTATTGGTGAAATTATTGCCGGAGTTTGTGAACCACAAATAATGCGAATGAAAGGCTATATTGAACCTAACGGTAATGTATTATCATTCAAAGATGTAAATGACTTTAATGCATATCAGGCAAAGAAATACGCAGACGTTCCCTGGAAAAAAATTCAGGATCTAGCAATTCGTGTTGCCGTCTCCTTGCAAGGAACATTCTGTCAGCCTGCTATATTGCCATATGAATTACTTGAAAACACTGAACCTTATCGTTGGAAACTTGCAGGGGGATCTTTAATTGCCTTACCAGTAGCCTGGTATTTATGGATTGTGACGCTTGAACATGAAGTAGTTGAGCATCGAGAAGATTTGCAAATGAACGATTGATTTAAACCGATACTCTAAAGTATCGATATTTCATTAATACTTTTATTCAGCATTTACTGATATATAATTTAATCATCAAATGAGAAGTGACACCTCAGGAGGAAATGCATGAAAGTCTACATCTCATACACCCGTGCACAGATTATCATTCACACTAATGCAAACTGCATCGATATAAAACAGGAAGCTAAAGAGAATGAACGGATTGTTATTCTGACGAATGATAATCTGCTTGATGTACTTCAACTATTCCTGAAGAAAAATTGGAAGTTCTCCAGTGCAAAAGGAAAAGAAGATTTATGGTTGGATATGTCAGTTCAAGATCAGAAGTTGGAAGAAAGTCTGGTATTTGTGATTAGATCTATTATTGCAACTTACTATAAACCTTTTGTTCAATCAGAAGTAATTTTTCACTGCTAAAAATTAAAGTAATCCTTCATCGAGCAATCTAAGGAATTCACCAGCAACCTGAGGATCGAAGTGTTTCCCTGCCTCTTCCTGGATATATTTTCGTGCATACTGTTCTGAGTGAGCGGGTCTATAAGGTTGATCATGGATCATAGCATCCCAAACATCAACTACTGAAAATATCCTGGCAACAAGCGGGATATCCGGACCTTGCAATCCTTCAGGATATCCGTTTCCATCCCATCTCTCATGATGGTAAAAAGGAATATCCATCGCTTTCCGAAGGTACCCAATGGGTTTCAATAGCTGATATGCATATTTTGGATGCTTTTTCACTTCTTCCCATTCCTGTAAAGTAAGAGGTTGGTTTTTAAGAAGGATCTGCTCAGATACACCGAGTTTGCCAATATCATGCAGCAATGCTCCTCTTCTGAAATGTTCAATTTCAGAAGAACGGATTCCCATCCGTATTGCCAGTTGTGTTGACAAATCCATCACCCGTTGCGAATGACCTTCATTTTCTTTATTGCGCAAATCTAACGCTCGAACCCATCCTTCTAATGTTGAATCATATGCCAGTAATAATTCATCATTGGTTCGTTGTAAATTCTGAAACATCTCAGCATTATCTATTGCAATCGCAGTCTGACTTGCCAGCATATTTAAGAAATCAAGCCACTCCCGATCAACAGGAAAATCTTTTCGGGAAAATACTTCTAAAATTCCGATAACGATCCCTTTTGACAGGAGTGGAACCCAAAATCCCACTGCAAATTCTTCAAGCATCATTTCTGCATTAAAGAACTGGGGATTCAGAAAATCTTGAGGGCTGTTGGTGTAAACTGTTTTTCGCTCTTTTATTACTTTTCCCGGAAATCCTTCGCCCATACTAAGATTGAAATGCTTGGTTGGGTCATGCTTAAATCCTCTTCCCGAGACTAATTTCATGGTTTGGGTATATTGGTTTAGAAGAATCACACTCGCTGCATCTACATTAAGTTGGTCTAATACATGTTCCAAAACAATATTCAAGGTCAAACTGAGATCAAGACTTGCAGAAATAGCATTATCAATAGATAGCATTGCGGATAATCGCTGCATCTGCCTTTGAATATGTTCTTCTGCATCCTTGCGTTCGGTAATATCACGAGTAATTGTTTCAACGCCAATAAGTTCACCATCTTCTGAAAAAACCGGCACATGCCGTTGCTCCACCCAAATATAATGACCATCAGCATGTTTATACCTAACGACCATAGGTTGAGATTTTGTTATATCTCCCTCGAAGTATAAATTTTGTCCTTTTAGATCATCCGGATGCAATATCTGGTTAATCAGAGAAACATCCTTATAGAATAATTCGGGATCATAGCCCATAATCCTCTTCATCGCCGGGCTGATATATTCAAAGTGTTTTTGAGGATAAATGATGTATCGGGAGATGATATCCTGTGCATTTTCTGCCAGTCTCCGGAATCGCTCCTCACTGGCGCGTAATGCCTGTTGTTCTTGTTGTAGTTTTACTCGATTATAGGCATTCTCGATAACAGAAGGCAGGTGATACAAATAATCGCTGCTTTTAACAACATAATCAGCTGCTCCCATTTTTAATGCCTGTACAGCTACTTCTTCGTCACCATGACCGGTGACTAAAATAATTGGAATCTGCAGATGATATGGTTCCATTTCCCGCATTAATTCCAATGCATTCAAACCATGAAGACGGTGATCGAGCAGTAAAACATCATAATGTTTTTGAATACCTTCATGCTGTAATAATGAAAGAACCTCTTCAGGTTTATTAAGGATTTCCATGTGGATATGAGGGGCATAACGGGCAATATGTCTTTTTGTCAGGTCGATATCTGATGGGTTATGTTCGACATAAAGGACATTGAGATTTTCGATATTCTTCCCACATTCAATATGATATCTAGATAATGCATTTTCTAACACACGAGGTAGTTTTTCCAAATAACCAGATGATTTTGAAATGTAGTCATTAACACCAGATTTTAATGCTGCAACAGCAATATCTTCATCACCGTGGCCTGTAATCAACACAGTTGCACATGGTATCTTTTCTCCCCTCGCCCACTCCAGGAAGGTAATGCCATCTCCATCAGGTAAATGCATATCCGTTAAAATCAAATCAAATTTGTGTTTTTCATCATTAGAAAATTTATTTTTCGCTTGTTGAATCGTTCTAACTACTTCCAATTCAATATCTGGAGATGACTTCGCAAGTTCTTTACGAGTGAGGTCGATATCCATCTGATTGTCTTCAACATACAAAACTTTCATATTGATAATCCTGATTGAATATTCATATTACACCAGTATAAATGTATCAAATCGGCAACCTCAAGAAACTTCTCAAAATCTACTGGTTTGATGATATAAGAGTTTGCACCTAATTTATATGCCTTTGAAATATCTCCACTGTCAGATGATGAAGTAAGAATAATTACTGGAATCTGTCCATAAATAGGATGCGTTTTAAATCTCCTTAATACTTCCAATCCTTCAATTCGCGGGAGTTTAAGATCTAACAAGATAATCCGGGGTATTAATTCGCCATCAGCCCACTTTTCTAAATAAGAGATAGCTGCTTCTCCATCTCGAGCTACTAGTATCGGATTTGTTATTTTCTGCTTTCCAAAAGCCCGGCGTGTCAGGTCGACGTCCATTGGATTGTCTTCCACCAGTAATATTGGATGAATATCGGTCTCCATTTATATCCCTCTAGGAAATTCCAAATAAAAAGTCGATCCCTTACCTGGCTCACTTTCTGCCCAAACTCTACCATTCATTCTTTGCATCGCTTTTTTTACAAGAGCTAATCCTATACCTGTCCCGGGGTAATCATCTGCGAGGTGAAGTCTCTGGAAGATATCAAAAATTTTATCGTTGTACTTCATTTCAAATCCAATACCATTATCCCTTATTGCAAGAATATCTACGTCAGGTTTGATTGTCAACGAAAAAATGATTTCTGGGGTTACATCAGTACGAGCAAATTTGATAGCATTATCAAATAAATTCCGTAGAGCTTGATTCATTGCTTGCTGGTCAATAACCACCCACTCATCAGGAATCTGGTTTATTACCCGTACGTTCCGATGTTGCAGATCTCTCTTTCTCTCGTAAATCAGGTTAGCAACCATTTCAGTGATATTGACTTTATCATTGGTTAAAGACCTTCTTTCAAGCCGGGAGTAGGATAGCAAATCCTCTATTAATCTACTCATCTGATTTGTGGCAGATCTGATTGTGTTAAGGAAAACCAGACCTTCCTCATCCAACTGCTCTGCATGATCTTCCATCAGGAGTTTGCTATATCCTTCAATGCCCCGTAATGGGGCTTTTAAATCATGTGAGACAGAATATGTAAATGTCTCTAACTCTTTATTCTTTGCCTCCAGATCAGCAGTTCTCTCAGTGACTCTGTTTTCTAACTCCAGATTGGATTTTTGAATTTCATCCAGCAGCTTCTGTTTAAATAATCCCAATGCTACCTGGTCAGCCACCTGGCTTGCTTCAGTAATCTCACTTTCAATAAATTCATGATCAGAGTTGTAACCCAGAAGCATGGCACCTAATTTCTGTCCACCTCCGATTAATGGGAGAACAAGGACACTCTTTAGGGAAAATTGTTTTGCAAGTTTCCGATCTATAAAATCAGAACGATGCAGATCAGGCACAATCAATGGTTCACCTTTAGCCAGAACTGATTGCGTTAAGGTTAAACCTCCAGGCTGCACCTCCATAGTCTTGTATGTATCTCGGAGTGATCCTGAGGATGCAATGGGTATTGTCTTCTCATTTTCGGGATCCCAGGTTGTCAACATACAATTATCAGCAGAGAACATAGATGCCATTAGGTCTGTAATGTGCTGGATATATGAAGACGCATCATCTGTTTCCAGAGCAAACCTGGTTATTTCATTTAATCTTAATAAGAAGTTTGCTCGTTCATGTAATGCCTCCAGAGCCAGCTTCCTATCGGTAATATCTTGAGTCATAACCATCCCGGATGTAATCTCACCCGTTTCATCACGAATGGGTACTGCGTAAAATTGAAGCGTCTTCTCACCCATCTCGAGCTCGAAGACTTCTGTCCTCCCTTTTAATACTGCTCGATAATATGGCTCAAGAATTCGGACAGTTTCTTCTGTAAATATTTGATGGATGGTGTGTCCTTCGAGAATTTCCCTATTTAGACCTACATGAATCAATCCGGCGCCATCTGCTACGGTATATCGCAAATCCTGGTCAAAGAGCATAACTGCACCATTCGGAAAATTTCTGGCAAGTGTTCGATAACGAGCTTCACTTTCTCGCAGAGCATCACTAGAAAATTTACGGTCGCTAATATCCCTTGTTCCGAAAATAGCTCCCAGGAATTTTCCAGAATTGTCATAAGTAATGTTGACGAGGGATTCCAGCCAAATATATACACCTAGACTATTTAAATATCTGTAAGCGATCTGAACTCTGTTTTCTCCCCGATGTATACATCGATAAACATTGTCTTTAACAAGCTGGGAATCTTCTGGATGTATAAAATCCATCAAAGATTGATTAATTAGTTCCTCAGGATCATAACCAAGTGTGGATTTTACAGATGGACTGATATATTGAATTCGCCACTCAGAATCTGTATAAGAGACGATATCAAGCATATTATCAGTGATATAGCGAAGTTGCTCTTCGCTTTGTTTTAAGGCTTTTTCAACATTCTTCAATGATGTAATATCCCGACTGATAGCCGCGGTCATATATGCGCTTGGTGTTCTAATCGGAAAGTAAGTTGTTTGGACTATTAATTGTTTCCCATCAGATGACTGAATGGTATGTTCTAAAATCTGAGTTGGATTGGGTCGATATCCTTGTGATAACAGATTTATCGTTCGTTTTTTTAACTCTATCAGGCGATCTTCATCACGATCTCCTGCGGGCAAAATTGAATATTCCACATCCCAAATATATTTCCCGAGTACCTCATCGGTTCTTAATCCAGATATTTGTTCCTGACCTCGACTCCATTCAACAATCTTCCCCGAATCATCGGTAATTATTATGCCATCGGCAGATTGAGTAATGAGTGCCCGCAATTTTTCTTCGCTCTCTCTCAGTGCCCTTTCAGCATTAATCCTCTCGCTGATATCCCGAGAAGTTATTTGAATTTCAATAGTATTCGAATTCTCAATCTGGCGACTAATGGCTGTCATTGACTCAATCCAAATGAGCAATCCATCCCGCTTAACCATCCTGTATTGAATCGGGTAAAGTTCATCAACATTTTCTACTTGCGACAGGAAATAGTTAACAAGCGACCTATCATCTGGATGAATAAAATCTGATATATATTTGTGTTCCAATTCTGCAGGTTTGTAACCTAATATTCTTTCGCTGGCAGGAGAGATATACAGAATTTCTCCCGAGGTATTTATTCTCGCGATCATATCTGATGATCTTTCTGCCAGAAGCCGAAACTGTTGTTCAGATTTTTCTAAGGCAAAGATAAGATCTTTCTGTTCAGTCAGGTCAGTATGTGTTCCAACCATTCGAATTGGAGAATCATTATCATCGTAGGAAATGATTTTTCCCCGATCCAGAATCCAGATGTAATGATTGTCTTTGCATCGCATCCGATACTCTGTTTTGTAAGAATCGGTTTTCCCGTCGATGTGGTTTTGAACTACTTCCATAGCCCTTTCCAAGTCATCAGGATGAACCAAATTTTTCCACTCGCTAAGTGTATTACCTATCTCATTATCTTCATACCCGATCATTTGTTTCCAACGGGTTGAGAAATACACAATCCCGCTAGGAATATGCCAATCCCAAACTCCATCTCCACTGCCTTCTAATGCGTAATGCCAGCGTTCTTCACTGACTCTGAGAGCTTCTTCCATCTCTCGTCTTTCGGAGATATTCCTTGCAACGATAAGAATTTGTTCGGGATTTTGATCTAGACCCTTCAACAAAGTTACTGTGATTTCATACCACTTTAGAGTGCCATCCTTTTGATACATCTGAACTTCAATTGGAGGTGTTGGATGAATTTCTCCCGGATGATTTTTTATTTTTTGAGCAATCTTTTCTATGGATGATATTAGAATGTCACCGGACTCAGTCGATAGCTGTTTGACAAATGGAATACTCATTAATTCCGAATGCTCATATCCACGTTGGTTGTATGCTGCCGGGCTTAAAAATATTGGCTCAAATTTCAGATTAGTCAGATATACTGCCTCTGCCATGCTCTCGGTGATAATTCTCAATCTTTCTTCTGAGGTAATTAATGCTTGTGTTGTTTTAATCCTATCTGTAATATCTCTGGTTACCGAAAGAATGAATTTTTCACCATTAATAGTCATTAATCTGGCAGAAAGTAACCCGATAATAATTTGATTGTCTTTTCGCCTGAAGGTAGATTCAAGATTAAATACTTCCCCTGTTTTATAAAGCTGCTTCACCATTTCTTCCCGGTTTTTACTATCAGCCCAGATATTGATCTCTTTTGATAACTTACCAATCACCTCATCCGGAGTGTATCCTGTTAGCTTAAAAAAGCCCGGGTTTACATCGATAAATTTTCCTTCGTCCAAGCTGCTGACCGCGATGGCATCAGGTGAAGTTAAATATATTTGTGATAACTTTTGCTCTGACTGTCGTAATGCATCCTGCGTATTTAGAAGGTCTTGCCGATTTTTAATCGAGCGAATACCATTGGATAAATCTATTCCAAAGGCTGTAAGTAACTGTAATTCCTCATAATCAATCCGTAAATGATCATGAGCATATATATATAAATTGTAATTTTCTGTTTCTTTGATGCGTAGGGGAATCACAATAAATGTATGGCATTGATCCTTTATAGGATTCTTAACATTCTTCTTCCCGCCTGTTTTTACATTTACAAGTTGACCAACAGATGGGCGCAGATTACGCTCAGCATCCATGACAACTTCTTGCATTGCAGGAGAAAGAACCAGGTCTGTTTTTTCTACCGGATACTTGTTTAATGAATATGCTGCTAACCTCTCTCCATGCTTTGGCTTTGAGGTTACTCTTTTTTCCATCCAGGCCAGGTAAAAAAGGCCAGATTTCACTATTGTTCGGCATATTTCTAAATATAACTCGCTGTCACTATCTATACGAATTAAGAGCTGGTCACATTGCGAGATCATCTGCAGTATTTTATTTATCTTTTTCAGACGGCGCTCATTCTTTTTCAGGTCCGTAACATCCTGAGCCAATCCCCATAACATTTTTAGATTTCCATTATTATCAAAATATGGATTTGTGGTTATCCAAATATCTGCAACATCTCTGTTAGATTTTCGAATCCTTATCTCGAAATCGACAGGCCTTAGTTCCTTAAGACTAACCTGCCTTTTTTCTTCATACAATGCTAAATCTTCAGGAATGACCAGAGAACGTATTGACTCAAGAGTTGGGACAAACGATGCTGGCGATGTACCGATAAGGTCATACAGCTCTTCAGACCAATAAAATTCATCAGTTAATATGTCGCATTCCCAATAACCAATATGCGCCCGCCGGCTGGCTTCCAGTAAAACAGCCCGGTTTTTTTCTAAATCTTCCTCAATTTGAAGTCTTTCAGAAAACTCCATTTGTAATGCTCTGGTTTTGCTCTGAGCATATTTCGAAAGCATTTGCTGCTGTTTTATCAGGTAATAAATAAGTACCCCTAAAAGAATTACCCATAAACCGGAAATCAATTTGATATTAATGTTTTCTGAACGAATAAAGTTTTCATAATCGGGTGTAAAATATCCCCGTAGAAAAATTGAATTCCCGGGAAGGACAATTTCTGTCTGCAGAAAAGTCTGATTGGCTGGTTGTTCTGATCGGACAAGTGGAGATCCATCCTTACTAATTAAAACAAATTCATCTTTCGTGCCCGCCACTTCATTTAACCATATGCTTGGGTTAATTATTACAAATAATATATGATTCTCGTTACGAAAGGAATTTTTACGATTCAAAATTAGAACATTGGATTCTTCAGATTGCTTGTAAGTGTTTAATTGCCAACCAGCACGTGGAACAGATTCTTGGATAAAATAAACAAGATCCTGATTTATTTCCAGATCCTCTGGAGCGATAAATGAGATACCCTGAGTTGTAATACTGCCCATGGCAATGATTGCTGGATAATCTTCCAGGATATTTTGGGAATAATCCCTCCATTCATCTTTAATCCCCTTATGTGGTGCTGGATTTTCAGCATCATCGTTTAGCTGATACCAGATATCCAATCCGTTCTCAACATCTTCTACATATCGTGATAAGGCTCCGGCATCCTGGATCAAATTACTATTAAATTCATAACGAGCTTCTTCAATATAACGGCTATCAATTTTTGTGATTAATGAATACCAAATTATTCCCCCCAAAGATACTGCAATAACTGCTAGAACCCATGGGTTCTTCAGAAGAAGAAATAATTGTTTCCGGATTTTTTCTCCAGTAAACTGATGTTTTGTCGGCATTCTTATCCCGATAATCAGGTATTTATCAAGTTAATAGTATTCAAACAATCGCACTACTCCAATAAAATAACAATAAAAAGTTATGAGCACTTACACTTTCTTACGGTTTGCAGTAATCCCCGCTAAAGCCATACTAATGATCCAAAAAATAACCAGTGTTGGATTTGCAGATATCTGGACGAAAAAGGCCTGGAAAATATACTTTACTGGAATAAGACCTATATCTCCTGATAATGAAGCTAAACTCGTGCTAATTACAATACTTAACATTATCCATTCACGCAGCAGAATTACGAAAATCGTAAACATAACTGCCATACCCCAACCTGATACATTATTACGGTTCGTCTTGTTCTGGTTAAAGTAAACTCCAATTATCCATCCAGAAAAGACTGTAAAAACTTCCCAAGTTGAAGCAGTGATTAAAAATAATGTCAGCCATCCAACCACAAGCCCAAGAGAAATTAGAATGGCTAACCCAAACCTTTTTTGATTTGTTTTCAATATTTTTTGTTCAGTTTGATTCAATGATTCTGCACAGATCGGGCAAAGAACAATATTGTCATCATCCAGATTTTCAGCTGGTTTGATAACTGCTTCCATGGCTGATACTTCGCGTCCGCATTTTTGACAATGGTACATGGCAAACCGATTTACAGTAGAAAAACTGGTGAGCATGACCACTCACCAGCTAATTAATTCCTCACTTTAGGATGATTGTCTGCCCTGGGCAATATTCATCCATTTTACCCTTTGGGCGTAATCCGTGATTGAAGTTTTGTGATTGCGTCCTGCACAAATTGCTGCACCTCTTCTGAGGGATCAGTAGAACCCAAGACCATGAGTTGATCCATTGCCCTCATCCAGAATTGCATTGTCCCAACTCCTTTCTGTCCTAAATCTGCGAGTGCGCGCGCTGTATTCAAGCGGACTGAAGCATTGGTATCATGAAGCAGCTCCAGTAGCGGTTCAAGTGCTTGTGCATCACCCAACCTGCCCAAGGACCGGGCAGCGCATAAGCGTGTGAAAAAATCATCATCACGCAACATCCGAATCAATGCCGGATAAACATCTGGGTATGGGCACCCACTCAGTCCGGTTGATGCAGCAGCCCGGATGGTTGAATTTGTATCCTGGAGTAATGCAAGGAGGGTTTTGGCAACTTCTGGTTTGCCATAATTCGCCAATGCAGCTGCTGCTGAAGCTCTGACATTGGCTTCTTTGTCTTTTAATGCTTTCTGCAACGCATCTGACGCTCTTCGATCTTCTGTCATATCTTCAAACCTGCCAACAGGTTTCCGAGTGTCATTGGGATATCGGATTACACCCAGCGCACGTGCTGCAGACTCACGAACAACAAGCTCTGGATCGTGCAAAGCCTGGATAAGGATGCTCACGCCCTCCGGATCAGCCATCACACCTAAAGCCCACACAGCTGCTTCTCTCACAGCTGTCTCTTTATGTTTGCTGGCAGCTTCGAGCTTTACAAAATCATAATCTGCATCCAATACAAGCTGTGGAATAGGTTTATTTCTGCGTAAAGGTGGATAATCTTTTTTTACACCGGCAATTGCCGATTTCATGATATCGATATCAAAAACAGTTGCTGGAGGAGCTACCTGAGTAGCTGCTACTTTCCTAGGAACTGTAGCGATTTCTGGTGTTACTACTTCCATCTGCTTACCATAGCTTTTTAAAGCTTCAGCGGCAGCAACACGAACTCTTAATTCACGATCCTTACCCAGTTTTTGTAATTCATTCATTGCCCAAACATCATCAGGTGTATCTTCAAACATACTTAATTTCCGATTGATGTTCGGTAAATCTTTTATTTTTCCCAGTGCATAAGCCGCGGATTCGCGAACGACTGCATCAGGATCTTTTAATGCATTTACCAATGGGGCAATACAATCAAATGTTCCTATTTCACCCAATTGCCAGGCTGCCGATTCGCGTACATCAAAATCAGGGTAACGAATTGCCGCAGCAAGTTTCTCAATATCTTGACCTGCCTGCAGGACAATTTCTGGGAGTGGTTTATCACGCTTTGTTGTACTCACAGCAACCTCCTGGTTAGGGATACTAACCATATTTTAATAACAATTATAGAGTATAGTGCAAGGCAATAGATTAGATTCAAAAATAATCTCGAATCCAAATACCCACCTGGGTGACTTTTTTCTTGAGTTTATAGTTGCAATCGATGTACCAGTTTTGAGAAACTATAAAACTGGATTACGTTTCAAGCATTTTCAAAAAGGCATCCACGATCTTTGGGTCGAATTGTTTGCCAGCCTGATCTCTTATATATGCTTTTGTATCCTGTTCACGCCAGGCTGGGCGGTATGGCCGTTTGGATGTTAGAGCATCCCAGACATCAACTATTGAAAAGATCCTTGCAGATAATGGGATCTCTTCACCGGATAATCCCTGCGGATAGCCCGATCCATCCCAACGCTCATGGTGACTGTAAGGAACATCCAATGCCTCTCTCAAATAAGGAATACCAGAAAGCATCTCATATGCAAATGTAGGATGCTGTTTCATGATGACCCATTCATCCGAGGATAGAGGACCTGGTTTTAATAGAATATTATCCGGCACACCCATTTTTCCGATATCATGAAGTAGTACGCCTCGGCGTAATTGTGTAAACTGCTCGCGGGGAATTCCAATGACTGATGCCAAACGAAGCGTCAAATCAATCACCCTTTCTGAATGGCCCAAGGTTTCTTTATCACGCAGCTCTAATGCACGAGCCCAACCTTCAATCGTAGCTTCATAAGCAGCCAGCAACTCTAAATTAGTATGTTCCATTCTATTAAATAAATCTGCATTATCAATAGCTATGGCTACCTGCATTGCCAGAGAGTGGAAAAACTCTTTCCAATCTCTATCAAGGTTCATCGGTTTTCGGCTGAATACTTCTAAAACACCTTTAACTTCATCTTTTGCAATTAATGGAATAGCTGCATAAGATGCAAAGGTTTCGCCAAATCGACTGGCTGGATTTTCTCCCTGACTAGAATTATTTGCAATCGGCATAAAGATAGGATTACGGTCTTTGAATACTCTCCCTGTGTAAAAACTATTCATCGAGACCATCTTATCTTTTATTGAAGACTCAACTACCTTGTTACTAAATCCATCCTGGCCAACAACTAATAATTGATCTGTATCCAAATGTGGAATGAGTAACAAAGCAGCATCTACAGATAAAGAAGAAGTAACATTGGGCATAATATCGCTAACGATTTCATAAAAAGTAGAGTGACCTGTGATTGCAGTATCAATGTTTCTCAATGCACCAAGCCTTTTTACCATAAGCTGCATATCTTCGAAATTTCGACGAAGTTGTTCATCGGCAACATAACGGCTTGTTACATCCTGGTAACTCCAAACCCGTCCAATTTGTTGATTGTCCATTATTTGCGGAATGGATAATTCTTCAATTACCTTACCATTCTTAAGCCTCAAGACTTGCCAGTACTTCTCAAGTGGGTGTTTCTTCACCTTGGATAAAAATCTTGTATATTCTATGCTCGACCTGAATTGTGAATTCATGTGCTCAATAAATGTCTGGTGAGTGAAACCATTCTCAGGCATATTGAATTCCCAGATCTCAAATAATTTTTGATTGTGGATGGTTACCCTATCATCCATATCGACAGCCAATATTCCACTTTCTGTTGACTCAAGGGTGGCTTGATTTAATGAAAGAGACTGTCGAATTTCCTGCTCTTTATGCTTGAGTTCGGTGATATCGGTGACTGTTCCGATAAAACCTTGAATTTTCCCATCTTGATCGCGAAATGGTCTCTCCCGATCGGTAACCCATACAACAGAGCCATCCGGTTTTCTTCGACGGTATTCCAAATTCAAATCAATGAATTGGCTCTTTGTGATATTCCAATGTTCGAGAACTCGTTCTAAATCATCTGGATGAATACCTTTGATCCAGTCATCAGCATTACAGATAATTCAGCGATACCGGTAATTTCTTTCCATCTTTCGTTGATATATTCAGAAACCCCATGTTCATCAGTTTCATAAATCCCAACAGGAGCATTTTCAGCAAGATTTCTAAATCGCTCTTCACTTTCAATCAGCTTCTTCCTGGCTTCACGAAATGCAGTTATATCTTCATATGTACCCAATACTCCTTCAACCTTCCCATTTTCATCATGGAGAGGTACTTTATTTGTTCTGGTCCATAAAGTAGTACCACCTGGAATTAGCTGTTGTTCTTCAATCTGCAATTTTGGCTGATCATTTTCCATCACCTCGTGGTCATCATATCTGTATAATTGTGCCAATTCTGGGGTGGTTAGATTAAAATCATTCTTACCAATAAGATCATCTAATTTGCCTATTCCCAAATCTATTAGAAAATTTCGATTGCCACCCAAATAATTCAGGTTTCTATCTTTCCAGAATACTCTCTGGGGAATGGTATCTAGCACTAATTGAAGCATTTTGCGAGATTCTTTTACCTGTTCTTCTGCCAGTTTTCGCGATGAGATATCAGATAACATTGCGATGGACCCAATCGTTACTCCGTTACTGTCAATCATGTTGGTGGCCGAAACAAGACACCAAATAACAGTGCCATCTTTTTTAACCATCCTGATTTCATAACGATTCACCTCACCCGGTTTGCGTAAAGTCATGGGATCTTGATAGACAACCCTGTCTTCCTCAGGAAGAAACTCCTGCACCTGGTGATTTATAAGCTCTTCAACCGAATATCCCAATATTTCTGCCATTCGCTGATTTACAAAAATGCTTCGATTTTCTAAATCCAGTGTCCAGATACCTTCAGAAGCGGTATTAACAATCATACGATTATGTTCTTCGCTTTTTCGAATCGCCTCCAGCGATTCTTTCCGTTGAAGAATATTCCACATCCCTGACATTAATAAGGTTAATTGCCTTACATCAGAATCATCATAATCTTCTATCTTGTTACCAACACCCGCGACCGCTACAATATGATCTCCATCAAAAACAGGAACGTTCATATGGCGAACCAGGTGTACATGTCCTTTTGGATATCCTTTTTTTGCTGGGTTATCTCCCTGGTAGTCATTAGTAATTACAGGTTTACGTTGCCTAACAGCTTCTCCCCATAATCCGGTTTGATCTACCTGATAGACAATGGGTTTAATCTCAATTGCACATTCTTTCATTGCCTCATTTGACCACGAATACATTGTCAATTCCGATTCATCCTTATTGACAAATGCAATATATCCAAGGTTGCTCTTTGTTAACCTGACAGCTTCTTCCATTGTGTATTCTGTGATCTCTTGAGTAGATTTCTCATACATCTGGTTTAACTGTTCCAGAGCCTGTAAACGTGCATTGCTAAGTGCAATCACTTCCTGGGTTTTCTTCCTGTCAGAGATATCATCCATCATAGCCAGCACGTAGGCAACACCACCATTATCTGAGAGTATGGATGCAAATTTTAGTAATGCCCATTTATATTTACCTTTATCACCCAAAAATTGGATTTCCAATTCTCTTGTTGAGATCAACCCAGCAGCAATCTCATCAATCGTCTTACATACGATTGCCTTATATGGTTCCAAAACGTTAGAAGATAGCGAGGTTCCCAGTAAAAGACTGGATGATTTTCCCAATAATGATTCCAGCGCCTGATTTGTTTGTATAAATAGTCCATCCGGGCTGAGCAATGCAATCCCTGAAGCAGCATTCTCAAAAATTGCACGAAATCGCACTTCACTTTCTTCTAATTCTTTTTCAGTGACAAATTGAACTATATGGTTTTCAACATGCTGGATTACACCATTAAGCATATCCAGGATATGTGTAAAACTTTTAAGATTGCTTGAATCTGCCAGAATAATCGCCCCTATAGCTGATCCTTGATAACGCACAGGCAGAGCTACGCATGTTTGAATGCTTTCATTGTGAAGAAATGGATCCCGAATTCCCTGATCCAAGATTGGGTTTTGTGAATCAATAATTAATCTATCCAGATTTTTTAACCTGGATAAAAGGGATTGTTTTTTTTCAATCCTGGTCTTTATCGGTTTTTTTGTATTTGCATATAACCATATTTCGACAAACCGATCCTCTTCAAGCACTGCTTCGTATCCCGAAATATTTAGGTTCAGTTCGCTTGCAATTAGCTTTGGAATTTCTGCACAAACTGAGGATATATCTGCAGCACTGCTAAATAACTGATTAATTTCTAAAGAAAGAGTTTGTTCAATTTCATGCAGTTTCTCATTGGTAACTTCTTCAAAAATCGTAACCAGTTGACCCGGAATAGGAGAATAGGCAGTAATATCAAACCATTTGCCTGATTGCTTAATAAATTCATAGTATTTTTGGGATTTTCCTGTATAGGCAACATTGTAATAATCCTTGATCCAATGATCTCCAAAAGTTGGTAACAATTCAATAAATCGTTTACCAATAATATCCCTTCTCCGCAAACCAACCAGCTTTTCAAAACTTGCATTTACATCCAAAAAGCGGAAATCTATTGGCTCGCCATTTTCATTACAAATCACCTCTTGCGTAGAGATGGCATTATTCATAGAGTTGAACAACTCATAATACTGTAATTGTGTTTCGTAAAGCGATTGCCGGGTCTGATATCTTTCAGTTATATCTTCAAAAACCAGAATAGCTCCATCTACCGTTTGATTCGGTTTAATAATGGGTGATACATTGAATGAAAGAATAACTTTCCCTTCTTCCTGTTCCATAACCAGGGTCTGAGAAAACAGTCTATCCCCTGTACTCTTAGCTTTATTAAAAGGAACTTCATCCTTAGAGATTTTTTTACCATCAATATCTTTAAAATATTTCGGGCTTACAAAAAAATTATTGGGTAACTTTAACCCATGATGGAATCCAAGAATAAATTCAGCTTCACGGTTGATAAATGTTGTTTTACCTTCGTTATCTAGAATACAAATTCCAATAGGAGCATTCCTCACCAGCTCTTCAAATAAATCCATCTGTGTTTGTAATTGCTCTTTCACTTCACCTTCATTTTGAATATTGCGAAGAGCAGCAAAAAATCCAATCGGATTTTGATCATCGTCAATAGCTAATTCAAGACGGACTTCCTGCCAGGTTGTAGAGCCATCCTTACAGATAAACTCAACTATCATATTCTGTTGTGAAGCAGAATAGACAGAACCATTTTTGGCATTTTCAATTATTTGGTTTATTGACTTTTGTAATTTTTCAGATGAACCGGTTGTAACCTGGTTTATTAATGATATTTGCCGTATCTCTTCTAACGAAAAGCCTCTGACCAACCCATCAGTTGGGCTCAGATATACTGGGAGTAATGAGAAATCCAACAGCATCACTGTTTCAGGGATTTGCTCTGCACCAAATTTATTTTTCTGATCCAGGCTAATTTTTTCTTTTGGCTTCGTTGACTTTTTCACAAAGTTTTCCTCTTCTTAAATCACCCGAAAAACCTGAACTATTGCTCGAGTAATCGTTGGAATAAGTAGATTAATACTCCAGTTATCATGCGGTTTTTGTCCGTCTTGCTATCTTCTTGTCGGCTTTTTGCATAAACATATTCGTATCAGCAACCTGGATAACCTGATCCAAACTGCCCCCTGATTGACTGGTTGCTCCACCATACGAAAGACTTATTGGAATGGGCGGCTCACCTTCATGATATGCATCCAACTGCATCTGAATACGTTCCATAGCTTTATTTGCCGCCACAGAATCTGCATCTGGCAGTAAGATTGCAAATTCATCGCCGCCAATCCGTGCAACAATATCCATCCCTCGAAAAGCAGATTTAATAACATTCCCCGCCTGCCTGAGCAATTCATCACCCACAGGATGCCCCATGCGGTCATTGACACTTTTTAAATCATCCACATCGATGATGATTACAGACACTGGGTGTATGTTTTCTTTTTCAATTTTGTTTTTCTGTTCGTCAAAATATGTACGGTTATATAGACCTGTCAGGCTGTCATGTGTACTTGCATAACGGAGTTCATCCTCTTCCAGTTTCCGTTCTGATATATCTCTGAAAACCCCAAAGGAGCCCAGATATTTTCCTGATTCATCATTTTGCGGTGTGGCAGTAATCAGAAGTGTCCTTACTTCATTATCAGGTCGAGTTATTTTGATTTCATATGTAGTTTGTTTTCCTGTTTGGCGGATATGTGTTTGCTCAGAGATTTTATTAAACTCTTCATCACTAATAAACTCTCTTAAGCTCCTCCCTGAAAGCTTCCCTTGATTAACGCCAAACAGTATTTCTGCAGCAGGATTTGCGTATAAGAATATTTCATTCTGATTAACAAATGCGATACCTTCGCCCTGTTTCTCAACATAGCTTCTGTAGCGCTCTTCACTTTTCCTTAACTCTTCCTGGATTTGCTTCTGTTCAGTTACATCTCGAGATATTACACCTATGTGATATCCTTTTCCGGTTTTTACTGAGAACAGGGTTTGTTGTATCTGACGGATATTCCCATTTTTTTGCTTAAGCGATATTTCAAATTTCAGATCTAATCTTCCGCTCTTACCCTTTTGACTAATATTTGTAAATTGCTTTTGAATCTTTTCCCGAATCTCAACCTGGCCATAATAATCAGGCATCATCAGCAAAACAAACTCCCACCCTGAATAACTGAATATCTCTCCCCGGGAATACCCTGTTAAATTTTCAAGACTTTGGTTGATTTCGATTACATTCCCATCGTAATCCAGAATCATGACCGCATCAGTTGTTTGTTCTACAAAATTCCTAAATTTGTCTTCACTTTCGATTAATTTCTGCTCAGCTTGTTTTTCAAGAATGGCGTTTGCAACCTGTGTTGAAACAAAATTCAACAATTCCAGGTGATCTGCAGTATAACGCTCACCTTCCTGGTAAGTCTGGACTACTAAGACACCGTAGGTCTCCCTATCTTTGTTCTTCAAAGGAACACCCAGCCAATCAATAGATGGTGTTCCTACATTCTCCACAAATCCCTGGGCTGCCATTCGCTCAAATGTTTCCGGATCGACCAAGCAAGGTTGACCTGTATTTAGAATATACTCGGTTAATCCCTTGGTCGGTTTACGAGGACCCGGATATGGATCAAACTCATCCACATGATAAGGATAATGAATCAAGTCAAGTTCAGGGTCATATAGTGCAATAAAAAAATTTTTTGCTGGAATTAGATCACTCACCACTTCATGGACAGATCTATAGAGCTCATTCAAATCCACCGACTCGGATACTGCTTGAGAGATTTTGAATAATGCCTTCTGGCGATTCATGGATTCGAATTGATCAGTGATATCAACTACAATAGAAGTTAAACCAGTAACAACACCTTCTTCATTCAAGATAGGGCTGTTAAACCATTCACAAATCACTTTCTGCTTATCGCGTGTAACCTGGTTTACAGTCAGTTTCTCTCCTCCAGTTCCACGCAATAGAGCTCGGAAGGTTTCATTCATTACCCTTCTCATATCAGGCGGAGTAATCATTTCATTAATTGTTTTACCAATAGCTTCTTCTTGGGTATATCTAAAAATTTTCTCAGCTGCAGGATTCCATGAGAGAACTCTGCCTTTGCTATCCAGATCAATCACCCCGATAGGTGTGTGCTCAATAAACAGTTTAGTTCGCTGTTCATATAACCGAAGATCCCGGCTGTATTGGATTTCTTTTGAGTAGGCTTTTCTCAGTCTGCTAATCGCCACCCAGGTTAGAAAAGCAACGCCAATCAAGGTAAACACTTCTGGAGAGTGATATACAATCATATCCATGATTCCAGTTGAATCTGGAATATTCCTGAATGCAGTCAACAAAATTGCAACAACAAGAACTGTAAACAGTGTCCTTCCATCAGTCAGTATCCCTGCCAGGAGAATGGATAAAATGAATGTAAAAGCACCGGAAGTTGGGTATTGATTCGTGATAACAGTAAAAATCCCAAAACCAAGGAATATTATTACTGGTGTATATTTTGATAATTTTATAACTGTGTGATTTATCAGTAAAAATGAAGTCACTAATAATCCATCCATCAGGAGTACCATGAGGAATACCCCCCATGCTGAATGGGTTCCATCCAGGTTGACTGCAAGTAGAACAGTTAATATCCATAACAAAGCAAAGGTAATAACATGCACCAGCCTGATTTCATATTCCTGCTGGGCTGAATCCTCCCGGTCAGATCTTGCCTGGGTTAGCCAATTCCAGATTCTTAATAATTTATTGCTCAAATTTCACTTTCTTTCCATACTAATAAAACCGGTTATAAAACATGCCGGGCATATACTATACCGGATTGATTCAATCCTTTCCATAATATTTATGTAAATTCTTTTTTCTACTTTATCGAAAAATTTTTACATAGATTACGCAACCTTTTTTCTGTAAATTCGAGCCAGAAATATCCACAGTTCTTTAA
>CAZYOF010000026.1:0-38766 GCA_964648485.1 uncultured Leptolinea sp.
AACAAACCCATGGGTATTTATGACTCGAATTTACAGAAAAATGGTTGCGTAATCTTAGTATACAGCGATTTTTTATGGAATGCTAGTTTTGTAAATATCAATGAATATACATTCCATGTACAAACTATCATATAAATAAAATTGATAATTCTTATTGGTCATTTTTTTAATTTCTCCTATAATTTATTATCAAAGCATATCAGGAGGGAATATGGGAGATATTCTAGTCAGTCTAATCATCGTTGGGGTTACTGCTATTGGGATAATTGCATTGTTTATTTTCCTTGGGCAAAAGAAGAAACAGACATTTCAACAATTGGAACAATCTGCCAAAGAAAATGGATGGATTCTTGAGCGAATTGAGAAACCGCTTCTTTCCGGATACAAGGTATCCGGACGAATGATGGAAGGAAACTGGACGCTGGAATCTCTATCGAAAGCATCATCCACTGAATCTGGTCCAGGATCATCAGGAATCAACAAAACAACGGAATGGTTTTCATCTGATTTAATATCTCCAAAGGGTGCGGTAGTATTTGGCCCTGCGATGGGTCCGGTTTCACGGATGAGTAATACCAGTTTTGGTTCGACGCTGGTGCAGATGGCTCTACGAATAATGCTGGGACAGGATGCAGAGTGGGCGGGCAGTTTATCGCAAACAGATATTTCGAATACGTCTATGGGTAAGAAGTTAATAGCATTTGCGACTGAAGGATTTGATGTAAAACCAATGATAACTCCGGAAGTGGAAAAAGCGGTAGGTAATTTATCGGGGAAAATGGAACCTGTTATCATCTGGAACCAGAATGGAATCAGCATTAGATTTTTAAACCATCAATCCTTAAACCCAGAAGAATGGAAAATTATAATTGAACTTGGAAAGACTCTTATGCGAGAGTGGAGCAGAATCGGATAAACAGTAAAAAAAATGGTAACCAATCGAAAGGGGAAAATTACCATGAGAAATCGAAATAGATTATCAATATTATACGGAGTGCTTATCCTGGCAATCTGCAGCGGGTGTCTTTTCTTTCCATCATTTTCAAAAAACAAGCCTTTCGAGAATCAAAGCAATAATCCAGAAGAAAGTTCCGAAGTGAATGATGAAGACACCGGATTACCTGAAGTGATTGAATACCATGAAGGTGGGTTTAGTTTTAAAACAATTCCTGGATGGGATGTTGTCTGCGCCCTGGGTATGATTCAAATAAAAGCGCCTGATGCTGATTCAGATTATGGACCCGTTTTTCTGATCATGGCTGGGAATAATGATGTGGAAATGACAACGGAAGAAGCTTTTGAAAAATTTCAGAGCACTACAACAGGCGCATCTATCAGCAAACCGAAAAAGATTAAGGTGGGTGGATTTCAAGCCTTACAAGCAGAAATGAGTACAGAACAGGGTGGAGAAGATATTAAAGCTTATGTGATTACATCCATGCTGACGAAAACCAGGCAGTTTACCATGATGGCTTCCAGTCCTGCAGACCGCTGGGAAGATGATATCGAACCATATTTTGATGATGTTGTTAAGAGCATTAAGTTTATTGATATCGATCCCAATGCGGGTTGCCCTCCGGGTACCTCTGGAATGGAGGAGGATCCTGAAGTTAGCCTGCCTGAGATCCCAGAAGAACCTGCTCAGATGGCTGATAATGGGGATGGATTCTTGCATCAATGGGCAAGCTATGCAAGAGCCAGCTCAGAGTACGGTAGCGAAGATTGGTCTGCAATGCAGGCAACCGGTGAGCCTGACGTATTTGAGTGTAAAGACTCTGTTCAGGCGTGGGCATCAGTTGGCGCAAATACCAAGGAATGGATCGAATTAACCTATGATGTTCCAGTGATGCCAACTGAGATAAATATTTACATGAACTACAATCCTTCGCAAGTAGTAGAGGTACAGATTATCACAACCGAAGGAGATGCGTACACTACAACTACTACTAAACCAGAAATTGTTCCATACTGCCCGGATACTTACTCAATTTCCCTTGAATTAGAGAAACAATTACTCGTAAATAAAGTAAAAATATTTATTGATCAATCAATACTTGGAATCGGCTGGAATGAAATTGACGCAGTAGAACTGGTAGGGATTTCTGAAGGAGGGGGGTTGATTCCACCCAAGGCTCCAGTACAACAAGGTGGAGGCTCAACAGCAGGAGGGTCTGGAACCAGCGCATCGCCATATTCTCCTGACGAACTTGATCCAGGTGCCTATGCTTACTCTGTTTCAGGGTATGAAAATGATGTAGTGATGGGTGCCAATGTATTGTATCAATCCATCGACGTGGAATACGTCATCGGGTTTATCAGCGGAAATGAAAGATATGTTGTGAATCTAATGCTGACCAAGGGAGACATTAAAAGAGGTAAGACCATACTCAAAGCGTATGATCAAAAAATTACTCCTAAAGGACCCACCGCAGCCATCGCAATCAATAGTTTTCTATACATAGCAGAAAGTGGCGAAATTGTCATTGAGAACGATCCGAAAAACGGAGAGATAACCGGTACATATTATTTTATTGCCCGCAGCAAAGACTTTCCAGACCGGGTTGTTGAAGTATCCGGTGCGATGAATTCCATTAAATTAAAGTAGAATAGAGATGAGAAAAATCCCTGGTTGAAGAAACCAGGGATTTTTTTACTTCCAGAAAAGATAGGTTGCGATGAATAACCCCAATATACTTACAAGGGTTAACCAGAAACCCACCTTAACAAAATCTTTCATCCGGTAACTACCCGGTCCAATCATCATAATATTTACCGGGTGTGCAAGCGGAAGGAGGAAGGATGCTGAGCACCCGATGGCGGTTGCGACCGCAATTGCATGCGGATTCATGCCGGTATTAATTGCCGCACCCAAGGTAATTGGACCGGCAATAAATGCTGAAACCTGTCCACCTACGAGCTGGGTTACAGCTGCACTGAGGATAAAAGATAAGAGCGAAAGATGTATCAAATCGCCCTGACTAAGCAGTCCGGACACATGGGCTGCAATTTGATTTGCCAGCCCCGTTTCGGTTATTGCAGTACTTACCACAAACATTCCGGCAATAATAAATATTGCCTGCCATTGAATGGATGCATAAAGCTCATCCAGCGAGACTTTATTCAACAAGATTAAAATAATTGCAGCAACAAGCATTGAAAGGTAAACCGGAATCTGAAAAGCAGAGAGTAGAATTACGATTCCCAACAAGGATAATGTCAAAAACACCATTTTTTTGTTAACCGGTTGATCTGACAAATGCGGTTTGATCACAATAAAGTCATTAAATTTTTCAATACTGTTTAATTGATTTTGATTACCGACAATTAACAGGGAATCGCCTGAGTTGAGAGGGAGTTTTCCAACATCTGTCCGATAACTACGGTCGGTTCGTTTAATTCCGATAATTGTGCCACCAAATTTTTCTCTAAAGTGAATTTCTGCAACGGTTTTACCCACATACTTTGAATGGGGCGAAAGAATGAGTTCAATTACCCCAATGCCTTTTGCACTTAAATACGTCTTATCTTTATGTGGTTGAACAACCATGCCCATCTTTCGGATATCAATGATTTTTTCTTCACGACCGATGAGCAAAAGTTTTTTACCAGGTTCGAGTATGGTTGATGGGTAAGGCAAGATGTATTCGCCATTTCGAATAACTGCTGCGATAGCCAACCCCCAGTGGGCGCCGATGTTTGCCTGAGCGATGGTCTGGTTTGCAAGAGGCGAATCGGGGAGAACAGATGCTTCCCATAAACGATCGCCTATTTGATAAAAATCTTCCAGTTGGCTGCCTGTCAGATTTAAGAAACTCGAATCATGATCGGGCTGGTGATTGGGTAATAATTTATTTCCCCAGAAATAGAAAAAAATAATACCTAAAATTGATATCAAACCTCCTGTGGGAAAGAAATCAAAAAAGCCTAAAGGTGATTGTGGAGGGTGAGTTTTTGTTAATAAATCACTCATTACCATGTTGGCAGTAGAAAAGTAGGTTGCTGTTCCACCCAGGAGACTGCCATAAGAAATGGGAATCAGTAATTTACTAGGGTAAATCTTTGTGCGATAGGATACTTCTAATGCACTGGGAAGGAGTAACGCACCGGCAGCAAAATTATTCATTATTAATGACAGAGCAGCGCTGGTAACTGTGAAGAGTAAAATGTAACGTGATATGTTTTTACCACCGAGATTAATCAATTGTCCGGCAATCCAGTAGTTTGCGCCAGATTTTTCAAATGTAATTGTTAACGCAAATAATGCGATAATCGTAATTAGCACCGGCTGGCTAAATCCAGCCAACATGTTAATTGCTGCAGATGGAGTACCAGCAGGTCCGAGTATTCCAAATCCTATTAACTGGAGGATTCCGAGCGTGACTGCAATTAATAATGCAACCAGGTCCATCCGTATTTTATTCAAAAGGACAAGGAGAATTCCACCCAAAACGATGACGCTTAGCAAAATTTGAGAAGTTATCGGATTATGGATCATGATGAAATTTCCGTGAAGAATATAATAAATTATGCATTGTTATTAAATTATAACCTGTCCTTCCAGGACAGGTTATTTGCTAATCATTCAAATGAAATCAAGCACAAGCCATAAAGTCATCAATTTCACGGCGAGTAGATAATACTCTTTCCACTTTGCCATCCATCATCTGGATAACCTTATCCACATAGATGCACATTCGCAGATCATGGGTCACAATAATTCCGGCTTTGTTTTGTTCGTGGATCAGATCTGAAAAGATTTTTACCACCTGATAGGCTCTCTCAGTATCCAGGCTGGCGGTAGGCTCATCTGCAAGTACCAGACTGGGATTATGTACGAGAGAACGCGCGATGGCAACCCGTTGCTTTTGCCCACCGGAAAGTTGAGACGGCAGGTTATTCTGTCTTTCTTCCAACCCTAATCGATATAACAGTTCTCTGGCATATTCTCTCGATTGAGATGAATGTGATCCGTTTAGACGCAGCATCATTTCTACGTTTTCAAGCGCAGTAAGGTATGGAACCAGATTATTCGCCTGGAACGTAAAACCAATCCGCTCCCTTCGGAACTGCACTTTCTGGTGATCCTTAAGAGTTGCGAGGTTCGTTCCATCGATGCTTACTTCCCCCTGAGAAGGGTTTAGTAAGGCAGCCAACATGGCAAGCATGGTCGTTTTCCCGGACCCAGAAGGACCCACCAATGCAACAAATTCTCCTTTTTTGACGGATAAATTAACTGAGTCAACAGCTGTTACCTGAATTGGTCCACTTTTATATATTTTTGTTACCTGAGAAGCATTGAGTACTGTATCCATAATCAAATCCTAAGAACTTAATCCAAGTGCGGTCAGAGGCTCCACCGAAACAGCCAGCCGTACAGAAACCAATCCACCAAGGGGTCCGATGGCAAGCAAAGCAAGCATGGCTATGGCTACGGAATTTCCTGAAAGGATGATGGGTACCGAATCAGGGATGCCTAATGAGAGGAGGAAAGTGAACAATCCGCCCATAAGAACACCAAATGTGCTGACAAGAATAATCTGAGATACAACCGCCATTGCTACTGTCCGGTTTGGGGTGCCTATTGCTTTTAGAACACCGATCAGTGGAACTTTTTGGAGCATCTGTATCTGGAAAAATCCTCCGATGACCAGCACACCAATCAGTAATGTGAATAGTTGCTGTGTATTTAAGGTCTGTTGCTGAACCAGATAACCGGGGATTGCCGTGATCGCTTCTTCCTTATCGACCACTTCAAGATTTGGCACCTGGTTTTCAATCCTCAGTGCAACATCTTCTGGTCTGTATCCATCTGCCACCTTGATGGCAATGATGTTGGATGTAAATTCAGAGCGGTTAACTGATGCAGATGGTTGCGGACGAACTTTATCCCATGTCAGGTAGGGGATAAATACAGAAGGACGGTATAAATATTCCTGACCATCTGTCAGCCCGATAATCCTGACCTGATAATATTCAAAATCTTTTCCCTGGAGAGATTTAATATTGATGGTGTCACCGATGCCATATCCAGTCCCACGAGCAAAGTTTTGATCGATTACGACTACATTTTCATTATCCAGCCGCAGGGTCTCACCTGAAGAAACAACAGGCATGCCCGGGCTAAGAGGCTCAACGCCGATGAGTGAGATGTCAACATCCTCACCGGTCTGCTGGCTAAAAACACTGGCAGAGCTTAAACCAATAGACCCCAGGTTTGCCACACCATCCACACGGCGTATGTTATTGAAGGTTGATTTACCGATTTGACTGGCTGAGGAAGATAGTTGGACTTTATCCTGGAAAACGATCAATTCGGCATCCAACTTAGACAGATATTCCTTATTGGCATTGGATAATCCCTGCGCTAGACCTGCGATGAATAATACAAGCGTGGTGATTAATCCGATAACCAGACTGAATAAGAAAAATCTTCCCCGATTACGCCATACTTCTTTGAATGCAAGATAAAACGCCATACTCTCTCCCTTTGTATAATAAATGTATAAGTAGATTATAAAATAAAAATCCCTTTACTGGCAAACTTGTATAAAGTATAACGATGAAAATCATGGATGACATCTGATATTTGCAGCAGGTTGCCTGTGTTAGAATAAAAAGAAAATTGCAGGCTATCATGCGAGAATTCATCCAGATAGATGACATATCATTTCATTACCCGGATTCGAATCAAGAAGGGCGGAATACACTTGATCAAATCCGACTTGCCATTGGACAAGGTGAATATATTGCGATACTTGGGGCGAATGGATCAGGAAAATCTACGCTCGCAAAGATGATCAATGCACTCCTTCTGCCTGATTCCGGCAGGGTACTTGTTTCCGGATTAGATACCAGCAAACCAGAAAACCTGTCATTAATCAGGATGAAAATCGGGATGGTTTTTCAATCACCCGAGGAGCAGATATTTTCTTCCACTATTGAGGAAGACGTTGCTTTCGGTCTCGAAAATTTTGGCTGGGAATATGAAAAAATGCATCTGCGGGTTAAAGAAATCCTGACCCGCATGGATTTGTGGGATGTCAGGCAAAGACCTTCCTATCTGTTATCAGGTGGTCAAACACAACGTCTGGCATTGGCAGGAGTGCTAGCCATCCAACCGGATTGTATTATTTTCGATGAGGCGACATCCATGCTGGATCCAATGGGGAGGAAAGTTGTTTTACGGCAGATGCGGCAATTGAACGAGCAGGGAAAAACGATCCTGCATATTACCCATTCCATGGATGAAGCACTCGAAGCCAGCCGGGTTGTGGTATTACAACTGGGGAAAATAGTTTTTGATGGCAAACCAGAAGCTCTATTTTCGGGAGAACATGACCTGGAGAGATGGAACCTGGAATACCCGGCAGAAAATAAATTAATAATGGATCTGCGAAATACATTTGAAGGCTTTCCTACAGATATTCGCCATCTGGATGAAGCTGCGGACTGGTTTTTAAAGAATAATATCAACCCATTTCAACAAGTAAGTGGGATAAAAATACCGGACCGGGAAGAAATTTCGGTAAAACAACTCAGACACGTATATCTGGAAGGGACACCTTACCAAAGCCGCGCATTATTGGATGTTAACCTGACTGTGATGGATGGAGAAAACCATGGACTAATCGGGGTAACAGGTTCAGGCAAGAGCACACTATTGCAGCATCTGAATGGATTACTGCGACCGCAGGAGGGATCTGTACATGTTGGATCCTATGATCTTTCAGACCAAAAGCTTTCGCGACGTGATCTTGTGCAATATATAGGTTATGTAATGCAGAATCCAGAAGTGCAATTCTTTGAAGAATACACCGGAGATGAAATCGCATATGGACCAAAGACTGTAGGAATCAATGAGCCGCTGGCAGATCGTGTCCGCTGGGCGATGGACAAGGTGGGATTGAATTTTGAAGTATTTAAAGACCGAAAGGTGAACAGCCTTTCTGGCGGGGAGAAAAGAAAGGCTGCATTAGCTTCCATCATAGCACTCAAACCACAAGTTTTACTGCTGGATGAACCAACCGCTGGATTGGATCCGGTAGCGCATCACCAAATTTTACAAGTTTTCGATGAAATGCAGGCTGAAGGAACCACCATGGTGGTGTCTTCGCATAATATGGAAGATATTTATACCCTTTGCAAAAATGTCACGGTCTTAGACCACGGAGCAAGTGTTGAAACAGGTAATGCGAGGGAGGTCCTATCCAACCAATCCAAGCTGGAAGGTATGCAGTTGGTACCGCCTGCCAGATTAAGACTGATCAACTTATACCGACAAAAGAGCACTGCGGCATTAATTCGGAGAGAAGGAGAAGAAGCATATGAGTGAATTTGAATTTCTACGCTCCATGCCATTCACCGAATTTTCTCCACGCAATAGCCTGCTGCAGAAAATTGAACCGCGCGCCTTTTTACTTTCCTTTTTCATTTTTCTTATCACCATCTTATTCATAACAGATATTAGCATGCTGATAGCAATATTGGCTGTAATCATCCTCGGGATGATCATTTCACAGGTACCCATCCGGGTATTTATGCGTGGCTTCCTTTCAGCACTTCCTTTCATATTGATCATCGCAGCCATCAATATTTTTTTCAATACTGCTGTAGATAGTGGTGCAACTTACCTGAAATGGAGATCCATTGACATATCATCCGCGGATTTCCGGGTGGCAATTATTCTCATTCTACGATTCACCGCGATGATGCTCTTAATCAGCCTGGTGAGCAGCACATTATCCACTTCCCGGTTTATTCACGGCATGGAGCGGATATTTTCTCCGCTGAAATACCTCAGAGTGCCAGTGCTGGAATTCATCATTGCAGTGGAGATCTCCATTCGGTTTATCCCCATATTGACATTGACAGCTGAAAGGATTGCCAAAGCGCAGGCATCGCGCGGGGCGGTCTGGGGATCAGGTTCGGGCAGCCTGTTTGCGCGGGTGAAGCAGGTCGCTCCATTGCTGATTCCACTTTTTGTGCAGAGCCTGCATAAGGCGGAAGCGCTGGCTATGGCTATGGATGCAAGAGGATTCGGGGTGATACCTGACCGAACGAGCTATATCCGATCTAAATTCACCTGGCATGATGGTATATACCTGGCTGCCTGTCTGTTACTTGCCATTGGCATCATCACATTTGCATAACAAAAAGCACACTTCAATGATTGAGATGTGCTCATAAGAAGTTGTATTCCGTAATTACAGTTTTGATCCCTGATTCTTATTTAAACTGATACTTCGCCAGGCAGCGACTACGATCAAAACAAGGATGGCGGCTGCAACCGCTTCAGGTAATCCGTTCGCTACAGCAATGGAGCCGATGAGCGGCCAGGGGGCAAATCCAAATATTCCGATCATGCCCAGCACAAGGATAGTGTTCGTGAGACTGCCCACAATACCCGAGGCAAGCAGAGCGGGAATCTGGTATTTGCTCAAGGCACGGTACACCAGCCAGCTGACAGGTCCGATGAAGAGACGGGGGAGAACGGCGATGAGCGGGTTGGTGAACATTACATCCGATGGTCCGGTGGGAGCAACGACCGCCTGAATCATACTAAATACGCCAAAGATCAAGCCAATGCCCAATCCAACGATGGGACCTTCGAGGATTGCGCCGATGATTACCGGTACATGCATGATAGTGAGGGAAGCACCACTGATCCAGGGGATAAAGCCAAGATGGGTGATGCCCAGAATAATGGCGATGGCACCCAGTATACCTGTGACTACAATTTTACGTGTACGAGATGAGCGCATGGCGATCTTCTCCATAAGTATGATAGTTTATTGGATTGTAGCACAGGATGGATTTAATACCAGTACGTTGAATAGGGAAGAGACAGGAGGGGGAGCTCCTGTCTCTGAAGAAAATACTATTCCTATATTACGGTGTATATGTAGGGCCAGTTGATATCTGTACCGTTATCGTTGTCGAATATGTTCCTGCGTACATTTCGGCAGGGATCCAAATTTGGAAATCTGGATCTAAAGCATATTGGCCCATTCCTTCATTTGCCGATGCAGTAACAAATTGCTGATACTCATCAGTGAGCTCTTTGAAATAATCGGGGTCATTATCCCCTGATAAACCGAAACCACCAGATGGAGTAGGAGCTAAATCACCATCTCCCCATTGACCATCCACCCATGTAATGTCGTCTTCAGGCATCCTAAATGATAAAGTGTCCATTGGTATATCTCGATATGAACCACCTTGATGTTCGTCTGCATTATATACCAATGGTAAGGTCCAATCTATACCTTCTCCTAAAGCATCCTGGCATGCACCCGATACACATGAAAAATCAGTTGCCTTAATTGCCAGGTTCCAGCCATCGCCTGAACCCGACATATCTGTTGCGATCCAAAGGTCAGATAAATTTTCAAAATCATTAAAATAACCCCAATTATCCCTACCATTTAGAACGATCGTTGAAGAAAAATCTGATAGGTCAATAGCATAACCTACACCGGAGACATTGAGGGTACCAATTGCGGTATCGTCATCAGGATCGCCATCTGCAAATACTGTTGGAACAACAGATAACATTAAAGCAGCAATAATGATTAGAAATGCGAGTTTTTTCATCCCATCCTCCATGAAAACCAATAGTTGGTTATGGTTTTCTATCCAATAATGTATTCGGAGGATTGATAAAAAGATTTAGGCAATTTTGCGGATTTTATTCTTTATTTACGCTTTTTTAACACAACAACTGAATAGCCGAGCATTCCTATCCCTAAAAGAAATACAAAACCACTTACCCAGAATATCCAGACTGGCATTCTTGCGGATGAAGTAGAATCGATATTTGTAAAATCAGCATCCGTTGAAACTGTCGGTGTTGATGTTGATATAGCAGCCGCAATCCTGGTTGCCTGTACACCATATATTTCTTCTTCTTCAACTCCTACAGTAAAATCCTTTTCATATTGCATAATACAATCTGGGTCATTGCGATCTGATACTTTTATTTCAATTTGGTACTCACTATTTTCTGGAAAAGGAAAATCCAGCGAATAATTCATTTCTGTACCGGGAACAAAATAACCAACTGTAATTTTCTTTTCATGTAATAATTCGTCTGAGGCTTTACTTCGAATGATAGCTATCCCATCACCAGCGAAATGAACTGCCCCTTGATTTTTCATCTTTATATCGAACCGCCATTTTCCAGAACGGATGGATTGCTGGATATCTAAAATGGCGACATCACATTTCGCAGGTCCTGGCACTGTGATGACAATTGCAATAGCAATCTGTCCAACCACTTTTATCATAAAGTTTTGTTCAGACCCTGACCGGGTCGGTTCAGGAGTGGCATTACTTTCATCAATAGCAGTTAACATCCCTAGATAATATTCTCCAGGAGGGGTTGCTTCAGGAACTGTGACTGAAAAGGGAATTCTTTGTATCCTTGATCCCAATAATCGATATCTGCCATCATTTTCTGTGGTTACCCAACTACTATATTTACTTGGTTTTTCAAAAGAGTAAGCGATTCCTCCGCCATCGGCTGTGTACCCATCGACTGGTTTCACAAGGAAATTCTGTACCTTATCTGCGAAATTGAGCAAAATAATTGCATCTTCTTTGGTCTCGCCTGGATTCATTGTGAATTGGAAATAACCGATATTCGGGTTTTCCGGTTTCACACTAAACGATAAATTTTGTGCCTTAACGGATAATGGAATTATGGCTAATGCGATAATTATCAATATAATAAATATCAATTTTATTTGCTTTTTCATTTAATTTGGTCCTGAGATTATAGTGATGGTTAGCGTGCTCTGATAAGCCCCTTCATAGGCTTCTGCGGGAATTTCCAACTGAAAACGGGGACGGATGATAAACCTGCCTCCGCTGGCACCCTGAGGCATATTTATTATGTTTAATCCACCGGCAACAAAAGGGGTATGATCATCCACCAGACTTACAGGGATTTCGGAGCCGACTTCTGTTGTGATGGTTGACTGTGGGATCTGGATCGATAAATTCTTGTTATCTATTATTTGTCCTGTAGCATTTTCAAAATCTGTTGCTTCCACGGTGACATGCCAACCGGCATCGTTATATCTGGCATCCAGAATGGACCATGGGCAGGGGATGTTCTGAATTGTTTGTTTTACTCCGGTAAGTAAGACTGTCGGGAACTGAACCGGGCAGAATTTCACCTGAAGCCGTTCATGTTCGGGGACTGGAGTACCCATAACGACAAAGGCGCCCATGGATTTTGTACTGGCTGTGACAGTGTTGTTTTCCATATCCAGAGTGGAGTTCTTAATTTCCTGCCAGTCGCCATCAGAATAGCGATACATTAATAATGTGTTTTCCAGCAGCGCCAGAACACTTTCTTCTGTGTAGTGGAAGGTAATCAAGATGCTTTCATCCAATGAATCAATGGTGGCAAGGTCTGTGAAGGTATCCGCATAAATGCGGAAAGGTGTATGATTGCGAGGCGGGGCGGGCATGTACTCGGGTAGGGTGATATTTGCTGGATGGACTAACCGCAGATAGAAATGTTCAGAATACGCATTTTCGGGCACCGTAATTGATACTTCGAATGGATCGGGAACTGATATGCCAAAATATCCAGCATATGTGGGGGTAAAAGCAGCCACCTTGTGACCGTGACACAGTTGGAAAAAGGTTTCCCAGGGAGTACTATTCCCGGCTGAATCGCGAACCGAAAGTCGCAGGTAGTATTTACCTCCGGGCGGAATGGAGAGGGAGAGGGAAGTTTCAGTGGTTGTGCCGGTGCCTGTTCCTGCAGGATCCTCACCCCAATAATAATCATAGGCAGCAATCCCCGCACCCTCAGGTGGATCGGGCGGGTTCCAGGTAAAAGTAACATTCCGGGTTTCCGCCTGACATATTCCTGAAGTCAAGCCGTTGGTTTCAGATACCGTGGTTACGCCATCTGGACCAATACCATCATACAAATAAGTAAAAAGGGTAATGAAATCACTGCCATAATTCCCAGCATCATCCTTCGATCGGACACGCAGGTAATAGGTACCATTTTCAGATAAAGGTACTTCAGGCTGAAACTCTGATTCGGGTGTATTAGAAATTGGGATCACGCCAAGTGGATCTAGCCCCCAATATACCTCATAGGAAGAAGCTCCGGATGCGTCATCCCAATTAAATAATGGTGATGGATCGTTGTGATATTCCGATTCCTGCATGGGTGGAATCGTGGCAGCAGGTGGTGAAACATTTGCGGGTGGTTGGGTATCCAGAAGAAAGGTGAAGAGGGTACCCCAACCTGATTCCTGCCCAAGTAAATCCATACCTTTTGCGCGTAGGTGATATACGCCATCGGAAAGAGGAGCAGGGCTGGTATAGGTACCGGGTGGTCCCATTACAAGGTCTGATGATATTCCATTTGGATCTGTCCCAAAATAGAGGTAATGCGAAGCTATTCCAGAGCCAATATCAGTGAAGTAAATCGTGAAGGTGGGATTATTTACTGAATTTTGCCAAACCTCACTTGTAATCCCTGGAACAGTTGCATAAGCAGAGTCTATGTTTGGCGGTTCACCGTCATACCAGATTTCGTAGCATGTATCCCAAATAGATGGGGTATCGGCATGGGCAAGGTTAAGGTAATACTTATGTGTGCCTGATAAAACTGTTTCAGGAGCGAAATTACTCATTGTAAAGGTGGGGGTCAGGTTTTCGCCATTCGGATCGGTACCAAAGTAGGCGAGGTAACCTTCAGCGCCAAATCCGCTGATTGTAAATTGGAATAAGTTGTATATATTTTGCCAGCTTTCAGAAACCACATAAGGGTTCGGTGTACAGGTAAGCGTTATAGGTTCCTGGGGTAATGGCGCAGAAATTCCTGGCTGCCAATCCATGAAAATAAAAAGAAGCAGGATAAATATCAAAATCCAGAAGTGACTTCGATGTATGAATCTGTTTACCATATCAACAAAGGATACAGATGAATAAGTGTATCCTGAGTTTAATTATATAGACGGAACATCAAAAGATGATAAAAAACCGGTAAATAAAAAGTGTTTTCAGCTATTCAGTAAGAGACGATTTTTGAGGGATTATCTTGTGTTTACCGTGTCTTTTTTCAAAGTATTCGTTGATAAGAAGGGAGGCGAGGATAATCACACCGCCAAATATTAGGTTACCCAGACTGGTTTGTTCACCAAAAACAAGCAATGAAACAGTAATGCTCAAAGGAATTTTTAGATCGTTAAAAATTGCCAGAGTGCCAATGTTAGTTCTTCGAGCACCAAAATTCCATAAAAAGAAACTCAGTCCGGATGCTATGGCGCCCAGGTAGAGTAAAGTCCAGAATTGGACTGTAGAAATGCTGATTTGATTGAGAGGCACCATCAGTACTGACAGGAGGATGGTAAGCAGAGCTCCCCCAAAATAAAGAATTGCAAAAACCTGATGATCTTTGAGACCGGGGCTGACTTTCATCCATTTACGATAGTAAACCTGTCCACTGGCGAAGCTCAGGTTAGAAATTTGTAAAATTAGAAATCCAGCAAGCAAACCCGGGCGGTGGAAACCAAGTTGGACGATGATTGCTGTTCCGATAATGGCAAGAATAGAGGTAATCCATCGGAAGGGAATAAACTTTCGGGCATCGAGATCATTTACCAGGGTAACGTAAATGGGGGTGAAGATGGTAAATAGAGCTACCTCGTAGGCTTTTAGATATTGAAATGAAATGTTGTAGAAGATATACATTAAACCATATTGAACCGAGCCTAATAAAAGAAGGCGAAGTTTCAATTTTGATGGTACTTTTGACAAGCGGAGAAATGGAAGAAAAACGAGTAATGCTATGAATAAACGGATGGATGAAACAATAACCGGATGAATCGTGGATAGATTTGTTTTGATCAAACCAAATGAAAATGCCCAGATGAGAGAAACGATAAAAAGATATATCATTATTTGACCTGAAAAAGTGTATTTATTCAAAAAAAGTTCCTATAATGTATATCATAAATATTGAAGGTAATCAGGTGTAATTAATCATAAGTTCCCCTGCAGGAATCCTGATTATCCATAAGGAGAAGAATATGAAACCGATGAGGTTCCTGTATATCCTTTTAATTCCGGTTATCCTGGCGCTGGCGTGTAATTTCCCGGGAATTGGTGGATACCGGACACCCACACCTACCGGGGTGGATCTGGCTGCAACAATCACAGCCATCAGTCTAGAACAGACAGAAACAGCCATTGCGGCGTATTTGAGTCCAACCGGTGAGCAACCCACTATTCAGCCAGTGGATCCGACTGCAACCGTTGAAATAACGACCAATACACCCATGCCTACTGTTACGCCAACACCCAAACCATGTAATGCTGCACGTTTCATCGCAGATATCACCATCCCGGATGACGAGCGGATTGATGCAGGTGCTGATTTTAGGAAGACATGGCGCCTGGAGAACGTGGGTACCTGTACATGGACATCTGGCTACCGGTTAATCTTTTCGCATGGCGATCGGATGGGTGCGCCAAGCTCGGTTCAGCTTATCAGCTCATCCATTGCACCTGGTATGACTGTAGATGTCAGTGTAGATTTGACTGCTCCGGATGATGGAGGTACTTACCAGGGATTTTACCTGCTGCAGGATGGCGGTGGAGCGAATTTCGGTATTAATGTTTCAGCTAAAGATCCATTCTGGGTAAAAATAAGAGTACGAGAAGCCACATCCACTCCGGAACCGATTGCTGAAATTGAAGTAACTGATTTCCAAATCTGCAGTTCGCCTAAAGCTGATGTTCCCTGCCAGATCTCTGTCTCGGTGTATAACAACGGAAATAAGAAGACCGGACCATATACCATACAGTTTTTCCAGAGTGACAGCGCACCGGCTGGATGCACCTGGGCGATGGATAACAACGCCAGGGGAGGGCAAACAGTCACCTGTTTGTACACATTCCCAAGTCCATACAGTAATATAAAAACCAGAGTTGTTGCCGACGTGGGTAATGTAGTACCCGAAAGTAATGAAAGTAATAATACAGCCTATAAAACGATCAACGTAGCACCATAAAATATTATGCTTGGATAAAACACCGCAATCTTTTGATTGCGGTGTTTTTATTACCTTATACAACATGTAGCAACTTCACATAAGGATTGGGATAATATAGATAAATAAGATAATATTAGTGTAATAATGGAGGAAAAAATGACATTTGAAGTAGGAAATTTAGGTTATAAATTTGATGCACTTGAACCATATATCGATGCGCGAACCATGGAAATTCATCATGACAAGCATCATGCGACTTATGTAACAAACTTAAACAAAGCTCTTGAAAGCGCACCTGACCTACAGGGCAGGAAAATCGAAGACATATTGAAAGATATCAATCAAGTTCCTGAAGCGATCAGAACGGCGGTACGGAATAATGGCGGAGGTCATTACAATCACAGCCTGTTCTGGGAATGGCTATCTCCTGGTGGAAGCAAAATGCCTTCAGGGCAAATTGCAAAACAGATCGATACTGTTTTCGGCGGTTTCGATACATTTATGGAAAAATTTACGCAGGCAGGATTAACCAGATTTGGTTCTGGTTGGGCATGGCTGGTCGTGGATAACAAGAAAAAACTACAAATCTATTCAACGGCCAACCAGGATAGTCCATTGATGGAGGGACATTCCCCCATTTTAGGAGTGGATGTTTGGGAACATGCATATTACTTAAACTATCAAAACAGGAGAGCTGATTATCTAAAAGCTTTTTGGAATGTTGTCAACTGGGATATCGTCGAAAAGATGTACTCAGAGGCTAAATAATAAATAATAAAAAATAAGGTCTGGCTTCAAGCCAGACCTTATTTAGCGAATACCGTCAAAACCAAAAAAATAGCCCACAGTAAGCCCGGCGGCAGTCCAGGCAAGAATCAAACCTGCCAACCATAAGAATTCATGATCTTTGATTATTTCGAAACTCTTTTTGATAAAAGTTTGAAATGTCAACGAGTTAGTCATTAAATTGATTATTGTTCCCCAAAATGTAGCTTCAATTTTACGAATATTTCCAAGGATACTCATAATAACCTCACTATTTAGATGAACTCATTTTTACGATCTTGCCTTCAGCATTGACTACAACCCGAACTGTATGAGATAAGCTTCGTCCACTATCTGTGGAAGACTTACCTGTAAAAATTAATACATGCTGTGATACAGGACCCTTGGATAAAGGCTGCAACTTCGGTCTTGCGCCTCTCACTTCCGGATATTTACGATAAACCTGTTCGCAGATTCCGCTGATAGTTTTTGCGTCCATTACTACACTCCCTGGTAATTGGGTCGGGATCTCTTCCGCAGGAATGCTGGCAAATCTAGGTTATTTGGCAGGGACGGTGTTTCGATGGATACCTGAGGTTGCGATGGATCAGTAAAATCAATCTTCATATAAGCTTCCTGAACCACTGTTTCATTTTGTTCCTCGGAAAAGACGTTCTGCGCAGGACCCGTTACAGAAACAGGGCGAGAGGTGAATAACTCTTTATCAATGGCGGTACCGCCTAGTCCAGTTACCACCAGGATTACCTGCGCCCTATCCCGCATGCGATCATCTGTAATAAAACCCGGAATAATCTCCGCCTGATTCCCGGTCATTTCCTGCAAATAATTTAAAGCTTCTGTGACTTCAAAAAAGCTGAGATCTGGTCCACCGGTAAAATTCGCAATTATTGCTCCCGCAGAATCCAAATTAGCAGATTCAAGGAATGGGTGATGGAGAGCCTGATCGATTGCATTTTTAGCTTTTTCGTAACCTTCTGCCTGACCCATTGAAAGTAATGATCCACCGCCCATTTTCATCACATTTCGGATATGGGCAAAATCAATATTGATCATTCCCGGGGTTGTCACCAATTCAGCAATCCCCTGGATACCCTGACGAAGGACATCGTCTGCCAATCTGAAAGCAACTTCCATCGGCAGATCTCGTGGTGCAACATAAAGCAGCTTGTCATTGGGGACGGTTATCAGCGTATCAGAGTAAGGACGAAGTTTGGATAACCCTTCGTTGGCATTTTTCTGCCTTTTACCCATTTCAAAAGAAAAGGGTGTTGTAACAATTGAAACCGTCACTGCACCGAGTGCCCTTGCAATTTTTGCTGATACTGAAATTGAGCCAGTACCGGTACCACCGCCCATTCCTGCAGTCAGAAAAACCATATCTGCACCTTCAAGAGCACGAGCTATCTCACGGGCACTTTCTTCTGCTGCAGCTTCCCCAATGGATGGTGTACCACCAGAACCCAACCCACGAGTGACTTTAGGTCCCAATTGAATTAGAGTAGGTGCTAAACATGCTTCCAATGCCTGATGGTCGGTATTGGCACCAATAAAATCAACACCAGGAATACCTAATTCAACCATACGGTTGATGGCATTACATCCACCACCACCCAAACCAATCACCTTTAAGACAGGCATACGGGCTGTTAATGGAGTATGTTGAACTGCAGCTTGTGTCATGTTCATATATCACCTCTCTGCGAGTAATGATGCAATACTGGTGCCATCGCCGCTGATCCGCTCTACATGACAGCCCTTCTTTTCGAGATCAGCAAGGTCTTCATCAGAAAAAGTTTGAGGTCCACCAACTACAGTTACCTTTACAGCGAGGGAAGCTTCAGTGAGAGAAAAACCAATCGTTGGAGAATGTTTTTTGATAAATGGATGTGCAGCTTCCAGGTGCCAGTCAGATATTCCCCACTCATAGCTCGGAAGGAGCAAGTAGTGGGCTATCGGATGAGATACAGGATTGCCTTCATCGGAGACAGTTTTCGTTGTTGTCTTACGTTTACTCAGCCATGATTTGATAGCTTCTACGAATGGGGAGGCCTCGGATTCTGATTTATACCAGGCAGTAGAAATATCTTTTGAGTTTGGTTCTGCGCACAGGGTATAAAAATTACATCCTATTACCGGATCAGGCATTGGATCGAGGGATTTTTCTACAACCCCGGGGGCATTTACCTTTTCGCGATTTAATAATTGATATATTGATAGATAATTTTGTGCCTGCCAAGTTGCGTCAAGGACATATGATACATTTTTCGATAAATTTTGAGGTATTTTCGGTGAAACACCCAGTAACAGAATAGGCACTTCCTTTTGGAGTGTAGTTTTCGCTATGGCCTCATACCAATCAAAAATATGAAATCCACGCTGGTCTTCATTATCCGGTGAAGTGTGATACGGTTTCGCGCCAACCCAACGTTCCGGACCACCTGCTCCCCAATTCAAGCCATTTTCATGCAGATGAGCATAAGCTGATAAAACCAGATTATCGAGTAATGGTTGCTGACCACGACGAATTAATGAATCCAATGCTGCTTTGAGGAAAGTCGTATCCCAGTAATCGCCACCAGGCTCTAAAGGCGGGAATACAGGAATTAATCCCTTGCTAACAGCTAAGGATGCGAATGGAACAAATCGATCCAAGAAACGTTCAACAAGATCCTGCTGAGTCCACGTAGCCGCAGACCAGGTTTTTTTCATATTAGGACGGTCAAACAAGATAAGATAATGAGCACCCCAAGATTTATAAGCTGAAAAGAGAACATCCAATTCTGATGCTAAAGGCGGATTGGATGGGTTCAGTTGGAATTGAATCACAGGCTCAATGTTATATATAACAAGAAGTTTAATGAAATCTTCAGGGATCGCCCGATCGACCGGTGCCTGCAAGACCAACCATGAGGCGTTCAGTGATTTCAGGACAGGCAGCCATTTTTGCAGGTCAGTTTCACGGTAATGTTCTGCATCTGTATAGTAATGAAAACCAACACGCGAATTATTTATTGGAACAGGCAGGGTTTGCATAAATTTTGCCCTCATCTTCTTATGGAATGCTTCTGGTTATTGGTGCAATAAATTTGCCAGAGATTTCAGATACCCTCTGCTATAATCAACCTTATGATTCTCGTTACCGGCGGTACCGGATTTATCGGTCAGTTGTTGATCCGGCAGCTGATTTCAAACGGATATTCTGTTCGTACATTAATACGCCCAACAAAAGAATCTCCCAAACTACCCAAAGGAGTACCAATTGATGTGGTTGTCTCGAGCCTTCTCGATGAGAGGGGGGTCAGGGCTGCCATGAAGGATATCGATTGTGTTTATCACCTGATAACCGGAGAATTTAAGGGAAGTAAGGCGAATTTGCTTGATACGGATATCCTTACTACCCAAGTTGTCACTAAAGCTGCAGAAGAAACAGGGATTAAACATTTGATTTATTTAAGTCATCTGGGAGCAGACAGGGCTTCTGCATTTCCAGTCCTCAAAGCCAAAGGGATCTGTGAAAATACCATCCGCTCATCGGAAGTACCACACACCATCATTAGAAGCGGTATTGTTTATGGCGCCGGTGATCATTTCACGGAAGGGTTGAAAACCATCCTGACAAAATTCCGTCCGTTTGTAATCATACCGGACGAAGGAGATACTCACATCCAACCAATCTGGCGAGACGACCTTGTAAATTGTCTTCTCTGGATCCTGCAGGATGATAAGATGAAAGGACAAACTCTTGAAGTTGGCGGACCGGAAGCAATACCATTAAAAGATGTTGTGATGATGATCAGAAACCAATTGGGGTTAAAGAATATCCCATTTGGATTATCTTCTTCTTATCTTCGCATCTTAACAATCACTCTGGAGAGTATGGTAAAAGTGTTCCCGTTTTCTACATTCTGGCTGGATTACATGGCTGCCGATCGTACCTGTGCTATTGACTCCGTTCCAAAGAATTTTGGAATTATGCCTGCCAGATTTAATCAAAAAATTAATTATCTCCACCTCTCTAAGACAATAAAACAGAGTAGCAGGAAGAGACGGCAAAAATGACCACGAAACATCTGATTATTCATGGTCATTTTTATCAACCACCCCGACAGGATGTATTAACAGGGGAAATACCTACAGAAACGGGTACCTCCCCATATCAGAACTGGAATGAAAAGATCCACGCAGAATGTTATAAGCCTAATGCAGAATTAGGGAATTTCAGCAAAATTAGCTTTAACATCGGTCCAACACTGATGCAATGGATGAAGGGATACGATAATCGCGTATATAACAGCATCATCAGACAGGATTATCATAACTATGAAATGTATGGTGTCGGGAATGCGATGGCACAATCATACAACCATACCATCCTACCGCTGGCAAACAAGATTGATAAAATAACCCAACTTGAGTGGGGCATTGCGGATTTTGTTCACCGTTTTGGACATCAGCCTGCTGGTTTATGGCTTCCAGAAACTGCGGTCGATATCCTGTCCCTTCGATTGATGGCAGAAAGAGGGATCAAATATACAATTCTTGCTCCGTGGCAGGCGAACGAAGAAAACCTGGATGTAAAAAAACCTTATAAGGTTAATTTGGGAAACGGGTTATCAATTGCTGTGTTTTTTTACCAGATGGATATCAGCACACGGGTGAGCTTTGACCCTGGATCTACGATTAATGCAGATCAATTTATGATTCAACATATTCTGCCACATTACACCAATGGAAGAAGCCAAAACCGAGAACTCATCACCATCGCTTCTGATGGGGAGTTATACGGGCATCATCAGAGATTCCGAGACAGGTTTCTTGCCCACTTAACACAAAACTCCATTCCGCATCATGGCATTGAAATCAGTTACCCGGGAAGAGTTTTACAGGAGTTTTCTGATCTCAAGGCAATCAAACTGTTTGAAGATACATCCTGGAGTTGTCATCATGGTGTAAACAGATGGAGGGAAGAATGTCCATGCGCTCCCGGGAGTTCGTGGAAGCAACCGATGCGCGATGGATTGAACGCAATAGCAACCATACTTGATCAAGCCTATCAAAAGATGATCCGGAAGTACAATCCTGAGCCTCTGGCAGTCAGGAATGCTTATATTCATGTCCTATTGAACGAACAGACCTGGGAAGATTTTTGCAGGATTTGGTTTAGTCAGCAAGTTACAGAAAAAGAAAAAGTAGCATTGAGTTATTTGATGAAAGCTCAAGTAGCCAGGCAATGGATGTTTACATCTTGCGGATGGTTCTTTGATGAATTTGACCGGATTGAGCCGAGAAATAATATCGCCTATGCAGCACAGGCAGTATATTTAACAGAACTTGCCTCTGAACAAGTACTCCTGAATCGCGCAATTTGGAAAATTCAAAATATACGAAGTGTTCGTACTGGATTAAATGCAAAAGATGTTTTTGAAGAAACTTATTTGAGATGTATTAAAAATTTCGAGTCAGATTAATCTGTTTCTTTTCTACCTAATAAGGAAAGCAGCTTAGCAACCTGGTAATCTGATTCTTTTAACTTCGCTTGAGCCTTTGATATCTCCTTTATGGCGTAGATGCTCTTCTCAAAAACCACTGTTTGATCTAAGCGAAAATCGGGAAATTTGAGCAGGAGTGTACGTAAAAATTGCTGTAGATAGGTTTCCATCCTCTCACTGACAAACCAACGAATTCCATTGGATTCATTCATACCTAATAGAAAATCATTCAATGGGATATTTAATATTCTTTCCCAGTATTTACTGGAAGATTCGGGAAGATAATTGACAGTTTCCATTGCAGCTAATGAGTTTTTCATCAGGAGCAAAAAATTCAAAGTATCATCTTCAGAAACACCATATTGCTGTAAACACTGCTTCAGAGGAATATCCAGCGGTATGCTTTCATTTCCATTTCGAGGCGAGATATTCAACATATCATCTTCCAGCTCAGGAATACCTGCACACAAGAGAACGACTAAATCCTTTAGAAGTATTAAATCATCTTCCCTGTCAAAAACCATATCAGTCATTGAATTTTTATAAGACAGTGAAGCATGAAATACTGCCGGTGGATTGCCTTCACACAAATTACGATACATCTGTATGGATCGCATTAATTTATACAAAACATCATCTGAAGAATTGAAATCCATTCCCTTTATTGAATTGTATTCATTAAGAAATGCAGTTAATTTATCTATAAAAGGATTAAATTTATCAAAATAATTCGATCTGTAGTTGAGGATCTCCAGATTTTCCCTTGATAATAGATCGGAAAGTTTTCCCAGGACAGAACGATATCTAATCAGGTTGTACTCCTGGCGTATATTTCTGACTGGTTTTCCTTGTAACTCGTCATGCAACCGTCTCCAATTTCCATAAGGATCTTCTTCCACCTGTTCAATATCCGTAAATGCATGAGCCTCATAAGCAGCGAGTTGAAGATAAAGTCCATTGTTATGAATATCCTGCGAATTTCGTAAGTATTCCAATCCATTGTATTTATCACGGAGAATGACAAAATACTGGGGAGAGTTGAATAAACCCAGTGCATCGGCCAGTAAAGTATGAATCAACTTGCTTGATTTCTTCTCCAGATAGGCTGATGAATATTTAAGCCAACCAGATGTGGATGCATACCGATTGTGGAATATAACCAATCCCTTTCGTTCCCCTTGTCCGTTGGTGTATGCATAGACATCCTCGTTGACTGAACCATTATCGGTATAAAAATCGTAAAGGCGGAATTGTTCTGCACCAGCAAAGATACTACGCTGGTGAAGTAATGGAAAGATTTGACGCTCATGCCGGTGTATCAGATCTTGATCAGGATTCTCCTGTATGTATGCCCTTCTATACTCCATCCCATACTTCTCTGCATAACCTTCAATTTGTCCATGTCCAAACATGGGTAACCCCGGCAGGGTGGACATCATCAGACAAATGCCAAAATACTTATCTCCCTTACCGAATTGATCCACTGCTGTTTTTTCGTCGGGGTTATTCATGAAATTCACAAAACGTTGCAATATTTCAGGATCAAATTCGAGCGTATTCTTAATCACTGAACGGTAATTCGCATTGTCTTCATTCCGCATCATATTCATGAATGCACTGTTGTAGACTCTATGCATTCCCAGCGTGCGGACAAAGTAACCTTCCATCAACCAAAATGCTTCGGCAAGGAGCAATGTGTCAGGAACTTCCAATGCGACTCTGTCAACCACATCCCTCCAGAACTCGCGAGGAAAGATTTCTTCAAACTTTGCTTTTGTTAGCGCAAATTGCGAACGGGAAGGTATATCTCCACCGGAGCCTGGTTCAGGAAACCATAAACGCTGGTAGTGTTTACGAGCAAGTGTCATGGCTGCGTCAAACCGGATAATGGGGAAATCACGGGCAACCTGGAGAATCTGCTGGATTACTTTCTCTCTCACTGTTTCCGACAGATAATTCAATTGTGCAGTGTCATTCCAGGGCATGTTTGTGCCATCATTACCATGATAGATGTACCTGGTTCTTCCAGAAGAAAAATCCACCCACTTAAAGACAACTGCCGCATCGGTACGAGAATAATAATGGTCTTCCAGATAGATACCAAAACCCGGATCACGCGATAGATTAGGTCCGCTAAATGTGTAAGCAGGGAATGGTGGGTGATCCATGCCGATAAAATCATCTGGTTGGTATGTTGTCCATGCAGAATCGATTCCCATATGATTTGGAACCATGTCACTGGCAAGTCGGATACCTCGCTGCCAGGCACGTGATTTAAGGTTTTGAAGAGCATTTTCTCCACCCAGATCTGATGCAATACGATACTCTGAAATCGAATATGCAGATGCAACTGCTTCAGGGTTTCCACAGAGTTTTTTGATTGTCTCTGATGCCGTACTTCTTTCCCATAAGCCGATGAGCCATAACCCAGAAAATCCAGCCAGGGCTAGACGATCCAACTCTTCATCTGGAATTTGATCCAAAGTCCGTATTTCCCGCTGGTATTGGATGGAAAGCTGATACAACCAGACATAAGTATTCTTTGCCATTAAGACAACTCGAGGCATCCAATCACTATCCTGACTGAAACGTTCAAATTCAAGATCAAAGAGTGAGGTGAGTTTTTTGTAATCAGGTGGGAATGATGGACCGGGACCTGCGAAAATGGCTTTTAATTCTTCCTGAATAAGGTCAAGACCTCCGAGAAGTTTTAGAAGAAGATCTTTAAGAAGATGAGCCCACCGTTCTTTTATATACTTAAGTTGATCATGCAGGCTATATGGAGCAACTACTGCCGGTGATCGCAGCAGTGTCAATAGATCCTGATTATCCGGTCCATACACAGGATGCTGGGCAAAAAAATCCTTCAGGAATGTGATTGAATCGAGGTAACTGGTAGTTTTTTGTAAAAATGTATCATCAAAGAATTCACCATACTGCATGAATGCCGGGTTAGCATTTGCCAGCCAGAGTAGGATTATTTCTTCAAGGGTGGCAAGCCGGTTCTCTTCTGAAAGAAGATATTCGCTAATACTTGTTCTCCGCGCATAGACATCCACCGGGGGAAATTCATCACAAAATACAGTTAGTAATTGCATCAATTTTTCAGAGCCAACATCTTTCTGTAATGCCGTATAAGCATCGACTAATGCATTTGGATAGATTTCGTTGCGATACTGGTTAAAGACAAAATGCAGGATTTCATCAATCAAACCCATTGCATAAATCTGACCGGCTGTATATTTTTTTTCTACAAAAAGATCTGGATCTAGCTTGCTATTCAGCTGTTTTACAAATTCATGCACAGACTGGACATTTACAAATACAAGATTTCCGTCAGTTTCGAAAAGGGAAGACTCCAGCGAATATTGGTCACGGATTTTGCGATTGATATGAAATTCCTGCATAATTTTCTCTTTCCGATACTGAATCATCTATTTATATTATTGTAGCACTACCTCGGGGAGGGCTACCCAGTCGGTAGTCTGATCTGCAACTTTATAATTGTGAATGATCTTTTGCGATATCATGGTATTTAAAATAGTAGAAATATACTTATGCTGACCACGGAAGAGTTTTTGTATATTTGCTTTTGTGCATATTCCACAAGATTGAAGATAGGTATATATCAGTTTTTCCAATGCCTGCTGTGAATTTATTGTTCGAGCAAGCGCGGGTATCTCCGGGTAGTGTCTGGCTACGATTTCATAAACAAAAGAATAATGCCAGGCACCACTTTTTGAAATTGCGATCGGTAAAATTTTCATATCCATTTGCAAATCAACTATTGCTTTATTGAAGGCTGTGTCGCTAGATTTTCCAACAAGGTGGGACGCCTTTTTTAATTGCAGTGTATCCAGGGGTCCATTACTCAAGATAGCGTCATAAATATTTCGAGCCTCAAAAGAAAGAAAACCTTCCTCATAGCGAATCAGGTGATCTTCCCGATAATCACCGAAATTGGCAGACAGCGCGTACAGGTATGGAGATAAATCAAATCTCATCATAAAATTACGCCGGCAGAAGAGTTTTGAATAATACCAGTCATTTTTTCCAAGTAATGAATCTTTCCATGACCAGGTAATATGACCGGGATCGTCATGTTCATCGGCAACCGGGCGATCTCCGGCAACAGCTCCCCAGAGGGATGCGAGGGGTAGATCTTTTATCGGCCAAAAAGACACAATTCCATGCAGGTTTACGAATTTCACAGCTTGATGGATTTCAGAAATCCGCTGGTCGGGATTCATTCCAAATCTTTGATGGTAGAAATGCTTTAATTTTTCTGGATGTAACTCATTCTGGTTTTTGCTTTGCATAGTGACATTGTATTTCAAATTTGTAAGTTAAACAGAAAAACAGATCGAATAAATAACCTTGATCTGTTGTTTTGAATACGAATGAATTAGCGAGTGGTTAGGATATGTGTAACAATATTTGAACCGCTTCCGCCAATATTCTGCGCCATTCCGGTTTTAACACCATCCAGCTGGTTTTCTCCGGCTTCTCCCCATAATTGCTGAACAACTTCTGTGATTTGGTACAAACCAGTAGCACCAACTGGATGTCCCCTTGCCTTCAACCCGCCGCGCGTTGCAACAGGAATTTTTCCTCCCGGGAATATCTCACCCTCATTTGCTAGGCGAGGTCCCTGACCTGGCTCTGCAAATCCGGCAGCTTCAAGAGACAATGCGGCCATGATGGTAAAAGCATCGTGTGATTCAAAAAAGTCTATATCCTTTGGAGACAAACCTGCTTGTTTATATGCCTGTTTGCTGGACTGCTCTGCAGCTGTTAACCATAGCGGTTTATTGCGATGCTGGATCCCGATTGCATCTGTAGCAGCAGAAGATCCTACCACTCGAACCACGGGGCGGCGGGAAAGCTTAACAGATTCAACAGGAACAAGTACTGCGGCTGCAGCACCATCCCCAACCGGGGAGGCATCCAATAAGTTAATTGGTGGGCAGATCATTCCTGCTTTGGCATAAGCTTCGGTGGTAATGGGATTTTGAAATCTCGCCTTTGGGTTCCTGGCACCATTTGCATGAGCATTAATGGAGAATGGTGCAAAATCTTCTTTTTTCCATCCATATTCAAACATATAACGATTCATGATAAATGCATTCAATGCAACAAAAGAAACGCCCATGCCTGCTTCAAAATCTGCATCGGCAGCAGTAGCCAACTCTGAAGTAATTTCGGGTAGGGGAGAATCTGTCATCTTTTCAACTGCAGATACAATTACGCATTCCATTTCTCCAGATGCAACCGCCATCACACCCTGCCTGAAAGCAGACGAGCCAGAACCACAAGCTGCCTCAATTTTCATCGCTTCGGTATAGCGTAAACCAACCCAATCTGACAGGTAGGCGCCCAAGTGTTGTTGGTGATTTGCTGAGCCAGACATCATATTCCCCACGTAAACAGCATCTGCATAGTCTCTACCGGCATCACGCATCGCATCAATTATCGCTTCACCAGCTAATTCTTTAAGTGACTTATCCCAATGTTCATCTATTCTTGTTTGACCAACGCCAATAACCGCAACTTGTCTCATATCCTATCCCTGTTTCAGTTGTATGATTAAAATTGATTATAGGCTGAAAACCTGTCAGAACCTATCAACTACTACTTAGAGGATACTTAACGCGGAGGTATGATATGCGAATCCATGATGTAAGCCTGACTTTGTCACCAAGTCTACCTGTATGGCCGGGAGATCCGCAAATCTCCATTGAACGGGTGAAAAATATTGCAGATGGTGCCAATTCCAATGTCAGTAGAATTCTTTTTAATGTACATGCTGGAACACATATTGATGCCCCAGTCCATTTTATTAATGACAGTAACATCAGTGTAGATAAAATCCCCTTATCTAAAATGGTGGGGCACTGCTTTGTGGTAGAAATACCTGATGATGCAGAACGAATTACGGCGAATGTATTAAAAAGTGTTTACATCCCTCAAAGTACAAAGAAAATTTTATTTAAAACTAAGAATTCAAAATTTTGGGCAAGTAAGGACACAGAATTTCACCCAGAGTTTGTCGGGATCAGCGAAGATGGAGCAAGATTTCTGGTAGACCTTGGAGTGGAATTAATTGGTGTCGATTACCTCTCAGTTGCTCCATACAAACAAAGCAGACCTACCCATGAAGAATTCCTAAATGCCGGTGTATTAATCATCGAGGGGTTGGATTTGTCACAAGTATTTGGAGGTTATTATTCTCTTTTTTGTTTACCGATTAAGCTGGCAGGATCGGATGGCGCACCCGCACGGGTAATCCTGATTGAGGAATCTTAATTATTAAGATCATAAATTATTTTCAAGATGGGTATCGATTGTATCGCAATCTGGTCTACAGGAGAAATCAAAGATATATATTTTCTGACCCGAATTAGGTCTTTGTATAATCTGGCGATATCCAAGGGATGTCGATATTTCTGCCATGGAGATAAATGGCAAATTGCGCGATCTGCAATCTTTAGCGCACCTGCCAAATTCCCTTTACGCAGATGAAGAATACAGATTCCTGCTTGCAAAATTCCCTGGTAAAGTCCGCGAAGATTATCATGTTCATCCCGCCAGGCGATTTCTAAAAGTTCATGGGCTTCAAAGTATTTTTCACTGTTAAATAAATTGATTCCCTCCCAGGCGGATAGAGAAATTTTGTAAGGTAAATTGGTTGAATTAAGGTCCATTTTTAATTATTGCACTGCTGGCATGCTCAATCTCACCATTCACAGGCGAAGTGGTATAAATGACCAACCTCCCGGTTTTCCACTTCCCATGTGGTATTTCTGCCCGCAATGTAAAAGAACCGGGCTGCCCCATATCAGGGGCAGCCACCTGGATTGTTCCAGAGGTGATTACATTATCCGCACCGCCGCAAATAAAATCAGTAGTGCCTACACCACCGTCTCCACATAGTTTATATTCAAGAGTGTTTTCAAAAATTCCTTCAGCCTTTCCTTCTGCCTGCAATTCTAATCGTGTATTATATTGACCAACCCGCAATCCGGTAATTAGTATTTTCTCTGTTGACGGAAACAGGTTTTCAGGGTTATCAAAATCGGAAACAAAATTTAAAATACGACTGTTGAGATGTTCAAGGCTACCATCCTTTGCAGAACGCGAAAAAACTTGCATCATAGCCGAAGAATTCAGGCGGGCTTTAATTTCTAAATCCTCAGTAAAAACCCCCCGAACCCCCATTTCGGACTGAATAATTGTTGGGATAAGAAGAAGCTCAGTACCATCCATATCCACAACTCTTATGATTAGGTTCTGCTCAAATGTTGGATCTGCCATCCCTTGAACAGAAAATCCGTCCACAGGAACCTTACCAGTCGAGAATGGATACTGAATATCAATTACTTCCGGTAACTCGATGGATATGATTTCACTTGTCGGTGCAGCGGAAGGTGATGGTTTTGGAGTAGGAACCGGAACCGTTGGAATAGCAACCGTAGAGGTTGGTATAGGCACGGAAGTAGGATCAGGCATTATGAGGATCGGTTCTTCGGTAGTTTCGATTGGTTTTACCTTACAACCACTCAGAAGTGAAAGAATAATTAGACTAGTGATTACTTTTTTCATTCATCAAACCTCCAAAAAGATCAATGCGATTATAGCATCCATCATCAGGTGTTATATAATCACATAGATACTCTTGATAAGGCGGTAATTATGGAGAATATTCAGGATAGCGAAATTCTTGAAAAGGCGATGCAGCATAATTTTTGGACATGGTCTGCTCAAAAAAGGGTTAAGCCAATCGCTGTTAATAGAGCGGAAAATGTTTATTTTTGGGATGTCGATGGTAAACGGTATCTTGATTTTAATTCTATGGTTATGTGTGTAAACATCGGTCATGGAGATAAGCGGGTTATTCAGGCAATTCAACGACAGGCAGAAGCATTACCGTTTGCAGGTCCACAAATGGCGACAAAACCCAGAGCCTTATTGGGAGAGTTACTGGCAGAAATCACACCTGTAAATTTAAATACATTTCTATATACACTCGGCGGCGCAGATGCAAATGAAAATGCAATGAAACTTGCGAGAGCGTACTCTGGAAAACATAAAATATTGACCCGTTACCGGTCATACCACGGGGCTTCATCTGGCGCGATGAGCGCGACCGGCGATCCGAGGAGAACAGCGTGGGAACCCAATCTGCCATCCGGTATTGTACACTTCCTGGATCCATATCAATATAGGTCCACCTTTCATCGGCGGAATGATCATATTTCTGAAGAAGATTTCGCTCAGGATTATGTGAATCACCTCGAAGAAATAATACAATTTGAACGTCCGGAAACGATCGCTGCGATAATGCTGGAAACAGTTACCGGGACAAACGGAATCATCATTCCACCCAAAGGATATTTACATGGCGTCAGGAATTTGTGCGATAAATTTGGAATATTACTCATTGCGGATGAAGTGATGAGCGGGTTCGGGCGCACAGGAAAATGGTTTGCGGTAGATCATTGGCAGGTGAAACCTGATTTAATGACCATGGCAAAAGGATTGACCTCTGGTTACGCCCCGCTTGGCGCGGTAGCGATGACATCGGATATTGCGCATCATTTTGATGACATCGTTTTTGAAGGTGGTCTAACTTTTAATGGACACCCAATTTCACTGGCAGCGGCTATTGCTAATATTGAGGTCTTGAAAGAGGATAGGCTCATCGAAAATGCAGAAATGATGGGGGAAGTCATTCGCAAAAAACATGAGTGGCTTTACGAAAAACATCCAAGTATCGGTACATTCAGGAATATCGGCTGCTTTGGAGTCATTGAATTTGTCAGATCTCGTGACACTCGTGAGCCAATTTGTCCTTTTAATCAGACTTCTAAGGTGATGCAAGAATTTCGAAGTAAGTTGTTACATGCTGGATTGTTTGCCTATATACACTGGCATACACTTTTGATTATTCCTCCGCTGTGCATCACAAAAGAGCAGCTCGATGAGGGATATGAAATCATAGACCAGGCGATAGAATTACTGGATCAGGAAGTTGTAAAAAATTAATCACAGGTGATTTATGGAATTCAATCTTTCAGGTCTAACAAAAATACAAAAACCAAATGACAGCGAGAAAAAAGTAGAAAAATTAATCATCATCGGTTCTGGTCCGGCAGGTTTGGCAGCCGCATTATACGCTGCACGAGCTGAACTGGCTCCCCTTGTTTTTACCGGAGTAGAGTTGGGTGGACAGGCTGCATTAACCCATATCATCGAAAATTATCCGGGATTTCCTGAAGGTGTCGGCGGATTTGAACTTGGAGAAATGTTCTATAAACAGGCTGAGAAATTTGGAGCACGTATAGAATTTGATAGTATTACCCAGGTAGATTTTTCCAGAACTCCCTATGTTCTTAAGACATACAGTCGCGAATACTTTGCCCATTCCGTAGTCCTTGCAACTGGTGCAACACCGATCCACTTGAATATTCCCGGGGAAAAGGAATTAACAGGTAAAGGAGTCTCATACTGCGCTACTTGTGATGGATCATTTTTTAAGGAAAAAAAGGTTGCGGTCGTTGGCGGTGGAGATTCGGCTGTTGAGGAAGCCATATTCCTCACAAGATTTGCATCATCCGTAACCATCATCCATCGTAGAGATGAACTTCGTGCAGGAGCTATTTTACAGAACAGGGCAAAAAACAACCCAAAAATCAACTTCATTTGGGATACAGTAGTTGATAAAATTACTGGAGTTGACAGCGTTGAGGGGTTAGTACTGAAGAACGTAAAAACCGGAATAGTTAGTACCGAACCTATTGATGGTGTTTTCATTTTTATCGGTCATAAGCCGAATACGGAATTATTTATTGGCAGTGTAAAATTAGACGACAAAGGATATATACTTGTCGATACTGAATTGAAAACTAACCTGCCTGGAGTTTACGCGGCGGGAGAAGTAGCAGACCCCCATTTCAGGCAAGTGATTACATCTGCTGGGATGGGTGCAGGCGCAGCGATCATGGCTACCCGTTTTCTGGAAGAATTGGAATAAATGCAAAAAATCGCCATCTCAGATGGCGATTTTTTTGTTATTTGCTATTTATGGTGTTGGCGTGGTAGCAACAGATGCACCAATCCAAGAAAATGCCCGTTGTTCCGAAACGTCACCCGCAGATTCATAAATGGGTTTGCCGACACTGTCATTACCACTCTGCCGTACCACAGTTACCCACCATTTCATCACATGGGGAAGATTATCATTTGGCCGGAATGAAGTTGGCACAATGAATTTTGTATCTGATACGTAATCAACCAAACGACGTTGATTCTGGTCTGTTAGATCCACAACAGTAACCTGATAAAGTTCATTCGGTCTCAGCGCTGCAACAGATGCCCATTGCAAAGTGAAATTATCATTCGCTAATGTAAACGAGGCACCATCAGGTGGAAGTAAAAGATTGGGCGCAGGATACGGGGGTGGCAGAGTAGGCGTGGGTGTTGGTCCCGGTGTGGGATTTCTCTTGCAAAGTGGAATGATCAACTTCATCCCTTCCCATACGATATCATTTGCCATACCGTTGTATTCTTTGATCGCAGACATCGGAACATCGTAATTCAGGGATACAGTACTCAAAGTATCTGTGGCTTTGACTGTATAGATATCCTTCAAACAGGCTGCTTCGGTTGCATCCACCCCGGAAAGAGTCGCGGTCGGCGTAGCTGTAGGCGTCGGTGTTGGTTGTGGAATGAGTATTTTCATCCCTGGGACCAAAATACAATTCGCTCCGAGGTTATTTAATTGAATGATAGATTGAAGCGAAACATCAAAGGTAAAGGCCAATGTAGTGCAGTAATCGCCTTCCTGTACGGTGTATTCAATGGGAGGAATCGGTGTGAGGGTTGGCTCTAAAGTTGGCGTCATAGTCATTGTGGGCGTCAACGTGAGGGTCGGAGTTGCAGTTGCTGTTGGTTCAGGGGTAGGTTCTACAACTCTTCCTGTGGAGCGGAGTGTAAAGAAAACGGCTGCAGCTCCAATCACGAGGAATAATGTAAGCAGTCCTAATGCAGCAGGTAACGTCAGGGTTAATTCAGGCATTTTGCTTCCCTGAACAGACTTACTTGCTGATGTTACAGGATTAGAAGCGGCAAGGTTCGTACCGCATACTACGCACTTGACAGATTTTTCACTCACCTTGGTGCCGCAAGTCGGACAGGTTTTTGTTGGTGTAGATTTTTCTGGACTCATATATTCAATCGTTCTCCAAGTGTGCGTATTATACCAGCAATCAAACTACGGTTTTTATAACTAAATTATGATAATATCACCGCATGGAAGAGTTGTTAAGCCTGTATTTTCATATTCCATTCTGCCAAAAACGATGCGGTTATTGTGATTTTGTCACTTTTGCCGGAATAGAGCAATTCATTGACCAGTATCTAGATGCGTTATGCAAAGAGATTGTTTTTTATGGTAAACAGCTCGCAGTGAGGAACCTAGTTCATACGATCTATATCGGTGGAGGAACACCATCCCTATTAACTGCTGGACAGGTAACCAGGATACTGAATGAAACTAGTAGATCATTTAATCTGGTGGATGATGCTGAGGTAACAATAGAAGCGAATCCGGGTACCCTGAGCGATGAAAAACTAAAAGGTTACCGAAATGCAGGTGTAAACCGGATCAGTTTTGGAATGCAAAGCGCCAGAAACTCAGAACTTGTATTCTTAGATAGAATCCATGATTACAACCAGGTAGTAATTTCAATTGATCAAGCAAAAAATAGTGGATTTAAGAATATCAGCGTTGATTTAATTTATGGTTTGCCCGGTCAAGCGATTTCTGATTGGGAGGAAACGTTAGATCAAGTCGTTTCATTGAATGTTCAGCACATTTCCTGCTATTCTCTTACCATAGAAGATGGAACCCCATTATCACATCTAGTAAAAACAGGAAAGATAAATCCGCTTGATGAAGATCTGGTAGGGGATATGTACGAGCTGGCAGATCAATTTCTGGAGAAAAATGGATTTGAGCATTACGAAATATCGAATTGGGCAAGTATGCAGGGAAAATTTCGATCCAAACATAATATTCAATATTGGTTAAATGAACCTTATCTGGGAATAGGCGTCGGTGCACATGGATATTATGATAGATTGCGTATAGTTAATACTAAAGACATACAGGATTACATTAGCCGAATAAATAACTACACAGTTAATGTAGATAAATCAGCAGTAAGCCCGGCTGTGATTGAAACAGTAATGGTTAGCGATGGTGAACAGATGATGGATGAAATGATGCTGGGCTTCCGGCTCTTAAAAGATGGAATCAACATTGATAAGTTTAAACAAAAATTTGGGAATTCTCCGGAGCAAGTTTTTGAAAAAGAACTGAAGAAATTATCTCAAAATCACTTAGTAAAACACCTGAGTGATCCAGATCGATACATACTTACAAAGTGGGGAATGATGCTCGCTAATCAGGTTTTTATGGAATTTGTAGGAGAATCCTAGCTAGTATACAATCACCTTTGTTCCAAAACCGACTTGTTCAATTTTATTGGGCGGAGCAACCGGAAGTGTCCAACGATATACCCATTTGGCTTCTTCTGTCTTCATGTTGATGCATCCATGTGACATCGTCATGCCAAAATTATTGTGCCAGTATGTACCATGGAAACCTATTCCATTTTTTGTGAAAAATGTCACCCACGGAACTCCGGGAAGGATGTAAGCTTCCAAATCATCGGTTAAAATGCCTTCCCCCATATGTTTCGATGGCATTTTTGAATAGACATTATACGTACCTTTTGGTGTTGCCCATGAAGAGCCGTTGGATCGATTCGGTATGCCAGAAGAAATCGTCGTTTTGAGGACTTCTTTTCCATCTTCAAAGGCGATCATTTTTTGTGTACTTAAATCGACCTCAATCCATTTCTTTTCCATTGGGACATCTGGTGAGATCGGGGAGTACTCTTGAGGTTGGACAACCCGAAAATGCTCTGCTGGGGCAAAATAATTTTCGTATTCTGAGCTAATTAATTCATCCCGAATGCGGTACCAGGGCTGTCCATCTGGCCCTTCCTCCAGTGCAACAATCCAGTGCAAGGAACCATCATAAAGTCGATAGAGAGGACGCCAGCCTTTACGTTTATCAAAATGGTAAGTTTGGGAATATGGAACTGTAACTTCTACCAGTTGTCCAGTTTCTGGAATGTTTTTCATTACTTCATTAAACTGATTGCGGACTATCATGACATGCGCGGAATGAACATACCCATTCCAAATGCGGAACCAACGAGGGTTGTAACCAGGTCCAGCTGGAGAATTAACTTCTTCATAAATATTCAATAATTCATCACGAAATTTCTGGGCGACAATCTGGCTGGTATCATCTGGTTTACTGTGCACACTCACAGATGTAGTTGCCACCCTGCCTGTCAGATCTGTCTTCAGGATTTTTGGAATATTTATTTGGGGCGTGACAATTATCGCACCCAGGCTTATGCCGGTTTTTTGTAGAAACTCTCTGCGGTTCATTTTTCTCACCGTGGTTTGAGATTATAGCTGACATAATTGGATAAATCAAGTCTTATTTATCAGGGCATATTGTTGCAAGAAATGTCCCGAGTACAAAAATATTTTCGAAATTACGATTATCACAGGTATAATTCATCATTCTGATTAGGAGAACAAAGCTTTATGAACAATACCACCGATATGATTCAAAAACGAATTGATGCATATACAGAAAGGATCAGCAAGCTTAAAGCCAATGATCTTTACTTTTACAATCAACCGGTGGAAGAAATTCTGGGCGGAAGTAAAGTGATTGTTAATGGAAAAACAATGGATATGTTCGCCTCGTATAGTTACCTTGGTCTGGTGGGACATCCAAGAATCAACAAAGCTGCACAGGAGGCTGTGGCAAAGTATGGAACAGGTACACATGGCGTTCGGACATTAGCTGGCAGCCTTGTTGTTCATAAGGAGCTTGAAGAGGCGCTGGCTCAATTCAAACATACTGAAGATGCACTGACCTTTTCATCTGGCTATGTAACGAATTTAAGCGTCATATCCACTCTGGTAGCACGTGGAGATATTGTTTTTTGTGACAAACTGAATCATGCCAGCATTTATGATGGTTGCCTACTTTCTCATGCGAAATTTGAACGTTTTGAGCATAACAATCTCGTAGACCTCGAAGAACGTTTAAGCAATGCACCTCAAACCAGCACAAAACTGGTGATTGTTGATGCTGTTTTTAGTATGGATGGGGATCTGATTGATTTACCATCCCTTTATTCGATTTGTAAAAAATATAATGCCTGGTTAATGGTGGATGAAGCTCACTCACTTGGGGTTTTAGGAAAAACTGGCAGCGGAATTGAAGAACACTATAATATGCCGGGTTCGATTGATATAAAAATGGGCACACTTTCGAAGACCATCCCATCAGTGGGAGGTTATGTTGCTGGTAATAAGGATTTGATCAACTATCTGAGGCATGCTGCCCGCGGTTACATTTTCTCTGCAGCATTACCTCCTGCACAAGCTGCAGCAGCTTTGGAAGCGATTCACGTAATTATCGATGAACCATGGCGGGTGGATAAGCTCACACAGAATGCCAACAGGTTCATCAGTGGTTTAAAACAAAGTGGTCTTGATACCATGTTCACTGAAACCGCAGTGGTACCGGTTTTATGCGGTGAGGATGATTTAGCTTTTGCCATGACGCGGGAAGCACAGCATAAACAAATCTTTGTTCTACCTGTTGTATCTCCAGCAGTACCTCAAGGATTAGCCAGGTTAAGGGCTACAGTAACTGCTGCGCACGAAACTGATGCTATTGATAGAGCAATTGGTATTATTTCCGAAAGTGCCCTTCAGCTAGGGGTGCTACAATAATTTTGTGAAAAATATAAACATCCCAATCATAAAACTCAAACCTGGCAGGGAACATAGCTTACTGCGCAAACACCCCTGGGTATTTTCTGGCGCGATTGAACAAATTGGGGGAAATCCCAGCAGTGGAGATCTGGTTCAAGTTATCAGTACAGAACATCAAGTCATCGGATGGGGGTCTTTCAGCCCGGTATCTCAAATCAGAGTTCGTATGTGGTCGTTCGATGAAGAATCCATGCCAAATGAAGAGCTCATCTATAACCGCATTAATTCTGCGATTAGCCTCAGAAAATCTCTACCAGATTTCAAACAAACCAATGCATTAAGACTCATCCATGCAGAGTCGGATCTGCTTCCCGGAATTATTGCAGACAAATTCGATGATGTGGTGATTGTACATTTACACACGGCTGGATCTTATTTCTTTCGGGAAGCCATCCACAAAGCCCTTTTGGAATTAACCCAATGTCAGACGCTAATCGAAAATTCCTCTGATGAAATTCTTAAATTAGAGGGTTTAACCCCTTTCCAAAAAGCTATTGGAAAGAAGGTGATAGATCCACTGATAATTCAAGAGCATGGAATCTATTATGTGATTGATTATTATGAAGGTCAAAAAACCGGATTTTATCTGGACCAAAGACAAAATCGATTAGCAATTCGTAAATATGCAGAGAATAAAAAAGTATTGGATGCCTTTTCCTACAGCGGTGGATTTAGTCTAAATGCACTGGCAGCATATGCAGTATCAGTAACATCCGTTGATAGTTCACGAAGTGCATTGGACTTGCTTCAAAGAAATATAGAAAAGAATGAATATGCAAACCAAAACCATACTTCAGTTGAAGCCAACGTATTTGAATATTTACGAAAGTTGCGGGACAGAAACGATCAATTTGATCTGATTGTGCTTGATCCTCCAAAGCTGGCTCCGACAAAGGCACAAGCAGAAAAAGCAGCGCGTGCTTATAAAGACTTACAATTAATGGCATTAAAATTATTGTCTGCAGATGGGATTTTGATGACCTTCAGTTGTTCCGGTGGTGTATCTATGGAATTGTTCAAGAAAATTCTTATGGATGCCGCATTGGATGCTAAACGGGATGTGCAGATTATCGAACAACTTCATCAAGCAGCCGATCATCCTATCAATCCCCATTTTCCTGAAGGGGAATACTTGAAAGGCTTGGTCTGCAGGGTTAAATAAAAATCAGCATAATTATGCTGATTTTTTGTGGAGATGGCGGGATTTGAACCCGCGTCCGAAAGATTCGAACCTCAGATATCTACGAGCGTAGTGGAATTATTGATCTCACCAAATTACCGCTCATCCACTTTGCTGTAATCCGGCAATCCGTTTGAACCCGAAAGTTCTCTTTCCTATGTTTAACGGCGTCCCACAGGGCACACCCGCTTTGTGACGCCCGCTCCATCACCGGCAGGTGATCGGGATGGGAAGACGCGATCTCGAAGAGATCGGCTGAAAATCCACCGCTGTTAGGCAGCGAGAGGAAGTGCAGCGTAGGAAGTGCGATTGGCACTTGATTTTTTGTGCTGATTTCACGAGGTCG
>CAZYOF010000027.1:0-34370 GCA_964648485.1 uncultured Leptolinea sp.
TGACTCACCTCTTTTGTTAAGGTTCAGTAATTTACAGAAAGTATGTTACACGTACTAAGATTAATTTGAATATTTTATTATTATTATTATGCATGTTGTCTATTCGTCTATGGAATTAATACCATGTAAATATATCTATAATCAATATTTTGCGTGATTACAAATACTCATACAACCTGAAAATGGTAAACACTCCATCCTTAATATCTGCTGGTAATGGCTATCGTACGAACTGAAGGATTCCCACAAAGGTGATCAGGATTAAACCTATTAAAAGTATTTAAATATGCTAAATAAAACAACCCTCACCAAAGTGAAGGTTGTTTTCTGCGGGAGCGACGGGATTTGAACCCGCGATCTCGGCCTTGACAGGGCCGCATGTTAGACCGCTACACCACGCCCCCGAACGGATGATATATTATCATGACCGGCTTGCAACGTCAAGGAACTTGTGTCTATAAATCGAAAATCCATCCATCCGTTACGCGATCCCAGCTTACCAATTCTTCTGCATCAAACCACATGGCAATTTCAATTTCGGCATTTTCAACACTATCACTGGCATGGGTCAGGTTCCGGCTGGTCATTAAACCCAGGTCATGCCTGACCGTTCCCGGAGCTGCGTTCAATGGATTGGTTGCTCCCATAGTTTGCCGAATGGCTGAGATGGCAGAAGGTCCTTCCCAGACCATTGCCATGACAGGGGAGGCGGTAATATATCTGATCAAGCCATCATAAAAAGGTTTTCCTTTGTGAATGGCATAATGGCGTTCGGCAAGGGATTTATCCACCTGAAGGAATTTGGCAGCAACCAGTTTTAAACCGCGTGTTTCCATTCGTTTGATGATTTCTCCGATCAGACCACGCTGAACTCCATCGGGTTTTATTAAGACAAGCGAGCGTTCCAAAATAGCACCTCTGCAGACTGTGATAAAAAAAATACTCGGGGTATGCTTACCCCGAGTAGTATAACATATCAATTCTTATTGTTATTGAAGGTATTCTTCTGCCTTCGTATAGGCATCAAGGGCATTTTGCAGGTTACCATTTCTGCCATATGCATCCCCCAGAACAACCCATAGATTGAAGTCGGTTGGGTGTTCTTTGAGGGTGGCATCGACAATCTTGATTACATCATCGAGTTTATGTTCAGCAGAAACAAGACTAGAGAGGGAGGGAAGGGCTTTTTCCAATTCTCCTGCTTCGATCGCTTGAAGAGCCTGTGCATAAACTGCTTCGTAATCATTTCCATCTGATGGAACTGGCGCCTCCTGGACGGGTTGGACCTCAACTACCGGTTCGATGGATTCTGATATGGTTTCAGGAACTTCTGCAACAGGTTCTGGTTCAAGAGCAGTAATACCTTCTTCCAATACAGGTTCAGAAATCGATGTTTCTTCAAGCACAGTTTCAACCGCAGTGGCTTCTACAACTTCTGGCTCAATGATCTCTTCAGGCTGGGCAACTTCTTCTGCCTGAGATTCCACTTCTTCTTCAACAGCAAGCGCAGGCTCTTCAACTACGGTTTCTTCAGGGACAATAATTTCATCGAGCGCAGCGGCAACTTCTGCTTCTGTTTCAGCAGGTACTTCTGCCACAGATTCTGCGGTCTCTTCCTCAGTAAATCCTTCCATATCTATTCTTGGAAGTGACTCAGTTACACCGCGTTTCGTTGCGTGTTCTGCGTACAATGGAATACCAATCGCGGCTGCAGCTGCGGCAGCACTGGCATCTGCAAGAATTGATTCGTCCGCTGTTTCTTCTTCTGTAGTAACTGTTTCTTCAACAGGTTCTGCTGATAATACCGGTTCAGATACTGCCTCTGGTGTGGCTTCTTCCAGAGACTCAGGCGATAATTCTGCTGCCGTTTCACCCATGATATCTTTTACTGCTTCTTCAGCAGAGGGCTCTAACGTTGATTCAGTTACTGCAACAACTTCCGGCTTTTGTGGTTCTTCATCCTGTAACCACTCGGGAAGCTCGCCCGTGGTGGCAACAGCGCTAATTTCTGCGCCAGTTTCTGCGCTGACCTGCATGTCTTTCAACCAGTCTGGCATATCAGTTTCTGCAGCCGTATCCGCCGCTTCGCCGATCTCTAATCCATCCAACCAGTTGGGAACTTCAATGGCTGCATCCGGTTCGGGTGCCGGCTCTGCAGGAGGTAGAGGTGATTCCGCTGGTGGCGTGGAATATCCCTTCAACCAATCCGGGAATTCATCGGTACTGGATTCAGCCTGCATCTCGACCGGGCTGGTGCCTTCGGTCGATTCTATTTCACGTAGCCATTCCGGTAATTCTTCGGCGGCATCTTCCGGGTTGGGCGGGAGTATTGACGTGGTTGGTTTATCTTCTGCAGATTCAACTGCCTGAGTTTCTTCCTCATCACCCGGCAATTCTAGAGCTGGTAATTCTTCCATCTCTTCTGCAGGAGCAATTTCTGCCTGTTCGGCAGGTGTCTGAACCTCAACCTCCAGTTTCTCCATTTGTGGAGCAGGTTCTTCCGCAACGGGTTCTGCCATTACAGGGAGTTCCGGTTCAGGTGTTTCTACAACTGGAAGCTCAGCTTCTGGTTCTGGTACTTCAACCGGGGGTAACTCAACCGGAGGAGCAGGGGTTTCAACCACCGGAATTTCAAACGACGGTGCCTTTGCTTGCGTTACTGGTTTTTCCTCGCCATCCAGCAAATGAAGCCAATCAGGCATCTGTTCTACTTCTTCACGTTCATCCTCCGGTAATACGGCGGTTCGAATTTTATCGATGGGTGGTTCCTCAGGTGGGATTGCCTGTTGAATTTCTGCCAGCCACTCAGGCATACTTTCTTTTTCTTCCGGACTGAGTGCCATGGTAACCACTTCTTCATGGGTCGGGGATTCCCCAACCGGAGGGACGCTTACAGGAGCCTGAGGCGGCTGTGTTGTGGTTTCTCCCGCAGACGGGAGGTCTTGCAGCCAATCGGGAACATCTTCTGGTGAAAGGATGCTGGTACCCCCTGCGATTGGGAAGCCTTCATCCATCACCTGATCTGGCTGCCATTCGGAAGTTGCATCAGCAACTTTTTCTTCCACCTCTGGTGAAATCTCCTGTAGCCAATCGGGTAGTTCAGCCGGAGATAGTTCTTGATCTTCGGGGGGTAATTCCAAAACCTGTGTGTAAACGGGTGTCGGTTCTGATGGTTCTTCCGATTGCTGTTCAGGTTCTGCTTGTGGTTCGGGGTTGAAAGCAGGTTGTTCAACCGCTTCTTCAGGTTGTTTGGATGCTTCTGTGTCTGTTTTCTCATCCAATCCGCTCAACCATTCTGAGAAAGATGCTTCATCTGAGGTTGCTGGTTCAGATGCTGAACCCTCTCCCGTTTCGCCCGGAGCCATCGACTGTAACCAATCTGGAATTTCTCCCGGTGTAATTTCGCCATCTGCGGCAGGTTCATCATCTACTTTAATTACCTGGGCAGGCGGAGTATCTTCGGTGATCGTTCCAGCTGTCGCCCAACCGGTTGATTTTAGAAAATCTGGAATATCTTCATCTTTTTCTGTTTTGACACCTTCGGCTTCCTGCAACCAGTCGGGCAGTTTTTCATCCACAGCTTCTGTTACGACAGGTTGTGTTGATGCAGTAGGTCCTTCGGCAGATTGCTCGGGGGAGAGGACAGAGGCATCGAGAATTTTTGTAAAGCCCTGAGCACCAAGGTCTTCAACTCCTGCCAAATCTTTTACAAGCCAATCGGGTGCGGTTTCTTCGCCTGATGCAGATTCGCCACCCTGAGTTTCAGAATCAAAATAAAATTTATCAATGAAGATGGCATCATCGGGAATTTGATCGACAGTCAGGCTTGATCCAACAACAGACTCTTCATATGGGTCAAGCGCTATCAGTTTCTTCTGGTAGAAATCTGCCTCTTTGGTTTTGCCCTGACCCAGGAGCATCTCGACCATGAGTTTGTTAGTGTCGTAACAAAATGGCAGTTTTTCAAGGATCTTTTGAGCCAGGCTGATGGCTTCGTTATTCATCCCTGAAAGAAAATACATTCGGGCTAGAAGGACTTCCAGGTCGGGTCTGTCGGGAGTCTCGTGCAGGATGGATTTAATTTCTGCGATTGCCTGGCGGTTCTGATTACCACGGGCGTACATACGGCACAGCGCACCACGCGTAAGGCGTATTTTTTGCGGTTCCTGACCATCCCGTTTACCATAGAGGTGTTTGAGTTCATCTTGAATCGCCTGATTGGAAGGCTGGACTTCAAAAGCCCGCTCCATATGCCAGATTGCTGCTTCAAGGTCGTTTTCTTCACCACGGATGATACTCATACCCACATGGGTAACAAAATCATCGGGAACTACAGCCAGCACACGCTGGAAAAGGTCTATCGCTTCTTTGTGGCGATGCGCTTCCAGGTAAGCTTTTCCCAACAGACGGTAAGTATCCAGGTGTTTGGGATAAGATTGCAGAATGTACTGACAATGAGCAACAGCTTCATCCGTAAGACCGCGGTCAATGAGACTGCTAATCTCACGATTATAGGCTCGCAAGGTAATTTTTGGCATATCCAGGTTACCTCCCTTGAATAGTATGCAGCATTATCTACCATTATGCAAGTATTGTACCGATAGAAAAAGTCCTTTCCAGCGGAAAGGACTTCATTGTTTTTTTACTCTCCAAGGTAATCTCTGAGCTTTCGCCGGATGGTTGGATGACGTAATCTGCTGAGTGCCTGGGCTTCAATTTGTCTCACACGCTCACGGGTAACCCCCATCTTCCGCCCGACTTCTTCTAGTGTGTATGCCTGACCATCCAGTAAACCATATCGTAGTTGAAGAATTCGAACTTCACGAGGTGGCAGGCTGTTCAGTACTTCCTCCAAATGTTCCCGTAAAAGGTTATAGGTCGCGCTGTCATCTGGGGGAGGCGCCTGATCATCTTCGATGAAGTCTCCGAGGACGGAATCTTCTTCATCATCCGTGGGAGTTTCCAATGATAATGGCCGGCGGGCAACCTGAATCATATTCTCCACTTTCTTTGGAGGTACATCCAGGGCAATTGCCAGCTCATCTACAGATGGTTCGCGACCCAGTTTTTGAGTTAGCTGGTGTTGTACACGCAAGAGTTTATTGATCTGATCTCCCATGTGGACAGGCACCCGTATGGTACGTCCCTGATCTGCAATGGCGCGCGTAACCGCCTGTCTGATCCACCAGGTTGCATAAGTCGAGAACTTGTGTCCACGCCGGTAATCAAATTTCTTGGTTGCGCGAATCAGTCCGATGTTGCCTTCCTGAATCAAATCCAGGAAAGGTACACCGCGACCCATATATTTTTTTGCAACAGAGATTACCAGGCGACTGTTGGCTGTGATCAGATGTTCACGAGCTCCCCAACCATCTTCAATCAAATGGCGCAGGTCATTGCGACGCTTGCCATTGGTATTTCCGCGGGCAAGTTCTTCGCGTGACGCCCGACCTCTTTCAATCCGCTGGGCGAGGACAACTTCCTCTTCAGCATTGAGAAGCGGAACACGGCTTACTTCTTTCAAATACAGACCGATGGTGTCGTTGGTGTCGATGTTCGCCAGGTCATCCATGATATTCGCCTGACGTTCTTCCAACTCATCTTCTTCGTCGGGGATTAATTCCTCATCACTCGGACCTTCAATGGAGGCTAAATCCTCGATATATGGGATACCCGCACTTAACAAAGCCGCAAAGGCTTCTTCCAGCTGCTCTACATCCTGTTCGGCTTCTGGAAAGAAGTGCAGAATATCATCTATGGTGACGTAAGATTTCGTTCTGCCAAGTTCGATCAACCTGGCAATGGCAGAGTATTCGTCTTCGTCTTCTTCGGTTACATTTAATACAATATCATCCATCAATTGATTACCTGTTTTTTAAGCGGCAGAACTCAGCCGCATGATTTTTTCACGCGTTATCAGGTATTCTGATCCTAGAGTCTGCCGCAGATTGGGCTTCAATAAAGCTATATCAGAATAACCTTTTTTATTTTCATTTTCAATACCCGCATGACTAAAAAAGAGATAAGAGCTTACTAACCTTTTCCCGCATTGGGTTATCTAGCTGAGAGAATTCATTTCTTACAAAATGAATTGCCATCGCTGTGTGACCACAAACCCGGCAATCTATATCTATACAACAGTCAGAAATATTCGACCAATTTCCGACTTGTAAATTTATACAGTCGCTTTTGCAAGATTTCAAGTACCAATTTAGGTTCTAATGTGATACTAATGAAAAATTCGGGAAATTACTCATGATTTTGTCATGAAAGGGTGTATATCATCAGACAAATTAATCGAATTTTCATTTTTGTCTTATAATTTAGTTCAAATTTCGGATGAGGAGAAAGTATGAATATTTTTGATCTAAGTCGGCATGGTTTAACCACATTTGAATCGATAGCGATCTATGCGGTTCTGGCTATAGCATTTATCAGCCTGATCTATGCATGGTTGCTAAAGAATATCGTGCTAAAGAAAGATATGGGCACAGAAAAGATGCAGGAAGTCTGGAATGCAATCCGCGTTGGCGCTGACAGCTACCTGAACCGCCAGTTGAAAACGATCCTACCTGCAATCGTACTACTGGCTGTTGCATTGTTCCTGAGTGTTTATATCGTCCCCCCCTCTTTGGAAGCTAGCGAAGAATTCCCCCAGAATACACAAATCATCATCGCAGTTGGCCGTACCATTGCTTTTATTTTGGGTGCCTCATTCTCATTGATTGTGGGTCAACTGGGTATGCGAATGGCAATTCAGGCGAATGTTCGTTCGGCTTCTGCTGCACGCCGTGGATTTAATGAGTCTCTCTCCATCGCTTACTATGCCGGTACAGTAACCGGTATGCTTACTGATGGTCTGGGTCTTTTGGGTGGTACTTTAATCTTTATCATCTTTGGTAAAGCAGCCCCCGATGCTCTGCTGGGTTTTGGTTTTGGTGGTACCCTGCTTGCGCTGTTTATGCGAGTCGGTGGTGGTATCTATACCAAAGCTGCCGATGTCGGTGCCGATCTGGTTGGTAAAGTTGAAAAAGACATCCCTGAAGATGATCCACGTAACGCTGCGGTAGTAGCCGATCTGGTTGGTGATAATGTGGGTGACTGCGCAGGTATGGCTGCCGATATCTTTGAAAGTTATGAAGTTACCATCGTTTCTGCCCTGATCCTCGGTCTTGCCCTCATGGCTGCTGATCCTACACACAATCTAAAATGGATTGTTTACCCTCTGATCATCCGCGGTATCGGAGTCATCAGTTCGATATTAGGGACCTTTACGGTGCCGATCTGGGAAAAGATTCCGGTCAAATTCCTCCGTGCACATGATGCAGAAGAATCGATGTTCCGTTCTTATGAAGTTTCTTCTGTAAACACGGTGATCTGGGCATTTGTTGTCGCAATCTGGTATGCAAATGACTGGCGGTTAGGTATGTTGACCACCATCGGTGTTGGTTTAGCGGTTGCATTCAACCCGTTGACCTCATACTTTACAGCTACCCGTAAGACCCCGGTCAAAGAAATTGTCAAATCATCAGATACCGGATCTGCCACCTTGATCCTATCTGGTCTTTCTGTAGGTATGGAATCTTCTGTTTGGGCTCTCGTGGTCATTGCGATCAGCTTCATTTTCAGTCTGGCGCTCTATCAGGGTGATGGTTCCATCTATGTCCTCTATGCTGTTGCTATGGTTGGTATCGGCATGTTGAGCCACACCGGTAACAATGTCGCGATGGACTCTTATGGTCCTATCTCAGATAATGCGAATGGTATTGGTGAAATGTCCTGGCACGATATGGATGATGAGAATACGCTCAAAGCCCGCCAGATTATGGCAGATCTTGACGCCGTTGGAAACACCACCAAAGCAATCACCAAGGGTGTAGCGATCGCTTCAGCTGTTATTGCTGCTGTCTCCTTGTTTGCATCTTTCATTACAGATGTCAGCCGTGTTCAGATACAGATGCAGCTTGCTAATGTGATGGATGCCATCCGTATCTCTGATACCAAGGTATTCATCGGGTTCCTGTTCGGTGGTGCCTTGCCCTGGCTGTTCAGCGCTCTATCCATTAAAGCAGTCTCGAGAGCTGCTGCCGAGATCGTTTTGGAAGTTCGTAATCAATTCAAAGTCAAGGGCATTATGGAAGGGACTGTCAAACCAGATTATGCCCGTGTAGTGAGCATCTCTACAACCTCTGCTCAGAAAGAACTTATTCCACTGGCTGCCATCTCCGTGGCGCTGCCCTTACTGGTTGGTCTGGTTCTGGATGTGGAAGCACTGGGTGGTTTCCTGGCTGGCGTAATCCTTTCTGGTCAGTTGCTGGCTGTGTTCATGTCGAACGCGGGTGGTGCCTGGGATAATGCCAAGAAAGCTATTGAAGATGAACCCCGCGACCTCGCTGCAAATACCGGCAAGGGCTCTGAAAGACATAAAGCTGGTGTCGTGGGTGACACGGTAGGTGATCCATTGAAAGATACTGCCGGCCCCGCGCTTAACCCGATGATCAAGGTTGTGAACATGGTTTCACTCCTGGCTGCTCCTGTCATTGTGAAATATCCAATTTTGGGAGAGAATGGCTTGAATATCGGTGTTCTGGTTGCTGCGGTCATCCTGGCAGCCATGGTTGTCTGGGGAATTACCCAGAGCAAGAAAAAAGCTCCGGAATTAAAAGTGGAGTAATCAGAAACAAGTGAAAAACAGGGCTGATCAACGATCAGCCCTGTTTTCTTTTCCAATGGATTGAATTAAGAGAGAATATGATTAAGAGTATGATCAGCGGAAAGAATGGAAGATAATATCTTTGAAAACCTATATTGAGGAATGCCACATAGAAAATTAAATGAATTGATGAAATAATGATGATTTTCCACTGAGGAGAGTTCCAGGATATTTTTCTTACAATAATTTGATATGTAGATAAGATCAAGGCAGCGGAGCTTGCAAAGAATATCCAGCCACCCCATAACCAACCTGAAAACAGAGTATGGATGGTATTGCTCTGGTAAACATTAATACTGGTTTCCATCTGCCGGGCGTAGTTTCCTACATCAAAAAAAGCGGGAGGAGCAAAGTACACTTGCGCAAGAGTACCAATCAATCGGTCGGGAATGGTTGGAAAAGCTAATCCGCTACCTGTTTCTAGTAACTGCGCGTATTGTGTTTGGCTGAACAGAATCCGCTCTTTTAGCATTAAACCGATAACATGGAATGGATCTTTCCACATAATTGGATTTAAGGCAAAGAAAAGGAATGCAATTATCCCAAGCGGGATCAAAATTGATTTGAATACACCTTTCCACCTCGATGTTTGCCAGCCCGAGAAAATTAAGAAAACAACAGTGGAAAGAAGCATGGGCGCACTGGTTTGTTTGGTTTGCAACAACAATCCTAACCCTATGGAAATTAAAATCAGGTTTGTGTTGGAATAAGGTTTTAAAAACCGCCAGATAATGAAAAGATACAAAGCGAGCAACAACGGTTCCGCCATCGCTCTGCGGGAATGTAGAAGTAAACCTGCATGAAAAGCTAATAAGAGCACTCCCATGATGCTAAAAGTGATGCTCGAATATCGCCTGAGTGTCAAATAAAACAACACAAGACCAATAGGTACCCAGATCGATACAGCTATCCTGGAAATGAATAATTGCTGTGGTGAGGGAAGAGCACCAGCATTAACATTTTGCTGCCAATCTGCCGACCAATTCCAATCAGCGGGCAGTGGTGATTGACGGGTGATACGATTGGCAAGTCCTATGACAATTCGGGTAAGGGGTGCATCGATCAGCCGATAATGCTGTCTGGTTATATCTTCAGGTTTAGTAGAAAAAAATTGATCCGATACAGGGAACTCTTTACTGAGGACCTCTGAGCTCATCCATATCTGGGTGGATTCATCTGGGTGAAATGGTACCTGTTTTATTCCTGATATGAAAAAAATGACATAGATAATGAATCCAGCCAGCAGCAGAATTGAAGTTCGGCTCATCCTCAGTGGTGTCATAATAAAATTGTAACGCTGAAAAATAAATTTACACCACTGGCACAAAACAAAAATTCAATTTGTTTGCAAGATAATTCAGGCTAGAATTAACCAGATGAGAACCTTGGTCAGTTCGCGAAGAAATTTGTTTCCGATTTTTGTGATATTGCTGCATACAGCCGGTATCGCATTACGATGGTTATGGATCCTATCAGGCAGGTTCCCGTTTAATAGTGATGAAGCGATCGTTGGATTAATGGCTAGGCATATTCTGGCTGGAGAATTGCCTACTTTCTTTTATGGTCAATCCTATATGGGAAGCCTGGATGCATTCTGGGTTTCAGTGTTCTTCCGCTTGTTTGGTTCGACCATCAACATTTTACGAATATCCCAAACGATTCTCTGGATCATTCTAATCATTTCAATATTTTTCATGTGTAAAGAGGTCTTCCGTTCCATCCGATCAGCCTGGATTGCGTTGTTCTTTCTAGCTTTTCCCCCGGTTAATCTTCTTTTGTACTCTACGGTAACATTGGGTGGCTACTTAGAAGCCATGATTATCGGTGTTACAGTGATGAACCTTGCGCATCAGGTGTACCGAATACCTGGTTCTCACATATTGCGGATCCTGGCGATTGGCTTGGTAAGCGGCTTTGGTGTGTGGGTATTTGGTTTTTCTTTGATATTTACCCTGCCAGCGAGTCTCTTTACTTTCTGGGCAATAGCAAGGAAGAAGCTGCATCCGAACCAGATCGTTTCAAGAATCGCATTCTTCGTGGCAGGCGGGATCATCGGCTCGTTACCCTGGTGGATTTATGCAATTCAAAATGGTTTTTCAAATCTGATTACAGAACTTGCCGGAAGTGCGATTGCAGTCGAGCAGGGAAGTGTTCTTTCAAAGGTAGCTACCCACCTATTCAGCTTTATATTTATTGGTCTTCCTGCTGCACTGGGTTTACGTCCGCCATGGACAATTGAATGGCTTGTTCTTCCATTAATTCCTTTTGTTCTGATTGGCTGGATTTGGGTGTTGTGGGAAGGTAGAACTCAATCGAATCGACCAGCCAGATTATTTATGTATTTACCTCTGGGATTGCTTCTTATTGTTTTTGTGTTCACGCCGTTTGGCGTAGATCCTTCAGGCAGGTATTTTCTCCCGTTTAATGTTTTGTTACCTGTATTGGCAGGCGGGATATATCTCCAATTGCAAGGGAAGATGAGGAAAACATTCATCCTCTGGATGGTGCTGGTATTGGTATTTCAGATTGCAGGAACTTTCCAGTCTGAGAAAAATTCTCAAACTGGAATGACAACCCAGTTTGCTCCAAACACAGAAATTGATCACAGCTTACTTGTTGAAGTTGGTAAATTCCTTAAAGCGAATAACGAAACAAGGGGTTATACGACCTACTGGATATCGTATCCGCTAGCGTTTACTTCTGATGAAGAACTTATCTTTACTCCGCGCTTACCTTATCATCAGGATTTCAGATATACGACACGGGATGACCGGTATCTACCTTATCAGATGGAAGTGATGAAGTCAGAAAAAATTGCCCTGGTTACATACGGTTTTCAAGATCTTGATCAGCAGATCAGAAGTATCCTTACGAAAAAAGAAATCTCGTGGAATGAGCAAAAAATCGGTGAGTATCAAATATTTTATAATTTGAGCGGCAAAATTGAAGCGGATGATCTGCTTTTTCAAGTAAAGTGATTCTATGAAAAATCAATCCATGCAATCTGATAAATTCTTTGCCTATTTTCTGCCAACGGTAATCTTTCTCAGTGTCTTTGCCGGATGTATTGCAATGGGACCGTACTTATTTAATTCTGACGGTGATTTAGGCAGACACATTACCCTGGGAAAAATCATTCTTGAACGCTGCCAGATACCAACGATTGATGAATTCTCTCACACCCGCCTGGGGGATCCGTTCTCACCCCATGAATGGATCGCAGAAGTCCTATTTGCGCTGGCATATAACTGGTTTGGAATGTCTGGCGTGGTTCTCTTCAGTGGCGCGTTACTCGGGGCGGTTTTCTGGCTGCTCACTTACAGAGTTCTACTCATCACACGTTCGACCCCAATCACATTAATACTGATCATTATTGGATTGGCTGCTTCGCGCATCCACTGGCTGGCGCGTCCACATATCTTTACTTTTTTATTTCTTCTTCTACTGGTGGAATTACTCCAGAGCCGCAAGAAATTCATCTGGAAGGTGATCCTCTACTGTGTGTTGCAATTGCTATGGGTTAATACACATGGCGCTTTTGTAAGCGGATTGGTTGTGCTGGGATTATTCATTGTTGGTGAGGTAATTCAGTCAATTGTTACAAACCATAGATTCGTAATCACTTCACCAGTAAAGGAATACATGATTTTATTGTTGCTGGGATTCTTCATCAGCCTGATCAATCCGGATGGAATCAAGATCTGGTCAACGATTTTTGGTTTTCTAAGCAGCAGATATCTGGTAAGTCATACAGCAGAATATCAGCCACCCATTTTGTATCAGACCGGGGTTCTACCATTTACCATTATGCTGGTTCTGGGTGTCGTTAGCCTTGTGATCGCCTGGAAGAGATTGGCATACTATCAAATCCTTTTATTGGTATTATTTGGGATTTTTGGCGTGACGAGCGGCAGAAATATTCCGCTTTATATCCTGCTGGCGCTTCCCATTCTAGCAGAAGGTTTTTCGCCAATGTTTCCCCGTTTTAGAATGAGGTTGGATGAGCAGCTTACACGGCTCGATACAGAAAACGGATCCAGAAAAACCAACGCGATATTATTAATCCTCTTGATCATCATCTCTTTCGCATTTGGAGGGGTCATCTATAAAATTTTACCGGGTTTAAGTGAACGGAATGTTCATTCACCCGAAAAATTCCCGGTTGCAGCGGTGGAATGGTTAGAGGATCATCCACAAAAGGGGAATGTGTTTAACGATTTTATGTGGGGAGGATACCTGATATTCAAAGCATATCCGGATATTCCCGTATTTATTGATGGGCAGACTGACTTTTATGGAGAAGCATTAACCAGGGATTACGAGTTGATCATAAATGCATGGGTTGGGTGGGAAGAAAAATTAACATCCTACCAGGTAGAATGGATCCTAATCAGACCTGATTCTCCTCTCTGGAAGGCAATCGATGGTAACAAAGATTGGGTCAAAGTATATTCAGATGCAACAGCAGTGATTGCCCATCGAAAAGATTAGATAATTTCCATATCCTCGAGAAAAGGTTTGTCTTTTCTGATTGCCCTGACTTCTTCAAGGTCAATCTCGATGGTATGGACACCATCCTTATCGGTTTGAAAGACTACTTCTCCCCAGGGAGAGATAACGATGCTATTCCCACCAAAATCAGTTTTATAAATGAGACCACTGCAATTACAACCAACTACAAATGAAAGGTTTTCGATTGCTCGAGCTTTAAGCAGTGCAATCCAGTGATCTATTCTTTCAGCAGGCCACTCAGCCGGAATAAAAAATATTTCTGCCCCTTTAAATGTCATTCTACGGAAAAGTTCGGGGAAACGAATATCATAGCAGATTGCGTATCCCGCTTTTCCAGCGTGCGAGATCGATACCTTAAATTGATCTCCTGCTGAAAAGAATAAATGTTCATTCATGGGTTTAAACAGATGTGTTTTTCGGTAGGAGGAAAGTAAATTTCCATCTTCAGTCAGATGGATTAAAGTGTTAAATCTGTTATCACCTACTGCTTCTACAAAAGAGCCGATCATTCCCAGCTTGTTTTCAATTGCCACTTCAGAAATGATGGGTAAAATATTGGGCAGATGATATTGCGAGTTATCAATAATACTCTGTTTGTGATATCCATGCAGACAAAGTTCCGGAAGCACCAATAAATCACTGCCGACATGACGGGCTGACTGTGCAAATTGTTTGATGAGATCCAAATTTTGGCGAGGCTTTCCAAATTCAATGGAATATTGTGCAATAGAAATTTTCACTGCTATCTCCGGAAATGATTAATTGACCATGACTTTGAATGCGTGTACAATACCTGAAATTACTTTAACTATTATCCCATGATAAACACATCCAAATCAAGAATTCAAACGTTACAGCTAATTTTTGTCATTTTGACAGCTATTCTTATTCCTGTTGGATTAACCTATTTCAATTATCAATTTTCACTTCAAAACCCGGGAGGCAATGATTTTCTTGCCCGATGGAATGGCGCCCATGAATGGTTGATTAATGGAAATAATCCATACACGGATGAAGTCAGCCTAGTTGCTCAAAAATTTATCTACGGTCGAGCTGCCAATCCGGTGATGGGTGAGGATATCGCTCATTTCGTTTATCCGTTATATTCCATGATCTTTTTTGCCCCGTTTGGTTTGATGGAATATACATTTGCCCGGGCTCTTTTTATGACACTTCTTGAAATTTCTCTGGTGTTGATCACACTGGTATCAATTCGAATAACAGGGTGGAAGGTAAAAAAATTCAGTCTGCTTGCGAGTTTGCTTTTCAGCGTGTTCTGGTATTGTGCTATACGTGGTGTGATTGTGGGTCAATTCGCGATATTGAATGCGTTATTGATGTTGTTAGCTATCTGGGCTGTCAAGGAAAAACAGGATATCGCGGCAGGAATAGTGCTCATTCTATCCACATCCAAGCCTCAGATGAGTTACCTGCTGGTAGTTTTTATCTTTATCTGGGCAATTTTCTTTAAGCGACCCAGGATTATTATCAGCATGATTGGGACAACAATCGTGCTTTTAGGTGTCACCAGTATTCTGTTACCCGGATGGATTATAGATTGGATCAGGCAGTTGGTGAATTATCCAAGCTATACTGACCGCATCGGGTCGACTTTATCCATAATTTCCGGGTTAATGCCTGGAATCATGGAGCCAGTGAATCTTTTTCTGCACGGGATTTTTTATCTTTATCTGGTTATTGAATGGTTCCGCAGCAAGGGTAAAGGGGAAGCTGGCTTTATCTGGACGGCATTTTTAACGCTGGTTATTACCAACCTGGTTGCTTATCGAACCGCCACACCCCATTACGTTGCTCTTATTGCGCCATTATTTTTAATCAGCCGAGTAATGGAAGAACGCTGGGGAAAGGCAGGCAAGTTTGTTTCCTGGATGATGTATGCCATTATATTTATCGGTCTGTGGGTTTTGTTTCTTACGACAGTTCAAGGGGTGGATGAGCAGGCTATTATGTATGTACCTCTGCCATTCCTGATCCTGATCTTCATGTGGTGGATGCGCTGGTGGATGATGCGTCCTATTACTACATATTTTGATTCACATTAATGGATGCCGTCTGATGGGGAATCAAAGTGGCAATAGATTCGATGCAGGCAGAAGAAGTGAACTATTAATCACGCTTATTATTCTTTTGATCGCAGCGCTGTTCAGATTGCTCTTTTCACCAACAAGGGGAATCTGGTATGACGATGCATTCAGCATACTGCTTTCACAGCAAAATTTGCATCAGATCATTTCTGGTACGGCGGCAGATACCATGCCACCATTCTATTATTTTCTTCTTCATTTCTGGATGAAACTGTCATCCAGCATATTTTTTATCCGCTTGTTAAATATCATCCTCAGCCTGGGTGTCGTTTATACCGTTTACTGTTTTGGTAAAGAGATCTCAGGAAAGCTCGCCGGCTGGGTAGCTGCACTCCTGACGGCTCTGTCGCCAATCCAGGTGTATCACGCGCAAGAAGTGCGCATGTATGTTTTACTGGAGTTATCCCTTCTAATTTATGCCTGGATGTACTGGCGAATATTTGTTTCTGGCAAAACCCAAAAAATTAACTGGTTTGGGCTGGTACTGGCTGGCATAGGGGCATTTTATTCTCACAATCTGGCTGTGTTTGTTCTTGTGGTTCCTGATTTCTTATTGTTGGTGCAGAAGAAATGGCGCAGCCTGGGGAAAATATTCCTTGCTCAATTGATTATGGCAATTCTTTTCATCCCCTGGTTGGTGTTTGTTCCCGGACAGATTGAGAAGATTCAAACGGCTTTCTGGACTCCCAGACCTGGCCTGGTTGAAATCATTCAGGGGATTGGGAGTCTTTTTGGCTATCTACCACAACCCATGGTCATTACTGCATTGATTCTTATTTTTTCAATTCAGGCACTGGGTTTGATGGCGCTGGAAATCTGCAAAAAACGATCCGCAGGAATGATCCGCTATCTACTGGTCTGGGCAATCCTACCCCCGATTTTGCTGTTTATCATCTCCTATACCATGCGACCAGTCTTTGTACCAAGAGCCTTTATCACCAGCGGTTTATTTACCTACCTGATGGTAGGCGTTCTCGCACAAAGTAATTTTCAGGAAGGGGGAAAGCAACTTTTTTTGAAAACCGGAATTATCCCAATCCTTTTCCTGCTTGTCTCGCTTGTATCTCTTCCTAACTTATATCTCTTTAATGAATTTCCAAGATCGCCTTTTAAGCAGGCAGCGGAAGCACTGTCGGCTGATTGTCTCTCTGATTGCCTGGTGGTTCACGATAATAAGCTAAGCTACTTTCCAATGGCAATTTATCAACCTGATTTGAGACAGGCTTATATCAAGGACGAACCTGGAACTCATAATGATACACTTGCCGTCTCCTCACAAGTTGCCATTGGCAGGATGGCATCAAATTCAGCCATTGAAGCAGCCAGTGGAAAACAGGAAGTTTATCTGGTTGTATTTGACCGGGCATTGGCAGAATACAGAGCCATGGGTCTGGAGATTGCGCCATCGATAAAAATGCTTTCAGATGAATATCAAATAATAGATACGAAATCTTTTGGAGATATAAAATTTTTTCACTATAAAAAATGAAAAAAATTGGTCTGATTCTATTCTTCCTGGGAATCGTCTGGGGGGGCATCATGCTCTGGTTAAAACCATATACCGGGTATATGGATGCTGATTATTATTACTCTGTAGCCAGTAATCTTTTCACCGGGAAGGGATTTGAAGATTATTTATTATGGAATTACCTGACTGATCCAGTACAGATACCCATCCCAGCGGCTTCTTACTGGATGCCCGCTGCAACTGTTCCTGCGTATCTGGGGATGCTATTATTCGGACAGGATACTTTATTTGCAGCCCGAATTCCATTTATCCTTTTGTTTGCTTTGTCGTCATCCATTACCGCTCTAGTCAGTTGGAGTGTATTCAGGAATAAAACTTATGCTCTTGCCAGCGGCGGATTGGTGTTACTTTCAGGGTATTACCTTAAATTCGTTTCCGTTCCAGATGGATTTACGATTCTCTTTATTTGCGGTGCTGGATTAGTATTTCTGCTTCATAAAAGAAATGAATTCAATCCGCTACTTTTTTCTGCTGGAATGGGGATTGTCTGCGGGATTATCCATATGACACGGGCAGACGGATTGTTGTGGTTCTTCCTAGCAGCGGGGTTCGTATTTTTTCAGTTGATTCGATCTAAAATGAAATACGGTAGTTCTCTCGCATGGAAAGTAATCGCCCCGATGGTTCTATTTGCCGGGGGGTATTTATTCATCAGCGGGTGGTGGTATTACCGCAACTGGCAATATTACGGCAGTCTGATGCCGCACGGTGGTTTACGGGGTTTATGGCTGACAGCCTACAAGGATTTGTTTATTTATCCAGCACAGGTATTGACAGCAGGAAGATGGTTAGATTCCGGTGTGTCTACGATTCTTTTGGACAGGTTAAAAGCGATTGGCTTAAATTTGATTACTTTTATTGCTGTGGGAGGATTAATATTCCTCATTCCCGGTCTTATTCCCGGAATCAAGGCGATCGAGGATCAGGCGCAGCGGCGATTTTGGTATATCGGTTTCGGGTTGGTTTTCCTGATCATGTCTATTGTTTTTCCATATGCAGGGGCAAGGGGTGGTTTTCTTCACTCGCTGGCAATTATCCAACCTTTTCTCTGGATGATCCTACCCGTAGGGATCAGCAGATTTATCCAGTCTGTTGTTAAAAATAGGATCAGCCCAGATTATTCAGAAGGGAAAATTGTCCCTGGAATATTAATTATTGCTTTCATCATCAGCATCTTCCTGATTATTAATGATCGTCAGCAGCCGCCTGCCATCACTCAGGCAAATCTCTGGCAGGAATATCTCGATGTAAATCAGTTACTTATCTCAGACGGCGCATCTACTGATCAAGGAGTTATTGTTGCCAACCCGGCTGCGTATTATGCTGGAAGCCAAAGGACGGCAATCATGATTCCTACCGGTGATTCGATAGAAATAGTAACGTTGAGTAAAAGATTTCACGCACCATATTTAATCGTCTCAGTGTATTCTCCACCCGAGTATGAAGAACTTCTGCGGGCAATTGAGAGTAAGAAGATAACTGCAAAAGAAATTGGGACTAATGGAAATCTGCGAGTGTACAAACTGGAACCTGACTTATGATTAAAAAAAAATGTAGATTTTTCATAATTTTTCTGGTGACAGCAGGGATTCTCTCCTCAATATATTTAATTACCAGTAAAAAGGAATACAGCCTTGGATTTCCATTAGATGATGCCTGGATTCACCAGACTTTTGCCAGGAATCTGGTCCAATACGGAAATTGGTCATTTAACCCGGGTGAACCGGCTGCCGGATCGACTGCTCCGCTCTGGACCATATTGATTTCTCTGGGTTATTACCTGAAAATAAATCCATTCTTCTGGACATATCTATTAGGGGTAATTGGGTTAACGATTGTCGGGTTTATATCTTTTTTGTATTTACAATTATTCCTGCCAGATTACAGGTTATCGGTGATTATCAGCATTCTCATCATGGGAGAATGGCACCTGGTCTGGGCTGCTGTTTCCGGCATGGAGATACTTTTCCTCACTGTATTGGCGATGGCAGTATTTCTTTATGCGAATCAACAGACCCCACGCGGGTGGGTGATAGGAATCCTGATTGGAATCAGTATCTGGGCACGACCAGATGGTATCACCCTGCTGGGACCGGTTTTATGGATCTGGATTTGGAATCACCGGAATCAAAAACCAGTCTCCTCATTGATAAAAATCTTGGTTCCTGTTTTTGTTCTTTCAGCCATATATTTATTCTTTAATTATCAAATTTCCGGAAGCATCCTTCCAAACACTTTTTATGCAAAACAGAGGGAATACGCTGAAGTATTATCTCAACCCTATCTAATCCGGTTGGGGAATATGACCAGAACTATCCTTGCCGGTCCGGGTATCTTATGGATGGGTGGATTTCTGATTGGGATTGTCTTTTCAATTAAAGAAAAAAAGTATTACGCCCTTGCGCCATATCTATGGGTATTGGGATATGTCATGCTTTACGCAGCAAGACTGCCTGTTTATTACCAGCATGGCCGTTATCTGATGCCCATTCTCGGGGTAATGCTGATATCTTCAGTGCATCCGCTCTTCATCCTGGCAGAAAAAATAAAGGCCGGGAATATGCGATTCATCGCCTCACGAGTATTTGCTGTCACTATATGCCTGGTTACAATATTGTTTCTCTTCATCGGGGCTCAGGCTTATGCAAAGGATACTGCCATCATTGAAAATGAAATGGTAAAGACAGCCAGGTGGATCGCTGATCATACTTCTGAGGATGCAATGATTGCTGCTCATGATATTGGTGCCCTTGGTTATTATGGTAACCGAAAAATATTAGACCTGGCTGGTTTGGTTACCCCCGAAGTTATTCCTTTTATTCGTGACAGCCAAAAACTATCCTCATTTATTTTAGAAAAAGATGCAGATTATCTGATTGTATTTCCTGATTGGTACATTCCGCCTTTAACCGTACCCGGCAAGCTTGTTTATCAGACAAAAGGGAAAGAATATTTTGATCAGGTTGATCAGCATCTGGAAATATATAAGATACAATGATTGGCAAGGTTGTCTATAACATTTGATTAGAATTGAGTATAATTTATTGAATAAGCAATTCGCGGCAATGCTGAATAATGTAAGCCAGGAGCGGGTCAATTATGCTGAAAAGTGGAACTGAACAGGCAAATCCGTTGGATGAATTTAAAAATGAGATTGCAAACGAATTTGATCAAACCAACCGAGGGATTCGCGAAATCTCTGTCCTGCTTGATCAGAGCCAGGCAGAATTGAATCGGATAACCCAAAAGAACGCCACTATCACAGCACAGCTCCAACAGGCTCAATCATCCATGGAATCATTACCACGGCAGGAAATACGCAGCATGTATGATTCCGCACTTGATACTCAGCAAAGATTGCTGGTAATGCGTGGACAAATTGAGAAGCTACAGGCAGACCAACTCTCACTGAAGAAATATCTCAGTTTTCTGGATAAAACCAGGCAAATGCTGGAAGGCGGAGGCATCAAACCCACTAATAAGAAGGGTGATGCCGCTGAAACCGTCCAAATGCTGATTAACGCGCAGGAAATGGAACGTAAACGCTTATCCCGGCAGATGCATGATGGGCCGGCGCAGGCGATGTCGAATTTTATTTTACAAACCGAAATTGCCATGCGTCTGTTTGACGTTGACCAAAACCGCGCGAAGGATGAATTGACCAACCTGAAGAATTCTGCAATGATGACCTTTCAGAAGGTCCGTAATTTCATTTTTGAACTAGCCCCCATGATGCTCGATGACCTCGGTTTGGTTCCAACCGTGAAGCGGTTTGTAGAGTCGTATAAAGAGCAGACCGGATTGGATGTTGATCTGGTAATCACCGGATCAGAACTTCGACTGGCTAGTTATCTCGAAGTTATGATTTTCCGATCGATGCAAGAATTGCTGAATAATGCTGCAAGGCATAGCCAGGCAAGTAAAGTTAAAGTTACTTTGAATATTGATAACGATACAATCCGGGTCAGTGTTGATGATAATGGTAAAGGATTCCCGGCTGAAGAAATTGAATCAGATGCAAATTGGGGAATAAAACTTACCCGCGAGAGAGTAGAAATGCTGGGTGGACGCACTGAAATTGATAGTGTGCCTGGTCAGGGAACACGAATAACCTTTGAAATGCCAATGGTAAAGGCAGCCGAGCCTGCAGCTGCCTGATCCGTTTTGCACTTATTTTCTTTCAGGAGATTTTTATATGTCGAAAACAATTGGTATTCTTACCGGTGGGGGAGATGTGCCTGGTCTCAATCCATGCATGAAGAGTGTTGTGTTGAATTGTATTGAGTCCGGTTATCGTGTTCTGGGTATCCGCCGAGGATGGGCGGGGTTGTTAAATTACAATCTGGATGAACCATCAACACATGATTACTACATCCGCCCTCTGGATCGGGAAGATGTACGTACCATTGACCGCTCTGGAGGTACATTTCTTCATACATCCAGAACGAATCCTCAGAATGTAAAACCTGGAAAAGCTCCTGATTTCTTGAAAAATTCCACTTATGGAAAAAAAGTTGGTGAAGACGGCACGATGGATTACACCGCGTATGTGCTTAAAGTTATCGCCCATCTTGGAATTGATTACCTGGTCACCATCGGCGGTGATGATACTTTGAGTTATACTGCACGCCTCCATCGAGAAAACTTCCCGGTAGTTGCCATTCCCAAGACCATGGATAACGATGTATATGGAACGGATTACTGTATCGGTTTCTCGACAGCCGTAACCCGCTCTGTTGAGTTTATTACCAATATGCGCACATCGATTGGTTCACATGAACGGATAGGCGTCGTTGAATTATTTGGAAGAAATTCAGGCGAAACGAGCTTGATATCTGCATATCTGTCTTATGTTGACCGGGCAATCATACCGGAAATACCATTTGATGTTGAAAGATTATGTAATTACTTGATGGAAGACAAGCGTAACAATCCATCCAATTATGCAATCATGACGATCTCTGAAGGGGCAATTATGCAGGGTGGTGAAGTGATTGAAGTTGGTGAAGCAGACGCATATGGCCATAAAAAACTGGGTGGGGTCGGACAACTACTCTCAGATGAAATTAAACGCCGTACAGGTCAGGATATCATGTATCAGCAGGTGGGTTATCTGATGCGTTCAGGTGCACCGGATTCACTTGATCGGATGGTGGCGATGTCATTCGGGAACCTTGCCAGTCAATTAATCCGCAGGGGTGAAACCGGAAAAATGATTGCACTGCATGGTGGTAAATACACAACTGTTCCAGTGGATATCATCATGACCGGCAAGAAGCGAGTTGATGTTCCCAGTTTTTATGACGCGGAACATTACCTCCCACGGGTAAAAGACTTCATGGGCGTTCCCATGTTCTTGAGCTAACCTCAAACAGGAGTATAAAAATGAATCAACAGATTGTTAATGAAGTTTTACAGGCAGTAGATAATTCCATCTCCTATCAGAACGGTAAAGTAACCGTCAATGATGAAAAAGTATTCCGTTCCAAAGTGAATAAACTGGCAGAGATCTCAGCTTTGGAAGGTGGAGAGAAAGCCGGTTGGGCTCGGTATTTTGTCCGTGCCGGAGCGCAGGCAATCGGTGTATATCCAGCCTCCATTCACGAATTGTATATGGCTCGCGGCAAAGAAAGCATCCAACAACCTTTCACTGTTCCAGCAATGAATCTGCGTGTTTTATCGTTTGAATCAGCCAAGGCTGTCTTCCGCGCTGCTAAGAAGATCAATGCAGGGGCAATGATCTTTGAGATCGCCCGCTCTGAAATGAATTACACTGACCAACGTCCGGCAGAATATACCACTTCCATTCTTTCTGCAGCAGTCCAGGAAGGATATACCGGTCCCGTTTTTGTTCAGGGTGACCATTTCCAGGTCTCAATGAAAAAATACAATGCCGATCCCGATACTGAGATTGAAGCATTGAAAGCCTTAATCCGTGAAGCTGTTGCCGGCGGGTTCTTCAACATTGATGTGGATACATCCACGATGGTTGATTTATCCAAATCCACCATTCCTGAACAGCAGGAACTCAACACAGAACTATCAGCCATGCTGACAGCATATATTCGAGAAGTTGAGCCAAAAGGGGTGGCTATATCCGTTGGTGGAGAAATTGGTGAAGTTGGCGGACACAATTCTACAGAAGAAGAATTGTGTGCTTACCTTACCGGTTTCCAGAAAAACCTTGCCAACCGTGGAAAAAATCTGGTTGGATTGAGCAAAATCAGCATCCAAACCGGAACTTCACATGGTGGTGTTGTTCTTCCTGATGGCTCCATTGCCCAGGTATCTGTAGATTTCGACACCATGCTTAATCTGAGCCGCATTTCCCGCAAGAAATTTGGATTAGGTGGGGCAGTACAACATGGTGCCAGCACCCTACCCGAGAATGCTTTTGGAAAATTTGTAGAAGCAGAAGCTTGTGAGATCCACCTCGCAACCAACTTTATGAATATCTTCTTTGAGCTTATTCCAGCGGATTTGAAGAAAGAGATGTACGCTTATCTTGATCAGAACAATGCTGCAGACCGAAAACCGGATATGACCGATGAGCAGTTCTATTACAAATCACGCAAATCAGCCGTTGGTCCGTTCAAGAAACAGAGCTGGGGTTTACCTGCGGGTGAAAAGGCAAAGATTGCCGCTGCATGGGAAGATCAATTCAGCAAACTCTTCAACCTGCTCAACCTTAAGGATACAAAAGCCCTTGTAGATCAATGGGTAAAGCATCCGATGGTGGAAGTGCAGGCAAGAGACTTCCTGGGTGAAGAAGTTGCCGCTGAAGATGTAAAAGATCTGGCTGACTAATTCAACCATAAATGCAGTTACTATAAGCGGTAAGCGGTGAAAATCGCTTACCGCTTTCTTCAAGGAGAAGCAAGTCAATGGAACAGGGTGTTGATTCCAAAAGATATTCAGTGATCCCGCGCACGCTGATTTTTATTTTCCATGAAGATAAGGTCCTCTTATTACAAGGTGCAAAAAATAAGAAGATCTGGGCTGGTCTTTATAATGGCATAGGCGGACACGTTGAGCCAGGTGAGGATATCTATTCAGCAGCGATTCGTGAACTTGAAGAAGAAACCGGACTAACTCAAATTCCGCTTAACCTGGCAGGGGTAATCCACGTTGATACCCAGTTGGGTGCAGGAGTATTGATTTCTGTGTTCCGTGGATCAGTGGTTGATACACAGGTAAAGGCTTCCAGTGAAGGAGCATTGCATTGGATACCCATTGAGAGTATTGATGAATATTCTCTGGTGAGCGATCTTTACCAGTTGATTCCGATTGTTGCCAGTTGGAAAGATGGAGATCGGGTATTTTGTGGATTATCCCAAAAAGAGGGTGAGAGGTGGGTAATTCACTTTTCTTCTTGATCCAGTGACTTTTTTCCATAGAAAACAAGCAATGTATTGCTGTATTTCCGTTCATCAAACACTTCAAAATTAAATAAATCTAGCTCTTCGTATTCACGGGGATGGATCTGGACGATGATCCAGCCATCATCCACGAGCCAGGCTGGATTCTCATCCAGAATATGCATGGCATCTTTCCACATTTCCTTATATTGGGGTGGGGCAACATAGATGTAATCATATTCCTGATCTGGTTTCCCGCGAAGCAACGTGAAAGCATCCCCTTTGATCACTTTAGCAAATTCACCCAGACGAGTATGAGCCAGGTTTTCATGAATTGTTTGAATCGCATTACGGTTATTATCTGAGAGTTTTGCAAACTTTGCTCCCCGGCTGAGCGCTTCCAGAGAAACTGAACCTGTACCGGCAAAGAGGTCCCAGATCTTGGATTCATAGATATCCACACCAATAATATTAAACAGCGCTTCTTTCACCATATCGGTAATGGGACGGGTGGAATCACCAGGAACATCCTTTAATTTCATTCCCCTGGCTTTTCCACTGATTATGCGTAATTCTCCCATTTTTATTACCGTTATCCTTCCCTGGCAGTTTCTATTGCTGTATGAATATTGATTTCTGGGGTGGTGGTCATCAGGACACAGCCTGTACCGAGAATGAACCTCCTACCGCCACTCTGTTCAATTGCATCTTGTGCCTGTTGACGCACTAATCCGGGTGATCCCAACAACATGGTCGCATCCCGACTAAGTCCACCACAGACAGTTCCTGCAAATTTATTGATTCCATCCTGAATGGATACACCAGTTTCACGATCATGCCAGTTGAGGATTTGCGCCGGGTAATCACTGACTGCATCAAAGAATACCGAATCACCGTGAAGATGGATCACATTCAGCCAGTATGAATTGCATGATTCTAAAATGTGTAAATCATCAATTCGGGAACAGGTATTGAATTCTTCCAGGGTCAGAAAACGTGGTTGAGCATGCTGGATGGCATAAAAAATCCCATCCACATTTACCGTTTTTAGCTCTTCTATAAAGTCCAGAGTAGATTGAAGAATAGTTTGCAATCCAATTTTCAGCAAATCGGGGTGGTTATGAAGGTGATTTAACATAACATCCTGCCCGGCTAAGTTTTTTGCCTGCGAAAGGGGATTGAATATTGTCTGGATGATTGGGGTTTCTGCTGGAAGATTCTTTCGTATCAGTTGAATTGATTCTAAAGTGGCTGTCAAAGTGCCTTTACGAGGATCTAGTGGTTGCAATTTGATCCAATCTTCGGGGGATTGAATAACCCGTCGGGAAAAATCGCGTGTGCCTTCCGGATTACCTTTCCATTCAGTTTCCACACCCCAATCTACCAGGCAATAAGAGCTGGCAGGAGTTATTTTTACAAAATCAAATTCGAATCGCTGCTGAAATTCCACAGTTGAGCGGGCAAAATTATGCGGATCTTGATCTGCAACCGGAAAATGTCGCCAAAGTGCTACGGGTGGATGATCTGTCTCATCTCCAGACAGGCATTTCTCCAGCCGGGTTCGGTGGGTCATGTTTTTATCAAGTCTCATGGTTTGCTCACTTAGTGGATTTCTCCAGGACCTTGGTAATTTCTTCTTCTTCTGATTTTTGCTGTGCGAAGTAGTCATCCATGAAACGAGACCGGCGCAATCGTAAAGCCATAGGCGCAATGGCTTGCACATCGGCTCGGGTGACTTCCTGACGGCCATCTGCAGCTGCATAGGCGCGCGCTGCTTCAAACAGGGTGATATCCGCCCGGAGAGAATCAATTTTCATTTCCTGGATTAGTGAAATACCGTACGATGAAACCTTTTCATCCAGGCTGGTATTTCGGCATAGATCACGTGCTTTAAGTACTTCCTGTTGAATATGGACCGTTTCTCCCATAAATTCCATGCTCATACGGATGGGATTGCTTAAATACGCGTGTACCCGGTGATACGCTTCCAGACGTTGTTCAACCGTATCCAGACGTTGCACGATCACGCGCAGACCAAACCGGTCCATGATCTGAGGTCGTAAACGACCTTCTTCGGGATTCATTGAACCAATCAGATTAAACCGTGACCGATAAGATGCTGAGACCAAACCTCTTCGTAGGGTAAACCTCCCCTGGGCAGATGCATCTAAAATTGCATCGGTAATGTCATCGGGAAGAAGATTGACTTCATCAATATAGAGGATGTTCTGATCTGCCTGAGCCAGCAGCCCGCGTTTGATGTTGAAACGTTCCGATTTTCCAATTCGGTCATCCAGACCTCCGACCACATCATCCAGCGTAGCGTTCAGCGGAATTTCAACCATGCGGACAATATCTTTTTTCGTGAGAGAAATTCCATGCGCATATTTCTCTGCACATTCCGGGCAAACAGCATCCATCCCACCTGTTTCAATATCTTCAGGAAGGCATCCAAACACGCAAATGCTGCGCTCCACCATGGGTAATAAGGGCAGCAACGATCGGACCGCAGTGGTTTTACCGGTTCCCCGAGGACCCAATAGTAATACTCCACCCAATGATGGATTTATGAGTGATAGCAAAAGCGCCAGTTTCATCTCATACTGCCCGACAATTGCCTGAAAAGGGTACGGCAGTACATCATTACCGGCAGTTTCTCCGGTTTGTTGTAATGAATCACTAATGCGAATATTCCGCCCGGATGCGGAATCTATGAGATCTTTCAGGCTGTTGATAGTCTGCAGACCCTGTTTTTGGGTTGTTTCATCACCACTGGAATCCATTGGATCAATCCATATCTTGTTTTAAGGTTCCGCTATCCATAGTATGCAGCAATTCGGGTTCTTCATACAAGACATCAATCGTATCAAATGCCAGTTCAGGCATGAGAGGAGCCAGAGGAACTGTGGCAGGTGGATATATTTTTTGAGGGATGAGAGGTGGGGATTTTCGCGGATGGTCAAAATCATCTGCACGACGGCGTAAAATGCGGGGCGGATTGCCCAATCTGCCAACAAAAATTCCCAATACTGAGTAAACTTCACGATCGGGGGTTACCCAGCCGATCCATTCACCGGATGGATTATAGATATACGGATAGACGAGGAAAGCGCCAACGTCTCCTCTGGAAGTATAGATTGGTATCGGGCGGATGACTTTTTCCATATCCCCTGCTTTGTAGGCTTATTTTACATCAGCATAGGTCCAAAAGCGATTCGCGAAGAAATTCCAGAGCATCACAAGCAAAATCACTATCGCCAAGGAGATATTATGACCAATGAAAGTTGCAGAAAAAGGAAGTGAATAAGGCACTGTATCGAGAAAATCGATCAGATAGTGTTCCAGCAAGGCGAAAGTGGGGGTGCGGATGATTAAACCGATCACGCTGATTACCACAAACTGGACAGCCTGATGCATTACAGGTTTACTGCGTGAATCGGGATATGTCCAGAAGCGGTTACCCACAAAATTGTTTCCCACTGCCAGGATAAATGAAATGATGGATGCGTGTAATGCACGCATCCCAGCCAGGTTTACCAGCAGATTGAATACTCCAAAATCAATCACTGCTCCAATGGTTCCAACAATGGCAAAGCGGAAAAATCGGTTTCTCTCTTTGGTGTCAGTTAAGATCATGCCATTCCAAGCGCCTTCTTGAAATAAGGAATGGTTTTCCGGATGCCCTGTTCCAGGGTATGCCTGGGTTCCCAACCGAGGATTGTTTTAGCTCTGGTGATTTCAGGTTGACGGCGTTGTGGATCATCACCCAAACGTTTGTCTGCCAGGGTAGTGATGCCAGCTTCGTTCTCGGTGAGTTGATTAATTACATCAGCAAATTTGCGGATGGAAGTTTCTTCAGGATTACCGATGTTCACCGGCATGTGTTCGTCTGACATCAATAGCCGGTAAATGCCATCCACCAGATCATCAACATAGCAGAAGGAGCGGGTCTGATTGCCATCTCCATAGATGGTAAGGGGTTCATTTTTCAGAGCCTGAATAAGAAAATTCGGGACTACACGGCCATCATCCAGGCGCATTCTGGGACCGTAAGTATTAAATATCCGCACTATGCGCGTATCCAAATTATGATAACGGTGATAAGCCATCGTCAGAGCTTCTGCAAAGCGTTTGGCTTCATCATACACTGAACGTGATCCAATCGGGTCAGCATAACCCCAATATGTTTCCACCTGAGGGTGAACCTGCGGATCACCGTAGATCTCACTGGTAGAGGCGAGAAGGAAACGGGCATTATTTGCGCGGGCAACACCCAGAGAGTTGTGTGTACCCAAGGCACCGGCTTTCATAGTTTGAATGGGCAAGTTAGGATATCCATAGGGTGAGGCGGGGTTGGGGCTCGCGGGTGACGCAAAATGCATCACCGCATCCACTTTACCGGGTACGAAAATAAAATTGGCAACATCATGCCTGAAAAATTCGAAATTTGGGTTGCCGGTTAAATGTGCAATGTTTTCTGCACTACCGGTAACAAAATTATCCATGCCAACGACCTGATGCCCTTCGGCAATCAGGCGATCGCACAAATGTGAACCTAAAAAGCCTGCCGCACCCGTAATCAATACTCTCATAGGATCTCCCTTATTTTTTATTTCCAGCTGATCCGGTTAACCAGACCGCTGCCAGTAACCTGGTATCGCGTTCCAGATTCTACATCCAAAACCCAAAGATTGCCTTCATAAATTGCCGAAATCATGACACCTTGCTGGAAATCTGGTGACCATTGAATGGTTTGAGGCGCCAATCCGGGCGTGCCTTCTTCGGGGAGGAGGATTTTTTGATTGGATCCATCCTGATCCATCACCAGCAGCCGGTAACGACTGTTATCGCTCTGTTCGGGGAAAATAGCCTGTAGCGCAGCCACATAAAAACTGCCATCATCTAATTTTGGAGAAGTGACAGGATTGGCGAACATTCCATTATTGTTGCGCATAGTCACAAAGTAGCTATCGTCATCCAATGGCTTTCCGATCAGATCGAATACCGTTGAACTTTCTGGTTTCGTTGGGTTGCCTTCTTCATTGTGAATTGTCGTGTAAAAAAACTTACCATCCGGGCTCCATGCGATTCCGGGCACCCATGCCCAATCAGATCTTGTCTCGTAAGGGATAATGGACATCTGGGTGTTGTATGAACCGGTTTTTAAATTAATGGTGCCAATTTCGTCTGGGCGTGCGTAAGCCAACCGGTTTCCATCTGGAGACCAGTAGAACATGACACCCCACCAGCCATAAATACCACCAGAATTCGCGTCCATGACTTTTATCTGCGAACCCGTAGAACCGGATGCAGAAAATTTGCGGTAGAAAAGATCGTTGTTTGCCTGCCATCCGGGAGCAGAATCTCTCGGTTCGACCGTAGAGTATGCAACAGTCTGTGGCGAATTGGGCACAAAATCGGCAAAGTGGATAATATTCTTGACACCCAGATCAATAGGATCTGCATTGTCACGATTCACCCTCAGAACCCACAAAGTGTTAATGATCCCTTGGGTGGTATCACCCTTGCGTGTAAATAAGAGCCATTCACGGTCCTGTGATAGGGTAAATATCCGTCCGTCCAGATCTCCTGTTGTGATGAGGGGCTTACGATTTGCGGTAGAGCCATCTATCAGCCAGGCATTCCCTCCGTCAAGATATGCAATAACGCCTGTAACACTAACCGGAATAAATGGTGCCTGGACACCGACCATTGAAATCTCAGGTACGGCTTCTTTGATGATTGTGGATTTAAATTCGAGGTTGGATACCTCCACCTCATCTTCATAAACAATACGATAAGTTACACTGCGTTCACCGTTGCTACCCGGTTGAAGCAGCCGGGTTTCACCTTCGGGCAGGCTCTCATTTTTGATAACCCGCTGTTCAAAAGGTACAACCTCTACTCTCTCAACAAATTCCTCTCGTATCCGAACCACTTTGATTTTGTCATTCAAGGCAACAATCGTTGTAGGGGGAGGAGAAACCTGATCGAGCGGACCAAGTACCACACCGGCATTGGTCAGTGCATTTTGCACGGTTGAATTGGCAGGCAGGTTGACCTCCAATTCCTTTCCATCAACAGCAATATTGACGGTGATTCCCGGTACTGAGGTTGCGCTCAATCCCTGGCAGGCGGTGAGAAAGATCAAGAGGAGGAGGTAAACCCAGTTTCTTTTCATACCTGTTTGAGGTTAATTTGTAGATTCGATGGTCATTTTGCCATCATCAATTGTGATAGATTTTATAGTCCGACCGCCCATCTGCTCTACGATGGAATTGCTGATTGATTGGTTAACCAGGGTGGAGAACTGATTTTTCATGCTCTGTGGCAGATTCATACCGCCGACCTTCATCTCCTCCACGTTAATTACTGGAATGCCTGCTCCATCTACTGTCACAGAAAACCTCAGATCTACTTCTCCAGAAATGATACCGCTCTGAATGGTGGCTGTGATCTGGCAGACCCCGTCATCCAGTTTCACAGATGGATTGGTGAGCTGGTACTCACTATTTGAATTCTGAAAATCCTGCATCCAACTAAGCATATCTGATTCAGAAAAGCTGATCAGAATGCTGTCTGTACTGATGATAATGGTGGGTTCTGCGGATACAGTGTCAGGCACAACCACTTCTATTTCAGGTGTGCTGGTAGGGATGTTTTTAGCCATACCTGGAAAGCGTGAAGTGAGATTGCAGCTCATCATCAGCAAGAAGCTAATGATTGATATAATGGTTATTTGAATAGATTTTTTCAAGACATTCATCCTAACTATAAGTTTTTTACTCGGGTAATTATAGCATGACAGAATCAATACCATCTTCAGAAACACCCTCTCTTGATGCACTCGTGGAAGCTTTATTATTTGTTGCTCCCGGACCAGTAACACTGGCACAAATCGCTGCCGGTTCAGAGGTGAGCATTGAACAAATTGAAGCAGGATTGAAAGCGCTGCGAGAACGATACAACCAGGGGGGAGGTTTGGCAATTCAGGAGCATCGCGGAAAATTTCAGTTGACGACCCGTCCAGTGTTTGGATCTGTTATCGAGAAATTTCTGGGTTTACAAGCTACTTCCCGCTTAAGCCGGGCGGCGCTTGAAACACTGGCGATTGTTGCTTACAAACAACCAGTAACCCGTCCTAAATTGGATGAAATTCGCGGAGTGAACAGCGATGGCGTGATCAAGAGTTTACTGAGCAAAGGTCTGATTGAAGAAACCGGCAGGGCAGAAGGTCCAGGGAGACCCATCATTTACGCGACTACCGCTGATTTTCTGCAATATTTTGGTTTTTCATCCCTGGATGAACTCCCGCCTCTGGATGTGGGTGAAGAACAGGCGGAAGAAATCCGCGAGAAAGTGTTTAAGGACTGAGTATGGCTGAAGAACGATTACAGAAAATTCTCGCTCAAGCGGGATTTGGCTCACGCAGATCCTGCGAAGAACTCATCCAGGCGAAGCGTGTAATGGTAAATGGAGTTGTGGCGAAAATTGGCGAGAAGGCTGATACAGCTACAGATAAAATTCTGGTGGATCTAAAACCGATTCCCAAAAAACCTGCACCCGTATATATTGCATTGCATAAGCCGCGGAGTGTTCTTTCAGCCATTCACCAGAACGATGCTAGATCAGATGTTTTGACTTATGTCCCTGCAGATTTGAATCTCTTTCCGGTGGGCAGGCTGGATTACGACAGCGAAGGATTGATTTTGCTGACCAATGATGGTGATTTTGCCAATGAACTAACCCATCCGAGCTACGGGCATGAGAAAGAATACATCGTGCAGATAGGTTCCCGGCCAGATCCCGAGCAGTTAACTACCTGGCGTAGGGGTGTGGTATTGGAGGATGGGTATAAAACTGCCCCATGCTCGGTTGAGGTAATCGAATCTGCTCCACGGGGTGCATCCTTGCGGATTGTGATGCGCGAAGGTAGAAAACGCCAGATTCGAGAAGTAGGCAGCCGGATAGGCTTACCTGTGTTGCGAATCAAACGGGTTCGGATTGGGAATATTCGATTGGGAACACTTAAAGCGGGTGAATGGCGTTATCTCAGCGAAACAGAAGTGAAGGATGTCAGGAGAAAATCCCAGGCTACCAGTCGAAATATCTCCCGAACCTCTTCTCAACGACGTACTTCAACCAACAGCAGGGGGGGTCGTGGGGAAAAATCCGCCACTCCAGACGGACGCACTGGAGCGAGGCGTGAATCAACCAACCGGCAGGGATCAACCAGACCTTCTGCAAGAACGAATACCAAAAATAAAACAAACCGGAGCTAGCTCCGGTTTGTTGCTTTATCACTGTTTGGGATGGTAACGCTCATCCATGTACTGATTGATAGCTGCCAATTCAAGCTCAGGTAGTGCATCTGCCTTGGAATACTTGCGAACCAATTCCTTGATCTTTTTTGCTGGGATGGTGTGTATAGGTGCATCTGCCGCATCGATTTGCACCCGGGGGTTGGTAAATACCAGCGCCATGCGGATAGGGGGCAGTGCGTTCTCGGGTAATCCCTTTTGGAGGGAAGTCTGGATATCTTTCATATAACCGGATGCCTCGAGGTCAGGTCTTCCCAATCCTTCACCGCCGAATAGTTTCATCAAAAATGAACCGCCTTTTTGTTTCCAGCGGTCTTTCTCAAAGATAATCGTCCCTCCCTGGGCATATGGAAGCAAACCCCACACTCCCGAAGGACCCACCAGAAGGTGAGGCATCGGGGATGCATAATGATAAAGGGTGAATTTATCATCCAATCCTTTGAGGGAAGCTGTTAATACTTCATCAGGACGCGGACGCTTTCCGAAACGGTTCTGATAATAGATGCTCACCTGTGAGAATGTAAAACCAAGGATGAGAGCACCCATGGTATAGCTTAACAAACGCGGATCATCGGGATTCTGGAAGGATACAACCAGCCCGATACCGAAGACGATGAGTGATGCAAAAAAAGTAATTTTTGCGATGGACGCGTTGCGTTTAATTAATTTATCGTTACTGACAATTTTCATTCAGGATACTCTCTATAATTGGGATATTTGTGCCTGGATGGCATCTTTCAGACTGGCAAGAAGGTTATCTTTCACCGCTTCACGGGCGGCTTTAATTGCGCTGAACATGGCAGCTTCATCCGAACGGCCATGACCGACATACACCAATCCATCCACCCCCAGCAAGATTACTGCGCCGGTTTCAGACGGGTCCATGAGCTTTCTCACTTCCGTAAAAGCTGGCTTAGCAAGCGCAGCGCCCAACTTGGTACGAAGGGATGAGAGCAAACCTGTTTTTAACTTCGAGATGATCAGTTTACCGACCGCTTCGCTGGTTTTAAGCAGAATATTCCCTGTGAATCCGTCGGTTACCGCAACATCAACGTTACCTCCAAAGAGTTCCTTGCCTTCAATATTGCCGATAAAGTTAACTTTGCTCGAAACAAGCAGAGGATAGGTATCTTTGACCAACTGGTTGCCTTTACCGGCTTCTTCCCCATTGGAGAGCAATCCCACGCGGGGGTTGGATTTTTTCAGTGCTTTTTCTGCGTAAACACTGCCCATCACTGCAAACTCCAGCAGAAATTCAGGTTTACATTCGGCGTTGGCACCAATATCCAACACCACGGCTTTCCCGGAGGCGGTGGGGAAGATGGCGCAGAGAGCAGGACGAAGTACGCCCTTGATCCGCCCGAGTTTAAGCAGCGCGTTAACCATCGCACCGCCAGTATTTCCGGCGGTCACAAAAGCCTCTCCATCGCCGCTCTTAATCAGATCCATCCCAACTGCCATGGAGTTCTGTGCCTTCTTACGGGCGTTCTCCACCGGTTTATCTTCCATTTCAAGCACTTCCGCAGCGTGGACCACACGGATTGGCAATCCTGCCCCACCATTTTGCTGGATTTTGGGGTTAAGGATGTTTTCATCACCTACCAGGATGATTTCTTCCTGGAATTCGCGGGTAAAACGGATGGCTGCCAGTATTTCAGGGTCTGGGTGGGCATCACTACCCATGGCATCTAGGATTACGGTCATTATGTTCACCTCATCAATAAAAGGATGTGCTTCCTTGACAAGCAAAAGGAGACGGTTATAATTGCAGTGCTTTCCGCGCTGGTGCTGGAATTGGCAGACAGGCATGGTTGAGGGCCATGTGCCGCAAGG
>CAZYOF010000028.1:0-21216 GCA_964648485.1 uncultured Leptolinea sp.
TGCGAAATCCTCGCCAGAGGAAACCCGGGATCAGGCAATAAAAAAGAACGGTGGTTAATCCGTTCTTGTTGAGGCGACGACGGGATTTGAACCCGTGATCAGGGTTTTGCAGACCCTTGCCTTGCCACTTGGCCACGTCGCCGTAAAAAATGTGGCTGAGTATCTCTGGATCAATCACCCATGGACATCAGCCGCTTTTGAGCGGGCTAAGGGACTCGAACCCTCGACCTTCTCCTTGGCAAGGAGACGTTCTACCAACTGAACCAAGCCCGCATTACTTTTTGGGGGAACGGTCTGAAAACCGGCTTCCCTGATTGCATGCGAGAGTATAACGAATTCCCGTTGAGATGTCAACCCTTTTTTTTTCGCATGCGTGCGACAGAAGTATTAACAAAAAAAGAGGTGCCGAGAGCCAGAATCGGACTGGCGACACTGCGATTTTCAGTCGCATGCTCTACCAACTGAGCTATCTCGGCACGTTCTTGATTGTGGCGTGATTTTACTAATAACCCCCGGTATTGTCAAGCAATCACTTTAAAAGCAGGTTTTTTTATGATGGCATACTTGATGCAACAAATGTGGTGGAAATTCCTTTGACATTCTTGAGACGCAACGCTAAAATGGTCGGGTAGGGAAATCCCGATCTAACCACATCCTTACTACATGGAGCAGCTGTGAGCAAGTGGGCAGATAAATATGTCATCGGTTTAACCGGGAATATTGCCACCGGTAAAAGTGTCGTGCGGAAAATGCTCGAGCGTCTTGGTGCATTTGGACTCGATGCTGATGCGCTTGCACATCGTGCCATAGCCAAAGATGCTCCCGGGTACCAGCCGGTCGTTAACTATTTTGGGAAGTGGATTCTGGGGGATGACCAGCAAATTAATAGAAGCCGCCTGGCAAAAGTAGTTTTTTCTGATCCTTCTGCACTCACAGCTCTGGAATCTGTGGTTCATCCGCTTGTCCTTCAGGCTGTAGATATCATTATCCGCCGTGCTACACAGCATGTAATTGCGGTTGAAGCGATCAAGTTACTTGAAACAGATCTAAAAAAGCAGGTGAACAGTATCTGGGTGGTTACTTCTCCGCGAGAGACGCAAGTCGCCCGGTTGGTAAATATTAGAAAACTCGAGCAGTCTGAAGCGATCCGTAGAATTGATGCTCAATCTACCCAGGCAGAGAAAGTTGCCCATGCGAATGTAATAATTACCAATAATGGCTCATATGAAGATACCTGGAAACAGGTTTATGACGCCTGGAAAAAGATATCGCTTCCGACCAGCATTCTGCAGGAACCCATCGTCACAGAAGCAAAAGGCAAGCTGTCAGCCAGAAGAGGCACTCCGAAAGACTATGATGATATTGTGGAATTGGTTGACCGTCTCGACCCGAAAGAAGAAAAAAGAAATCGGACAGAATTCATTCAATCACTGACGGATAATGCATTTATTCTCCTTGAAATGGATAAAAAGATCGTCGGAATAGCCGGCTGGCAGGTAGAAAACCTCATTTGTAGAACGACAGACATTTTTGTAGATCCGGCGATACCACTCCAGGAATCTATTCCGGTGTTAGTCGAACAGGTCGAAAAATCGGCAAAAGACCACCAATGCGAAGCATCCCTGATATTCATTCCACCATCCATGGCACGTCACTCCGACCTTTGGAAAGGATTAAGTTACGAAAATCGGGCACCACACTCCTTAGAAGTTCAGGCGTGGCAGGAAGCGGCGATTGAATCCATGCCCTTTGGAACGATCATGTTCTTTAAACAACTTCGGCAGGACCGCGTTCTCAGACCGATTTAATACCTGTCTGATATTATTAATAGTTATGCAGAAGCGTTGTTTCTCTGTGAATTGCATTTGGAATAATCAAACCTGTGTCAAATCTTATTAATAACCTCTCCCTTCTCTCACAAAGACTAAACTGGCTCAGCCTGTTGGATATCCTCATTGTGACAACGATTTTTTATGCGTTGCTGCAAATGATTAAAGATACCAAGGCGGTGGTTTTATTACGCGGAATGATTATTCTGGTACTTTTACTGAGTCTCCTCACATCTGTTGTTGAACTGCCGGCTTTCAGCTGGCTGATCAAAACAACGCTGCCGGCATTATTATTGGCAATTCCGGTAATTTTTGCCCCTGAAATTCGTCGAGGACTTGAAAGAATTGGTAGAGCCGGATCGGTGATCTCATTTGGGCAAAAAGCAGATCAATTCGAAATGCAGAAAACCATCCAAACCGTCGTAGCAGCATCATCACGTCTAGCCAGCAAGAAAACCGGTGCCCTGATCGTCTTTCAGCGAAGCGATAACCTGAAAGAATATATCCAGACCGGGGTCACCCTCAAAGCAGATATCACCCCCGAGCTTCTCCTTCAGGTTTTCTATCCAAACACACCACTCCATGATGGTGCAGCTATCATTGTCCAGAACGAACTGGCAGCTGCCGCATGTGTAATGCCTCTCTCTGCCAGTGGAATTTTGACCCGTTCTCCTGAAAGACAAATGGGATTACGTCATCGTGCTGCTTTGGGGATCTCCGAAGCAACAGATGCAATCGCCGTTGTGGTATCTGAAGAAACCGGCTCCATCTCGATTGCGCATGCAGGTAGAATGATCAGGCGGTTGGATGCAGACAGGCTGGAGAACATCTTAATTGCCTTTTATCGACCTGAACGGATCAACCAGACAGGAAATTCCTTTTTTCAGGGTATTCTTAATATTTTCAAACCAGGCGGGGAGGAAGACAGATAATGGCTTCTCTGCGGGAATTTATTAAGAATTTGCCCACGCTATTAATTGCATTTATTATGGCTGTTGCTGCTTGGACGGCGGCTGTGATTGCGTCAGATCCAAATGAGCTGCGTGTTTATGGTCAACCCGTCGCCATCGAGTACCTTGGGCAGGATCCACAGATGATCATCCTCGGAAATCCCGTCCGTACCGTGCGTGTATCACTGTATGCTCCCACTTCTATCTGGACTACCATCAACGCCCAGACAAACCACATTAAAGCATATGCTGATTTATCCGGCTTATCCGCCGGAACGCATCAGGTTCCCATCCAGGTACAAATCGATGCAAAACCGGTTCAGGTCGTCCAGATTAATCCCGAAAATATCACCCTTACCCTCGAGAAAATATCCACCCGTGAAGTATCAGTGGATCTGATTACTTCAGGTAGCCCGGCGATCGGATTCCAGGCTGAGAAAGCTGTAATTTCACCCACCTCTGCAATGATCAGTGGTCCGGAGTCGCTGATCAGCATGGTAAGCCAATTACGTGCTCAGGTGGACCTGACCCAGGCGCGCCAGTCGATTCAAACGAGCGCCGCAATCAGCGCTGTTGACAGTAATGGTGACCCCATCGAAGGAATATCTGTTAATCCCGACAAAGTAAGTATCAACCTGCCGATCACCCAGAAAGGTGGTTACCGAAATGTGGTTGTCAAAGTTGTGACGCAGGGAAAACTGGCAAATGGATACCGCTTAACCAGTATCTCTGTAAATCCGCCCAGCGTAACTGTTTTCTCCAGTGATCCGCTTAAAGTTGATGCGCTGCCCGGATATATTGAGACCATTCCGGTAATTCTGGATAATCTGAAGTCAGACCTGATTATCCCCATTGAACTTAATCTACCCGAAGGAATTACACTGGTAGGGTTGCAGCAGATTACTGTACAGGCAAGCATCGAGTCTATCGAAAGCAGCCTGACAATTTCACGTATTCCGGTGGAAATTATCGGGCTGAAAGATGGCCTGACAGCAACCGCAGCCCCGGCGACTGTAGATATTATCTTCTCCGGTCCTCTCCCCCTGCTTGATGCGTTGAAAGCATCAGACATTCAGGTAACCATAGACCTGAGTACTTATCTTTCAGGCACATATCAGATTGAACCTGTTGTGGTTGTTACCTCAGACGAGATCAAAATCGAATCGATCCTGCCTGAAACCATTGAAGTTATGATACAATCCAACGTTCCAACTCCCACCCCTTGAGAGAAGTAAAATGAGAAAAAATGTAGTCGCTCTGGTTGGCAGGCCGAATGTTGGTAAGAGCACATTATTCAACCGGCTCGTAGGCGAGCCCCTCGCAATTGTAGATAACACTCCCGGTACCACACGTGATCGCATCCTGGCTGAAGGCGAGTGGCTGAACAACACTTTTGACATCATCGATACAGGCGGAATAGATCCTTCATCATCCTCTGGTGGGAAGGATCCACTTTCTGTAGGATCAGCCGATTTTGTTCAGGAAATAAAAACACAGGCGATGATTGCCGTTGAAGAAGCAGATGTTGTTCTGTTTATCACAGATGCGGCAAGTGGAGTGACACCTGCCGATCTAGAAGTAGCCAGCCTCCTTCGCAAATCACAAAAAGTGGTTGATGGTAAAAAAACCCCCCCGATTCTGCTGGTGGTAAACAAGGCTGATAGCTTCAGAACACGCGAAGCAGCAAACGAATTTTATGAACTTGGTATGGGTGAACCCTACCCCATTTCTGCGCTGCATGGTACCGGTACTGGCGACCTGCTGGATGCTTTAGTTGCGGCATTCCCGCATGAAATCGAAGAGACAGAAGACGATTCAGTAAAAATTGCTATTGTCGGAAAGCCCAATGTAGGCAAATCCAGCCTGTTGAATAAATTAGCAGGCTCAGAACGCTCCATTGTAAGCCCGATTGCAGGGACCACACGTGACGCGATCGATACAAAAATGGAACTGGATGGAACGCCCATCACCATCATTGATACAGCCGGTATCCGCAGGCGCGGTAAAATTATTCCGGGTGTAGAGAAATATAGTGTAATCAGATCCCTGCGGGCTATTGAGCGTGCAGATGTCTCATTACTCTTGATCGATGCAGTCGATGGAATCTCTGCACAGGATGCCCACATCGCCGGTTTTATTCTGGATGCATGGAAGAGTGTAGTGGTGGTGGTGAATAAGTGGGATGCAGTTGAAAAAGACACAGATACCATCAATCAATATACTGATTATATCAGGCGTGAATTAAACTTTCTTGATTATGTACCCATCCAGTTTATTTCAGCACTGACGGGCAAGAATGTAGATAAAGTTCTCCCCCTGGCACTGCGGGTACAAGAAGAAAGACTGGTGCGGCTCAGCACATCCCAGATTAACCAGGTAATTCAAAAAGCTCAGGATGCCCACCCTTCACCGGGGCATGCGGGTAGAAACATGCGTATGTATTATGGTACCCAGGTGCGCAGTGATCCTCCAACTTTTATGATATATGTGAATGATCCCAAACTGGCTCATTTCTCTTATATACGCTATCTTGAAAACCAGATGCGTAAAGAATATGGTTTTTTGGGTACCCCAATCCGCTTTGTATTGAAACCGCGTCGATAACAGGAACCTTCCTAGAAAGTTTTTTAGTCTTATAATACTGGGCAGGTATATTGCGTATGAACCAACAAACATCTCATGAAGTCCAACCATTAAATATTTCACCGGCGCCGGAGAAAAAGGATAATACCCGTCGATTAATTATTGATATCGTAGAAACCATACTTCTGGCACTGGTATTCTATTTTGCCATCGATGCTGTATCTGCCAGAGTCCGGGTGAAGAATGTTAGCATGCAGCCGACCCTCTATGAAGGGGAATTTCTTCTGGTTAACCGGCTCGCTTATAAGTTCAGCCCGCCTCAAACGGGAGATATCGTCATATTTCACGCTCCAACTGAGCCGGGTGAAGATTTTATCAAACGCATTATTGGCACTCCGGGCGATACCGTTTCTGTAAATGAAGGTAAAGTCTTTGTCAATGGTATCAGGCTTGATGAGCCTTATATTGCAGATGTGCCGCGCTACACCGGCGAATGGAGTGTGCCGGATAACCAGATATTCGTACTGGGTGATAATCGTAATCAATCATCCGATTCTCATGTCTGGGGATTCGTATCAATGGATGTTGTCGTCGGTAAAGCCCTCCTTGTTTATTATCCATTTAATAAAATCGCTTTACTTGATCATCCAGATGTTGTCCAGGCGAGCCAGTCAAATTAACAAGATTTTTCTGGTTGCATATAGATAATTTGTGTACAATACATATCAATGAAATCATTTGACACACCCAACCCGACCATACCTTGCCAGGAATGTTCTGCTGGATTGATGAGAAAAACCAGCGTGACATATTTTACCTGGCTGGGTCAGGAACTAATTACCGTCTTGAATTTCCCTGCATGGGTTTGTGATGTATGCGGTAAACGTGTCTATGATCAGGACGCAGAAAAATGGCTGAATGCGCTCCTCAAACCAGACGCTGGAAAAACCACCATCAAACCAAAAAAGAATCGCGGAAAACCTTCTCGAAAGACACAACCGCCGGTAACAGATACGAAAATAACATAAATGATCTCTAAACCCATCTGAATACTACAGATGGGTTTATTAATTTATATCTATTGAGGCAAAATCATGGCAGAACTTCTCGGCGTTAATCCAGATGCAACCAGGGGTGAGATTATTGTTGCAAATGCATTAAAGAAGTATCTCCCGAAAGAATGGACTGTTTATTATGAATTAGCCATCCGTACATCAAGAGACACAAAATATCCTGATTTTGTTGTCCTAACCGATTACGGGGTGGTTGTGCTGGAAGTAAAAGATTGGCGGTCATTTGATACCTGCGACCAGTATGAAATAACCTTATCAGATTTGGGTAAAGGAAAAAAACAGGAGAAAAACCCAATCAGGCAGGTAAAAAATTACGCCGATAAACTGAGATCCATGATTGCGTCAGAATCGAATCAGTTGACACAGGAAGAAAAAGACATTCCGGCGGGTTATTGTGTCGTTCTTCCACTGATGCAAACGTCGATTGTCAGCAGACTAAAAACGGTCTGGCAGGATAACCGTGTACTCAGTGCCGCGGACCTTCAACCAGATATTATCTTGAAATCATTAAGAAACACCATTCCAGACTACCGCATTCACTCATTATCGAGTGGAGTTATTTCAAAGATAAGGGGCGTGATTAACCCCCGCTTGTATATTGAAACTGGGGATCATGAATCTGCGTTATTAGACGAAAAACAGGAAAGCATCATTCTGGAGCCCATCCGGGAACAGGTGATTCCGGTCAGCGTTCAAGAAACACATAAACAGACAGAGATGTTTTTCTCCGATGTAAATATTCCTGAACCGGTTAGCACGAACACGGATGAAGAAACACCGATATTACCGAGTATGGCTATTCGATTAATCCGTGGGATAGCAGGCTCGGGGAAAACTTTGGTCTTAATGCAAAGGGCAAGGTATCTAAAAGATGTATATCCAGATTGGAAGATATTAGTCCTGACATTTAATAAAAAGTTGTCTGAACAATTAAGGATTTCATTAAAGGATGACGGGATCCAGGTTAATCATTTTCACCAGATTTGTGCCGAAGGTGCAAAAAAAATCCTACGAATAGATATTGATGCATCCTTAATATCTGGCTTTCTCCAGAAAACGCAACAAAACCATCCCGTTCTGGCGAGATTAAATCGGCAGGATATTGCAGAAGAGATTCACTGGATGCAGGAAATGCAGATCAATGAAAAATCCAGGTATTTGCAGATGCAAAGAAAAGGAAGAGGATCATTACGTTTAACCCCCACATTACGAGAGGAAATATTTGATTGGGGTCAGGAATATCTCGCTTATTTAGAAAAATCTGGCAAGATCGACTGGGAGTACCTGCCCCTCCTTTATAATCAATTGATCAGCTCCGGAAAAATTAAACCAGATCAGTTTGATGCAATATTGATTGATGAAGCCCAAGACTTTGCACCGGTCTGGATCAGCACAATAAAAAAGTTTTTAAAGCCAAATGGGCTCTTCTTTTTAACCGATGACCCATCACAAAGCATTTTTAGATTCTTCAGCTGGAAAGAAAAAGGCATTGAGGTTGTAGGGCGAACCCGCTGGCTGAATATTCCATATCGCAACACAAAGCAGATCTTCTCTGCCTCTTACAGCCTGGTAGATAATGATCGCATACTCAAGGCTTCCCTTGAAAAGGAAGGTGGATATTCTATTCCTGATATTAACCATCCATCTATGCGAATAGGTCCCAAGCCCCGTCTGGGGAAATTTAAAAATATTGATCAGGAGGCGAGATATATACAAAGCGCAATTCAAAATCTACGCCAGCAGGGAACCAAATTGGGTGAGATAGTTGTTCTTCATCCCAGAAAACGTGAAGCCGACCGCATTCGTAACATTATTAATATGAGCGATTTATTATGTGACACCATCCAGTCATTTAAAGGGTTGGAATTTGATTATGTATTTCTTTGTGGAATAGATCAAATTTTTGAAGGCGCATCAGGCGAAGAAGATATATCCATCGCCAGGCGGTTATTGTATATGTCAATGACAAGGGCAAGGAAAGAATTAATGATGAGCTATACCATCCGGATGCCAGAACCATTCAAATGCATCCTTCCGTTTGTTGATGAATTTATCGGATAACAAATAATCCTGGTTTTTTTTATTTGACGCAATATTAATGGCATGCTATTATGCCATTAGGATTTATTTTTTATTCTTTTCATTTTGGAGTTATTATGAGTGTCGATTTTATTGTCCGGTTAATCGGAATGGTAGTGTTTACCGTCATTGGGGTCGTTTGGGGGATTTCCTTAGGAGAATCAGCACAACACTCTACCGCAGAATTTGTATTAACAGTCGAACAATATGCTTTTACCTTTGGACTCGTCGGTGCTCTGGTGGGGCTGATTCTGACTCCATATATTACGACCAGACCATTGCGGAGTTTCCGTACTTTAGTCAAAAAGGTTTCTGCGCAAGTCCTTTTTTCTTCCATGATCGGATTGCTGGTTGGATTATTATTTGCCGCCTTGCTGGCATTCCCGCTCTCATTATTACCTGCTCCACTTAGCTCAATCTTTCCGTTTTTAGGGGTATTGATATTCGGATATCTGGGGATCGCAGTTTTTAACCTCAGGCAGGGGGATATTTTCGGTCTATTTCACTCCTTCCGTGGAGAAAAAAGTGGAAAATCCAACTGGGGTGAAGGTCGCAATATATTATTGGATACCAGTGTGATTATTGATGGAAGAATTGCCGATATCGCCCAGACCGGATTCCTGCCCGGAACCCTGATCATCCCTCGCTTTGTATTAAATGAGCTTCAATATATTGCCGACTCACCAGATAACCTGCGCAGACAGCGTGGCAGGCGCGGAATGGAAGTTTTGGCGGCATTGCAGAAGGAAAACTCACGCACGCCCGTCCGGATCCAGGATATCGATGCAGAAGGCGTGAAAGAAGTAGATGATAAACTTGTCATTCTTGCCCGTCAGATGCGTTGCCCGATCCTTACGAATGACTACAACCTGAACCGGATAGCTGAATTGCAGGGTGTGGTAATCCTCAATGTAAATGAACTCGCAAATGCCGTGAAATCAGTATTATTGCCCGGAGAAAACCTGCCCCTTCGCATCATCCAGGAAGGCAAGGAAACCAGTCAGGGTGTGGGGTATATGGATGATGGCACGATGGTGGTCGTGGAAAATGGCAAAGATTTAATCGGACGCGAAATTAACGTGGTAGTCACTAAAATATTACAAACCGCAGCTGGACGGATGATCTTTGCCCGCCCGGATGACGGTAGTGACAATGGTCATTAATATTTTCCCATGAAAGAATGGATCACCGGGAAAAATCCGGTTTATGAAACGCTTCTTGCCGGACGGCGGCATTTCTTTAAGTTGCTGATTGCATCTGAATCTCAGTCTGATAAACGAATCCAGCTAATCGAAGTACTGGGAAAAAAGAATAAAATCAATATTGAAAGAGTGCCCCGGAACAGGATTAATAATCTGGGCGAAAATACCCAGGGAGTTGCGCTCGAAGCCAGTGGATACACCTACCGGGATTTAGGCGATATGATCTCTCTGGCGGCGGAGCGGAACGAACCTCCTTTTATTCTAGTACTCGATACATTACAGAATCCACAGAACCTTGCTACGCTTATCCGCAGCGCAGAAGCTTTCGGCGTTCATGGAATTTTGCTTCCTTTTCGGCATACAGTTGGGGTTACCCCGGCGGTAGTCACAGCTTCTGCAGGCGCCAGTGAGCATATGCTCATCGCGATGATGAATCTGGCTCAGGCTATTCATGAATTGCAGGAGTTGGGAGTATGGGTTCTTGGATTGGAAGGATCCGAAGAATCTGATCCCATTGAAGAGGTAAAGTTATCAGGCGGTCTTGCTCTCGTTGTCGGGAGTGAGGGCGAAGGGATGCGCTCGTTAATTAAGAAATCATGCGATCAAATCGTCAGACTGGGAATGGCAGGTAAAACCGAGTCACTGAATGCAGCTGTCGCGGGATCGATCGCATTGTATCTGGCATTTCAACAGCGGAAATATATCAAAACCAGTAAATCCACGTGAAGATATTCATTGGATTATCCAAACCAACCGAATTCCTCAATATCTATTTCATCTTTCGAGTTGAAAACAACACCTTCTGATTCCAGTAAATCCCTTTGCACAAGTGATCCATATCCATAGCCGTGAGGACTGATCCGCCCAAACCGGTTCACAACTCTTTGCCACGGAACATCGTTTCCTTCAGGCAGAGCAGCAAGTGCGAATCCGATCATCTGCGCGGAACAACTGCCGACAATTCGCGCGATCTGTCCGTATGTGGCGACCCTGCCGGGTGGTATCATCCGGACAGTATCGTAAATCAGCTCGTATAATTGTTTGCCCGGCATGCAATTTCCTTACAGGCTGGAAAGAACTTGAGTCCGCTCGAAAATATCAGGACGCAAACTGGGGTTTTCAAAGAATAGTTTGCCTTCTTTATAAAAATAAATCAGTGACAGGAATGCAGTTGAAACTATTCGGACATTCAATTCTGAATGAGCCCATCCCTCTGATGATTTCAGTAAATTCTTCCGAACCATGTACCAGGCACTTAATGTATGCTCCCAGTCAGGTAAAAACTCTGAATCATCAACATGTTTCCCCCAGCATGCCGGCGCATAATCGGTAATTCCATTTTCATAGTAGTATTTAACAACATCAGTCCTGACAGGAAACAGGGCATTTTTGATCCCCTGGCTATCAAGAGTGGAAATATTAAAAATCGGGAATTGCTGTGCAAAGCGTTTTACATACATCCGCATCAGGGATTTTTTATTTTCCATCACACGATTGAAAATACCTTTTAGGTAGTCATCCTGTAACAAGGGGTCAAACCAGCGCTCCGGGTCACCAGATCCGGTGATGATCTCAGCGATGACCGATAATATTTCCCAGGCGTGGATAAAAGCATAATAATGCAGCTTTGGTTCTGATTCGCGAATTTTCCAGGTGGTTTCGAACCAGTCATTCAACATGATTCTCTGGTCTTTTGGAAGCTGAATAAATAAATCCTTATTTACTTCCATCTGATTTTTTCCTGACTGTTGATTAAAATTTTCACAAGACATAAATCACTCCGCTAATTAATCTACCCAATTCTACTATAAGCATTTTTCTAAAAGATAAATTGGTGTATAAGGAAAAGCAGCCGTCAATAAAGTATCCCATCCTCTTGAATGCTATAATCAAAATATAAATATGATTGAATAATGAAAGGATGAAAATATGTTAATCAGCAAGGAATTGGAATCAGCAATAAACGCACAAATCGGACATGAACTGGAAGCTTCTCATCAGTATATCCAGATAGCAGCCTATTTTGATTCATTACCGTTAAAGAAAACCGCCGCAATGTTCCTGAAACAATCAGAAGAAGAACGCGAACATGCCATGAAGTTTGTGAAATATGTCATGGAAACGGGTGGACAGGTAGCTATACCCGCCATTCCCGCCGGAAAGGTGACCTTCGCTTCTGCCGCAGAAGCTGTTCAATATGCCCTGGATTGGGAATGGGAAGTCACCCGTAAAATCAATGCCCTCATGGATATCGCCAAAAAGGAAAAAGACTATCTGGCTGAGGAGTTTTTGGGATGGTTTGTGACCGAGCAGCTTGAAGAAGTAGCTCACATGGATGGATTACATCGTGTAATTAAACAGGTCGGTGAAAAAAACATCTTTATGCTCGAAGCATATATGTCACATGAGTAAACAGGTTTAGCGATGAAAAGCGCCATGAGAATAACTCATGGCGCTTTTATTATCCTGTTCCCCTCGATTTTTCCAGCCAGTTGACTCCAAAATCTACCGAAGATCTTTGTCGAAATAGATAGGCAGAAGCCGATCCAACCTTTCCTGATAATACCTCTCCAGTTTTAATATAATCTTCACCAATTTTTTCAAATGGTTCATCATCCCAGTCTATCTCTTGATATTCTTTCCATACCCTTTTTCCGTCTTCCATGACTGGAGAACCCTCCAGGTAAGTTTTGGATCCTCTCGCGCGCGCTTCTGATAGGTGGAAACTGGTATGGTTCCCGAATCCGACCCCAAGTAACAGAACGGACCCATCCAAATCATAAACTCTTGCCAGTGGCGATCCATCTCCAAGGGATATGGATAGTTGATGATGATCCGTAATAAATTGGGCATGCTTGCCAAGGGCAGCGAAAGAGAGAGTCGGATGGTTGCTGCGTATGACCCCAGGCATATCTCTGAAAACTTCCTGAATTCGCCCCATCCCTCTGGTTGGGGTGAAATCTGGATGAAAAGCAGGTGTCTGGTCACGGATGATCTGCCACCAGCTCTCAGGTACAGGCGGATTTTCCCATCGGCACGGATCAGTCAAATCTCCGGAATGGGTAGGCATCACCAGCGTACCCTCCGGGGTGAGAATATCCATGAGAGCCTCTACAACTGCCACAGCTCCTCCGCAAATCCAACCGATTTTACTCAATGAGGAATGTACCAGTAAAACCATTCCTGGAGTGATACCCATCCTTCGGAAATCTTCAGTGAGGCTTACTACCGTTTCTGGTACTTCAGTGTTTTGGATAATTTCTTTTTCATCCATGAGAGCTATCTTTCAGAAATGATCTTACTTTTCCCGTCACTGTTCGCGTTAGCAATCACCACTTTCTCATGCCGGGTCAAAGTCCCTTTATACGCAGTTCCATATGAGTGAGGAATCCAGCCTTCCATATTAAATGGCAGATAGCTATCAGCCGGGATCCATTGACCGTTGTATTTTCTCCCTACATGGACATGTGTTCCGGTGGCTCGTCCACGTTCACAGGAGGGATGCCCGATCACATCACCAGCCTTCACCACTCTACCCTGCTTGGATGCTTCTTCAAAAGCCAGGTGCAGATAAAGCACAACCCATCCGGTTCGTTCATCCCCATCCCCATCCAGATCTAAAATTGCTAAGCCGGGTTCGGTGCGTGATAAAACGCCATCCGCAACCGCAGTCACCCATTCACTGGATGGGAAACATCCGCTGACATCCGAGGGAGGAGCAAAATCTACCGCTGCCCAGGGTTGTTCTTCTCCCCAGACCGGGTGTGGAGCGCCGGTGTACGACCATGGCCTACCGGGCATAAACGGAAGTGTCATTGCAGGTTGTTCCAGACTACCGGGTATGATCACACCATATTCTGTGGACCAAATTTCGCCAAACAATTCTGAATAGGTTTTTGCCAGACCTGACCCAGAAATCGCATGGGTGTAGTCATCAACCGATAACACCATGCCAAAGTAGTGCTGTACGGCAACCGTTGCCGCATTTTGCCATGGGTCGAATAATTCCAGGCTGCCATCCATCAGATCATGCGAAAGTAAAGTCCCGTCAATCCAACGGTAATAGCCATTATTGAGTGTATCTGCCAGCCAGAGCAGTTGATAGTACAAATTGGCACTGAATTCTCCGAGGTATCCCATGAGATAGAGATCTGCATTTGCAGGTTTGGTGGGATTTGATAATGCTTCAGCGCGGTATTCAAGCAAGGCAAGCAGCAGCCTGGGACTGACACTATAACTCATCCCGATGTAATCAACCAGCTCTCCCCCGCTGCGCCAACCCCCATAGGCATATACACTGTAATCTTTCAACCATCCGGGTTGAGATTCAACATAGGAGACAGTATCAAAATTCCTCTGCGCCGGACCATTAACAAACAGGGCATTGGGCAGGATTTGATACGATGATCCCCACAACGGGCGATAATAGATGGGAATCTTCACAGGCATTCCCGGTGGAAGTGTTGTTGTTGTCTGCGGGATAACCGGATTAGTTGCCAGTATTTCCTTGACTGTGGTGTTAAACCTGGATGCCAGTGCGTTGATATTGTCACCATCTTGGATAGTGTAATCCACCAGTTGCCCGGGTTCAAAAACCTCGCGGGTTGGAATAGGTGTAGCCGTAATTTCCTCAGTAATTGGCTGAGTGGGTGTCATTTCCTGGTATATCAATTGAGGCGCGGGCAAACATGAGCTGATGAAAACACCCATCAACAAACATATTGCACCGGCACGGCTTTTACTGTGTATCAGTTTCATGTAATAAAATTTTCAGATCAATGGATATCTGAGAAGGTTACTCTACAGGTAAATTTTTACAATAATTATGGGCTATTCTACACTGGATACATTAGAAATGGGTGAATCATCTTTGCGCACGATAACAGTATCTCTGATCCCGCAGGTACAGGCATTAACTACCTGATTGCCTTTGGTGAGTGTTCCCTTATACGCCTGGGCTGCAGCGTGCGCCTCCCATTGATCCATCACAAATGGAAGCGGTCCGCCCGCCAGAATCCATTCGCCATTAAACTTGCGGGCGATGTGTACATGGGTTCCGGTAGCCACCCCCCCTTCACAGGAAGGATGCCCTATCCGCTGCCCTTGCTCCAGAAAATCACCTGCTTTTACCCGATCTGTATTCCCTACATGCATGTATAAAATCGCCCAGCCAGTCTGTTCATTTCCATCGCCATCCAGATCGAGTGCGATGACACCTCCCCCGGAGCGGGTAACAACCCCGGAAGCAATCGAAACAACCCAGGCATTGGATGCGGTGCAACCGCTGAATGCAGAGCTGGGTGCAAAATCCAATGCCGCTCTCGCACCTGATGCTCCCCATGCGGCATGTGGACCTCCACTAAAACTCCATTCCACATTCTTCTCGAATGGGAGGATAAATTCTGGTTGAGCCAGTGTCGCCGGGAAGAGAGGCTCCACCATCGAGGCACGGATCCATGGATTACCAAATAATTGTTCATGAAAAGCGGCAAATCCCGCCTGGTTGTAAACGGCTGCCTCCCAGGTTGCGCGATCAAATAGCATGGCAAATAAATACTGGATGGCAAAAGTTCCTGCATTGAGTTCAGGCGCACCGTGAATGATGGTCCCATCCTTTAATGTAATATCCGTCAGGATACCCTCACGCCAGCCGTAATAACTCTGGCTTAACTGACCGACCGCCCAGGTGAGTTGGCTGTATAAACCCTTTTTTGTCTCATCAATTTGTCCAAGCGGGTAGGTCTTTGCCTGCTCATTGATTGGTTGACCATAAACCCAATTACTGTAATATTCCAGAATCGAGAGTAGAACTCGCGGATTGACGGAATTTTCGATCGCCACTTTTTCAATTACACCTGCTCCATCCAGCCAGCCGGCACTGTTTAAGTATTCACGGTAATTACTAAGATACCCGCCGGCATTATCAACAAAAGCAGATACATCGAAATCAAGACCAGAGGGAGAAAAGACGATCTCGCTATCCGGTAACAGCTTGAGATTGGCGGTTGTTTCCATCTGGTCATTTTTTGGAATAGTAACAACCAGGTTGGGATCCAAAAACCCAGTCAATGTTACTGGAGTGGAGAGAATGATTTCATCGGCATTCACTCCAAATCGGGAAGCCAGCGCCGGAATGGTATCACCTGCTTGCGTACGGTAAACAAAATTTGCCTTTTTCCCGGTAGAGGAATATCCGCTCGCAGAAGGCACAAAAATCCCCGGTGTGATTATTTCGGGGTTGGTCTGTTTGTTGGAATCTATACGATCTACTTCCAGCGGTTCAGATGTATCCATCGAGCCGCCGCCAATTCCCGCCTCAGCAAATACTGTAGAAACACTCACCTCGGCAGGTTGGACATGAACGGTAGGTTCAATGATGATCTCTGGGGTTAGCGTGGTTTGCACGATGGGTGCAGATGTCGGCGCCATTTCTGCCGCTGGTTGTAAAGGTGTAACAAGGGGTTCCAGGCTGACATAATCATTTGTGCAGGCTGAAAGGAGCAATACCGGGAATAAGAGCGAAGCATATATTCGCCGCTTCGTTCCAGAAATCACCGGTTTATCGTTGAATTTGATTGTCATCACTGATACCGTTATATGCTTCCAGTACTCTTCCACCGCGTTTTAAAAAGCCGTCATAAATGTCGCCTGTTCCACTGGATACCCATCCATCCATCTCAAATGGTAATTTGCCATCGGCTGAGATCCACATACCATTGTATCTGCGGGCAATATGCAAATGGGTCGCGCTCGAAAGTCCGCCTTCGCAGGAGGGATGCCCGATCCGATCCCCTTTTAGGACACGGGCGCCGGCTTTCACACGGTCTTCGGAATCAACGTGCAAGTATAATACCGACCAACCGGTTTGCATCAAACCATCCCCATCCAGATCCAGTATGACAACTCCCTGGTCTGAGTAGAGTATTTCTCCATCTGCTACAGCAACAGCCCAGGCAGTGCTTAACGTGCATCCCATTGGTTCACCGGGTGGAGCGAAATCAAGGGCAGCCCAGGCAGAGCCATCTCCCCAGCCGCCGTGAGGGCCACTGGTAAAAGACCAGATAGTTTCAGGTTCAAAAGGTAAGGTAAAAAGCGGTTGCGTTAAGTCCGCTGGAACCAATCCCTCCAGCGAAAAATCAAAAGGATATCCGAAGAAATCCTCATACACCCGCATGATTCCATTTTCAGATACCGCTTCATTCCACTCATTTTTAGTAAATATCAACGAGGCAAAGTATTGAACACCCACCGTACCCGAGTTTACGGTTGGATTCAGCGGGATCATCTCTCCATCGGGTAGGAGAAAAGCCGGCAATCCGTTCACCTGATGAAGATAAAATCCGCGGTTCAGCTGATTCGCCGCCCATGATAACTGCTTGTAGAGCCCGGTTCGTCTCTCATCAAAGAAACCGAGTGGATAAATTTTTTGCAGATCCGCGGGATTCGTATTCGTAACCCATTTCCCTACATATTCAAGCGCTGCAATCAAAATACGCGGATTCACTGAATTCTCAATTGCCACCCTGCGGATGATCTGACCGGCATTCAGCACATTGCCATCTACTACTTCTGTATAAGATTTCAGGTATCCAGACTGGCTGTCAATAAACGAGTCAATATCGAAGGGAACCGCCGAGGGGCTGTAAAATAATTCCGAGTCCGGGATGATTTTTATTTCAGGTGCGCTGCCAGATGGCGTGGGGGCAGGGATAACCAGCGCCTGACCAACACTGATCGCGTTGGGATCAGGCAGGCTGTTTGCTTCAGCAATTGTCAGAGGCGCGACATTGTACTTCATGCCGATGATCGCCAATGATTCCCCCTCCTGCACGGTGTAATCATAGGGATCCAACCGTATGGTGGGGATCACATGCGGAGCATCGGGTGTGGGAGTTTGGATAGGTTGATCAGGGCTGCGTGTGGGTAGAATATACCAGGCAGGTGTTGCGGTTGGGTCCGTCAGACAGCCCCCCGATAGACTTACCCCATCAGGACAGGGTGTTGTAATGATACCCTCATTGGATGGGTTCCAGGGTTCAACAGTTGGCGCTTGTTTCTGGCAGGCAAGCGCTGCCAGAAAAACTGCCACGATAGCCCAGAGCCAGTGCCTCATGAACCTCATTTTTAGCACAACTTATTGGAAAGCTGCTTCCCCCCCAGGAGATGCATATGTAAATGGAAAACGGTCTGTCCTGCTCCCGATCCGGTGTTCACAACCACGCGGTAACCATTCTCAGCGATCCCTTCCTTTTCAGCCAGCATTTTCGCGACGGTGAACATATGCCCGAGGGAGTTTTCGTCTCCCACGGTGACACCATTCAGACTGGCAATATGTTGATTCGGAGCTATCAGGTAGTGGATGGGGGCAAGGGGATTAATGTCTTTGAATACAGTTACCTTTTCATCGCGAAAGACAATCTGACTGGGAATTTTCCCTTCGATTATTTTACAAAAAATGCAGTCTTCTTTCTTCATCTTTGCCTCTGCCTAGGGACTAACCTTTTCTGCCGGTATGGGACCGTATTGTTCTTTACAGACTATATCATAATATTCCAATTCAGTCGCCTGATTATTGGCAGCATCTGCACGTGCCTGATCTCCTATATTAATGACTTCATCAATGCGGTATAAAGCATCTGTACTCCAGTAGCGTGGGAGTGTCATTAATGGATCTCCCATCTCTATCTCTGGCAGGTAGGATGGTCTTCCGGGGTCAATCTGGGCTGCCTGAGGGACCCAGTTGTACATCACCGGTCCCCGTGGATTTACTGTAAATCCCAGCCTGTAACCCGCTTCTCGGGCAACCTCGATCCCGCGATGTGTAAAACTGCCACCCGGCCAGATAAACGCAACCGGATCATGCCCGAAGTATTCTGAGATCACCTCTTTGGGTTTATATATCTCCTGCCGGATATAATCTTCTGATGAGGCATTGGTAATATTGTTATTATGTTGAAAGCCATGCGCCTGCATATCCAGATATCCCTGCTTCACCAGATCTTGTAATTCCGGATAAATGGCAGGATTCAGGCTTACATCACTGATCCATGCATTTGTAACTGTCTTCCAACCGTATTTCTGTAAATAGGGTATGAAGTTATCGGTGTAATATTCTGCGTAATGACGGTCGTCCACCAAAAAAACCACCGAGCGGTACGGGATAGATGCGTTCCGCTCCATGAAATCAGCCATCTCATTCATGGTGATGGTCTGAAATCCAACTTCTGACAGATGTTTATAGATCCGCTTCATTGTCTCGCGGGTGACCGCATTATAGGGCATATCTGCTGAAGCCTGTTTGTTAACCCCATGGATCATAATCACCATAACCGTGGTACCGGGGGTACTGTTGTTGACATCCCAGCGGTTTTTCAGGTATTCACAGGTTTCTGCCACATATGTCACAGGGGTATCCAAAGGGTTGAGAATGCCGCTTTGGAATACCCCGGGCAATGCCGGAGGAGTACGGATGGGGGTCGGTGTGGGCGGCACGGGTGTGGCACTGGGTTCAGGCGTATTCGTAGGTGGTAGGTTGGTGGGCTGAAGCGTGGATGTTGCCGTAGGTTCGGTTGTCGTACCAATTCCGCCCGAACAGCCGGCAATTAAACTGGAGAGGAGAAGAACAAACAGAATTTTCGCTGCGATTTTGGCAGTACCAGACATATAAGTCTTACCTTTCAAAATTGTGTGAAATCGATATAAAAATTCTTCCTGCGTGATCAGGTTTCCCTGGTTCTAACCGATCATGATAACAGAAAAGCAAACCATAAACTCATCGGGCGTGATTCTTGCACTTAATTCAGGTTGGGTTAATTGTGCATGGATATTAAAGCCAATCAACCGGTGCTGAGGGGTGGTCTGCCTGTTTTTGTGACAAATTGCAAAAAAATCAGGCACATCTGCCGCGTTGTTTTGCTTATTATAATTGTAAACTTTCTCTGTTAAAACTGCGCGGGAGTGTAGGAACTATATTGATGACAACTGATTTCAGAGTAGATAGATTAACCCGCATGGAGCGTCTGGTCGAGGTAAGCAGGAATCTGAATGCCAACCTTGACCTCGAACCATACCTTAAATCTGTCATTGAGATCGCTTCAGAATTAACTTTCAGCCAGGAGACATCCATTCTTGAGATCGCCGAAGAAGGCGACCATCTGCATTACACCGCTGCGCCCTGGTATCGTATTGAAAAACTTCGCAGTCTCAGCATCCCTCTGGATAAAAGTATCGCCGGCTGGGTATTTACCCATGGACAGCCGGTTGTGATCCAGGATGCCCAGAACGACCCTCGCTTGTTTAAAGAAGTCGATCGGGTGTTGGAGTATGAGACCCTGAACATCGTGGTCGTACCAATGATGTTTAAGGGCACTACGGTTGGTGTGGTCGAAGCGGTCAACAAACTGAACCGAATGAACTACACCGAAGAAGATGTCTCGACCCTTGAAACACTGGCAGCTCAGGCTGCGGTAGCCATTCAAAACCAGAAATTGCTCGATAAATCACAGGCAGCTTACCGCCAGCTCCTCGAACTGGACCGGATGAAGAGTGATTTCATCGCCATCTCCTCCCATGAATTGCGCATCCCTACCGGATTAATTCTCGGGCATGCTTCCCTGTTGCAGGAAGAGACAACCGGCGAGGTAAAAATCCAGCTGGACACCATCGTTAGAGCTGCAGCCCATCTCAAAGACATCATCGAAGACCTGGCAGATGTGGATCATTTCAACACCGGCATTGCCAAGCTGCGCCGCCGCCAGGTGGCGATTGACCACCTCATCAAAGACGTGGTCAGTTCATATCAGGAACTCGCCCGCGAACATAATATTTCGCTGCGCGCGGATATCTCCAAAGCAAACCTGACCATCGATGGCGACGCGCACAAGATCCGCATAGCGCTTGGCAACCTGGTAAAGAACGCCCTTATCTTCACCGACCCCGGTGATCGTGTACTGGTCACCGCCGAACAGATCCCCGGCTATGTAAAAGTATCGGTTATTGACAATGGCATCGGAATCCCCGAAAAAGACCAGCAACGCATCTTCGACCGCTTTTACCAGGTGGAATCGCACCTCACCCGTCGGCATGGCGGTATGGGGTTGGGATTGTCCATCGCCAAGGGGATGATCGAGATGCACGGCGGTCGCCTGTGGGTGGATAGTGTCGAAGGCAAGGGCAGCAACTTCCAGTTTATGCTTCCGCTCAACACCGCCCAGGTCAACGCCGCCCAAAAAGTATTCCTCTCTCAGTAAAACTCAACATTGTCTTGCAGATTCACCCCGCAGTGGGTATAATCTCCTTCGCTCGGGGTGTGGCTCAGTCCGGCTAGAGCACACGGTTCGGGACCGTGAGGTCGGGGGTTCAAATCCCCCCGCCCCGACAACTTACTTTCCTCTGACTACAGAGGTCGGGTGTTTCCCTTACCAGGGATTTCGCAAGCTCAACAATTCCCCCCGCCCCGACAACTTACTTTCCTCTGACTACAGAGGTCGGGTGTTTCCCT
>CAZYOF010000028.1:21316-30369 GCA_964648485.1 uncultured Leptolinea sp.
TACCAGGGATTTCACAGGCTCTACAAACCTCATTAATTTATAAGAAAATTACTTATATCAAAACCATAATCATTTAGTTATGAAGAATTAATCCAACATATTTTTATTTACAAAATGGAGTTTCATGAAATTCATTCATATCCTGAAGTTCCTGTCTGGTTGCATCATAGAGCTCCCGTAATCCCTTCGCCTTAAAATCACTCGGTGCATTTTTTTCTTGTATTTTTATTTCATTCCACAAATTTTCTAAACGGATTTCAAGCTGCGCACGCCGGGCAGCCATACAATCATCGTAAACAGTCAGGTTTTCCTTTAATAAAGTATCCGACTGCAGAATGGCATCTTCAGCAGTGTTGAAATTTTGAAAACCTGCATACATGGCTGCTGCTTTTTCATGGATCATCCAATCATTCGGTCTTAAAGCGATTGCCTCCTTCATTTTTTGGGGATCATGTTGTTCCAGAGCCTGATCCGATAGCATCTCCGCTTCTTCATGATCCCTGATTACATCCAGCCCATCCAATTGCCTGCTGTCCGGAAGGTTAGTAATTTTGTCATAGACATCTTTGGCAATTTTCTCCGCGCCGGCGCCGATATTCAGCTCTCCATTGGATACCAGCCCGTTCTCTTCCGCCCAGACTTCGAAGAATTCAGCAGCAACATCCCAATCATCATCACCGCAACCGGTCAGAATCAATGGGCAGACTAGAATTATCAGCACAATACGAAAAAAACCGAACCTGTTATTCATTTCAGCATATCCTCACTGAGTTCGTCCAATCCAAAATTTCGCAACGTATCAAGCAGATTGAAATGCACGCCTGCAAAAAATTCCTCACGGGTAGTTTCACCATCCACGTAACTTTCAATCTCAGTTTGATCAACGGTAAAAGAAAGCATGGATTTACCCGTCGCATCCCGGTAATCCACTGTTACATGCGAAATATTCAGGTTTTCACTCCGGTTGCTCATGGTCAGATCTTGAAGCAGATCGAAGAAAACTTCATTATTATCATCAAGCGGACTGAGCCCCTGGTACCCCTTGCTCTCATCCAAAATGATAAATGCACCTTTCCCCTCTTCATCCTTGATAGGGATGACATAAACCGTCACACCCGGGATATCGCGTTCTTCAAATTTCTGGTTGAGTTTTTCTGAGGTTACCAGGTCTGGCGCAAGCTGGTAGGCATATTCTGCTGAGCGGCCAAATACACCCACCCGCTGCAAAATCGGTGGGACGATGAGAATCAGCGCGACCAGGCAAATGCAGCTGATGATGAGAATCACCAGGCAGGTTAAACAAGTTTTTGGTTTTCTAGAGGGTGGGGCTTTACCGGCAGTAGAAAAATCGCTCATAATCCAACCTATCTCCTCCATATGTAATGGGAGGTCAGTCTGTAGCAAATTTTTCAGCCATGAAAGTGAAGTGTGATGCTACCAATTTACAATATTCAACAATGTGTGTCAATCAATAATTGGTGATATCAAAACTAATGGCAACAAATTAGGTGGTGGAAAATACAATCTGAATATATTATTGGGGTATGCGGGGTGGAGAAAACCTGTATGAAGTGACAAGAATTAGTTGGGTTTCGCAAGGACCGCTCAACCCAACTAACCATCTTTTACAATCCCGATCTCTAGACAATGGCAGATTATTCATTGAACAACACAATGTCAGGTTATTGGACTTGGGGCAATCAAAACCCACCACCCCAAGATAGTATTTATTGTTATGGGAGTTTTTTCATCCTCGATCGTTACAAGTAGGATAGGAAACCATCATGAAAAAACACATAATTTTCCTCATTATTGTATTAATAGTAATAACTAGTTGTACTGCATCTGAAGAGACGACCAATATAACGCCTGTTACATCAGAGAAGCTGACCGAAATAATAGAAACTATTACGCCTCAAGAATCCACATTGATTGCCACAAAATTTGTGGATGGGAATATACCCCAAGATACAGGAGGAGAGGGGAAATACAGTGAAAATTGTATTCAGATTACTGAGGAAAAAACAGAGCAAACCGAAAGAAAAGGTGTGGTTTATCTAAAGCCTAATCTAATGATAGGCAAGGGATTTAGTGGAGTTAATAGCAAATATGAATTATCAACTCATAACCTATCAGCTTTGAATGTTACCGAAGAGTATAAAGAAGCATATTATGATGTTTCGCCGGATGGCAAGTATTTAGCATTTTTTATCGGAGGTAAAAGAACTACAGAAAATAGTAAAAATAGAATAATTACAATATTTGATGTAAACGGTAAGTCAATAATGAATATCAAAGGGTCCGTTGATTGGAGAACTGGTTACTGGTTAAGTAATGATCTGATTGCTATTGGAACGGGTTCATATCCTACAGTGATAAACCCTTTTACTGGCGAAGAAAAGCCAGGTTATGATTGGTATTTTGAATCACCAGGTGGGATATTGACTACTATTCGCCTCTGGGAGCAGAGTGGTTTTTTTAATAGCAGTGTAAACCTGATATTTTATATTCAGCAGGATGGTACGTTAATCTTATGGGATTTAAAACAAAAAGAGGAGATAATTAGAATTCCTACGCTTCTTCCTCAAGCAAAACCCCAATGGTCACCAGATTATTCAAGAATAGCATTTGCAAACTCTGGCATTGATAATAACGACTTTCAAGATGAAATATTTGTGTCTGACATGAACGGTGAAGTAACTCAGATTACAAATTTAGGCCAGTATTTTTCTGATGCAGTAATTTATGATTTGGCTTGGTCAAAAGATGGGCAAAATATTGCATTCTTATTTAGAGATTTATCAGTAGCTCACCCATTAGATCAACTTGGCATAGTCAATATTCAAACAAAAGATATATCAAATTATTGTAATATCCCAGGCGCCATATCTAATAAAGATAATCTCGTATGGTCACCGACCCATAACGAATTATTAATTGGTCGGTTAGATGCAGAGAGTGATACATATAGTACTGTGTTGTTAAATATAGAAAACGGTACAGCTTCAACACTGGTAAAAGACCTGCTACCGGTTGATTGGGTTGTTTCACCATAATCGCTATATCTTGCGTATTCGGGGACCGTCTGATTTTTTCCCACAATTCAAGAAGTCTGCGAAAGAACCAGAATATGGTGAATTTAATCGGCATGGTATTCGAACGTGGTGCGGAAGACCCCGAAGCGGCGGAGGTAGCCGGTTGACACGGATAAGGTAGGTTGGATTTGGATATGATTGTTGGGTTACGGTTTGACATCCTCAACTCAATATACGAACCCAAGAGGGCTTCTACAATTGAGCAATCATTAGGAGGTATTTATGGTCGGATATTTTATATTTGGTAGTGCTGATGAATGCTTCAAGCTCTTTGGTAAATATATCAACGAAATGAGCAACCAGAAAAAAATTGTAATTGGGGAAAAACAATATTCTAACGAAGTAAAATTAATTCTCATACAGTATATTGTTGAAGGTCGGTTTACGCCCTTCCCTAAAAAGGAATATAGATATCTGAGCTATCGACCAAAAGAAAATGCGGCAGCAATAGAAGTCGGTGTTAGCAAGAATTTCCTAGATTTTAATGATGAGGAGAGAAAGAATTTTATTATTACTTCGACTATGACCTCACTGGAGGTGACTAGGCAGAAACTGCAAAAAAAGAATATTGAAATTGATAAATATGATCTACTATTAGAAGACCTGAATATCGCATTCAATAGGTTTAAAAATGCTCAAGTAATTTCTGAGAATTAGATATAGTAATGGGTAGGTTGGATTTCGCATAAAACGCTCAATCCAACACATCCATTATGGTATAGGTTTACGGAATGGTGGACTTAGAGAATATTACTGAGTTTCGGTTTGACACTCTCGCCCATCCAACAAGCCTGGCATTCAAGACGGTATCTACAAGCTCCGGTTCATTTAGCTTTTGATTAGAAAAATAACAATGGACAAATATAGCAGGATTCAAACCTACCTTAAGAATGTTTCGTTCGGTTTGGTTTTGGGTTTAATAACATCCATATCATTCTTGTCGATGTTGATCATAGTTGGAATAAATTCTTCACAAAGTACCGCTAGAATCGTACTTCTTTTTTGTTTTTTCTTATGGGGGACAATAGGTTTTTCGCTAATATTTAAGGAAAGAGTGTCAATAGGACCAATTTCAGTATCTGGTAATTTTGTTAAAGTTTTTGGGTATTTCATTATCATATACAATTGGACGTTGGTTGTATATTTTTTATTTCAATTTTTTAAGTGACATGAATCTTGATAAAATAAAAATGCTAATGGAGAGTTAAATAATACAATGCGATTCTCAATGGTATCCTATTCATACTCTGTGGAAAACCCCGATGCGGTGCAGGTAGCCTGGCTGGCACGGATAAGGTGAGTAGGGTGGGTTAATTGTTTTGTGTGTAAACCATCACCTCCTATCCGACATTAGTTTTCGGGACGGTGGATTTGGATTTGATTGTTGGGTTACGGTTTGACATCCTCAACTCAATATACGCGCTGAAGTGATATAGTAAAAAATCATACTCCGAACGACAGCCACCACCACGAGAGCGCCATTATAAGACTGGCGTTTGATACATTGGTGCATCAACCTGGTTTTTGGTGGTTTTTCAGCAACTTTTAACTCTCAGAGTTAAGCTGTAATAAAAATAGCTTTCAACTTTCTCGTTTAAACTTTGAAACACGAATGATCATTAGGTGAGAATCTACTGATCAAAGAATCATTTCCAAAGCGGAAATTGATTGTTGATTTCTTATACTTATCTCTGTTCGCCGCTGAAGTATGATATTCGATTGTTAAAGGTCAATAAAGATGGTGGCATTCTTCAGACTGAGCTGACCATCAAGTACTCCCAGTGTGTTTTCAAGTTCTTCAATCTGATCTGCCAATTCACGTTCATTGACATTCACAACAAAATCAGATGAGAAACCCGCGTCTTTGTCAGTAACATTCACTCCCTGACGAGCTGCATTTTGACGCATCTGGTTTATCTTACTAATTTGATCCTGTAAGAACCGCTGATGCTTTGGGGCAACCTCACGCCTCCAGGTGAGCCAATCCACGATTGACTTCGTCTGCTCACTGATGGTGATCGTATTTTCTGAGTTTGCTTTTTGAATTAGTGATCTTATCTTGATCAGGCGTAGCTGTAAATCTTGAATTGCCTGTTTCTCTCGGGTGATTAATACAGCCGAACCACCATCTTTCTCGTGAGGATCTCTCACAGAAGATTGCCTGTACAAGTAATTGAGGATGAATTCGTGTTTCTTCTCGATTCGTTTTTCAATGGTGGGAATTTCTGCCAACGCTTCAGTTATCGTCAACTTTGCCATGTGATAAACACTCCTGATATATGGTTACATTGGTAATTATGATTGACTTCCCTTATTGAGAATTATATATCTAATTAATTGGAAAGATATTTTTTATTATCAGTAATTCCTTCAAGTTCACCCCTTTTGTTTTAGAAACAACTGTCACAGGTGACAGGTAGAAAGACCTCCCTTTTGTGCGTAAAATGGAGGAGAAAGATAAAATTTGCTGTGTTGAACGAGAAATTTGCAAAATCTCATTTCATTACTAAATACAAACCACGCTCGGTCTGCAGGTATTGATTGCGATGGTCGAACCGCGTAATCAGGGTGTGCGCTGCCCGGCAGGCTCAGAAACAACATCTCTGTTATGATTACGCTACATCCATCCGAAAGGACTTCGCGCCTGTGAGACGAAACACAACAAAAGATCTCCTCTGGCTGGCGGCGCTGCTGGCTGTAACCGCAATCCTGCTCATCCCCTCCACCCGGCAGGGTTTCATTCACCTGACCACCGCTCATCCCTACCTGATGGGTTTTATCAAATTCGCCCTCCTCGCCACCCTGGGTGAACTGCTCGCCATACGCCTGACGGTCGGCGCGTGGCAGCAGCCGCGTGGTTTGGTCTGGCGGGTGCTGGTCTGGGGGCTGGTCGGGGTTGCTGTGACCTTCATGTTCGGATTCTATTCAGCAGGAGTTGCCGCGCTGGTTCAAAGTGGTGCCCTCCCGGTTGGCACCGGAGTCATCACCAAAGTGTTAATTGCCTTTTACACCAGCGCCATCATGAACCTGACCTTCGGACCGGCATTCATGGCTGCCCACCGCATCAGCGATACATACATTGACTTGCGCAGCAGTGGGAAGAATCCATCCTGGGGCGAGTTGAACAACAGCATCCGCTGGGGAGACTTCATCACCTTTGTGGTCGGCAAGACCATCCCCTTCTGGTGGATCCCCGCGCATACGGTTACCTTCCTGCTGCCGGGGGTGTACCGGGTGGTTGTCGCGGCGTTCCTCTCCATCGTGCTGGGTGTAATCCTCATCTATGCCCGAAAACGGAATTAGCTATACGCAAAACTTCGCAGGGGTATAATGAAGGTATCCCACCCAGTGAGGTAATCAATGCAAGGTCATGGAAGAGGCGGCATGCGCAGCCTGATCACCGCCGCCGATGAAAAACCCAAAGTTACCATTTCCCTGTTGCGCCGGGTTCTGAAGTATGCGGTCCCTTATCACAAGCTGATCATCAGCACCCTGCTCCTGATTCTGGTTACAACTGGATTAAATATTATTGATCCTCTGATCATGCGCGATCTGATCGATCGAACCATCCCCCAGAAGGATATCCACCGTCTGATTTTCCTCGCCCTGGCGATGCTGCTCATTCCTGCCATCAATGGCGGATTGAATGTGTTCCAACGCCGCCTTTCTGCCCGCATCGGCGAAGGAGTAATCTACGATCTGAGGGTGTCACTCTATGAAGTGTTACAGCGCATGTCTTTGCGCTTCTTCACCAACACAAAAGTCGGCGAACTGATGAGCCGTTTGAATAACGATGTGGTTGGCGCTCAGAATGCCATCAGCAACACCATCGTCGGCATTATCACCAACCTGGTCCGCGCTGTGGTTGTGTTAATTGTCATGCTCAGCCTGGAATGGCGTCTCACGTTGATCAGCGTCGCCATCCTCCCCCTGTTCATCATCGCCACACGCCATATGGGCAACCGCCTGCGCGAGATCGCCCGCAATCAGATGGATGCCAATGCCCAGATGAACGCGCTGATGGGAGAGACCTTGAATATTGGCGGTACACTGCTGGTCAAACTATTCGGCAGAAGCGCATATGAAGTGGACCGGTTTAAAGAGCGTGCCGAGAATGTGCGAGATCTGGGTGTCCGCCGGGCTTTCATGGGTTCCATTTTTATCACCCTGGTCGGATTGGTGGCTGCCGTGGGTGGATCGTTGGTGTATGGTCTGGGCGGTTATTTTGTCATCCTGGGTGAGTTTAGCATCGGCACCATTGTCGCGCTCGGAGCATATCTGGGCGGGCTTTACAGCGCGCTGCAAAGCCTGGCAAATGCGCCGGTGGAGTTTTCGACTTCTATTGTCAGCTTTGAGCGGGTGTTTGAAGTAATCGATCTGCCAGTGGATATTGCTGAAAAACCGGATGCCATGGAACTGAGACAGGCTCGCGGTGAGATCAGCTTTGAGAATGTCAATTTTATTTATGAAATTGGTGATGAGTATTTGCTGAGTGATGTGCACCGCTATGGCAGCGTAGATAATGTAACCACTGTCCATTCTGGGAAAGCAGATTCAGGGGAAACCGAGACAAGCTCTTCCCGCAGCCAGGCGCGCAACAACGTGTTGCAGAACATCACTTTTCGCGTTGAACCCGGACAGTTGGTTGCGCTGGTAGGTCCAAGTGGCGCCGGAAAAACCACCCTCACCTATCTAATCCCCCGGCTATACGATCCCACCTCGGGTGTCATCCGGCTGGATGGGCATGATATCAAAGACATCTCGCTGGACTCGCTCTCGCGTCAGGTAGGGATGGTCACGCAGGAAACATACCTCTACCACGACACGATCCGCACCAACTTGCAATATGCAAAGCTTTCTGCCACCCAGCAAGAGATGGAAATGGCTTGCAAGGCAGCCAATATCCATCAATTCATCAGTGAATTACCCGATGGATACAACACCGTTGTCGGCGAACGCGGGTACCGTTTGAGTGGGGGCGAAAAACAGCGTATTGCACTCGCCCGGGTAATCCTTAAAGATCCCCGCATTCTGGTATTAGATGAAGCCACCAGTAACCTTGATAGTGAATCTGAGCAATTGATTCAGGAAGCCTTGAAACGCATCATGGTAAACCGCACCAGCATCGTTATTGCCCACAGGCTCAGCACAATTCTGGCAGCAGATCAAATACTGGTGATTGACCGTGGGCAGATTGTCGAGCGGGGAAACCACGAAAGTCTTCTCCGCTTACAGGGGTTGTACGCCAGTCTGTATAAGACGCAATTCCGTAAGGAATCGATCAATTCAAGTGAATAAGGATGGTACACCCTATTTGATATTTCCTTGTTTGCATACATCAGAACAGGTAAAATCGAGTCTATGTATAAAACCGTTATTATCTTTTTGATGATTGGCGCCCTGCTCAGCGGATGTAAACCCACGATACCGGAATTATCCAAAGCAGAAATCAAGGCTACCAATCAGGCACAAAAAGATGCGCTGATTCTGGAAATGACCCGCCAGCCAAACTACCAGCCAGAATTACCTGTTCTTCTCTCTCCTGAAGATTATTCTGTCATAAAAACACCCACAGCTACACTCAAGGTCAGGGTGTCAGATCCTGAAAACGATGCTCTTAAAATAACCGCATACGCCCGACCACGGACAGCAACTGATGAGTCTTTCAAAATTGTCCTCCTGCCTGATACCCAAATTTACGCCATGTATTTTCCTGAAATCACGATTGCCCAAACTGAATGGATTATGACAAATAAAGAGAAGGAAAATATCGTTGCGGTGGCGCACCTGGGAGATAGTGTTCATGTCGGTGAAGATATCAAACAATGGGAAAACGCTTATCAGGCAATCCAGGTTTTAGGAACGGAATTACCATATGGCATAGTTGTCGGCAATCATGATCAGTGTCATTGATCGGCCGTATACTTACCAGACGTAGCCGCCCGAATGTTTACCAGG
>CAZYOF010000029.1:0-23185 GCA_964648485.1 uncultured Leptolinea sp.
TGACTCACCACTTTTGTTAAGGTTCACAATTTTACAGAAAATATGTTACACCAACTTTACATAGATTTTGTTACCATGAAAATAATAATAGCTAACATGAAATAACCATATAAATCAGAGGCCTCATTAATGGTTGATGACACTTTCTATAAAGATCTACTGGACAACTTGTACGATGGTATCTATTTTGTTGATACCAACAGAAAGATAACCTATTGGAATTCCAGCGCAGCAAGAATCTCGGGTTACTCCAGTGAAGAGATGGTCGGTCATTTTTGTTTTGATAATATCCTCAATCATGTTGATCAAAAAGGCAATTGCCTTTGTACCAATGGATGTCCATTAGAGCAGACGATTTTTAATGGGAGCCTTCAGGAGCACCTTGTATTTTTAAGGCATAAAGACGGGCATCGTATTCCGGTACAGGTTAGAACTTCTCCTATCAGAAATGACAATGGAGAGATATCTGGCGCTGTAGAGGTGTTTTCTGACCACACGGAATACCAGCATACAATCTCTCGAATTAATCAATTGGAAGTCGAGGTCCACAAGGATGCCCTGACTGGATTATTCAACCGGGCATATCTTGAAAAACAATTAATTTCGGCAATTAGAGATTTTGAATATTTTAAGATTCCGTTTGGAGTTTTATTTCTTGATATCGACCATTTCAAAAAAGTAAATGATACATATGGGCATACTACTGGTGATGAGGTCTTAAAAATGCTGTCACACACTTTAAAGCATAATCTCAGAGATAGCGATGTTGTTGCCAGATGGGGCGGTGAAGAATTTATTGTGCTGATTAAGAATGTTGATAAATTTGCTCTGGCAAATATTGCAGAGAAATTACGAAACCTGATTGAAAGAAGTATGATCAAGTTGGAAGATAAATATCTCAGTGTGACTGTATCTATCGGGGCAACATTATACCGATCGGAAGACACTGATCAAAGCTTACTTTCTCGCGCAGATCAGGCTCTTTATACAAGCAAGAGAACAGGTAGAAATAAACTTACAGTTGATATTCCTGATTGATCACCTGGAAAAAACACCCATAAGTTCAGCAAAGCCCAGAGTATGTCCTTGAATTGCGTGAATTAGATCGGCTTTTGTTACATCCCCATCAAGATTTAGGATCACATCCAGTGCGTACAGCTTAAAAAAGTACCTGTGCTCTCCAACAGGAGGACACGGACCATTATACTGGCTTCTTCCCCAACTGCTCTTGCCTTGCAGATAACCATTCGAAACTTTCGTCCCACTCTCTATTCCTTCGCTTAAACTCGTTGTTGTACCTGGAATATTATAGATAACCCAATGAACCCAGGTACCTACTGGTGCATCAGGGTCATCCATAATTAATGCATATGACACAACACCCGATGGAGGGTCCTTCCATTCCAGGGGAGGAGAAACATCTTCTCCCTTACATGTGTATTTTTGGGGGATTCTTCCTTTATGCTCAAATGCCGGGCTGGAAAGTTGAAATTTAATCATATCACCCTCCATGACAATTACTTGATCCTGCACTTGTGACTCCTTACCATTCTCCTGATTCAGGTCAGATTCCTGATTTATTACCTCTTCTTCCAGGGGAATACACGCGCCTAAGAAAATCATAGAAACCCATAAAAACCTCATTATGCGATACGCCATATGGTTTAATGATACAAAATTGGAGAACAAATTCAAGACAGTACTTGAATTAATTCAAGAGTTTCCACTGGTAGAGGTTCCCATCTTGAAAACCCCGTCTCCTGTAGTAAATGCGAGTTCCTATTGCGGAAATTACAGAAAGTCGATTTATCCCGGCGGACCTGGTAATTTTTTCAGCTTCTAGGATTAATCGGGTACCCAGACCAATATGCTGCGCTGCCCCTTCCTGCTCAGCCCCTACTTGTAATGACTGCCCATATACATGGATTTCTCTGATGATCGCAGAATCTTTCAAATCAACCAGAATCTCATTTCGTTCATCTTCAACATTTAGAGGAATGGATAAACGCAAGTAGCCTGCGATTTTATTATTTGGTGTGACATAACTCAGAAAATGCTCTTCGCTTGCCGCTTCACTTTGCAGAGATACAGGCTGATAGACAAAATCGCAAAGATCCAACATCTCAACATCGATTTGCTCCTGTCGGACCTCACGGCAACGGATACACTGACAGGATAGACCACGCTTACTCATCTCATATAGGGCGTCCTGGCGTAAACTGGTTCGTTTATTTCCTGCAACTACATTTGTACTCGGAATATCTCTGATTACGCGGTTTACCCGGCAGTATTGCGGGACGGTGGATTTGACATCGGCAAGGAGGTTGATTAATTCTTCTTCTGAATATGGCTGATATTCACCACGCTGCCAGTAATTATATAATTCTGCATTCTTTAATAGCTGGGTAGGATAAATCTTGATTTCATCCGGGCATAAACCACCCTTATTTAGAATATTCCCCCACAGCTTGCGAAAATCTTCTGCGTCACCATCAGGTGTAGCTCCCAACAAATTTGGCATCCAATGCAGAACCAATTTAAAGCCTGCAGCTCTGGCTTGATTCATTGCGCGAATGGTTTGCTCGGTGGTATGACCTCTATGATTTAGTTTCAATATCGCATCGTTTAGAGATTGCGCCCCCAGCTGGAGTTTGGTTGCTCCCAGTTGCCGCATCCAGGCTAATTCTTTATAACTAATTTCATCAGACCTGGTTTCCAGAACAAGCCCAACATTGCGATGATCTGATGCTTCATTCTCTTTGTGAAAAATCTCGAGTGTTCCAGAGGCAGCATCATACTCGATCGGAGGATCAGCGGGTGAGGTTTTTTCGGTACTATCTACATCGCTATCTAATCCGGGCAAGTCAGGTATTCTCTTTTGATTGAGGGCTTCATAGCATCTGGAAATAAACCAATGTTGATATTTACGTGGATATGCGCTAAAAGTACCACCCAATACGAGCAACTCAATTTTATCTACTGGATGCCCGACAGCTGTAAGTGCTTGCAGACGAGTGGTCACCTGTAGATATGGGTCAAAGTGGTTCTGTAAGGCTCTGCGCGCTCCGGGTTCATCGGATAGGTAACTCTTCGGTTCGCAAGTTTCTGTTGGGCAAAATATACAGTTTCCGGGGCATGGATATGGTTTTGTCAAAACAGTTACCGTTGTGACCCCAGATAAGGTCCTTACAGGTTTCATACGAAATTTTGCCAGGAATTGCGCATCTTCCTGCCATTCCCCCTGTTTGACCATTTTCCGATACAAATGCACCAGGGCATGTTTGGCAACATGTCCACCACTTGAAAGCGGGTGCTTTCTGATAGCATCCAGAACGGGAACACCGTCCTTTACATCTTCCAGAATTAATCTGGCAAGTTGCATCATCTCAGGTGTATATTTTCTTTTATCAAGCCATCGCTGTGAATCATCCATTTATCATCAGACCCGCTATAATAAACCATATGAACGACGAAACTGCCGCACAATTAGTTGAAATCAATCATCAATTTTACCAGAGCTGTGCCCGGTCATTCTCAAAAACCCGTAGAAGGATACAACCCGGGGTAAAAAAAACCATAAACTCTTACCTCAGATCTTCTACCTCATACCAGATTCTTGATATCGGTTGTGGAAATGGAGAACTGGTTAAGGTTATCTCAGAAAATGGAGTTTCTGGTGCCTATTTAGGTGTAGATTTTTCAGCTGCTCTCATTAATGAATTTATCCCCATAAATGAAAGATCGGAATTACTGATTCGCTGGTTTGTCCGCAATCTACTTAATTCGAACTGGTCTGAAGATTTTTCTCCACAGTCCTTTGATCGCATCTTTTGTTTTGCGGTACTTCATCATATACCCGGTTTTAAAAATCAAACACAGATACTACAAAATATCCGTAAGTTATTAAAACCAGATGGAGTATTTATTTTCTCAGTATGGCAGTTTCTTTCATCACAAAAACTGGTACAACGAATTCAAAGCTGGGATCGAGCCGGTATAAATAGACTGGATGTAGATGATGGCGATTATTTGTTGGATTGGCGAGCTGAAGGACGCCAAAATTGTCTGCGTTACATACATCACTATTCCATTGAAAAGCTGGAAGAGATGAGAATAGCGTGTGGCTACAAACAATTAGAGCAATTCCTGAGTGATGGAAACAATGACCAGCTTGGCCTATACAATATCTGGCAACCCGAATAGTATTTACTCAACCCATCTGAGGCGTAGCAACACATCTAGTACCCGTAAATTCATTTCAAGATCGGTGCTGCTGTGGGTGGAAAGTTCAATGTCTACCGCTGGAATTCCCTGAAAAGCAGCCCAATCCACCAATCCGCCAGTATAACGGCAACCAGTATTAATAGGGGGGTAAGGATAATCTGTAACAGAAGCTACCAGTTCAGCAAGCTTTACTGAAGGTGGGTGAGGTGGATATCCCGCAGGGAAGATACCCAGCGCAGCAGAGTGATAGCTTATCAGCGCATCCGCTGGATGAGCCAGGAGAAATTGTGCCAATGCCTGAGTCTCAGGTTCCGAATTGGGGTATTCACCTGAAGTCGTTGGTCGAAGAGACCAGCATCCAGTTCGATCCCACTGCTGCTGCCAATCCGCATCCCAGTTACGATTCAAATCAACCCCATTATCATTCACCCTCCCATCTGGATCCAACGCCCTCGCCAATCCATCTGGATTCAAACTGGGAATAATATACAAAGTTACATCTTCGGGTACCACCTGTGGATTCTCCTGTAAATGAAGAATCAGTTGTTGGGCAAGTGCAGTAGTGTTCCATTCATTTCCGCCGTGAATACCTGCAACTATAACCCTGACAGATGGTCCTGATCCAAAACGAATTACTTCGATAGGACGCCCGCTTACTGAAGTACCAATCAAAGCCGGTGTTACTCCTGCTTCATACGGTTGGATGGTGGGATAACCTACTTCCGTCGAATTAAACGGAAGGGGAGTAAAAGTAGGTATTGGAGTATGAGTAGGTACTGATGTTTTTGTGGGTTCAATACCCAACGGGGTTCGGGTCGGCTCTGGCGTCCAGGTCGCTGGAAAGGTGGGCAATACCAATGGAGTTAGCTGTATCGGGTCCAAAGTTGGAGAAATCATATACGGATTTCTCATTGTGGACGAAAGGTAGGCACAAAATGAAATTAATATGACGAGTGCAAATACTAACAGCACAATAAGAACTCTCGCCTGAACAGGTGAAAAATATTTATTAATATTATTATTTCGTTTTATCGGTGGCACTTTATTTCACAATAAAAAAAGGATTATCCAAAAATCATGCAAGTATAGTACCGTTATTACTTCTGGCAGGTTGGGCAAAAGTGCGTACCCCGCTGTCCTACCAATATTTTTTCAATTACCCCCCCGCACCTCTGACAGGGCTCGCCTGTCCGCTGGTAAACCTTGAAGTGATTTTGAAAATCTCCACCCCTGTACACCCAATCAATGCTAGAGCCGTTGCGCGTGATGCCCTCTCTTAATACCGACTGAATCGATTGGTGCAAAGAATAAGACTCTTTGGCAGAAAGGGATGATGCAATCCTCAGAGGATGCAATCTGGCAAGATAGAGAGCCTCATCAGTATAGATGTTACCCATTCCTGCCAGAAATGTTTGATCCATCAAAAGAGGTTTTATTTGGCGGTTTTTTCTCAATAACATCTCACGGAACAATTCCGTTGAAAAGCTATCATCCAATGGTTCAGGACCAAGCTTGCCTGTTACTTCAGCAGGATTATTAACAAGCCACACCCTGCCAAATTTTCTTGGGTCATTAAATATCAGGTCATTACCAGATAAAAAGTGCAAAATTATTCTTTGGTGATTAATATCTATACTAATTCCGGGGTGGACCACTCGAAGATCACCAGACATTCGCAAATGGATCAATAAACAATCTTGATCCATTTGAATAATGATGAATTTTCCTCTGCGTGATACTTCCCTGATGGATTGACCCTTCAATTTGGCTTTTGCAACAAGAACAGATGGGAATGTAAACGTTCTTTCCCAGAGTACATCGATAGATTTGATTTCCTCACCAATAATCCGAGGGAAATCTACTTCACCTAATCTCAACTTACGGACAATTGTTTCGACTTCTGGTAATTCAGGCATAATAAAAAAAGAGTGGGCGTACTTGTTATGTACGCCCATATTAATTACTCGTTGAACATTTCCCCCACACTCCGGCCTTCATGAGCCCGACAGATAACCTCGCCAATCAATGGGGCGACAGATTGGATGCGCAACCGATCTCCCAGTAATATCCGTTTTTCTTCCGGAATGGGAATTGTATCTGTGGTTATAAATTCTTTTACATCCAACGCTCCCAACCGTTCCGCCGCGTTGGCATTTAATCCCGGATGAATAAATGTTACATAGACATCCCGTGCTCCGTGATCCTTTGCAATATTTACCGCCTGTACAATTGACCCGCCAGTATCCACTTCATCATCCACAATGATGACGTCTTTACCGTTGACATCGCCAATTATGGTCAATGCCTGTGATTTGGCATCATTACCACTGCGTCGCTTTTCAATAAACGCCATGGGAGAATCTAACCGGGCTGCAAAATCGCGAGCTTTCTTCGCAAAACCAAGATCCGCAGTTAAGATAACTGGAGAAACCAGCTTTGAATGCAAACTTTTGAGATACTTAGCAAGGATATGAAATGCAGATAGAACATCACCCGGTATAGAGAAGAAGCCTTGAATCTGTCCAGCATGCAGATCAAGCGTGATATACCGATCTGCCCCGGCAACTTCGATCATATCGGCTACCAGGCGGGCTGTAATGGGAACACGAGGCTGATCTTTTTTATCCGAACGGGCATAGCATAGATATGGCACAACCGCAGTGATTCTGGCTGCAGAATCCAGTTTCAGTGTTTGCATCAAAATCAATAATTCCATTAGATTACGGTGGGTTGGCTTGCTGGTAGTCTGAATGACATAACAATCCTGTCCACGAACAGAGCTATGGAGCTTAATAAACAGATTGTCATTGGGAAAATTGATCAGGTCTCTACCACAGAGAGGAACATTAAGGTACTTTGCAATATCGTTAGCCAGATCAGGGCAGGCAGTGCCAGCATAAAGTTTGACATCACCATACATGCCGACATCATGCCGGGTATTCATCATCATGAATTCACCTCTTTATGCTGATTCTAAATCTGTGAGTCACCATACTAATTGTAATATATGTACAAATCTAATGCTATTGTCTTAGGTAATGTGTATTGCATTTCTAACATATTATTTCTATGATTATTCTCATATCAAAAAATGTCTCCTCGTAAAAACTCGAGGAGACATCGATTTTCTATACTCCCGGATGGTACTCATCCTTCCATTCCGGTCTAAGAACACTCATAATTATTACATCCAGATATTTACCATATCTATACTCTGTTTCCCGGAACTGTCCTTCTCGCACAAAACCAATTTTTTCATAGCAACGGATTGCTCTGTGATTATCTTCATAAACTCGGAGCCAGACTCGGTGAAGGTTAAGGATTTCAAATGCAACCTTTAATAACAACATCATGGCTTCAGTACCTACACCTTTATTCCAGTACTCTTTTTCACCAATAACAATGCCAACCTCTGCGTTCGCATTACGCCAATCAATCCCAATAAAACTGCAATTCCCTATGGGTTTCCATCCTTTATTTTCTTTTACTTCTATCATGAGCGGATGTTCTTCAAGGGGTAATTGCATTGTCCGGTCAAACCAGCGGTTTTCATCTTCCAATCCCATGGGGTAGAGAATAGTTAAACCGCGAATTACATCAGGATCATTTATCCAATTTACAAAAAGCGGTATATCTGTTCGTTCAATGGCTCGCAACCTTATATTTTTTCCGAGATACATTTTTCCTCCCGATATTGATGAAAAAATAAAGCAGATGGGTTTTTGCTACCCATCTGCCAGTATTTCTCTATGGATGCAGCCGATTGGGTCCCCTGAAGAGATAAGTCGCTTCACGTACATTCCCTAATCCGAGGAGCACCATCAGAAAACGGTTCAATCCCATCCCAAATCCTCCATGAGGAGGGCAGCCATATTTAAAGAAGTCAAGGTAGAACTGGATTGGTCCGGCTGTTAATCCTTTTTCTTCTGCCTGTTTAAGTAAAACCTCAGCGCGGTGTTCACGCTGTGCCCCTGTCGTAATTTCCAAACCACTGCCCAGCAAATCGAAGCTCTTCGTCAAGTTAGGATTATCCTCATGACGCATATGATAGAAAGGACGAACAGATATGGGCCAGTCTTTTACAAATACAAAATCATTACCATATTTATCTTTTACATACTTACCCAATAAACGTTCCCCGCCTGGATCGATATCACCTTTACGTTCCGGAGGAAGGGAATAATCCTGTGCTTTTAGAATGGCATAAGCTTCGCTCATAGTTAATCTTGGAAAAGGTGTCTCAGGAACAACCAGATCAACCCCCAAAAGGTCACGAATTTCATCGCCATGAACCTCTTTCACTCTTTTATAAACGTATTGCAGCCATTCCTCGTGAAATTTCATTACATCTTCGTGGCTGTCGATCCAACTTATTTCGACATCTACTCCTGTAAACTCAGTCATATGACGTGAGGTAAAAGAAGGATCAGCTCTGAAAACCGGCCCTATTTCACAGACTTTATCATACCCGGCGGCCATCGCCATTTGTTTATAAAATTGGGGTGATTGCGATAGATACGCCTTGCGATCAAAATATTGCAGTTCAAAAAGTTCCGCTCCAGATTCACTTGGAGAGCCCATAATTTTCGGACTATGCATCTCCCTGAATCCTTCTTTGATCCAGTATTCACGCATCGCCATTTCGGCAGTTGTTTGTACTTTAAAGATAATCGCTGTTTCTGGTCGGCGCAGATCAAGGTAGCGCCAATCCAGACGATAATCCATCTCGGGGAGTGTTTCGGCAAAGGGGTCTAATGGCAGGGGAGATTCAGCAAGGTTCTCAACCTGAACATCCAGTAATTGAATCTCAAGACCATTCAACTTCACAATTGGATTATCAATTACCAATCCCCGAATTGTGACGGCACTTTCGGTGGTGAGTGCTGAGATTTTCGCCGCCATTTCTTCATTTACTGATTTTTCAAAAACTACCTGTGCAGCAGCTGTATGATCACGAATCACCAGAAATTGCATTTTCTTCTGGTCGCGAAGTGTTTGTAGCCAGCCCTGAATTTTGACTTCCCTGCCGATAAACTTCCTAAGTTCCTTGATGGGGGTTCTTTCCATAATCAACTCCAGTATAAATCGGAAAATAATTACACCAAAAATACTCGCCTGGGTATATGCTCGTTATTATACGCCAAAGTAATGGGAAAACAATGAACTAACCTTTTTAGGTGTGGTTACATCAGGTTTAAAGTCAAAAGTTATTTAATGGTGATTATGTCAGGTTTCTCACTGCTTCCTGCGGTGAAATCTCGCGATTTAATACTTTTTCAAGCTCTAGCTGAAATGCTTCACGCGCACTATGATTGTCCCACTTCCGCAACAACTCTGCCTTCAACATTTCCTGCATTTCAGTTTTTATCCTTGATTTTTCTCTTCTTTCCCATTCACCAGATGAAATAAGCCATCGATGATGATTTTCTATCTCTGCTATGAGTTCATCAACCCCCTGCCCAGACGTAGCAATGGTTCTCACAACAGGAGGCTGCCAGCCTGAATCATCATGGATCAGAGAGTCACCTACGTTTGCATTTAGTAATTGGTGATGCCCTTTATTGCGGATGGATCCATTTGCCAATTCCAGCATACTACGTAAAGCACGTTCTGTTGCCTCAACGCCCGGGCGATCAGCCTTATTCACGACCAAAATGTCAGCTATCTCGAGAATACCCGCTTTTATAGCCTGGATGTCGTCTCCCAAACCAGGAGCTTCTACTACCAAAGTAGAATGAGCCAGGCGGACAATATCAACTTCATTCTGCCCCGCCCCTACGGTTTCGATAATTACCCTGGAATAGCCAGCACAATCAAACACTTGTGCCAGAGCAGCAGTCTGGATAGCCAATCCTCCTAATGCACCTCTACTTGCCATTGATCGTATAAATACACTGGCATCACCAGAGAGATCTCTCATTCTGACTCGATCTCCCAGAACTGCGCCCCCGCTAAATGGACTGGTCGGATCTACAGCGATGATAGCAATTTTTCCCGTGGGATCTATTTTTCTTAGATTGAGTACGACCTGGTTTACAAGGGATGATTTACCAGTTCCGGGTGAACCGGTTACTCCGATGAGGTGAGCCTTACCACCCAATGGATAAATTGTTGAGAGAATATTTCGACCTTCTTCAGTGTCATTCTCCACTGCAGACAAAGCTCGGGCAAGCATCAAACGATCACCCGATATTAAAGCTTGGATATCTACTGGCATTTGATTGTTAATGGTTGGAGGGATATCCTCCAACCTGTCTGATTAATTGAGTACAAATTTTTGAATATCTTCAGCAATAACCTGGGTAGATGTCCCAGGACCATAGACTGCTCTTACACCAGCATCTGTAAGCGCTGGCACATCCTCCTCAGGAATAATCCCTCCAATGACAACCGCCACTTTATCTTGCCCCTGTTTTTTGAGTAATTCCATCACTCGTGGAACCAGCGCCAGATGTGCACCCGAAAGGATAGATAATCCGACTGCATCCACATCCTCCTGAAGAGCAGCTTCTGCTATCATTTCTGGGGTTTGCCGTAAACCGGTGTATATCACTTCCATACCGGCATCCCGTAAAGCACGGGCAACAACTTTTGCACCGCGGTCATGCCCATCTAATCCTGGTTTTGCCACAAGAACACGGATTTTCTTTTCTGCCATTGTAATTCTCCCTGGGGTGAATTTTTGAGCTGGATAGATAAATTATACACCAGCCAGGTTTTATTCAATTCATCTGCGGAATTGGGAATATCTATTTGCTCAAGTATTTTTACTAATCTATCAGGTTCCATGCTGAAGCCTGCGCGTGCTATAATTCCATTTTTCGAGAAATCATTATGCCGCTTATCAACGATCCAAAAAATTTAACCCTTCTCGGGGGTGCAGCAGCACTCCTTGCAGCTTTTCTTTGGTCTGCAGCCGCAATTATTTTTCGTAAACTGGGTGAAAATATTCCACCCACAGAATTAAATCTGGTGAAGGGTAGCCTTGCCGTCGCCATGATGATCATCACCACTTTGCTTCTCGGCGAGAAAAACCCCAATACATCCACATTCACGCTCATTCTTTTAGCTCTGAGTGGGATTATTGGAATTGGTCTGGGTGATACAGCATACTTTGAATCACTAAATAAACTTGGAGCCCGATTGGCTCTATTAATGGGGGTTCTTTCGCCACCAATGGCAGGATTAATTTCATGGGGATTTCTCCGTGAGAAGCTGCCGGCAATTTCGTGGCTGGGGATTTTGATCACCCTCGCGGGCGTCTCCTGGGTCATCATGCAGGAGCAATCAGACCACCCGGGAAAAAGGCAGTTGTGGGTCGGTTTAATCTTTGCATTCATCGCGAGCCTGGCCCAATCTATAGGAGCTGTAATTTCACGATACGCACTAACTTCCTCAGATATCTCAGCACTGCAGACTGCCATTATTCGCTTGCTTGCAGGTATCGGCTCCTTACTCATTGTTATAGCATTTCAGAAAGGTAAACGCTTCGTATGGTTGAAGAAATCAGATGATGCGAACCCTAAGCCCCGCAAATTGATTGGTATGATTGCTCTGGTGGGTTTTATAGGCACTTACCTGGCGATCTGGTTGCAACAAGTTGCTCTGCAGCTTGCCCCCGCGGGTATTACACAAACATTCCTCTCAACCAGCCCCATCTTTATTTTGCCCATTGCCGCACTAAGGGGAGAAAAAGTATCCTGGAAAGCGGTGCTTGGTGTGGTTATTTCCCTGGTGGGTGTGGTCTTGCTCTTCTCTGTCAATTAATTGAATGTTTTTTTTCAAGTACTTCGTTGTAAAACGAAGATATATCATGACGAATTTTTTCTGCATCTGCGCGATGATGGACAATTTCCAGGTTGTATTGGGCTGCTCGCTCTTGAAGGTCCTTATTCAATAACCCTTCCAAAATTCCTTCTGTTATTGAATTTGGATCATTCGGATCAACCAGTAGGCCATTTCTACCGTGCTCGATCCATTCTTCCAATGATTCAATTCTACCGACAATCGGTAAACATCCTAATGCCATCCCCTCTAATACCGAGTTGGGGGTACCATCATGGGTAGCTGGTGATATCAGAACACTGCTCAGGCGAAACCTTTCCCATAGAATTTTCTGCGGTTCCGGATCGAGAAGACAAACGCGGTCGTCCAGAGAAAGTCGTTTCACCCACTTTTCCGCATCCACCTGCCCACGCATCGATGTAGCCCAGAACGTGGCATGAGGTTCCTTTGCATGGATTAATGGAATTGCCTGAAAAAACGAATCATTCATTACATATGCTGGTCTGATACCACGCGGATTAATTACCCGCCAGGGATCACGGTTTAGAACATCTCTCTGTCGAATGGATGCAGGATCTCGCATCATCGCAGAGAGTTGCAAACCACCATTACCGGGAGCAAACCGAGCAGGGTTACCCTCTCGATATCCCCATTCACCTGCCAATCGGATATCGCGAAAACAATCTGCCATAAACCCATCTGCCCGAATGACCGCTTTTCGAGTCATGTACTGCATCAGCGGGGATCCATTTGCGTGTAGCGTAAAATCATTCCCCCATGTCGATATGATCACAGGAATTTCTGCAGGCGAATAAGCTGAAAGCATCCCTTCATAAGGGATCCTTAAACCATGAACAAGATCAGGTTTTACCTGGTCAAGTATTTTCTGGTATGAATCAACTGCCCGCATTACTGTGATAGGACCCAGATAGTACCGGAGATTCAACAAGCTTAATCGCGTATTTTGGATGATTTTCTTCGAAATTTTCTTAAAATGGGTACTAGAATTCCCCGCACCAGCTGTAGCAGTCTGCGAGAAAGCCAGAGGCAGAATGTGCAACTCTGATACACCTTCAGGTAATTCGCAAAAATAGGTGCTCAGCAAAGCGATCTCATAGCCGATCGATGCTACCTGACGGATCCAAGATTTTGCCGTAGGGCTTCGACCATCCGCAATGATTAATACTTTCATAAATGGCTCACGGTGTGGATAGCTTCCAGGAATACATCCACCATTTTTTCAAGATTGATTTCTTCCCGCACAATCCGGTAAGATTCCATACCCATCTGAGGTAATTTCTCACCGTTGCACAATGCATTTTTCAATACGCTCTTCAGGTCTTCTAAATCACCCGGGATGATGTGCCAGCCATTGGATGAACGCACCAGATTAGATTGTGTGCCATCCCCCTCTGCGACAATTACGGGCAAGGCATACGACATTGCCTGCTGAATAGCCAAACCGCCCGTACCTGGCAGAACAAATAAATCGGCATTTACAAAATAAGGAGTCAATAAATCTCCAATGAGAGTGCCAGTGAATATTGTGTCTGGATAAATCTCTGCAGCGATGTTTTCCAACCTTTTTCGATCTGGACCATCACCAACAATTGTCAGTCTAGGTTGTATACTTTCAGGCAAACTAGCACATGCGTACATTAACATGTCCAACCTTTTTCTCTGCTGCAACCTGCCGACAAACAAGAGATTTGCTTTCACTTTTGGTGCTTCCCGCGAGACAGGTGGATCCATCGGCGCCGAGGTCACCGCATTGGGAGCGACAAAGACTCGATCGGGCGCAATACCCAGCCGCCGGTACTCCTCTGCACCTGAATCGCTATACGCAATCATCGCATCGAAGGATAGCAGGAAGTTCCTGCGGGAGCTTTCGCGTAAGAGAGCATTGAAACCTTTCAAATCCGGGGCACCCAATCCCCAACCAACTACCGGCTTGCCATGTCGATGCATCCATCGTATTGCAGCCGAACTTGCTGGATAGCGTGGGTTCGCTTCCAAGATAAGAACGTCTGGTTGAACAGCTCTGATCCAGTCAAGCAGATTCCTCTGCCAGCAGAGGTAAAAGGACCCGCCAAAAACATGTACATTTTCCGCGTGTTGGTAACGGGCAAAAAATAATTTTTGAAATAACTCAATGCTCTCATCTCTTCGGGGATTGCCTGCAAAAACATCCAATCCGCCTGAACAAGACTCCGCCAGTAAATCAAAAAATGGCGCTCTGTAAAAGGGAAGCACTCTCTGCTGAACTGCTGCCTTTCCGTGAAACGTTCTACTCATTTTGGAAAAATCACCTGTAAATACTTGTCGATCATATTATCCAATGAGAAGTATGTCTCTGCCCTGTGACGTGCATTTTGTCGATATTCTGCCAGATTATCCACAAGGTCATTTGCCCTCTCGGTGAATCCTTCTACCGAAGCAGGTTCACCTTTCCATACATCTCCGCCATAAGGAATAACCGCAGCACAGGTAGAATCAACTAGCTCACTGATTGCACCATTCTCCCATCCAATTACTGGAAGTCCGCATGCAAGTGCTTCGATCACAGAATTTGGGCAAGCCGGATTCATTTCAACCGAGAAGAATGCATGAGCTCTTTGCATTTCTCGGATGATGCTTTGCCTGGGTAGAATCCCAAGCCATTTGAATCTTCCCGGCAACTTAACTTCAACCCGTTTCTGAATATCATCAGGGATATCTCCTGCAGCAGACAGCATTATTGGTAAACCCAGATGAGAACGCCAATCTTGCAGCGCCTTCACTGCATTAAATAAACCCTGTTCAAGACCATTTTTTAGATGACCTTCGACGAGTAAAACCTGTATGCCATTGGATATGGTCGGTATTTCTCGGGGAGGAGCATAACGTTCAAGATCCACACCGTTGTATATAATCTCCGTTGGTTTTTCCACCCCACCATATTTTTCTTCCCACCATGAAAGTGAAAACCGGCTCTGGTAAACAATTCGCGTCGCAAGTATATTCCTGATTGTTTTTAGTATCCAATTATTAATCTCTGATCGCAGATAATGTTTTAATCCAGTATTTTTAACGCGATGAACCCAGTTCATACCATCCAAACGCTGGATGATGGGAATCCGCCTTCTTTTTATATCACTCAATAATTTTAAATGTTTACTTCCGGCGATGACCAGAACTGCATCCAGGTCTGATTGAGTCAGATCATATGTAATTTTGTGCCCACGGCGAGTTATTCCGCTAACAAATTTTTCGTGAAATGATGCAGGTCCACCCAACCCTTTGACACCGGGGATAATCCCAATGGTTCGGGAATGATGATTATCCATCAAGAGCCAACTCCATTTGTTTCAAAACCACAGATAATGTCCCGGATTTTTTCTGCTGCATGTCCGTCACCAAACGGATTGACAGCTTTTGCCATTTCTTTGTATGCCGTGCCATCATCTAATAATCTGCGTGCTTCCGTAATTATTCGATCAGGATCTGTACCGACCAGCTTTAATACTCCGCTGGCAACTCCTTCGGGACGTTCGGTTACCTCCCTTAACACAAGTACAGGTTTACCCAATCCAGGTGCCTCTTCCTGAATCCCCCCTGAATCTGTGAGAATTAGATCTGCATATTTCATTAAGTGTATGAGGGGCAGATAGTTAAGCGGGGGTAACAATGTAATGTTCTGATTCCCTTGCAACATCCGGAATACGGGTCCCTGCACATGGGGGTTAAGATGAACTGGATAAACAAAACGAACTTTACCCTGGTAATGATCTGCCAGTTTTGAGATAGCAGTACAGATTTGTTCCAGCGGTTGTCCGAAGTTCTCGCGTCTGTGGGCTGTTATCAAAACCATCCGGTTTGGACCAGACTCTCCGATTTGAAGATCTGTTATGAGCCTAGTCACTTCTTCTGGTTGAGCTTGTTGAATTATCCAATGTAACGCGTCGATCACTGGATTTCCTGTTACGTAGATATCTTTATCAGAAATTCCTTCGCGCAAAAGGTTTTTACGGCTGTGTTCAGTTGGCGCGAAATGCAGATCAGCAATAACACTCGCCACCCTCCGGTTAATTTCTTCGGGAAAAGGTTGACTTTTATCACCTGTTCTTAAACCAGCTTCCACATGCCCAACTTTAATTTGTCTATATGCCGCACAGATGGCAGCCGACATCACCGTGGTTGTATCACCCTGTACAATAACCCAGTCAGGTTTTAATCTGAGGAGAATTGGATCCAGGGAAGCAATAACCGAGGAGCTTATTTCTGCAAGTGTTTGGTCTGGTTTCATTAAATTCAGATCTATTTCGGGTCGTAAATCAAATATTTCCAATACCTGGTCGAGCATTTCCCGATGTTGAGCTGTCACACAGGAATAGATTTCCACTCCATGGGTCTTCCGAAAAGCATTGATTACCGGTGCCAGTTTTACTGCCTCTGGACGCGTTCCATACACTGCAAGAATTCGTAAAGGTTTTTTCTCTTTCACGATGATTTGTTTTTCCAATCAGCAACACCCAATTCAAAAAATTTCATGGGCATTTTCATCCATTCGGTATTACTCCAGATATTTACAGTATCGAAAACCAAAGGAAAAGAAGCTTTGCCCTTCCAATCAGCCGGGGATAAATTCTTAAACTGATCATGAGCAACTAATACTACAAGAATATCTACATTCCCAAATAGACTGGAAATATCACTAACCAGAGTTAATCCCTCTATCTCTATCTGTCCGGTAAACGGATCATATGCCAGAACGGAAGCTCCTCTTTCTTTAAGCAACTTCACAATCTCAACTGCAGGGCTTTCCCTGAAATCGTCTACATTTGGTTTGTAACTCAACCCGAGAGCTGCAACTTTCTTACCTTTCAGACTTTCTGCTTTCTTTTCCATCCAATCTACAACAAATTCGGGTTGTGAATCATTAACCTTCCGGGCTGTAAGAACAAGAGGAGTAATGTCTGGTGCAGCTTCAACTAAAAACCAGGGGTCAACACTGATACAGTGACCCCCTACACCTGGTCCGGGATTTAAAATTTTAACCCGCGGGTGACGATTCGCAATAGAAATAGCTTCCCATACATCAATACCAAACCTATCTGCCAGGCGGGAAAATTCATTAGCAATGGCTATGTTTATGTCACGGTAAGTATTCTCCATCAATTTAACCATCTCGGCAGTGGTTGCATCTGTCTGAACGATTTCTCCGCGGACAAATATCTTGTACAGATCACATCCTGCCTGGGCAGAGGTTGAGTTGATACCCCCGATTACCCGGGCATTTTCAACCAGTTCACGTAAAATCTGCCCCGGAAGGACCCTCTCTGGCGAGTATGCAAGATAAAAGTCTTGACCTGCTTTAAGACCAGATTTTTCTAGGATAGGCTGAACAAGATCAATTGTAGTTTTGGGTGGGGATGTTGACTCAAGTACAACCAGATTTCCCTTACGTAACCAGGGAACAATTGATTCCGCTGCTGAGACTACAAAACGCATATCAGCTAATTTCCCATTTTTGAATGGAGTAGGTACAGCTATTAAAAATGCTTGCGCTTCAGCAGGTTTATTGGCAAATGCAAGTTTGCCATTTTGCACAGCTTCATGAAAAAGAGTTCGAAGACCTGGTTCAACAATATGGAGGTCTCCTCTTTGAAGGATATCAAGAATATTCTGATTTACATCTACGCCTAATACATTGACGCCATGCGCTGCAAAAGTACTCGCTGTCGGAAGACCAATATACCCCAAGCCTATTACACAAATTTTTTCAAACTCCACAGAAACTCCTTGATAGTAAAATGCGAATATTTACCCATTTCATCAAGCCTATCATAACAGAATACGATCAATTTTACGCCATATTTTTCATGAACATTAAACTTGACAAAGAACAAATGTTCATGTATAAATATTGTTAGAACATATGTACGATTGTTCTATTATCGGAGGAAGATATGGTGAAACGAACACAAGGTTTGGGACCGCGCCATGAGAAGATTCTTTCATATATGGAATCATATCAAAAACGGAATGGCTTTCCACCTGCTATCCGCGAAATCTGTGAAGAAACCAAAATATCTTCCACCTCCGTCGTAAATTATTATCTAGATCAACTGGAAAAATGGGGGTACATCAAACGTGAGAAGAATATTTCACGCGGTATCACCATGATAAAAAATGTTTTTGGCGAACTTCTTGAAGAGAAAGTCAAACCTATTATAGACACAATCGATGAAATGTTGAAAGTACCTGTTGTCGGTAGAATTGTAGCAGGTGAACCGGTGCCAGTTCCTGCTTCGGACTTAAATTATTTTGACTCAGAGTCCGTTATTAGTATCGCCCGCAGTATGCTTCCACCTCGAGAAAAAATGGATAGCCTTTTTGCTCTTGAAGTACAGGGGGATTCTATGATCGATGCCATGGTAAACGATGGTGATCTGGTCATTATGAAAAAAGTACAAGAAGCCCGTAATGGAGAGATGGTTGCTGTCTGGCTTCTGGATCGAGATGAGACTACCCTTAAGTATTTTTATAAAGAAGGTAGCCGTATCCGTTTACAACCGGCAAATAAAACGATGAAACCCATCATTATTGACAATCCTCGAAATGTACAGGTTCAAGGAAAGGTCCTCATGGTTGTAAGAAGACTACCTGTTGCTGTATAACAATAATCTAATTTCAGATACTACTTTTTTTCAGATTTTTCTACAAAATCTTCACTATGATTTATCCCAATGCTACATCCAACAACATCATAATCGCAAAACCTCCCATCGCGCCTATGGTGGCAATATCAGTGCTTTCTCCTCGCTGCGATTCTGGGATCAGCTCTTCAACAACTACATAAATCATAGCACCAGCAGCAAAAGCAAGTGCGTACGGCAACATCTCCCGCATTGATACAACCGCTGCAGCTCCAATTACAGCCGCTATCGGTTCAACGATAGCTGATGCCTGTCCGAACATAAATGCTTTCCTGCGGCTCAATCCTTCTCCACGCAACGGAACAGAAACAGCCATTCCTTCAGGAAAGTTTTGCAATCCAATACCCATAGCCAATGCAATCGCCGAAGAAATGGATGCGGCAGGTAAACCGATAGCAACAGCGCCAAATCCAACGCCTACAGCCAAGCCTTCCGGGATATTATGCAGGGTGATCGCCAGAACCAGGAGCACAGATCTTTGCCAGGAAGTTTTTAATCCTTCTGACTCAGAAGTAGCAAGACCCATGTGTAGATGGGGAAGTATTTTATCGATCAGATACAAAAATGCTCCACCCATGAGAAAACCAACAACTGGTGGGATCCATGGGATAACACCTAATTCTGTCGATAATTCGATAGCAGGAACAAGTAAACTCCAGCAGGATGCAGCCACCATAACACCAGCAGCAAAACCAAGCATACCAGAAAGGAGTTTATGGTTTACCTGTCGGTTAAAAAATACAAAAGCTGACCCTAAGGCAGTTACACCCCAGGTGAATAAGCCTGCCAGTAAAGCCTGTACAACTGGATTTAGTGATAAGAATGTAGATACCATAATGTCCCTTGTATTTTTGCTTGATTATAACCATGGGTATTATGATTAGATAGTATTTAATATAAAATCAGCCCGAATAAACGGGCTGATTTTATATTTTCGAGTTGGATTAAGCAACGTCGATGACTGCGCCGGCTTCTTCCAGTTTTTTCTTGGCATCCATGGCTGCTTCTTTGGCAACTGCGGAAAGAACCTTGGAACCAGCTGTTTCGGCCATTGTTTTAGCTTCGACCAGACCGAGATTGGTGAGCTGGCGGATGACTTTAATGACTTCGATTTTCTTAGGACCAGCATCTTTGATGACTACATCAAATTCGGTCTTTTCTTCTACTGGCTCAGCAGCGGCTGCAGCGCCACCACCGGCAGCGGCAACTGCTACGGGAGCTGCGGCGGAAACGCCCCACTTTTCTTCGAGCATTTTTACGAGCTCAGCGGCTTCTAACACTGAAAGTTGGCTGAGTTCATCTACAAGTTTGGTTAAATCTGCCATTTCAAATTCTCCTAACGAATGAATAATCAATTATTTAACCGTTCCAGGGAACGGAATTTTCCATACTGAACCATCAAGCAGCAACTGGCTGCTCTGAATGAGCCTTAATAACTGCAGCCAACCCACGAGCGGGTTCCGCCAATGTTCGGACCAGTTTTCCAGCAGGGGCCTGGAGAACTCCAAGCAAGGTTGCCCGCATAACCGGGAGAGATGGTAGATCTGCCAGTGCTTTAACCTGTACAGCATCCATAACCTGCTCACCCAAATATCCACCTTTGACTTTGAAGACATCATTTCCTTTTGCAAAATCGGAAATTGCCTTTGCTAAAGCCGGTGCATCGCTAAATGCAAAACCGATGGCAGATGATCCCTCGAGCAGCTTTTCTTCGAGTTTTATGCCTTTCTTCTCAAATACCGCTCGCATGAGGGTATTCTTTACCACATGTAATTCGCCACCAGCTTCACGAGTCTTAGCGCGGATAGTGTTGATGCCATTCATATTCAACCCGGTATATTCAACAATAAACATTGCATTGCTTTTCTCAACCCAGGTCTGATACTGTTCCATCATTTTGGTTTTATGTTCTTTTGAAAAAGCCAATGTATTTCACCTCCTTCCTTCATAAAAATAAAAATCTTTGTCTGGTTTTTTCAACCGGGCAAAGACTTTTTTCTGCCTGATCCGGCAGGAACGTTTGTACGTTAGTCTTCACCTCGGCTGGTATGATTAAGCCATTTCAGGCACCCGCTGTCTCTGGTGAACAGTATTAGGTTGTCGAATTATACCCTAGTCTGCTACATCTGTCATGGATTGAGCAGCTAGCGTATCCACTTTTACACCAGGACCCATAGTTGAGGTCAGGGTAATATGTTTAATATAGGTTCCCTTAGATGCTGATGGCTTTGCTTTCTTTATCGCATTCATCAGAGCAGCCATATTAGCAAAGAGTTGTTCAGAGCTAAATGATACTTTACCAATAGGTGCGTGGATATTGGCAGTCTTATCAAGTCTGAATTCTACACGACCAGCTTTTGCTTCTTCAATGACGCGTGGAAGATCTTCACCGGGTGCAACAGTTCCAGCTTTCGGATTAGGCATCAGACCACGTGGACCTAACACTCTACCAAGCTTACCAACTTTGCCCATCATATCCGGGGTTGACATGGCTACATCAAAATCAGTCCACCCGCCGAGAATTTTATTCACCATTTCATCAGAATCGACAATGAAATCTGCACCGGCATCTTTTGCCTTTTGGGCAGCATCTCCCTGCGCGAAAACCAGAACGCGAACAGTTTTACCCAAACCATGGGGTAGAACAACTACATCACGAACCATCTGATCTGCCTGGCGAGGGTCCAAGCCCATACGAAGATGAACTTCAACAGTAGCATCAAACTTGGTGAAAGAGGTTTCCTTTACCAGTTCAACTGCTTCTTGTGGAGAATATGCTTTCTCCTGATCTACTTTGGCTTTTGCAGCCAGAAAATTTTTACCGTGTTTTGACATTTTTACTCCTTGGTGGTTCAGTCGGGCTCAATCGCCCTCCCACAGGGGTTTATTTTTCGACTGTTATACCCATATTCCGGGCAGTGCCTTCGATTTGCTTCATTGCATTTTCAATATCGTTGGCATTCATGTCTTTAAATTTGATTTCGGCTATTTCACGAATTTGTGCCTGAGTTACTTTACCCACTTTTGTTCGATTGGGTTCTGCCGAACCTTTTGCAATACCAGCTGCTTTAGCCAGTAAGATCGATGCAGGTGAAGATCTCAGTACAAATGTAAAAGAACCATCTGTATAAACTGAAATATCTGCAGGAATAACTTCGCCCGGTTTATTCTGAGTTCGAGCGTTGTATTCTTTGCAGAATGCCATAATGTTAATACCATGACCTGCCAGTGCAGGGCCGATGGGCGGCGCGGGATTGGCTTTTCCGGCCTCGATATTCAAACGTACAACTGCTTTTAATTTCTTTGCCACTTTTCACTCCTTTGTGGTAATAACGGGCGTTTCGAGGTACACCCTTCCACCTGTTTCAGCTAAAGATAATAGCTGGTATTTCCTTGATTTATGCGCGTTCTACTTGTAAAAAGTCAAGCTCGACCGGTGTCTCACGGCCAAAGAAATTGACCATCACCCGAACTTTGCTGCGCTCCATATCGATTTCAGAAACTGATCCGCGAAAATCATTGAAAGGTCCATCAACAATACGTACTCGTTCACCGATCTTGAAGGTAACCTTAACCACCGGAGCTTCTGCTTCCATTCGCCGAAGTATCTGTTGTACTTCTTCTGGGCGAAGTGGAGTTGGTGTATTACCCATTCCAACAAATCCAGTCACTCCCGGAGTGTTACGAACAACATACCAGGATTCTTCAGAGAGGATCATGTTAACTAATACATAACCCGGAAACACATGCCTTTCAACCGTTTTCCGTTTACCATCTTTAACTTCAATTTCTTCCTGCGTGGGAATGACGACATCAAATATTCTGTCTTTCATTCCCATAGTTTCAATTCTCTGCTCCAGATTATGACGTACTTTGTTTTCATAACCAGAGTAGCAATGAACTACATACCACGCACGCTGATCGCCAGCTTGTTCAATAGATTGTTCGATGGAAAAATCAGGTGCTGCCGGGGCGTCCATACTCAGTGGTGCGTGTAATTCAGCCGAAGATGTCTCTTCAGCTTCTTCTGATTCCACTGGTTTTTCCAGGTTTTCAAAATCCTGTGAATCCATTAAAAACGCTCCTCTCACCAGCTATACGCGGTAAGATTTTATACCACGATCCATTCAATAATCTTGGAGAAAATAAAGTCTAGAGATCCAAGAAGAATGCTCATGAGTGCCAGCACCAACAAGACAATCTTTGTCAGATGCCAGGCTTCTTTGGTAGTCGGCCAATTCACCTTGCGCAATTCACCGACAGTTTCCCGGAAATATCGTTGAATTGCGTTTGGTTCTTTTGGTTTCTCATTTCTATCAGCCATAATCGGCTCCTTTATAATCATCCAACCGGTTTAGTACCGACTGAAGAATCTTTTTTACGCCTAAAACGCCGCCTTTAAAGACGGCGTTTACTTTTCTGGCAGGCCAGGCAGGAATTGAACCCACAACCTCCTGTTTTGGAGACAGGCGCTCTGC
>CAZYOF010000030.1:0-22716 GCA_964648485.1 uncultured Leptolinea sp.
TTTACATTCTGCCCGCCCGGACCTGAAGCGCGGATAAAGGAAAACTCCAGTTCATTTTCATCAATGGAAAGCGACTCATTTATTGTGATCATAAAAATTGCCACACGTATATTAGGATAAGGTTTTTAGAAATAACTATAAAGATCCTTATAAATATCTCTTTGTTGCCATCAATTTTTCTAATACAGAAAAAAAGGCTCTACAAAGAAAACGCTTAGATTATACCTTTTATCGATTTAAATTTGCCCCGTCCGATGACCACATGGTCAACCACTTCGATATCCAGTAGCTTGCCGGCTTGCATGGCAGATTTCGTGAGTGCTATGTCTTCCCCACTCGGTGATGGATCTCCACTGGGATGGTTGTGAATGAGAATCACTCCATTCGCATTGCAGCGGACCGCGCCCTTGAATAATTCTCCCACGCGTATGGAGGCTGAATTTGCAGTTCCCCTGTAAATCATTTCCTTTTCGATAATCTGATTTCTGACATCCAGGTACAGCACCCACATTTCTTCCTGCTCCAAAAGAGAAAGCGCATCTCCCATCAGGTCATAAACATCTTGGGGGTTATGGACTGATTGAACTGCTTTATCAACCAGACTAAATTTTCGTCCCAATTCAAGCGCAGCCATCAACTGGGCGGCTTTCGCGGGTCCAATTCCCCTTCGCTGGCAAAGCTTAGTGTAAGGCGTATGGTACAAACCACGCAAACCTCCGAACTCGAGCAGCAGATTGGTAGCAAGTTGAACTGCATTTTCTCCTTCAACGCCTACGCGCAACAAGATAGCCAGCAACTCCGCATTACTGAGGTCTGCTGCCCCAAATTTCGCCAGCTTCTCCCGGGGACGTTCTGATACAGCCATATCACGGATTCTATAGGTTGTGTATTCGCGGACTTTCATCGTTGCTCCTATGCTTGTTTCTTTGATTTTAATCTGAAGTAGCAAATGTGAGTAATTCTCCTGCGAGGTCATTTTCAGGCATCCATGCTATAATTCCCCTGACGGAGAACCAATGATACTTGATCCCTCATTTATAAATTCGGCAATCCAGTTTTTTGCCGGTTTTAGCATAGTCTTCCTTGTGGTTTTATGGATCAGTCTGATTCTGTGGACTTTCCGTGATATCCGCAGGAGAAGCAGGGATCCATTATTAAGAATTCTGGCAGTCATCTTGACTATCATTTTATTTATACCCGGAGCACTGGTGTATGTATTGTTGCGACCAGGGCAAACACTGGAAGAGGAGTATCAACGCAACCTTGAAGAAGAAACCCTTTTACAGTCACTCGAAGAGTCTCCATTATGCCCGGGATGCAGCCGTAAAGTTAAAAATGACTGGCTTGTTTGCCCCACATGCCGAACCCGATTAAGTAAAAAATGTATTTCATGCGGGAAAATTCTTGAACTTAGTTGGGAAATCTGTCCATATTGCGAAACAGCAGCTTCAGGCTATCATCGGTCAAGTATTTCTATTGATGACTTAGTTTCACAAAATATTGATAAGGTAGATTTTAATAAAAACACGGAAGAATAATTCTTATTTCAGGTAAAATCAACTAATGTTAAATCCTCCCTTCGTAGAACCTGTCGACTACCTGATCTTTGGGGTTTTAACCAAAGATCTCACTCCTAATGGCCCAAGAATGGGCGGAACTGCATCCTTTTCGTCCCTCACTGCTAGAGCACTTGGATTGCGGGTTGGTATCATTACTACATGTAGTAATGATCTTGATTTCAGCCAGTTAAATGGTATTCAGATAATAAACAAATATTCAGATACTACAGCTACCTTTGAAAATGTTTACACAGCAACTGGTAGGATTCAATTCTGCTACAGTCAGGCCGGGATATTGGAACCTGTCCTTATTCCAGAAGCCTGGAAAAACACACCCATTGTTCATCTTGGTCCTCTCGTTAATGAAATTCATCCGAGTTTATCCACAGCGTTCCCAAATTCATTGATTGGATTAACCCCTCAAGGCTGGTTAAGAACATGGGATGAAAAGGGCAGAGTGTATCCAACAGAATGGCTGGAATACCGGTATGTCATGGGTAATTCAGATATTGCCGTTATCAGTGTAGAAGATGTGCAAGGGGACGAAGAACGGATTGAAGAGATGGCTTCTGCTATCAAGATCTTCGTGGTCACTGAGGGGGCAAACGGCTCAAGGGTATTCTGGAATGGCGATGTTCGCCACTTCACCCCGCCTAAGATGGTGGAACTGGATGCCACTGGGGCAGGCGATATTTTCGCTGCTGCTTATTTTTTCAGGTACCTGGCAACCAAAGACCCCTGGGAAGCAGCCCGTTTCGCAACGCATCTGGCAGCTTATTCGGTTACGAGGGCTGGTTTGAACAGTATCCCCACCCGGGAAGAAATTCAAAATTGTCTGGTTGAGGTAATCTAAAAGATGGCGATAGCGCACATCTATACACTTGTAAATCAAAAAGGTGGTGTGGGCAAAACTACAACTGCGATCAACCTTGGTGCAGCTCTTGCCCGTTTTGATAAAAAAGTACTCCTTGTTGATATTGATCCACAGGCAAATGCTACATCCTGCCTCGGTATCGACAAATACCAGGTGAAACAAGGTATTTATCAATGTCTGGTAAACAGCACACCAGCTTCCAATTGCATTTTGCATAATCCAAAACTAAAAATCTCATTGCTTCCATCTTCCCCTGCTTTAGCTGGTGCTGAAGTGGAATTAGTTGATATGGACGGACGCGAGACTAAGTTAAGAGATGTATTATTTCCGATCATTGACCGTTATGATTACATTTTAATCGATTGTCCACCATCATTAGGGTTACTTACATTAAATGGGTTATTAGCTGCACGAGATGGTTTGATTATCCCTGTTCAATGTGAATATCTGGCGCTTGAAGGATTAGGGCAATTGACTCATACTATCAGCAGAATAAAATCTTCTCTCTTTCCAGATTTACGTATTCGCGGTGTAGTGTTGACCATGTTTGATAGCCGCACCAGGTTATCATCGGATGTGGTAACAGAAGTTAAACGGGTATTTCCGAACCAGGTATATGATTCTGTTATACCCCGAAGTATCCGCCTGGCAGAAGCTCCTTCTTACGGGCTACCAATCACTCATTACGCACCTGAATCTTCTGCAACAACTGCATATATGAATTTAGCGACAGAACTCTTACGGCAAAATCAGCAATACCCCATTAACATCTCGGAGTAATCTTATGACTCGAAGATCCGGATTAGGAAAAGGACTTGACGCACTCATCCCTGTTAATCAGGGTGAGCCAACCGGTGAAATGGTTCAACAAATCGCCATCACCTCGATTTCCCCAAACCCGCGTCAACCCAGACAAGAGATGAACTCTGAAGAACTATCAGAGCTCGCAGCATCGATTCGAGAGTATGGCATACTACAACCATTAATTGTGACACAGGGAAGTGTTCCCGGCGAATACACCCTGATTGCTGGAGAGAGAAGACTTCGTGCTTCAGAATTGATAGGGCTGAGCGAGGTACCGGCCATTGTAAGGACAGTATCTGAAATTCAGAGCCTTGAGTTGGCACTGATAGAAAATATTCAACGGGCAGACCTCTCACCTCTGGAGACAGCCAGAGCATATCAACAGCTTATTGACGAATTTAATTTAACTCACGAAGATGTATCTGATAAAGTTGGAAAAAGCAGAACCGCTGTTACGAATACCATTCGCTTGCTTAAACTTCCTGAAAAAGTTCAGCAGGCATTACGAGATCGAAAAATTTCAGAAGGTCATGCACGTACTTTACTAGGTCTGGCAACCCCCCAATCGCAAGTTGCTGCTCTGCAAACGATATTAGAAAAAGATCTGAACGTCAGGCAGACTGAAGAATTAGTAAAGAAACTGTCTGGTCAGAAAAATCCTGTCCCGCCCAAACCAATATACTATGCGCAAGTAAAAGAGATTGAACAAGATTTACGGGAACGTTTAGGAACAAAAGTTACCCTGCACTACAGCCCCAAAGGGGGCACACTGGTGATACATTATTATTCTGATGAAGAATTAGATTCATTGTTAGCAAAGATTGGTTAAACGAAAATTTCTTCAGATGGGGGCTTAATACGCCAATTCTACCTTCCACGTGTCAATTTTACTGTTGTCATCCTACAGCATCTCCGCTAAAATGATAGCAGGTCTAATGGTATAGAAAGGGATTCTATGACCTCGCAGCAAGCTCTTACCCCTGAAGTATTAGTTCCCCGAATCGGAGATTATCTGGTTGAGAGAGGGTTTCTTAAACCAGAACAACTTAATTACGCCTTAGAGATGCAGAAGACATATCGCGCCAATGGTAAGAATATTTTACTTGGCGATTTATTACTTGAATTAAAATTTATTGAACGTAACCGACTTGATCAGGCAATTACCGAACAAATCATCCAGTTAAGAAATGCTCTGGAAGAAGCAAATCGAACCCTTGAACAAAGGGTGATCCAAAGAACTCATGAACTTCAGGTAGCGCTGAATAAACTTGCCGAACTAGATAAACTCAAAACTAATATCATTGCCAACATCTCACACGAATTACGAACTCCTCTTACGCACATCAAAGGCTACCAGGAATTGTTACTTGCTGGCGCGATGGGCGATCTTTCACCTGAAGTCTCAAATACTCTGATGACGATACGCCGCTCTACAGAGAGACTGGAAAGACTTATTGAAGACCTAATCAATTTTTCTCAAATGTCTAAAGGAGATGTGGCATTAAAACTGGTTGAGGCTGATTTAAACAAAATGGTGGCAAATGTTTTAAAGCATAGCCTGCCTAAAGCCGAAGAGAAAAATATCAAACTGACCGCCAAACTTCCCGATTCTCCAGCATTGATTCGGATGGATGAAGAGAAGATTTCATGGGTTGTAATGCAATTATTGGACAATGCAATAAAATTTACGACACCCGAAGGAAGTATTACGGTAACCATCCAACAAGAACCAATCGGTTTTAGAATTTCTGTTGTGGATACTGGAATCGGAATACCCGCAGAAAGAATGGATGAGATTTTTGAACCTTTCCACCAACTTGATGGGTCATCTACAAGGCGTTATGGTGGAACTGGTTTGGGTTTATCTCTCGTCAAACAAATTATTGAAGCGCATCACTCGCAGATTATTGTATCTTCTGAAGTCGGCAAGTATTCAAAATTTGAGTTTACACTGCCATTTATAACCAACTAAATAAGGCAGGTTACTATGCCCGACCCAAACCTTAATCCACCCATATCAGCCACAACCGGTGCGCTACCTGGAATGCTGGAGATTTGCAAGACAATTAATCAATCGATCGATTGGAAAATTGGACTGGATCAAATTGTCCCCTATTTTCGCAGATTAGTATTATTTGATAACCTGGCAATCTATCAAAAAAGTAATGCGGATTCTTCTGAGTTCGAGGTGGTTTTTGCGCGTGCTGTGGGTCGGGGAAAAACCACCGGTGAATTCATCTCATGGGGAGATGCCACTGCTGCAAGAGTTTTTGAAAGTAAAAAAGTTGATGTAAACCAGCCAATTATTCCTGAAGGCATTGACAACAATCGGCTCGAATATCCGTTTGTGCTGGGAATGCCCATTCAGATTTTTGAAACTGATTACGTATTAATTCTCATCAGGTTTGGCGGGCCGGCATACACTCCGGGGGATAAACAATCCATTGGAATGCTGGCTTGTATGTTGGGATATCTCCTTAAGCAAAAATATTATCAAGAACGCTTATCATTACTGGAAGAACAGCAAAAACAATCATTAATGCAAGAAGATTTCATCTCAACTATTTCGCATGAATTGATATCTCCAATTGGTTTTATAAAAGGGTATACAACCACCCTCATGCGATCTGACACGACTTGGACACAGGAAGTACAAAATGAGTTTCTAAAAATCATTGATGAAGAGACGGATCGCTTGCAGGAATTAATAGATAATATTCTTGATTCTGCCCGTTTACAGAGTGGATCTATTTCTATGGATTTGCAGCCGGTGCAAATTGACACTCTGATAAGAGACGTTGTCATGCGAGCAAAAATGCATCAGGGCAACCTGAGTATTGAAACTCAGATGGCAGAAAAATTACCACGAGTCAGTGGTGACCCGCGAAGATTAACTCAAGTTTTTGAAAATATCATCAACAATGCAATTAAGTATGCACCTGGCTGTAATTTATTGATCACAGCTGAGGTAGTTGAGAAAAATATTCATATCGCATATAAAGATGATGGACCCGGAGTACCCGCAAGTGTAACAGCCAATCTTTTCCAAAAATTCTATCGGAATCCAAACAATCCGACCGAAACAAGAGGGACCGGTTTGGGATTGTATATCTGTAAACAAATAATCGATTCGCACCATGGAGAAATATTTGCAGAATCAGAGCCAGGCAAAGGTGTCACATTCCACATCCTGTTACCCATCACAACGAGCAATCAAGAGCGAGGAGAGTGAACTGTGGCGACGAGTATTTTAGTTGTCGATGATGAAGCACGGTATCTTAGATTATTGCAGATAAACTTGGCTACTGAAGGGTATCAAGTTACCACAGCCTCCAACGGGATGGATGCAATTGAGAGGGTTGTTAATAATCCTCCAGATCTCATTCTAATGGATATTGTGATGCCGAAGTTAGATGGGATAACAGCCAGTGAACGAATACGTCAATTTTCATCTGTACCGATCATCATGCTTACCGGACGAAGTTCTGAAGAAGACAAGGTAAAGTGCCTGAATATCGGCGCGGATGATTACATCGTGAAACCCTTCTCTGCTACTGAGGTTCTTGCAAGAGTAAGAGCGGTACTTCGGAGAACTTCCCGTCCATTCCAGGAAGAAAGAAATAGTTGTTTTATCAATGATGCATTGAAAATTGATTTTGGAAAAGCAGAAGTATATAAAGCGAATAAGCAGGTTCAGTTGACTGCAACAGAGTATCGATTGCTCATTCACTTTGCAAAAAATTTGGGCAAGGTAGTAACAGCCGATGAATTATTAACCTCCACATGGGGACCACAATATAAAGATGACCGGGAAATTTTATGGGTAACGATCGCAAGATTACGGCAGAAGCTTGAATCCAATCCAAAGGAACCTGAATTAATACTAACCCGTTCCGGTTTGGGCTATCTTATGCCAAAGATTGAACGATCAGTAGAATAAGGATAAGCAAACATGTCTAATTTCAAAGATTTTGATGAAAAAGGGAAAATATTTACGAATGTAGTTCCCAAGAGATCAGTGGCTGCTATTATCCAGACACTCACCCACAGAATACAGGGTGATGTATATATGAAACCGGATGAGCGCTTAAAAGATGAGTTCAACCGCTCTGAACAATTTGTGGCGGTGACAAATGCCACCATCATGGATTCTCGGGGTGAACCTTTATATAAATGTAATTTTCTTACATTAAATAAAGATCAGATCGTGTGGTTGATCCCTGTATCAGACCTGGTGAATTCTTCTGAAACAAAATGACCAATCCTAATCCCTCAATTATTTCAGGAATTACCCCGGAAAACTTTGGAAAACTCAAACGTTTCCTGATCGAGAAAGTAGCACGGGAGATGGAACTTTCTTCTCCTCCTATTGATCTGCGAAGACAAATCATCGCTGAGACACTTGAACAAAGCTACCAACAACTAAATGTATCACTCACAACCACCATCCGAGAGCAATTGTTTAGAGAGATTATGGATGATTTCCTCGGATTTGGTCCGATTCAACCTCTCCTTGATGATCCAGAAATCAGTGAGGTTATGGTCAATCGGTTTGACCAGGTATATATAGAGCAAAATGGAAGAGTTGTAAAAACCAATATTAAGTTTGAAAACAATGAAGCCATTATGAGGGTTATTGAGCGAATCATCATGCCCTTAGGACGGCGCGTGGATCCTGACAGTCCAATGGTGGATGCCCGCTTACCGGATGGATCCAGAGTGAATGCGATTATCCCACCCGTCGCGATTGACGGACCCAGCTTAACGATACGTAAATTTGGTAAGGGTAAACTCTCTGTTGATCAATTAATCCAGCTGGGTTCAATCACTGCAAATATGGCAGAATTTGTAAGAGCCTGTGTTCTTTCCAAATTTAACATCATCGTATCAGGCGGAACGGGGACAGGTAAAACGACTTTATTAAATGTGCTGTCAAGTTATATTCCCGAAGAAGAACGGATTGTCACCATTGAAGATGCGGCTGAGCTCCGTCTGCAACAAGAGCATGTTGTACGGCTTGAAACCAAACCTCCCAGCGTAGAAGGGCTGGGCGTGGTTACGATACGTGATTTGGTTCGAAATGCATTACGCATGAGACCAGATCGCATTGTTGTTGGAGAGGTGCGCGGTGGCGAAGCGATGGACATGCTGCAAGCGATGAATACCGGTCACGATGGATCTATCACCACCCTTCACGCCAATTCGCCACGCGATACAATTTCCAGGCTGGAAACGATGTGCATGATGGCTGGAATAGATATGCCCCTGAAAGTGATTCGGCAACAGATTGCAGCGGCTATCGATCTAATCGTTCAGTTATCCCGCCTGAAAGATGGCTCACGTAAAGTGACTGCGATTACTGAGGTTGCAGGGATGGAAGGAGATACAGTTGTCTTAACCGACATATTTAAGTTCGAACAAACCGGGGTAGGAGAGAATGGAAATGTGATAGGTGAGTTAAAGCCAACTGGCATCCGACCCATATTTACCCCCCGTCTAGAGTCTTATGGATTTAAATTAGGAGCTGATGTTTTTGGGGCAGGTCGTTCTGACCTGTTTGCACCCAGAAGAAAATGACGCATAATTCAATCAGTCAGGTTTTATTGGTACAATAATTGCATTCTCATCTGGTATATCATCATGCACATTCCTGCATAATCCAGTTGAGAAGGAAAAGGTGACCATGAGCACGCTACAAAAGGCACTATCTCTTAGAACAAAGAAAATTGGCATCCTGATGATGGATGCCCGAAAATCTGCCCGGCAGACTGAAGCAGCATGCGCACGGGTATTGCAGGTAAGCCCTGAAGAGTATAAAAAATTTGAATTGGGTGAAGTTATGCCCACCCTGCCACAATTAGAAGTTCTGGCATTCTTTTTAGATGTACCATTAGAACATTTCTGGGGCAACAGAGTTATTTCGGAATACCCCGGTTTTACCCTGAATACAGCAGCATTATTACCTTTACGTAACCGTGTCATCGGCATTACTGTAAGGCAGCTTCGCCAGAATGCCGGATTAACCCTTGAAGAATACGCCCGGCAGATGGAATTAGATGTAAACCTGCTCAATCGATATGAACTGGGTGAAGAATCCATTCCATTACCGCTTCTGGAACAAATGTTGGCCGGGTTAAATGAAAATATCAGTATTGTAGCTGATCGCCATGGGCAGATCGGTAAATGGTACAGACATCAAAAAACCGTTGGCAGCGTAGGTTCATATCCAGCAGATATTCAAGAATTTGTGGCAAAATCGATCAATGAACCTTACTTAGAATTAGCCAAGCGGTTGAGTGAACTGGATGCTGGTAAATTGAGATCTATTGCTGAAGGTTTGCTGGAGATTACATATTAATCCTATATGTTAGATGACCATTTTCAAGTGAAACCAATCCAAACCAGTGATTCTTCTCTGGTTTTGGATTTTTTTAAAATAGCCCAATTCTCACACAGGCATTTAGATTGGCGACTTCCGGTGGATTGGCTTGGTGAGCAGCCTTTTCTCGGTTGTTGGTTTAAGGATGATCTAATCGCTTTACTGGTTTGTCCATATACTGAAGTAAAAGATGTCTGGATCAGATGCTATGCAGGTCAATCTTTTCATTCAACGAAAGCTGCCTGGCAAAAATTATTCCGCGATACCGTTGACTTACTTCAAAAAAAAGATGTTGATAGTATTTATTCCATTTGTTTAAGTGATTGGTATGAAGATTTATTAGTTGAATCTGGCTTTAAAAAAGAGAATGAAATTTTTATCCTTGAAAAAAATAACTGGTCAACAAGACCGCTTCGGCTATCACCTCAGGATATTCAGATCCATGAAATGGAAAGCCATCACCTGGGGGATGTTTTCGAACTCGACCGGCGGTGTTTTCATCCCCTTTGGCAGCTTACAAAAGAAGATATCTCCATTGCTTATAAACATGCATTAAACTGTACGGTTGCTTTTAATGAAACAGGGAAAATGATAGCGTATCAGATAAGCAATTTAATTGGAGATACTGCCCATCTAGCCCGAATTGCTGTACTTCCCTCGCATCAAAGAAAATCCATCGGGCAGATGTTGTTATCGAATATGTTAAAACGCTTCGCCCAGATGGGAATAACAAGAGTTACAGTAAATACCCAGGCAGATAACCATGCTTCATTGCAGCTTTATAAACAAAACGGTTTTATCCTGACCAGTGAGAGTTATCCGGTTTATATCTACAGACTATAACCAGATACAAATGCTTTACATCCATATTTCGACGTGAGAGAATAGTATCTAATATTCGTTTATCGCTGAGAGGAAATATGGGTCGAAAAGAAGAGTTTCGCAGAAAACAGCAAATATCAAAAAAAAGAAATCAATCTATCCTTTTAGGAATATTTATTCTTGCAGCAATTATTGTCGCAGCAATAATTATTATTCCTGGTATGCAATCCATCGGTAAGATAGTTGAGATTAACCCCATTCCACGTCCACAAGCAGAAGGTATGAGCATGGGAGATCCAAACGCACCGGTAAAGGTCAATGTTTATTCAGATTTTCAATGTCCGGCATGTAAATCTTTTGCAGAAACCTACGAACCAATCATTATTGATCAGTATATTCAGACCGGGAAGGTATATTTTACATATCACCCCTACCGGGTGATTGGTCCTGAATCAGATAAGGCTGCTGCTGCGGCGTATTGTGCCAATGAACAAAACAAGTTTTGGGAATACCATGATATTCTTTATGCAAATCTAACCGGTGAAGAGATTGGCAATTTTTCAGATAAACGTCTTAAAGCATACGCAGAGTTAATTGATTTTGATCAAGAACAATTTAATCTATGCTATTCCAGTGGGAAATACCGTTCAAATGTTCAAGAATCACAAAAGCAAGGTGATCAACTCGGTGTACGATTTACACCCAGCGTTTTTGTCAATGATGTACTCGTTGAAGATGGAAACTTTAATGCAGCGATCGAAAGCGCATTAGCACAATAGAACCCAAAGCGGAAACCTCTGGTTTCCGCTTTTTTATTCTTCTTCTTTTGCCATGGTGGGCTTTTCCCAGCCATGCCAGGCATTTACAGATAATTCCATTTGATATAAAAGACTGGATAGTCTGTTAATATATTTCCTGATCGCAAAGTTTTCCAGTTCGCCTGATTCATATAAAGGGATAATCCGTCTTTCTGCTCGTCGCACAACCGTTCGGGCTAAATCAAGATACGCCTGTTGCGGGGTATCCCCTGGAATCACGAAACCTTCTGGCAGCTTGATCTCTGCATTTAGTTTCAGGGTAATTTCCTCAATCTCTACCAATTTACTTTCGCTAAATTTCGGAAAATTCACTTCTTTATCCGTAGTAACAGAAATCTCACCCATGATCTGGTACAGATTCCTCTGAACCTGGGTGAGAATTTCTTTAATTTCAGGGATATCCATTAATGATTTTGCTACACCAATTACCGCTGAACACTCATCAAGTGTACCTAATATTTCGAACCGGCTGTGTGATTTTGAATAACGACCTCGACCGAGCAGACTGCTCTGTCCATCATCACCTAATGCAGTAAAAGGTCGAAATTTTGTCATACCCTTATGGTACTTCGGTTTCTTCCGGTTGAGTACCTCGCCGTATAAGTAAATACCAATCTTTTACATTATCCAAACGATCACTGGGATCATATATTGGTCCCATCTGTACTCCCTGAATTTTACTATCTACAGCATAGGAGTACACCGGATAATAGAGCAAGATTGCCGGCATTTCTTTTCTAAAAGCAACCTGAAAATTGTTGTAGAGACGTGTCCGCTCAGAAATATCAAAGTCTATGCGCGCCTGTTCAAGATATTCAGAAGCGGCATTGTTATCCCACTGAGAATAATTTTGTCCTCCGGTTGCTTGAGCTTGATCCCAGAAGGGATACGGGTCTGGATCTGGTGAACGATTTAAATTGATATCAACCAGCGCAGCTTCGTAATTCCGTTGGACTAATCGTTCATCAATGAGTACTTCATAAGGCATTGGTTCCAGAGTTACTTCTATGCCCAATTGGCTCCAATCTTTTTGCAGAGATTGTGCGATGAGTGTATGCAATGGATCATCAGGATGCGCCAGAGTAAACCTTAAATAAACTCCATCTTTTGCGCGTACTAAATCTGCTTCCTGTTCAAAGGTGTATTCACTTGTTTTCAACAGGTTAATAGCACCTTCCTGATCATACTCAATGGGAGAGTCTGCATAATGAGCCCAACTTCCTGGAAGGATTGGGCTATCTGCAACAATTGCCTGACCATTCAGGATGCGATTAATTATGAATGATCTGTTTACACCTTTCATCAATGCCCAGCGAACATTAACATCCTGGAAGAACTCCACCTTGGGATTGTTCAGGTTAAGTAATACCAGAGACAGCTCCGGGCGCCTTCCTGTATAAACAGAAAGATCAGGTTGCGTTAGTACCTGTGGAAGAATATCGGCCGTGACCTGGGCTATCCCTTGTACTTCTTTATCCAGATATGCAGTATAGGCTGTTGCAGAATCTGGATAATACCGAAATACAATTTGCTCGATATATGGTTTTCCCAGGAAATATTCATTGTTTTGAATAAGAACAACGCCAATCACCTTGTTATTTTCAACAATTAACCTTTCCAGTTTGTAAGGACCACTGCCCACTGGTTGTAAGTTAAAGGTTGATTCAACAATTTGGTTGAAGGTTTGGTTTTCTAATAAATGTTTTGGTAAGATGCCAAAATTCAGATAATCCAGAAATGGCGCAAAAGGTTCAGGTAATCTGAATTGAATATTGTAATCATCCAGTTTCTGAATTGTTACCTGATCCCAAAATGTCTCAACATCTGAAGGGATAATCGATTCATCCGCCCGCATCATATCAATAGTAAAGATGATATCATCAACTGTTAATGGTGCACCATCATGCCAGGTTGCGTTATCACGGATGGAAAAATTGTATGTCATGCCATCTTTAGACACACCCCACGATTCAGCTAATTCAGGACGGGGAGTGCCTTTCGCATCAAATCGAATTAAGGATGAGAATAACAATCTGTTTACATCCCTATCCGCCTGATTGTACTGATCGAGCAAAGGATTTAATCGTTGGAAGCTACCAATAATTGCTTCAGTATAAGTTCCCCCGGTCTGTGGCTGATTTTCTGCCTGTTGCATTTGTGGCTGTTGGGTAAGAAGCAATATTCCAACGAACAAACCAGTTAATAAAATGATGAGTATTTGCCAGCGAAGTTTTTTCATATATTAAAAGGCGCCTTTCGTATTTTGAGGCGCCCCAGGTACAACTTTATTTCTCGCCCTCTCCGGGAATGAGAGGGAATTAATTTGATACAACAACAGTAACAATAGCTAAGATTGCGAAAATTATCGCCAGACCTATTGTTACAAAAAACAGTGTTCTTTCAATACCACGTCGTGCAGTAAAGATGCCGCCGGTATCTGCGCCGGTCAAACCACCCAGACCAACCCCTTTATTTTGTAATACTATGCTGGTAATCAGAGCGATAGAAACGATGATCAGCGCTATATCGAAGTATTTTTCCACGTGTTCCTCCTGAGACTAATAACCTACGAATTATACTCACCTTGATGCTTTTTCGTCAACCATAAATTCGAGATTGTAAATCCTGTGCATATACCAGAAAACTGTGATAAATTATTCTTCATATGGAAGAAATCCTTCTGAATGTTCACATCCATTCCACATTATCTGATGGCTCCGGTTCTTATGCCGAAATTGCTGAAGAAGCTGCCATGTGTGGAATTGATGCCATCATTATCACCGACCATAATGTATATCCCAGAGGGTTGGAAGGATATTATAAATTTGGAGGGAAAAGTGTTTTAGTCCTGAGTGGACAGGAAGTTCACGATTCAGCGGATATTGATCAGAAGAACCATTTGTTGGTATTTAATCCAGCAAGAGATTATGCTCTCTTGGCACCCGACCATCAGGCATTACTGGATGCAATCTTTAAAGAGGATGGTTTATCATTTATCGCTCATCCGGTTGAAGCTGAATTGCCTTCATTTGGTGAACCTGATATATCATGGGTGGATTGGAACATTCACGGATTTACCGGTCTGGAGTTATGGAATGGGATGAGTGAAATCAAGCATATCAGTTCGAATGCACTCACAGCGGTTTTTTATGCCCTCTTCCCAGAACATCTCGCTCATGCCCCACACCCTAAAGCTGTCGAAATCTGGGATAATCTTTTCAAAAAAGGGTTAAAACCGGTTGCAATCTGTGGAGCAGATGCCCACCAGTTAATCAAAAAAATTGGATTCATAACAAAGAAGGTCTATCCATATCATTACCATTTTCAGGCACTTAATAATCATGTAATTATTCCTGAGTCATTAACTGGAAGATGGCAATCAGATAAAAAAACCATTTTTTCTGCGCTGCGTAATGGCAAATCCTTCATTGGGTATGATCTGATCCATCCAACCAATGGTTTTTCATTCAACGCACAAGGTCGATCAGGGGCCTGTCAGATAGGGGAAGAAATTAAATGCTCACAGGGAATCACCTTACAAATCAGTACACCTGCTCCAGGTAAAATTTTATTATTTAGAGATGGCACATTGGTTCAACGATGGAAAGGTGCAGATCGTTGCACCTATACCACATCAAACCCCGGTGTATATCGGGTGGAAGTTTGGCGCTCTCATCTGGGTAAGCGAAGGGCATGGATCATCTCCAATCCAATCTACCTGGTGGCATGATCATGCAAAATAACGTCACCCGGTTTCTGGATAGCAAAAAAATAATTTATTTCACCTATACACTACCAAATGAAAAACATAGTGGAATTGAGACCGCCGAGATCCTTGGTGTTTCAGCAGATATTGTTTTCAAATCGATTGTAGTTCATAAGGACTCTCCCGGAAAATATATTCTGGCTGTGATCCCCAGTAATTTAGAAGTGGATATAAAGAAGTTAGCCCATTTTTCAGGGAAAAAAAAGGTAAAGATAAGCTCCCAAAATGAAGCAGAAAAAATTACCGGATTACTCACCGGTTGTATCTCGCCTTTAGCGCTTATTAACCGTAATTTCGAAATAATCATTGATGAGCTGATTCTTCTTCATGAATGGGTGCACATTTCAGGTGGACAAAGAGATCTGAATATTCGTATAAAACCCAGCGATTTGATTGCATTAGTAAATGCAAACACTGGTGATATTACCTCTGCGTAGCATGAAAGAATATTTCTTATCCTACCTATCAATTACTCATTGAGTATAATTGTTTCATAGGTAATAAAAATGTCTGATCTATTACAAAATTTAGAAAGACTATTAGAAAAAACTCTGGAAAACAAATTGTTTTCCTGGCTTCCTGAAGAATCATCGCTTGCTGATATTCTCAATCAGATGATTGCTGTCCTTCAAAAAAAAGAGCTTCTTGAAAATTCGGAATCTACCCTATCTGATTATTTGATCAAAGTATCACCCGATGATTACAATTTATGGTTCAGCAACCAAACAGATCTAATAAAAATCAGCCAAATTTTAACAACTTCCATTTTATCCTCCGGGATTCAACCTGCCAGACCGCCTGCATTTCATATACTTGCCGATGGTAGTATATCCAAAGGTAGCGTATCAATTGAGCCGGTAAAGAAACAAATGGAAACGAGTGAAACACAGAATCTAAACCGAGATGGTTTTCAAATTTCCACTGGCAACTTATCTTCGGTTGAAGATGAAATTCATGCATTTTTTACTAGCAATAACGGGATGGTTTTCTCATTGGATAAGCATGTGGTGAATATCGGGAGGCGTGAAGATAATGATATCATCCTGGCAGATCCAAGGGTTTCCAGACATCACGCACAAATTCGTCAGGTAAGAAATTCATTTGTATTATTTGATCTAAATTCTACAGGTGGAACATCTGTCAACGAAAAACCGATCAGCCAAATTACTCTGGCTACAGGTGATGTAGTTTCATTTGCCGGAGTGATTCTTATTTACGGACAGGAAATCCACCGGACATCTTCTGAAGAAACAAATGACCTGAATGGATCTACGCATAAACCAGAATCAGATGCTGATATTAACGGGGGGGTGGAAGAATTGTGAGTGAGATTTTACTATTAGTTGTCCGTCTGGGAATCGTTATCCTTTTCATGGTATTTATTGGCTGGATTGGATACATTATCTGGATAGACTTTAACCGGAAAGATATGGAGGTCGAAAGGGTAAGTGTGCCTCCCATGACTTTAAGATTTGCAGACCAGCAGAGTGAAAGAGTTGAGTTTTTCACCCGTCCCGTGATCACTATTGGTAGAGATCCCACCTGTGATTGTATTCTTTATGATAAATCCGTATCCACCCGCCAGTCTAGATTATCATTTCACCACAACCAATGGTGGATTGAAGACTTAAATTCAACAAACGGGACATTCTTAAACAGGGAAAAGATCACCCAGCCAACTGTTGTGATAAGCGATGATGAAATTTCATGCGGCTCGACACATATCTTGTTACAGATAGGTACTCCCCTGTCATAATAACTTGGAGGTAATTATGGAACATTCGCCTGTCATAGCGATTATTGGCGGTTCAGGGCTCTATAAGATGAAAGATCTAGATGTTTTAGACACCCTGGATCTTGACACTCCTTTTGGAAAACCCAGTTCACCCATCATTATTGGGAAGCTTGAGAATCAGATTGTTGCCTTTCTGGCCAGGCATGGCATAGGACACATATTTTCACCTACTGAAGTAAACTATCGTGCGAATATTTTTGCATTAAAAATGCTTGGCGTCAGAAAGATCATTTCCATTAGCGCATGCGGTTCATTGCGAGAAGACTTTCGACCAGGTGAGATTGTTGTTCCGGATAATCTGTTTGACTTCACAAAAGGTCGTGAAAGAAGTTTTTTTAGAAATGGAATTGTTGCTCATATCAGTACAGCCAACCCATTTTGTAAATCGCTCTCAAGTATGGTTTGTGATGCCGTTGAGTATGCAGGAGGATCCCTTCACACGGGAGGATCCTTGATTACCATCGAAGGTCCCAGATTCTCAACCAAAGCTGAATCTAATCTTTTTCGGCAGTGGGGAATGTCAATTATTGGCATGACCGCTTCACCAGAAGCATTTTTAGCTCGTGAGGCAGAGATGTGCTATGCAACCATGGCACATGTTACAGATTACGATGTCTGGCATGTCTCAGAAGAAGCTGTCACAGTTGATATGGTGATCAGGACTCTGAATAAAAACACCGAGCTTGCCCAAAAAGCAATCAATAATATCTTGAAGAACCCAAACCTGTTTGATCATTGTGAGTGTGAAGCAGCGTTGAAAGATGCAATAATCTCTCATCCAGATTATGTTGATGCAAAGCAAAAAGAAAACCTTAATATTTTAATTTCGAAGTACTTGCATTAGGAGGAGATTATTTTAAAATTCCAGATTCCCATCCGACCACTATCCAGAAGGCTCATCCAAAACAGGCTTTCCATAATTGCGGGTGGGGTTATATTATTGTATGTCATTGCCCTGACACTTGCGCCCTATGTCAGGTATCAAACCTGGGAGATGAATTTAGATTTCCGCCCATGGGTTGGATTTGGATTGTGGCTTTTCGCTTTTATCATCACGCAGCTTTTTGCTTCTCGCTTTCTACCTGATCATGATCCTGTAATCATACCGGTCGTGTTCATGCTGACTGGTATCGGTATACTCACAATCTGGAGAATATCACCAGACCTTGGAATTAGACAAAATCTTTGGCTCATTGCGGGTTCACTGGGTTTTATGCTCATCATCTGGTTCCCAAATCTTTTTGAAGTTCTCAGAAGATACCGTGTACTATGGATGGTAGCTATCCTTGCCCTGGTGCTTCTCACCATACTTCCCGGTGTCATGGAAAACAGCATCCAACCCAGTTTATGGATAAATATTGCCGGTTTTACATTTCAACCATCTGAACCATTAAAACTAATTCTTATTATCTATCTTGCAGCGTATTTCGCAGACCGATTGACCTTGCAAACGGCATCCTGGGCAGCGATTTTACCGACAATTTTTATGATCGGATTAGGTCTCATGCTGCTCCTGCTTCAACGAGATCTGGGTACTGCTTCATTATTGCTTGTTCTATATGTATTCATGATTTTTCTGGTTACAAAGAAACGCCGTGTATTTTTATTTGCAGGCGCATTTTTTATTATTGCAATGCTTGTAGGATATTTTTATATAGAGGTAGTAAAACTGAGGATAGATTCCTGGATTAATCCCTGGATTGATCCAACAAACCGGTCTTACCAGGTCGTCCAATCGATTATAGGTATTGCATCTGGCGGCATCCTGGGAACAGGACCAGGTATGGGGTATCCTGCTCTTGTACCTGTTTCGGTATCTGATTTCATCTTTGCAGCCATATCGGAAGAATTAGGATTTATTGGGGCAGCATCCATCATCTTCCTGATTATTATTTTATTCTACCGATTCGTTCGAGCTGCCCGATTTGCTGATGATGCATTTATTCGACTATTGGTTAGCGGTGCCGCAATTCTCTTATCCATCCAGAGTCTGTTAATTATCGGTGGGAATATTCGATTGTTTCCACTTACCGGCGTTACCCTCCCGTTTATTTCCTATGGCGGATCATCCCTCTTTACCAGTATGGTTATAACTGCGCTTGTTTTACGCACAACACAATTACGAGGTCAAATCCTGCCATCCGATCAAATCGAGGTTACACTCCGAAAATATGTATTTCCTTTGATCTCTGCGCTACTTGCTGTTTGTATACTTCTGTTGCCAGTCTGGTCTGTAATTCTTCAGAAGAATCTCACACAACGTAGCGATAACCTGCGACGATCTCTCAATGATAGTTTTGTATTACGAGGCGCAATTCTGGATCGAAATAACATCGCCATAAATCAATCAGAAGGGGAAATTGGCGAGTATCAGAGGAAATACCTATATCCTGAATTATCTATTGTGACAGGCTATGCAGATACCATTTACGGCTTATCTGGTGTGGAACAGAGTCTTGACCGATTTTTGAGAGGCGAAGAGGGATACTCAGCTCTCCAGATTTGGTGGAATAAAATAATTCGAAGTCAACCGCTACCAGGTTTGAATGTTCGTTTGTCTCTGGATCTTACTTATCAAAATCAGCTCGATATGGCGATGCAGGACCTTCGCGGTGCCGCGGTTTTATTAAATTCCCGTACCGGAGAAATATTAGGTATGTCTTCCTCTCCTAATTTTGACCCGACCAACCTGAATGAGAACTGGTTAAAGCTTACAACTGATAAAGATTCACCATTATTAAATCGTGCGATAGCAGGGAAATATCCCGCTGGAACATCAACCGGCATCTTTCTTTATGCTCAAAGCATTGAAAGCCAACTAAGCGTACCTGTTTTTCCTGCAGATTCAGTATCATACAAGGGGCAGGAAGTTAAATGCAGCCTGCCTATAAAAGAAAATTCGGATTTTTTAAAAGAGGTATTACAAAAATCCTGTCCCGAAACCAATTTATCGATCGCCAGAACATTGGGGAAAGAAAGGATGCATACGCTCTATCAGCAGCTTGGCTGGTATTCAACGCCCTTATTTGCTCTTCCTCATGTAGAAATCATTCCTTCAGCCGAAATTGAGAATCTAAAAGCAGCATCAATCGGACAGGAAGGGCTTACCATTTCTCCTCTCCAGATGGCTCTGGCTGCATCCATATTTAGTAATGAAGGATTTCGACCTTCCCCAAGATTGGTTCAAGCATATTACACACCGGAAGGAACATGGGAATTAGTTAATAACCAGTCGGAAAGTGTACGGATTTTCACTGTTCAGACTATTCGTGATGTTCTTAAAAATACAGACCTCGAAGAAATTCCCGCCTGGGCTGTACTCGGAAATGGGATCAGCGGGAATGATCACTCGGTTACCTGGTTTGTCAGCGGTACAAATCTGGAATGGAAGGGAACACCTCTTACTCTGGTAATCATGGCGGAAGATGCCCAGAACAATCTGATTTTCCAAAAAGGAAAGGATCTTTTGCGAACCTTCTTATTAAATTAAACACGCAAGAGAAAATCCCTCGCGTGTTATCAATTTTTATTTTACTCTAATAAAATGACGCTTCCCTACCTGCAAAACACCTGGCTTTGGAAAAGCTTCATTCGCTGCTGTCAGCACTTCTCCATCTAATTTCACTCCCTTTTGATCAATAAGGCGCCTGGCATCACTTCTTGAATTTACTAATCCCGAATCCAATAACACATCTAAGACTGTTTGATCAGGTTTAAGTAGGTATTCGGGCATTTGATCAGGAACATCCTTCTTCTGGAAAAGCTTAATGAAGTTTTCCTGGGCTTCTGAGGCTTTTTCATCATCGTAGAACGAACTTGTAATTTCCCATGCAAGCTGCATTTTCGCATCTCGCGGATGAATCTTGCCGACCTGCAATTCATTCTCTAAAGTAGCGATCTGGTGAGGCTGCCATCGAGTTACGAGTCTGGCATAGGATGGCATTGCAGAATCTGGAATACTCATCACCTTCCCGTACATATCATCTGCAGATGTGTTAATAGGGATGTGATTACCCAGGCTCTTACTCATTTTCACGATCCCATCCGTACCGGGTAAAATCCCCAAAATTATTGCTATGTTTGGTTTTTCCCCAAAATAGGTCATGATTTTTCTGGCAGCAGTGACAATATTAAAGAGTTGATCCGTTCCCCCTATTTGTATATCCGTTTTTAATGCATAAGCATCGTACCCTTGCATGATGGCGTAGAAGGTCTCATGCAGGTAAACAGCATCCCCTTTTTCCCAACGTAATTTAAAATTTTCTCGGGTCAGGAACTGTTGAATTGTAAAATTGCTACCAATTTTTATCAGGTCAGCAAAAGTTAGTTGAGATAACCATTCTGCGTTATAGCGGATCTTAGTTTTATCCGGATCCAGGATCTTGAATGCCTGTTCAGCATACGTCCGGGCGTTTTCCTCGACTTCCTGAGCTGATAATTGAGGGCGAAGAATATCCTTATCGGATGGATCTCCAATCAGCGAAGTAAAATTGCCAATCAGAAAAGTAACCTCATGCCCCAGTTCCTGAAACTGGCGCATTTTTCGCATCGTTACTGTATGGCCGAGGTGTAAATCTGCCTTGCGGGGATCGTAGCCAGTGTAGATGCGTAAAGGGCGTCCAGCTTTATCAGCATCAATCAGGCGTTCTTTTAATTCTTTTGCCATTGCCAGTTTCAGTGATTCATCGCCATATTCAGTTCCCTGCAAAAAGTACTGTACCTGATCATCTATGTTCATGCAGACATCCTCCATAATGTATTAACAAAAAGCGCCCTCGCGGTGAGGGCGCACCTTATTCCGCGAGACATGGATAAATTATTGATAATAATTGTTCCATTTCATGTCCATATTATACCGAAGATATGGCTTTTTGTACTGATTCTATTTAGCATCGAAGATATTCTGGAGCGCATCGTATAAAAGCGGGTATTTAAAAGTAAAACCTGCTGATAACAATGCATCGGGAATTACTTTTTGTCCATCAAGTACCAGTGTAGACATCTCTCCGAGAACCGCTCTTAATGCCAATGCTGGTACTGGCATCCAGTAAGGTCTATGTAGTACATTACCTATTTTCATGCCCATTTCAGCATTCTGAACCGGGTTTGGTGAGGTCAGGTTGAATATTCCTGTTAATTTTCTTTCGAGTATAAACTTTATCGCTTCTACTTCATCCTGCAAATGAATCCACGATAACCATTGTTTACCTGAACCTATGGGTCCACCCATAAATAATTTGAAAGGCAAGATCATCCGAGCCAATGCACCTTCATTTTTGTCCAGCACTACTCCAGTACGAATCACAGCTCGCTTGACACCCATCTCATCTACAGGTTTCGAACTATCTTCCCAAATTTTCGCGATTCCAGCCAGGTAATCATTCCCGGTGGGAGAATTTTCCGAAAATACCTGATCTGTATTCGTTCCATATATGCCAATTGCAGAAGATTGGATAAATATTTCAGGTTTTGTATTAAGGTTTTCAATCGCCCTAACGAGCATTTTGCCTGAGTTAACACGACTATCTAATATCTTTTTTTTCTTCGTAGCAGTCCATCGCCCTGACCCAATATTCTCTCCTGCAAGATTGATTATCGCTTCCACTCCAGTCAGTTCATCGATCCATGCATCGGATTTTTCACCCCAACGGATGTACTTCACCCCATCCAGAGGTGAGCGTGGCAATTCCGCCCGTGTCAGTATTGTCACGGTATAACCATCTTTGAGAAGTGAAACAGATAGTGCCCGACCTATCAATCCGGTTCCGCCAGCTATAACAATATTCATTTTTCCTGCCTTTTTCCAGCTGTGTTTATTAATCAGACATTACCAAATTGCCTGATTAATGTCATTGATCGGCCGTATACTTACCAGACGTAGCCGCCCGAATGTTTACCA
>CAZYOF010000031.1:0-22481 GCA_964648485.1 uncultured Leptolinea sp.
TGTCTCGATAGATCACCAACCGGAAGAACAGGTCATCCATAAATTTCCATGGATCACGTACCACGATTCCTTCTAGAACTACATCATTTATCATCTGACCTCCTTGTTTATGAAACCATCGCCATTAGTGTTAAAAAGTAAATGCCGGACAGATCCCAGTGGGTTATGTCCGGCCAACGATAAAAAAAATCCTTTATATTTGTTTTAACAAGTATATCAATTCTTTGAGTAGCATCCAAGGTGGCACAAAATTTGGTGATAAATTTCTGTATCAATTCCAATTAAGGAATCAAATTTTCAAATTAGATTTTCAATCGGACACAACGTTTCGATACGGAAGTACATGATTTATCAATATAAATTCTTGACTTATAATATCGATTAACGATAACGATATTCGATAATAAAAGGAGAAACATGATAAGAGATTTTTTCCTTGGGTTTATTCGTGTTCACTTGCTGTATCACGCATCCAAAGAAGCGATATTTGGATTGGACATGATTCGAGAACTTAAAAGGCATGGTTACGATTTAAGCCCAGGAACGCTATACCCCATACTGCACAAACTTGAGAAAGAAGGCTATCTTGTTTCAGAAAAACGTGTTTATAACGGGAAAGTCCGGAAATATTACCTGGCAACAGACTCTGGAAAAGAAGCTTTAAGAAAAGCTACTGTTAAAGTAATTGAGTTGATCCGTGAAATCGGTCTTGATGATGATTGATTGCATTGATTCTTTTACGAGGTGAACAATGATGAAAAGAAGTATTGAAGACAACCAGAAGACATTATCTCAAAAGATATTTGATTTTTTAGGTTTACGTAGCAGCATCGTAGCCATGTTGTTTATGGTTATTCTGGTAGGTTTGGGGGAAAATATGGCAGAGCGTTACTTGCCTATTTACCTGATTGCCCTGGGTGGTGGTGCTTTGTCTGTAGGCTTCCTAAATGGTATGGATAATCTTTTAAGCGCGCTGTATTCTTTCCCTGGGGGATATCTCAGTGACAAACTTGGCTATAAAAAAGCTTTACTGGTTTTCAACCTGATCGCGATGTCGGGATATTTAATCGTAATTTTTATCCAAACCTGGTGGGCGGTATTCATAGGAGCTGTCTTGTTCCTGTCATGGTCAGCAATCTCCCTCCCGGCAACGATGAGTCTTGTGGCAGGGGTTTTACCAGAGAACAAGCGCACGATGGGTGTTTCGATGCACTCATTGGTCAGACGAATACCTATGGCCCTTGGTCCTATCATCGGGGGGGCATTAATCGCCTGGAAGGGTGACATCGTCGGGGTAAGATATGCATTCATCCTTGCATTATTGTTTGCTATCATCGCCCTCGTGCTTCAACAGATTTTTGTCAAGGAACAGAAAAAGGTTGGGGGAGCTGAAGCGAATCCGTTGAAATTGATCAAATTCATGTCTCCCGGATTCCGGAAACTACTCGTCGCAGATATTCTGGTTCGTTTCAGTGAACAAATACCATATGCTTTCATGGCGATCTGGGTGATCAATAACCATGGAATTTCTCCTGTTACGTTTGGGGTACTCACAACAATTGAAATGGTAACAGCAATGCTTGTGTATATTCCCGTTGCCTATTTAGCCGATCGTGGATCTAAAAAACCTTATGTTGCCATCACCTTTGGCTTCTTCACTCTCTTTCCACTTATCCTAATGTTTTCAAGCAACATCTGGATGTTTGTAATTGCATTTGTTATTCGCGGTCTGAAAGAATTTGGAGAACCCACCCGAAAATCAATGATTATGGATTTGGCCCCCGAGAATCAAAAGGCGGCAATGTTTGGTTTATATTACCTTCTTCGGGATGTTATTGTATCCCTTGCCGCCTTTAGTGCAGGTTTCTTATGGAATATTTCCCCACAGGTAAATTTTCTGGTTGCTTTTGGTTTTGGTCTAACTGGAACGTTATTTTTCATTCTATTTGGTGAAGATGTAGAAATTAAACAAAGGACTACAAATGGATAATCTATCACCAGACAGGACACAAAGCACAAATGAGTATTCGGGCGTTTCTGTCGTTAATTACCTGCCAGAGAAAAATTAGGAAAAGTTGTTAGAGTTGGTCATTATATTTCTTCGCCTCGGTTTTACTGCCTTTGGTGGCCAAGCAGCGTACATCGGTATGTTTCAACAAGAATTTGTTAAGCATCGCAAGTGGTTATCAAATGAACAATTCCTCGATCTTCTTGGTGCGCCCAATCTGATACCATTACCGAATTCAACGGAAATGGCAATTCATATCGGCTACCTGCATCCCGGTTGGCCAGGCTTGGTACTTGGGGGTTTCGCTTTCACATTTCCCCCAGTACTGATTATCCTGGTGCTTTCATTGGCGTTGATAGGCTTTGATTCACCGTCACAGCTTAGCGGGTTGTAGTGTTAAAAAAACGGTTTTCGGCAGTAATAACTGAACCATATTAAGAATGGAAAGGCGAAGCAAATTAGAGTCAAAAATCACTCCAAAGATTTACGACTTAATTGCCTCAATAAATAAAAGGGTGCCAGTGGCGTAAAATTTCAAAAAGTCCATTGCTGAAAGAAATAGAACAATACAATGTCCGCTCTTGTTATGCCACCGGCACATCTTATAATCAAGCCTTTAAGGGAAAAACGGAGTAATTACATCACGAAACCCTTCTTGAAGGTCTAATTTTCGGCTTTATTCTTGGTCGGGAGTATAAAAAACCAGGCCTAACGTACCCGGCCCAGCATGAACGCCAATTACCGGTCCCATATCTGAAGTAATCACCTCAATACAATTGAATTGACTTCGAATGGATTGCTCAAGTTGACGAGATTCCTCGGGGACGTTGCCATGGAGGATCGCAACGTGCACCTGTTTCTCTCCAACACTTTCTTTCATCAATTCGACTAAACGTGATATCGATCGTTTGCGTGTACGCTGTTTCTCTAAGGGTTCAATCCTTCCATTCTTAATATAGAGAATGGGCTTAATATCTAACGCGGTTCCCAGAAACGCTGTTCCACCACCGATTCGACCGCCTTTATGTAAATACTCCAGGGTCTTGACGGTGAAAATCACGTTACTTTTTTGTTTCATGTTTTCCACAAGCTTAAGAATTGCTTGAGCATTTTGGCCTTGTTCAGCAGCTCTGGCTGCTAAAATCGCCATCATCCCTAAACCCAGTGAGACAGATTCAGAGTCGATTATGTGCACGGGCACTTTATCGAATTGCTCCCTGGCCATTTCTGCAGATTGAATTGTCGCACTCATGTGATGTGAAATCACGATTGTAACGATTTCCTCAGCCTCTTCTGCAAGTTTATTGTATATATTCACGAAATCAGTTGCAGTGGGTTGAGCTGTTGTAGGCAATTTTTTGCTTATGCTGAGAAAACGGTAAAATTCCTCGTTATCGAGGTCAATTCCAGCACGATATGTTTTTTCGCCGAGTGTAACATAGACTGGGGCTACATGAATCCCCAACTGCACGCCTTGGGCAGGAGTCAATGAACAGGCTCCATCTGTTACGATTGCTATTTTTTTACTTTTCATAATTCAATCCTTTCTTTTACCAAGGGTAATTGATACTGAGAGTTTTCCATGCGCCAACTATCACCTTACTCTGGAACTCTCTTCAGTCGCTCCATGTTTGGTTGTAAAGCCAACATTAACGACCCGGCATATTGGATGCCATAAGATGTCATTGCGATATTAAATTTTTTTGATCTCCTTTTTCTCACTGAAAACATGCCATCCCTCCCCTCTTAAAACAACAGATTGGATTCGATGGGTGATTTCAGCGGGATCCGCTTCCGTTCGTGGAAGATCGTAATGGATTGGAAGAATGTAAGGTGCAGTTACCTGTTTCGCCATATCAATTAACACCGATTTGTACTTTTCGGGACGAATCGGAGAAGTACGCCAGGGAAGGCATAGAATATCCGGCCGTAACTCAATCGGGAATTGGTGGGCGTCGCCAATATGTAACAAATCAGCTTCATCTTGGATATGAAATGAAAGCGGGGTTCCCCCTGGATCTGGCAGTCGAAAGCGGAATAGCAAACTCACAGCAATGTACATGGGATCTTTCACAACACTAAAGCCGGGAAGAATTTTAATGTTTTCTATCTGTTCTCCCGCCTTTACCGGTTTCAGTCGCGATGTGGGAATGCCCATTTTATGAGCAATTTCGCATACATCAGGCGATGCCAGAACGACACCGCTTGAAACAGAGGCAATCTGACCAATATGGTCTTTATGAGCGTGGGATACACAAATGAATTCCACATCGGGCAATGGCGGACGAGAAAAATCCGGATCAATTAAGATATGGTGCTTTCCGAGGATTTCGACACAAGAATGGCCAAGGTACCTTATTTTCATACAAATCCTTTCTGCTTTCTCAAAACGAGCCGTGACCTTAATTTCCCCTGCTACTCACCATCATTCGCCAAATAGCAAATCCATCCAGACCGAAACCAAGAAAATAAAGCGGCCAATTAAATTGCGAGGGTTTTAGACTGCTCAGGGTTGAAACGTCTGAGGGTAACGCCATTAAAGCGTCCGTCATAAATGTATAAAGCATGATCAAAATGCCAGTGAGCAGGCATATCCAAAACCAGGCGTCTATGTGAAGAGCTCTGTTATTCTCCATTTTGATCACTGCAAAAATTCCACCTATTACCATTAATAGGGCTATCAGGATGGGAGATAGTACCGGTCCCCACCAGGGAATGGGAATCAAGAAAAGCAAATCCGGTTCAAGGATGCTCCGAGGCCAGCCAATAAAAACCCGCAACCAGATGTAATAAAAAATATCCCACAAGCCAAACGTAATGAAAGCAAAAGCCACTCTGGATTGAAATTTCTTTCCAGCAATCCATCCGATGCTAAGCAGCATCACCAAAGTGGCCAATTCTCTGCCCACTTCAATTGCGGCAATTTGTGCATCAAAAGGCGGAACTTGTAGAATTAAATCCGTGATACCGTACACCCGCCGTAAATAGACAACCACAGCGGCTTCCAAGTACGCCATAGCAATTGAAAATACAGAAACCCAAAAAATCCTTGAAACGGTTTTATTCATTTTTTGGCCTCGAAATTCCGAATGGCGTTTTGGTCAAGAAAATGAGCGCCTTCTACATAAATGCCTTTGGCATAAACCGCCACAGAACCATCCGGTAGTAAAATTTCACCTGAAGTTTCGATACGCCTTTGTGCTTTGCCGCGCATCGCTCCGCGAATGCGGATTGGTTCACCTAATGGAACCGGTTGACGATAATCGATCGTCAGATTTACGGTAACAGCACGGTAACCAGACTGCCAAATGGCCAGCCCCATAGCTTCGTCTAATACGGCAGCGGATGCGCCTCCATGGGCATAACCAGGCGGGCCTTGGTGTTGATCGGTGAAGATGAAATTTGCTTCAATGTTTTTATCATCATCAAGATACCATTCCACGCCAATAGCATGGGGGTTGGTTGTACCGCACACAAAACAAGAACCATGATCCTGTAATTTTTCCATAATGATCCGTTGGTTTGGTTTGCTCCTAATTGTGCTGATGAGGTTCTCTTCGTATCCAGCTCTTGTGATCTTGAATATCACGATCTAAGAAAATTCGACGGAGGATCACATTCCGGCGTTCGATTGGATCGGCTGGGAGAGGTCTGCGGTTTGCTTCAAGTCGTTTGACAATGGTAATAACCGTCATTCCTGCCGATAACCACAGCACGATGGGAGAGCCGTTCAAGGATGGGGAAACCATTGGCAAACCCATCACGACAATTAATGGAATCGCTGGTGATCGAAGTGGGTTGCCGATGGCCAAGCTCGCCAATTTGATCGCAACTCCCCAAGGGAAAAGGACCAACAATTCCCCTAAAAATGGACTATATCCTCGTCCGCCATGAAAATTCCGGAAAAAACGGCTTTTGGTGGTTAGCACATCCTTTTCGAGGTGCATGAGGCGATCAAGTTTCGTCAGCGCGAGGTCAATCCCATCCAGGCACCTTTGTCCGTCCAGAATGACGGACAAAGGTGCGATGGTAATGGCTAACTGCTGCGCGATTCCAGTTGACACCTGGGCCAAGCTATCGGACACAATAGCAACGATCCTTTCAAGGCAAGCTATTGTATTTTTGGCGCGATCTTCCTCGTTCGAAAAGAATGGGCTGGAGTTTTCCGTGATCTCGTTTCCATGATCTCGATTTAAGAAGAGAACGTTGCTCAAAATCATCTGATATTATTCCAGGAAGGTCACATCTGCCGGCATACCGGGTTTGAGCTTTAGGTCTGGATTTGGCACGCTTAGTTTGACCGCATACACGGTCGCACGCCGGCCTTCCACAGTCTGCACATTGCGCGGGGTGAACTCGGCCTGGTCAGAGATATAAACCACGGTACCTGTAAACGATTCCCCCGGGAAGGAGTCAGTGACGATGGTCACTTGATCGCCGATATTAACCCTTCCGTATTCTGTCTCCGGGATATATACGATCAGTTCCATTTCTTCTAATTGACCGATCACCAACAATGTGCTGCCAGGCGAGACGGTTTCACCATTCTCGGCGTTGCGAGCCAGGATAATACCCGAAACAGGCGCTTGGATTACGGTTTTTTTCAGCTGGTTTTCGACCACTTTCGCGGCGCTCCTAGCCTGTTCCAGCGACGCCTCCGCCTGTCCGACTGCCGCCTCAGCTTGATTAACGCCCATTTCCGCGGCTTTAACCTGCAGGGATTGCTCACCGATATTCAACTGGCTTAAACGATCCACGGCAGCGTCGTAACGAGCCTGAGCGACTGCAACTCGTCCGCGAGCCTCCAGGATGTCATCCGCAGCCTGGGAGGTTAACATTCGATCATATGCTGAGCGGCTCGCCTCCAATTCTGCCTTGGCTGCGTCGAACTGCTCCTGCGCGTAGGTCTCCAGGTTCTCCTTATCCTGGGCAGCCGTAGCCTGGTCGAGAATTTCTTGGGCGATTAGGAAGGCTGCCTGGGCTTCTCCAAGACGTTTTTCCACATCAATGAATTCCTGGTAGGCGCTGCTTTCTAGAAGCCGTTGCAAATTGGCTTGTTCCGTGTCCAGCGTCCTGAGTGAATCGGCAACTTCCGCCTCTGCTGCCGCAATCTCTTCGGATTTTTGGTAGTACCATATTGGCAGGGAGAATTCTTCTGGCGACGTTGCCTGCCACGCCAAGGCCCGCTGTTGTTGGCTCTGAAGGCGAGCCATGTCCAATGCGATTTCGTATTGGACTTGAGCGCTCTCCAACCCGGCACTAGCTGTGTTCAGTGCTGATTCCGCCACATGTACGGCAGCTATTGCCTGATCGTACTGGGCTTTTAAGAGCTGATCATCCAGGCGAAAGAGCTCCTCTCCAGCTTCCACTTGCTGGCCCTCTTCCACATTGATCGAAAGCAATTCCCCACCAATTTGGGGAGAAATATTAACAGTCCTAGCTGAGAATGTGCCAGATGCTTCAAGTTCCGAGCCATTATTTGCGCTGGCGATATTTCCACATGCGCTTAATGTAAAGCTTAGAACAAGGACGAGCAGTATTTGCCAATAATGACTTTTTTTCATATCGAACTCCTTTGTATTGAAATGGACTGATGATTTTTTATTCAACTACACTCACAGACGCTTTCGGAACATAAATACGCTGGCAAAGAAAACGACGATGCTGAAAACTGCCATCGGCCAGACCCAGTTCCATAGCGTGAAAAACCCTACACCTTTGAGCATGATTCCCCGCACGATCTCTAGGAAATACGTGACCGGTAGAAGATAGCCAGCGTAATAAGCCACCCAGGGCATATTTTCGCGTGGGTATAACAATCCTGCCAGAAGGAACGATGGCATCATGATGAAGGATGCCATATACATGGCCTGCATTTGTGTCCTGGAGACATTGGAAATCAACACGCCCAAACCCAGAGAACCAAGCAGGAAGATTAAACTGAGGGCGGCTAGTAAAAGGATGTTGCCGGCAATTTCAACACCAAACCAAATCGCGCCAACAGCAACTGTCATAGCCACGTTGATAAAGGCAACCAGGATGAATGGTAAAATCTTCCCCAGCATCAACTCCCATGAACGCACCGGTGTGACAATCAACTGCTCTAAAGTCCCCTGTTCGCGTTCACGCACGATGGCAAACGCTGTCAGTAACAAAGTTTGGACTTGCAAAATAACAGCCACCAGACCGGGGATCATGAAATTCATCTTTTTCAAATTTGGGTTGTATAAATAGCGCACACGTGTGTCTACTGGCAAGTGAATTGTCATACCTGCACCATTTCGCTCCAGGCGTTGAACAAGTATCTCCTGCGACGTGGACTGACTAACGGTTTCGGCTGCCAATTGAGCGGTTTGGGCAATCGTAGGATTTGAACCATCAATATAAAATTGAATTACTCCTGTACCCCCAGTGGTAATCTCGCGCCCAAAACCTTCAGGGATATACAAGCCAGCTTTGATCGTTCCTGCATCCAGCATTTCCAATATTTGATCTTCACTTTGAGCTGAATGTGTCACCATAAAAAATCCACTGACTGTAAATTTGTCAACCAACAATCGACTGGCATCTGTCTTGGATAAATCGGCAACTGCCAAAGGAATATCCTCCACATCATTGGCAACCGCATATCCTAGCAAGACCAGCATCATGACCGGAAAGACGATCACCAGCGCAAGGGTGCGCGGATCACGAATGATATGCAGCCATTCTTTCCTTACAATCGTTGCCATTCGGCGAAAACCTTGTTTCATATGAATCTCCTTAATCCTTATCTGCCCGTATTTGCTGGCGATTTTCCTGATCTACGAGCGAAACGAAGATATCTTCTAGCGATGGCAGGACGCGTTCGATCCGTTCCACGACGATGCCGCTGGATTGCAACGTTTGCTCCAACTCAGCTTTTTGATTTTCAGATGCGACCTGGACATGAAGCAATACGCCGTGCGCAGCTACATCTTGGACGATGGGGAAGTCTTTTAAAACCAGTTCTGCGCGACCGGGTTCCTGACAATCCACCTCGAAGAGGACTCCAATCGCGCCTTCTCTTAGCGAATCAGGGTCGCTCAACGCAATCAGGCGGGAACGATACATCATCCCAATCACGTTGCAAAATTCGGCTTCATCCATGTAGTGCGTTGTCGCAAGGACGCTGACGCCCTGGCCTGCCAGTTGGTAGATCATCTCCCAAAACTCTCGACGCGAAACCGGATCCACACCCGCCGTCGGTTCATCCAGAAAAAGCATGGGCGGTTCATGAACAATAGCGCAGGCCAGCGCCAATCGCTGCCGCCATGCGCCCGAAAGACCACTGCTCAGCTGCTTTTCATGTCCCCGTAGACCTGCCATCTCGATCAATTCAGCGAGGCGTGGTTTGAGTTTTTCACGCGGCACACCGTACAAGTTGGCGTAAAAATCAAGGTTTTCATAAACCGTCAAATCATCATACAGAGAAAATTTCTGCGACATATAACCAATGCGTTGTTTGATTTCTTCGGTATGTTTCGCAACATCGTAACCCATTACACGCGCTTCACCAGCAGTGGGTTGGAGAATACCGCAAAGCATTCGGATGGTGGTGGTTTTTCCGGCTCCGTTTGGTCCCAGCAATCCAAAAATCTCACCTCTGGGGATTGCAAAGCTGACCTGGTTGACGGCAGTAAAATCACCAAATTTTTTTGTTAACTAGATCGCCTCTATTGCTTTTTCGTTGCTCATGCCTGGGCCTCCTGCTTTTCAACCAGGTGGATGAAGACATCTTCCATCACAATCCGTGCTTCTCGCAGGATACTGATGTTCGCCCCTTCCCTTTTCAGGGATTCTTCAAGTTTTGGTAAAACTTTGCTTGAATCCGAAACCGAGAGGCGTAATCGGTCACCTACAGCGCGCCAGCTCAGTACGCCCTCCGTCTGGTCTGCAACCGCGCGCAAGATACGCCGCGGGCGGGCTTTTACTTCAACAATGCGAAACGGCATTTGTTTTTCCAATTCATTTGGCGAACCAGTGATGAGTAATCGTCCCCTGTACAAGATGCTGACCGTCTTGCAGCGCTCAGCTTCATCCATATACGGCGTGCTGACCAATACGGTCACGCCTTGGTGGATAACCTTTGTCAGTAGCTGCCATAACTCACGCCTGGAAACGGGGTCTACACCTGTGGTAGGTTCATCCAACAATAGGATTTCTGGCTCGTGGATCAGCGCGCAAGCCAGCGCCAGTTTCTTGCGCATCCCGCCGGAGAGATTTTCACTTCGTCGTTTGGTGAAATCTGTTAAACGAGCAAATTCCAACAGTTCATCAATGCGAGTTTTTTGTCTCTCGCGGGGAACACCATTGATGTCTGCAAAGAAGTGCAAGTTTTCCAATACACTTAAATCCGGGTATAAACTGAAGGCTTGCGGCATATACCCCAGACGAGCGCGGATTTTCTCAGGCTGCTTGCTTACGTCAAGTTCTGCTAAATGAGCAGATCCCGAAGTGGGCTCCATTACTGTCGCAAGAATACGCAACAACGTGGTTTTGCCTGCACCGTCAGGACCGACCAGGCCGTACAACTCTCCTGGTTTAACGGTCAAATCAACCCCTGCCAATGCCGGCCCTGTCTCTTTGGTTTTTGAGTAATATTTTGTAAGCTGTTGCGTTTTTATAACTTCTTCCATCTTTTCTCCTGATGCGCCTTTTTGGTGGGGCGTTTACTCGATTTTTAATGGAGCAATTACTTTAGAGAGCATATTCCCCAGGCTTTCGCGCGCTTCCTTGTCCATGTGATCGAGAAGGATTTCGTAGTTGCGAATTCTCTTGAGTACATTATCGGTTAATTCAATCGCATTACTTTCTCCTGACGCAAGCCCCAGCATAAATCCGGGAAGTAAGTTTAAGCCGCCAGCATTTTTTTTCTCAATGAGAGCGAGAATTACCGAAGCGTAATAATCCATCATACGATGCCGCCCCAAGGCGTGTAATCGTGTAACGAGATCACTTATTAAATTCGAACAATAGCGTACGTCGTCAAGACCAGCATCCATTTGGAGGAGGATGTCTTCTGCCAGTTTTGCATCTTCAAATTCACCCGCTGCAATTTTTGAAACGATCCTTTCCTTGGCTTCTTCCAGCGATAGGATTTCATCTCCAGCTAGCTTCTTAAAGGTTTCTTTAGCCTTTTGGGTGGGTTGAAACAATACGGAAGCCCGTCCGGGACCTTCACTCCGTGTTTCATATACCGATTCGACATACCCCTTTTCCTCCAGTAAACGCAGCATATCGTAAGCAGTATATTTACTGAGGTTTAATTGCTCAGCTACCATTGAATAGTGAATGGGTTCCTGGATCTCCAGGTAGATATCCAACAGTTTTTCTATAAATGATTTTTGTCTTTTTGTAAGTTTCATGATTGCGCCCAAAAAACCAATTTAACCTAAGAAACCAAAATATTCTCGCAATCATATGCTACATGAATGTATCTGTCAAGTTAAAAATACAAACAGGGAGGGTAGGATAGCCATGGGCATTTTTGATGTTCACCGCTGCCGCGCGGGTCTTCATCCGCGGAGGGCTTTCACTCGGCGTGGTCACGTGCGAGGGGCGTATTTTTCCGATTCCTGCCGGTACACGCGCACTTCCCCGTCTTGAGTGGAAATCCTCGGCCTGACGCGATTGATTTGGGGAAATGCGAAGCTGATCCCCTCATTTACTCCCTCATCCACGCTTCCCCCGCAGAGAGATCGATTGAATGTGGGATCTCTGCGTCAATGAGTGACCTTTTTTCTATCGCTGTGACAATTGCCGATCCAGCCAGCCCCGCACTGCCGTCAGCGATTCTTCGGTGATCGTATGACCCATGTGGAAGTTGTGATAATCCACGTTCACCCCATGGCGCAGGAGAAAGTCGCGGGATTGATGCGACCACTCGAGCGGCATGCTGGGGTCCTCAAACCCGTGCGTCATCACGACAGGTTTACCTTTTACCCCCGCTTCGTCAATGTGCAGACCGGACTGCATGGGAACATAGCCAGACTGCGCAATAACGCCCGCGATGCGATGGGGGCGGGTGAGCAGGAAGGACATCGAAATCATGCTGCCCTGGCTGAATCCCATCAGGAAGAATTTTTGCGGGTCAATCGGATAGGTATCAAGCATTTCGCTGATGAAGCTGTCGATTTTTTCCAGCGTCGCCTCCAGATGGTCAGGATCGGGGCGGCCAAACTGGGTGACGGGATACCAATCATAAGCGCCAGGGGCAAATTCCACTGGCCCACGCCCGCTGATCCATAACAGGTTTTCCTGCAGATGGGGAGCCAGTCCAATCAGGTCGCGCTCGTTGCTGCCGTGTCCATGCAGGGCAAAGATGGCGGGATAACGCGTCTGCCCCTGATCAGGAAAGTAGGAAGCGGGAAATTGCACCAGGTGGTAAATAGAAAGACTCTTTCCTTCTTCAATGTTTGGCATGGATTCCTTCTCAGAGAAAAAACTCCGATGAAAATGAATTGGTTCAGACTGCCGCCGCGCGTTTGAGGGTAATGGATTTTTCGGGGCAACTGGCGACGCACTCGGTGCAGGCGTGGCAGGCTTCGGCGCGAAGGGGAAAGGCTTGTTTCCAGCCGTGGGCCGGGCCTTTAAGCCGTCCCGCGAAACTTAACGCGGCGCGCTCTTCGGCGGGAAGAACCTCAGTCTCGAACACGTCATACAGGCGGACCGCCGCGGATTCGGCTTTGCCTTCGCACTTGTCGTGGTTGACGGGCATAAAGACGCCTGGTTCCTGTTTGCAATTCACCGGTTTGGCCGCGACCGTTATGATTCGTTCTCCATTCCTTTGACGAACTCGAGCAGTTCAAGGCTTTCCTGAAGCCAGGTCATTGGGTTGGTAGCGCGTTTGACGTATCGAATCACACCTTCCCGATCCACAATCACAGAGGCTGTGCGTTGGATGACAAAGGCAACTTTGTTCAGATCCAAGGCCTGATACACCCTGCGCTCGGGGTCGGCGAGCACAGGGAAGGGAACTTTGAGCTGTTCCGCGTATTTGATTGCCCGTTCCGGTGTATCCCCCAGGATGACAATCACTTCCGCGCCGGCTGCTTGAAAATCCTCGTACATCCGCCCCAACTGGGCGACGTGCGATCGGCACTGCATTCAGTTGTATTCGCGCACGAAGAAAAGCACGACCCGCGACTTGCCGCGGTAGCCGGCAGGTCCCGTTTCGCCGCCTTTGCTGGAGGGGAGTCTGAATTCGGGCGCGTGAGAGCCAATGGTTATTTCATCGCTCATGCTTCTATCCCTTGTTCGATTCTGCCAATTCGGCAGTAGTCAAGAGCAAAGCATTCCGGGATGGATCGCGCATGAAGAGACCATCGGGACGACGTTTAAAGATCACGCCTTTTTCTTCCAGTAACCCTTCCATGCGTTCCAGTTCCTGGGCGTTGGGCAGATTGATGGTGAAATAGAGCAAGCCCAGGGCGTCCTCGGGAGGCGGCGGGGCGCCCTCCCCCTGCCAGGTGTTGAAGCCAATGTGATGATGATAGCCGCCCGCCGAGACCATGCCCATCCGAAAGCTGCGCGCCATGCCCATATCGTCGAAGCCGAGCAGGTCGTGGTAGAAACGCCGCGTCTCATTCAGATTAGCAACGTAAAGGTGGAAATGCCCCATGCGTACCTCGGGCGGGACGGGTTCATCCAGGCGGTCATCTTCGCTCAAATGGGAGAAGAGCGCGTCCAGATCCAGGGCTTCGCGCCCATCGCTGATGGATCCGTCGGCACGGCGGACATAAAACTGTCCATTAGTGATCTCGTTTACCCCGTCTTCAGGTGATTCGCAGTACAGTTCGATATTGTTTCCTTCCGGATCGTCCAGGTATGTGGTCTTGGTCATGATGTGGTCAGTGGGGTAGTTGGTCCAGCGCAGGGTAAAGAGGCGTGAGATAGCCCGTGCTAGTTGGCGCCTGTCAGGGAAAAGGATGGCGAAGTGGTAGATGCCGGTCACGCCGCGATAGCGTTTGCCATTGGGGATTTGTGTCAGTCGTACGATATCCCCGCTGCCAGTCCCCAGACCGGCGCTATTCCCATCCTGCCAGTGAAGACGTAAGCCCAGCACCTGCTGGTAAAAGACAAGTTGGTTCTCCAGGTTGGCGACCTTAAGATAGACGTAGCCCGGACGGGTGTGCGGGTGAATGCGGTGCGGGGCAATGGCAACCGGTTGAGGCAGGGGAATGACGTTCATTTTTCTCCTATATTTTCAACAGAAAGGACTTCTTTGGGCTGCAAACTGCTCCCGGTGACGAAGTTGTAAGAATCCAGGATTAACCCGAACACCACATTCAATTCATCCATATCCAGCGGGGTGTAGAGCATCACCATGCCTTCATTGCCCAAGAAATGAGCTATGGGGTGAGGCTCGGCCCACCCTTTTTCCACCGCTTCGCTCGCGCGCTCGGGTGGCAGCGAGACGTGCAGGCTCCCATCCGGATGGATATGGGCAAATTCGCGCCCGGCGGCGATCACCTCGGGGTGAGCCAGCGGCAAATCCTCCCGCAACCAAAGGGCTCGCGCGCCCGGGACGGATATCACCGTGGGGCGATTTTGAACATAGGGTAGAGAATAACAACGCCTGAAAAGCTCAGTGTGGATTTCTGGCACAGGTCGTGTGCCGATCTGGGCGTGTGGCATACCCAGGTGAGTGGGTGGCCTGGGTCGCTTGCGTTTGGGAATTTCTAATTGGTAGTCTGAATTCATTTTTACCTCCTACAATTTACTTCTTTCCTTATAGATTGGCTAGCCACTGACGCACGTCTGGATCACAGGGAACCTGTAACGAGACGTCCGTAGGCCACAAATCCGGCCAGTGCCAGCAAAATGAGGTTTATTATAATCATGGGATATTTCTTGCGCTGGAGGTGTGTCGACTCAGCTCCTCCCATATTCACCGCCAGACCACCAGCGGCTAGTGGGGTTAGCCAGGGGAAGATTCCGGTTAAGACAGGCAATACGACCCCAATTGCACCTAGAACCTCCAAGGTACCAATAGCGCGCATGACACCCGGCGTAAAGTCGTTGACATAAGCCATTCGGGCTGCTAGCTTTTCCTATGGCTGCACCAGTTTCGAGAATCCGGAACCGGCAAACACCAGAGCTAGCAGGATTTGTGCAATCCAGATAAAAATGTTCATGGGTTAACCTCCGTAATTTACAACCCTATCAATGGGTCGAGGGCTATACTGCCTGCACCGGTAAAGAGCAACGCTAGCGAAATGGCCAGCAGGGCAAAGTCGAACTCCCAGCCGGTGGTTTGCTGGGCGGAAAAGCCAACTTTCATCACCCGCCTCTTGGCGACTAGTATGGCCACCAGCATGTTGATGGCGAACAGGACCGCCAGGATGCGCGTCCCAAGACCGAGAATGAGCAACACTGCGCCTGCTGTCTCTAGCAAGGCGATCGCCCAGCCAAAGAAGATGGGCAAAGGGATACCCATCTGCTTCAAGAACCCGCCAAAGCCAGCCGGGCCCTTCATCATTGAGTTGGGGTTGAGTTTGGGCCAGCCATGCACCAGAAAGATAATACCCATCGCCAGGCGCAGGATGACCAGGCCCCAATTGCTATACGGTGAAAAGATGTTATCTAACATAAATTCCTCCATATTGAGATATGTCAAGATTGAATGACGAGGTCACAATCTGACAATCTATATTACAGCCGTTGGTTCCCATTTTCCTCTTCCGGATACCAGCGATGCACCCAGGCCGTCAGGGCAGACAACACGCCTAAAAGGTCATTGCCTTTTTCAGTCAGTTCATACTCCACGTGGCGCGGCCCCACATAGACAGGATAACGATTGACAATGCCGGCGCGCTCTAATGTCTTGAGTCGCTGGGTGAGCGTGGCCGGGTTAACGCCGCCGACGGTCTCCTGCAATTCGCAAAACCGCTTTCGTTCACGCAGGTAGTAGATCATTTCCAATGTCCACTTCCTGCCGAGAATTTTGGCGGCTTTTGTGATCGGGCAGTTTTGATCTACCATTCGTCAACTCCTTACTATAAAAAATAAAGTAGAAGGTGAAAAATAATACGCCATATTCGGTGGCGTAAAAGGTGCTTTATTTTTTATAGTAACCATAGTTTACCCAAATACTCATATTAAGTCAATAAAAAACCTTTGACATAGAAAACGAAGGGAATACAAGCGGATGATGCAAAGCAATATTAGGCGAGGCTCCGCCATTGACCCATACATTGATGTAATCGCCTGAATCACGTTCCAAATCCAATTTCTTGGCAGCAGATGACTGTCTCGATAGATCACCAACTGGAAGAACAGGCCATCCATAAATTTCCATGGATCACGGACAACGATTCCTTCTATAACCACATCGTTTATCATCTGACCTCCTTGTTTATGAAACCTTCGTCATCTTGGGTTAAAAAGAAAATACCGGACAGATCCCAGTTGGTTGTGTCCGGCCAACGATAGATGAAGAAGTTTTGAGTTGTCAATCTGAGTATATCAATTACAAGGGGCTTATCCTAGATGGTCAATTTCATTTCAATAATGCCACGCTCCTTTATGGGTAAAAATCGATCAGTGTGTGAAGACACGCAGTTTGGCCACCCCGGTTTGAGTGACAAGCACCTTGGGAACTACTGATGGAAACAGGATAGATAAATCTGCTGACACAGAGACCCGTACCGTGTTGTCTCCCCCGCTGACCTGAATTCCTGTAACAAAGGCATGGACCCCTTTAGCGGATAAGCTGGCTGTATTTGAAGTCACATAAGCCTGAGCGTTCCCCCAGGTTCTTGAAGTGGGAACAAGACTTCCGGTATCTTGAAAAACTTGCTGATTGATCTCAGCGGAAGCGGCAACTGCTGCAGCATCCGCTGCCTTTGCCACTTCTGAAATGGCATAAAAATACCGTCCGAGTTCAATAGCCAATGCCAGGGCAGGAATCATCACCAACCCAATGAATACCGCCCAGAAAGTCATTGAATAGCCACGCCGATCTCGCCACAGCATATTACCAGCCTTCTTGCCGAAATGTAGAATCGGCACGGACAGTAAACGTCTGCCCTGGCAATCCAGGGAACAGGCTGGTCAGAGGAGCCATAAAGTTGGGTACACTGCCGCTGACTTGGATCTTTAAAATGCTGCCGGCACTTCCTCCTGGAGCCAAGACACTGACCGAAGTATTTTCCAGAATCCCAGCCTGGGCGATTGCGTCTCTTGCTCCACTCATGGCATAACAGGCTGGGCATTGCTGCGCCACACTTCCCATACGCGCACCATGCCTGGCTGCGGCTTGCACTGCCTGTTGGGCATAGACTAACATCCCCAGGTTAACAATCGCCAACATGACCATAATCGCAATTGGAGTTGTAATTGCAGCCTCAAGCAATTCCATCCCACGAGTGTCTTTAATAAACCTCATAATCCTCCTTGAGGAATAATTGATCTGCCAGTTTTTGGAACATCCCCGAAGGGGACATTGCTGGCAGACCATTGATTTGACTAGATTTTTCCAGCAATATCTGTCACGATGGCAGCGATATTTTGGCCCAGCAACCGGTATGCACCATAAGCCACCAGAACAACTACTGCAATGATCAATGCGACCTCAGTCGACTCGATTCCCCGGTTATCCTTTAGGAAACGCAATGCCAATCACCTCCTTCCTTCTTTAGAAATATGGATAGAGAACGAACAACAAAGTTCCACAAAAAATTGATACGACAAAAGGAATTTCCCTCTTTTTCTGAAGGCTCGCGATTACGCCCTGCACTCCACCGACAATTGATATCGGGATCAGAAAAATTGGATTTCCAAGAACCAGGGCAGCTGCAATTATCAGCTTGACATCCGCACCTCCCAAAACACCAAATTCCCAAAGCACCCACACGACAAGGATGAGAAGACAAATCAACGTCGCCGCAGGTTGAAAAATTGCAGCAAATGCGGACAACGTAAGGGCGAATGCCAGACGTTTTTCTCGGGGGTTGAAATCTGATACGTGTGTCAGTGCAATCATCAACAATACTGGAGCCCATAAGCCATTGAAAAGGGCATACACACCTGCACCAACCATCCCGCCAACGGTTAATGGCGTGGGGACCTGGTGGTTGCGGAGATCGTAGACCATACAGGTAAAAAACAGGGCTAAAACGGCGAAATTAGCGATCAGAAGGCGCTCCTATCCATTCTGCATCAGTGCAAGTGCTTAAAAATTAAAGCTGGACTCACTTCTGCGCCCAGAAGGTTCTGTCCAGCCAACGATTAATCAAAGATTGTCTATTAATAATTATAATGACGGAATGAAGTTATCCAAGGTGGCCAATTTCTTGATGGGAGTAATAGCCACTTTTCCCGTTGACATGGAAGTTTAAACAACCGACGAAAGGTAAAATTAATCATATCTGTCCATAATTTATCTGATTGCCAGGATCGTTTTTATGATTTTGGCAGAAATGATAAAATTATTAAGGATGAGGCTATCCTTTCTACCCACTCTGATCGACGAACGGATTTTTTGGTAAGCTAATCCAAGACTACATAAGAAATAACAGGACGAGCCGCCTGTAACAAAGCAGTTGAAACAGGTTTATGATCCGACTATGCATAGAGAAAAAGGAGATGGGTGGGCGTTTACTGTACCAAGTAAATGAAAGATACAATCCTTATCAATTTGCAGATAGTTCACGTCTGTATGGCTCCGCACTGAATGGATCAATAAGAATTAAAATGATTATTATCCAGAATATGCATTCTAGATAGTTGTCATTTCAATTGTAGTTCCACGAACAAGGAGTGAATAAAATGGCATTTTTTGATTCTATTGGAAAACCGGATGTTCAGAAACTCGAGAACCGGCAAGACATTTCTGGACTTATAAAAGCTTTAAAGTATAAAGATCATAAGGTTAGAGATGCCGCTGAACAAGCTCTTATCAAGATTGGCTCACCGGCTGTTGAGCCAATAATCGCCGTCCTTCCTGACGAGGATATCCGCAGTAGAACATTTAATATCCTGGGTGAAATCGGCGATCGTCGCGCTACGGAAGCCCTGCTCGCCTATCTCAATAAAAAATCACCCCATGAAGATTACGTCTCATATTTCTTCCGAATGGATGCGGCCAGGGCGTTGGGGAAAATCGGTGATCCAAGAGCAGCTGGTCCTTTAACACAAGCTTTAGATGACGAGCACTTTGAAGTGATCGATGAAGCCTATGCAGCACTACGCAACTTGGGGTTGCCGGCTGGGGAATGCCTTTTACCAATGCTGCAAAACCAAAAACCTGCGCTGCGGCAGCGTGCCGCGGAATTGTTGGGGATGATCAACGATAGCCGGGCTTTTAAGCCACTCCTTATGCTCTTGTCTGATGAGGACCAGGGGGTTCGCAAGGCTGCAGCAGAGGCCCTTGGAAGACTGGGAAATCCGGCGGCTATACCAGCTTTGACAGGACTGATTAGAGACAAATTTGCTGTTTCGCGCGAATCGGCTTTCGAAGCCATCTGGAAGATGGGAAAGCCGGATACCTCGCCATTGGTTGATGTACTGGAAGCTGACCCGGAACCTTACCCTGGTTGCCGAAGGCTTGCATGTGAACAACTGGGTAAGATTGGCGAACCCGCGGTTGTTGGTCCGTTGTTAAAATATTTTTCTATCATACAATGGAATCAATATGTTGGCCGCAGCTGGCTTCGAGAAGATCGTGATCCGTTGCTCAAGACGCTAAGCAGTTTGTCAATTCCAAATAATGAGCTTTTCATTGAAGCCATGCTGAGTGAAGACCCAAAAATCCGTTATGCAGCGGCAGTTGTCCTTGATTCTGAGAAAATTGCTCAGGGCTTTGTGGTCATGGGGTTAGAGAAGAAAATGGAAGGTGGGGATGTTGAAATCAAATTAAAAACGATCCGGGCGTTGAGAAATTTTCCAGCCGAAATTGTCAGCCCAGTATTGTCTTCGGCTGAAAAAAGCCCCGACCTTCAGATTGCCAAAGCAGCAGAAGAGGCGCTAAACTGGGTTAAACAACAGAAAGAACAATAAGCCATAAAGGGCTTATTTGTGTTCGAGTGTGTTATGTAGAAAAATGCGTTGGCTAATCCTCAAAGCTACCCAAACTTTGTATGAAATTCACAGGTGCGACGACCCAGTCAAAACAACATAGAGCTAACAAGTTGAAGCTAGACTAACTAGTAAAGGAAAGGAACCCGGTGAATCCAGGAGAATTCTCATCGCGTTGGACTTTATTGAGTAAGCATTCGAACTCCAGCCAGCTTTATTGAATGACCCGAAGCCGCTTTATTACTTCCAACCAGTAAGGCGGGTCAGGCTGAATGAAGAAACTTATTTCGAAGTTGAGACCGGCAGAAATCTGGATTCTCCCCTGGCAGACCGGACCCGGACGATCCACGAAGCTGGAAGCAAATTGGGCAGAGAAAATCTTGAATTGGTGATGTCGCTATATATTCAGTGGGACGGCCAGAAAGCTCGAAGCCTTCGGATCATTTTTGGGGATATGTTGGATTGAGCGATCCCTTGTCACTAGTCAAATGTTAATAAGTGGAGATGCAAGATGCGCTTTCTTGGATCATTCTTAAAACCAGACCTCAAAAAAATGGAGTCCCAGAAGGATATCAAAGGATTATTTAAGATCCTGCATGATCCAAAACATGAGCAACGTATTGAAGCAATGCAAGCCCTTGCAAATATTGGTGGAGATGTAGTATGGGCAGAGTTTGTAAAAATATTGGTTAGTGGAGATAAAGAAAGCTCCCTCTCAAACAACGCAAAACATTATTTATCCACCGCAGGAACTCATGCAGTTCCTCACCTGACACCCTATCTACACGAAAATCACCTGAATCATATGGTGTTTTATACGCTGATACAGATGGGCAGACCTGCTCTAGAACCTATGCGATCAGCGCTCCGAGATTCTAATTGGACTGTGCGTAAGAACGCTGCAGAGATAATCTGTCAAATTAACGACGTTAAGAAGGAGGAATGGGACGGCATCGATTACTGGGTTGCTGCTGGGAAATTTGAGAAATTGAAAGAATTAGGGAATGACGCTATTGCCCCATTAATTTCGATGCTGGATTCGCCTTTCTATGCCGGTCCAGCAGCTCGTTTGCTGGGAGAAATTGGTGATGTTTCAGTTGCCCGAATCTTGATTGAATCGGTAAAAAAGGATCATGTGGGTTTGGCATGGTATGTAGATATTGTCTCAGGACTTCTCGCCTATACCCAAAGAAACCCGAATTGGTCTGAATTAATGACTCCAATATTAGAACTGGAAGGTTCATCGGCGGTCCAATTCATTCAATACCTGATAGACGTTAATCCGGAAACACTAACTCCTGCGGACCATTCTTTACTGAAAAATCATCTGAATCATATAAATCAATCGGCTCAACCCTCGATCGCCGAACCCCAAGAAATGAAAGATGACAGCAGAGCCGAACAGCTTTGGAAATCAGGGCATTGGTGGAGCCGGGAACCTCAGCAAGGTGAAATTATCCGATGGCTTACAGTTATTGGATGTAGAAAGGGAGACGAACCAGACGGATCTCAAATCAATGCGGCAATGACGTCAGGATACATTGCGCGTTCCTCAAGAATATTTGTCTGTGATGATTTTACATTTGACCGATCCGACGATGAAATTACGATCGAGACTATTGAAGCTTCAAAGTTAATTGCAATGCACAATGGATTGAAATGGGAAGAATGTAATACCTCTATGCTAAAGATGTCGTCACAAACTTATGGAAACAACTTTATTGTGATTTGTTATACTAGGCAATGATTGGAGTTGTGTTCTTGACTTAGTATAAATTGTCTGATGTCAACTGATTTATGAGGTAATCTTAAAAACCCAACCTAATTTAAGTAATTCCACCAAATTCTCAAAAACGACATTTATTAGCCGAGGAGTTTGCGAAATATCTAAGAATAAGCAAATCTGGTGCCTATCGGTTGATGCGAACTGGTGAAATACTAGTAGTGAGATTTGGTAAAGTAGTCCGCGTAAGAGAAGAAGTCATCGAAAGTTTTGTATTGAACACAAAAGCATAAACCAGACATTGCGGATTAGCCTAAAATAATTATCCCTACTTTCAAGATTAATACCGATGCCAACAATATCGGCAATCCCGGTAAACGGTGAAGCATGATTTTCTGTTCCCGTACCATAGAAACCAATCCCGAAGCAATTACAACGAATAGGTGGATAACCAGAAACGACTTGATAAAGAAAATCCCTGGCCAGATAAGACAGATCGTAATTGCACTAATGGCATCCGCGCCACCCACCACTTCAATTCCCAGGCAGCCCAGAAGCCAATGATTGGTAAAGATGAAATCTCATTATTTTTGAGTAAAATCTCCTATTATTATAGAACATCTGTGCTTTAGTCAATGCCGCTGATTAATTAAGAAGAATTCTGAAATCTAGTCAGGTTATCACATGATTCTTTCACATCCAAATTTTGTA
>CAZYOF010000032.1:0-21760 GCA_964648485.1 uncultured Leptolinea sp.
CAGTGGTATACACCAAGGCGGCTATGGGTGGTATTAATCACCCGGCTATTGACAAAGTTAAAATAAATTATGTTACCAATTGGAATTAATATTAGTATTAAACTAACCATAAAGAGATTTAAGTTTAGATCACTATAAACATTAGGTAACTTTATTATTATTAAGAATCCTATTAGCAATGCAATAATAGATATGAACCCTAAGACTCTGATGCGACCAACTTCTACTCCTAAGATCATAGTATTCGATAGTATTGTTATTGCATGTCCAAAAGAAAAGAAAATGGTAATAATAAATAATGTAAACAAACCAGACTTATTAATATTTTTAATGACCAAATTGACTAAAAGGAAAAAAATATAGTAATTATTAATGATGCATATAATGGTCGTATTACGACCACAAAATGGTCTTCGGATATATTGTGTGAAATTAAGGATAAAGCAGGAAACATTGCGAATAAAATGAGATAGAAAGGGTATTTTTTGAAAATATTCATGATCTAATTCTGTCCTATGATGTATAAAATTTGAATATATATTTTCGTAATATTGGGAGAGATTTTGATTAGTATTATTCTAACTTATGCCTTTTATTTTGTGTTATTTTCTGGAATTGGTTTACTCATTCATTTTATTCAATTCGATTGTTGGAACAATAGAATTTCCAAAATGTTCCTGTTTTTTTGGGTAGGATGGGCTTCCTGTATCCTCCTCCTGCAAATCTGGCATTTATTTGCACCCATAACTTCAGCACTTCTGATCCCATTGGGGATCTTAAGCATATTAGGCGGGGTGTTATCCTCCCGAGAGATTACTAGTGAGTTGAAATCAACCTCCAAAATCCACATATTGGTGTCAGGTGTTATTTTACTGGTCATTGGATTGTGGTTGGGTAGCCTGGCAACAGAATCATCTGTACCATATGATACTGGTTTATACCACCTTCAAGCGATCAAATGGAATTCTGAGTTCGCGATTGTTCCCGGTTTGGGGAATCTCCATTCACGTCTGGCTTTTAATAATTCCAATTTTCTCTATTCAGCATTAATTGATCAGGGTTTTTGGGATGGACGGTCTCATCACATCGCAAATAGCACACTGGTTTTTGTACTGATTTTGCAAATAGCTGATCAGTTTGTTGATTTTATCCTTCGAAAAAGAAAATCATTTGTAGCTTTTTATTACATGGTAATGGCTGGTTCGGTGATAAGCTGGGTTTATGGTTTTCCCGTCAAATTCGCACTTACCAGCCACAATCAGGATCTACCTGTATTTATCCTGGGGGTTCTCTGTTTTGGGTTGTTGCTGAGGAGCCTTCTCGAAAGTAATACGGTCAAAGAAAAAGGTAACGACAATTTTCTTTTATTATTGCTGAGTGTGTGTGGTGTAACCATCAAACTGAGCTTTTTACCTGTTGCTTTTTTGATATGTGCTTTCATCCTTGCCAGGGTATTGTGGAAGAAGGTCGTACATCTAAAAGGATTTATTAAACTGAGTATTCTTCCCGGTATTATGCTTCTAACCTGGTTAATTCGCGGGGTGATATTAAGCGGGTATCTTTTTTATCCCAATCCTGTTTTGAGTGTACCGGTTGCGTGGAGGATTCCTTTTGAATAGGTAGAGAGGACACAAAATGGTATCACTTCTTGGGCAAAACCTGGTTCAGATTCAGACTCGATGGGAACCGATCAGTCCTTAGGAATATGGTATGCGCATTTGGATATCGGAACCAGGGTAATGTTTCAAGCCGGCTTGATTACTATTGTGCTTGCGTGGATGTTGGCTGTTTTCAAGAGACAAAATCTACATCCAAAAATATTACAGTGGATGGCCTTAATCGGAATTTGCATAATTATCTGGTTTTTCACTGCACCTCACGTTCGATTTTCTCCAGGTTTGTTTCCGGCATTTTTTGCTGGAGGGGTGATGTTGTTAGTCGACCAGCTATTTATGACAAGATTCAGATCTACAGGGATCGTCTTGATAATTGCTGCTATCACACTCTCTTTTTTTATAGCTTTCCATCTAAAAAACCAGGCAATAAATCCGATCATCCGGATTGAATTAGGTCCAGCTCTAAAGCGAATGAACGCCAATCCAGACACATATACCAGTTATCAGGTGGATGGAGTAAAGGTTTATTATCCAGTATCATCAGATCAGTGCTGGAATACTCCTCTGCCATGCGCACCGCAACCGAGAAGTAGATTGCACTTATTGAATCCGCCAGATATACAATCTGGTTTCTGGTTTGGTGAATAGTCAAATGAAAAAGCAAAGTTATGAATCTATTATCACTAATCTGCAGGTCGCTTATGATGCGGCTGTCTCTGAACGCAGCCGGTCAAAACCGGAGCGGTGGAAAACTGATGAGAGAAAGCAATTTCTTAAAGCATTGCAAGAAGCACAATGTCAGTCTCTGCTAGAAGTAGGTGCCGGACACGGACGCGATAGCCTGTACTTCTCTCGGAAGGGTTTTCAGATTACCTGTATTGATGTATCTGCAGGAATGGTGTCTGCGTGCTTGAAGAAGGGTCTCAACGCCCTTCAGATGGATGTGATGGCGATGGAATTTCAGGATAACAGTTTTGATGCGGTTTATTCTTTGAATTCGATGTTGCATATTCCAGATACACTGCTTCTGCAGGTGTTATCCCAGATAAAGAGAGTGTTAAAACCGGGTGGATTATTCTACTATGGAACGTATGGTGGAGAACGATCAGAGGGAATCTGGCAGGATGATCACAACCAACCCAAACGATTTTTTAATTATTATCCAGATTATGAACTGATTGCCATTCTAGCTCAGGTATTTGAAATTAAGTATTTTCACCAGGTGGAGATTGAAAATCGGAAGAATTTTCACTTCCAATCTTTAATACTCGCCAATACCAAATAAAAGGATCCGGATCTTGATTGTATCTGCAAGAATGATTATGGATTTGAGAGATAGTTCAATGCATATTGCGCGTCAGTATATTTATAGTTTTCTTTTAATGCGCGTTTAAATTCTGCTTCAGCAGCCTGGCGGTCTCCACTGCGGAAGTGTGCCCATCCCAGCCACAATCTGGCTTCTTCAGAGTTAGGAGTAATTGTTACTGCATATTTGCTGATAGTCATCAGATCTTCAGTACGCAAGGCATTGAAGTATGCCAGGAAGGGGCCGAATTGATATCGCAGCATTCGCTGGGGAAAACCCAGTCTACGAGCTTCGTCGTAGGCAGCGGCAGCTTCTCCATAGCGTTCCAAATAAACCAAATTAGATCCAATATTAAACCAGTGAAATGCATTCCCGGGTTCCAGTTCGGCATCCAGTTTTGCCTGAGTAAGCGCATTTTCCCGGTTCTTGTCTTTATCCCAGTTGTCACCCAATACCTATTTCACGATTTCTTCCTGTTCCGGAAGGTAGATAACCATATAGACATGGTTGAAACTTTGCCAGTCTCTTTCTAACGCAGAATAGCTGACGGCCATATCAGGGCCATAATAGGTGTCTTGGGTTATGAATGTTTGTGTTGCATCATTAAATCCGTTAATAAACAGATAGTGACCAACCCACTGGTCGTCATTTGGCCAGTAGGTTTTATCTGCTTTCATGGAAGATTCAATCATAACAGGGATATTGTTTGCCAGAAGCGCTTTAATCAGATTGATATTTCCACCTACACGGTATTCCACCTTCAACCAACCGGCATAATTTTTTACAAAGTAATCCAATTCTTCAATATTGATATTTCTATCTTCCACTTTGGATTTCAACACAGAAGCAATATCTTCCTGGTTTCCCTGCCAGTTATAGAACCGAAGGTAGGTTGATAAAGCGGCAGGTCCACAATTATTCATCCCCTGGCGTTCATACTCTGGCGCGGATAATGATATTGACGTTGGAAGTAATGTTGGTGTTGGAGAAGGTTTTGGAGTAGGTTGATTTGTCGGATTTGAAACAGGTGTGTTTGTTGGAGCAACAGTCGGATATATCTCAGCCACAATGGTGGCTTCTTCTGTTCTGGTTTCAGGGGTTGGCATTTCACTTATCGGATTTAATACGACCCTGATGTAAGTTAACGCTTGATCTACCCGCCATCGAACACGCTGATTAATGGGAGGTATGGATATAAATATTGCTAGAATGATCAACATGCTGAACATACCCAGCAAGGCTGAAACCCATTTATTCTTGAGCATTCAAAAATTGTAACACGCTGGATTAAGAAGGAATTAAAAAAATCAGACAATTCTTGTGTGATTTCGTCTGGTATAATGCGCCTGATGAAATATCATATCTGGACAGAAGGTTGTCAAATGAATGTGGCAGATTCAATGCGAGTTTCTGCTGCGCTGGAAGAATTGGGATATTCAGAGACCAGAATTCCCGATGATGCCGATGTAATTATTTTAAATACCTGCGTTGTGCGTCAATCTGCTGAAAACAAAGCCTATGGCAGATTAAGTTCTTTGAAACCCCTGAAAGATGAAAAACCTAATCTGGTGATAAATCTGATGGGTTGTCTGGTTGGAGTCCGTCCTGACCCGCGTTTAATTTCTCGATTCCCGTATGTAGATGTGTTTTCTGCCCCATCAGATCCACTTCCATTAATCGAGTATCTAATGCAGAAAAATCATCAAGCTCTTCAACGGGCTGAAACTGTAGATCGGTTTGCCATGATGGATGGTGACTATGTTATACCAGGATTCGACCACAGCCGGGATGTATGCGCCTATCTGCCAATTGTACTGGGATGCTCACACGCATGTACTTATTGTGTCATACCTTACAGAAGAGGTGTAGAAGAAAGCCGTCCTTTTGATGTGGTTCTAAAGGAAGCCCTAAATCTTGTTGAACATGGAGCAAAGGAAATTACCCTCCTCGGACAAATTGTTGACAGGTATGGTCTGGATTTAGAGCCGGGTCATAATCTGCCTGCATTATTACGGGAATTAAACAGTCTTCCCAATTTGGAAAGGATCAGATTCCTGACTTCACATCCAAACTGGATGACGGATGAATTATTACAGGCGGTCGCTGACCTTCCCAAAGTCACACCTCACATAGAGGTTCCTGTGCAGGCAGGAGATAATACTATTCTGGCGAATATGAAACGTGGATATACCCGCGAAGACTATATCCATCTTATTCAAAAGATCCGCAGATACTTGCCCAATGGATCCATCGCGACAGACATCATTGTAGGTTTTCCTGATGAAACAGAAGAGCAGTTCCAGCAGACATTTGACCTGCTTGAGGAACTTCGCCTGGATGTAGTACACCTGGCTCGGTATTCGCCCCGCCCCAACACTGTTGCCACACGTAGGATGAAAGATAACATACCAGAAAAAGAAAAAATGCGAAGATTCAGGCTGTTGGAAAAACAACAGGAACGTATAACTGGAGAAATCAACCAGAATTATCAGAATGAAACAGTGGATGTGCTTTTCGAGGCAAAAACAAAGAAACGCTGGCGCGGTCGAACGATAACCAATAAACTGGTCTTCACTGAATCATCAGAAGATTTGAAAGGTAAAGTAGTTCCGGTAAAAATATTCTGGACTGGTCCCTGGTCGATGATTGGCGATGTCGTATCTGGAACTGTTAATTAGGTTCTTCGGCAATCCGATTTGCCATTGCGTAGTTACAAATATATATTAACGGGCAGTTGTTACAATCAGGTTTACGGGCGTGGCAGATTTCTCTTCCCAGTCGGATTATATTTAGATGGCATGCATAATATGATTCGGGCGGAAAAAGGGATTCCATATAGTGATGGGCATCTTCGACAGTCATTTTCTCTGGGCGCAACCCCAATCGTCCGGTGATACGATAGATGTGTGTATCCACCGGAAAAGCCGGTTTTCCAAGCGAAAACTGTAGAACAATCGAAGCGGTCTTTGGACCAACTCCCTTGAATCGCATAAGCCAATTTTTAGCCTCTTCCACAGGCAGATCTGAAAGAAAATTCAAATTGAGATTTCCTCGTTCAGAAAGAATCTCGCGTAGAACCTGTTGAATTCGGGGACCTTTTTGATTTGCCAGACCTGCAATCTGGATAGCTGAAATTACTTCACTCACATTCGCATCTGGTAATTCTTCCCATCGTTTGAATTTTTCCTTCAAACGCTCAAAAGCAATATCCCGGTTCCTGTCATTCGTGTTTTGCGAGAGAATGGTTGAGATCAATTCATCTATCGGTGGGAGGGGATTTCGCCAGACAGGTTCACCATAGAATTGCATTAATCTAAACAGGACAGTTTTTGCTTTTTTATTGGTTGCTTCTTCTATGGACATTTAACTTAACCTGAAATTAGTCCGATATTCACCCACCAGGAGATGCCTGTTGTTAGATATTAAACGGGAGAAAAATAAATTTAACGCATTCAGTTCATCCTGGTTTAGAACCCCCAATTGGTTTAAGATTTCTATAATTACAATCGGGCGAACTCTGCCATCCAGATCGCCATCAGATACTTTAAGGGCAACACCCATTGCAGGTGATCCGGGTTTGATGGCGTCAGGGAGAATAGATAGCGCCTGATAACCTTCCGCACCAGTTTTTGTCATCACTTTTTTGCCAGCCACTTCCATTAATCTGGTGTCAAATTTTCCCGGTCCTGCAATTATCCATGGGTTTTCGGTCATACAGGAAATAATCATTTTACACGCTGTAACCCGGGAAGGGTACATGTCGTGCGGATCAGCTAGATGGGCATAACCCAATGCTGCATTTCTTAATGGAATAGCAAAAGTTGGAACAGAACAGCCATCTATCCCAACAGATACCTGTCCCACGGGGGTATCAGTAATCTCACACAAAACAGATAAGATCTTTTGTTGAACCGGATGTTGAATTTCAAAATAATTATCTAGCTCATAACCATGCATTTGGGCATATGCAAGCATTCCGGTATGCTTGCCCGAACAGTTATGCCTGATTGGTAAAAGTTTTTCGCCAGCCTGGATTATTCGGTTTCTGGTGGTTTTATCTGTTGGTGGATGTGTACCACATTGTAATAACGATTCATTAACGCCTATTTTTTCCAGGAATCCACGCGCCACTCTGACGTGTTCATCTGTACCTGAATGAGAAGCGCATAGTATGGCTACCTCTTCTGTGTTGAGATGAAAGCGATCTGCCCCGCCTTCTTCCAAAAACGGAATAGACTGGAAAGGTTTTGCGCTGGACCGCAAATAGGTAACCATATCTGGATCGCCAATATGGGCAACCAGTCTACCTTCTGCATTGACAACGGCTGCTGCGCCATAATGTACCGATTCAACGATGTCGCCTCTAGTTGCATCAAAGACTGGAACGTAAGCGATAAGATCCATTATTCTAATCTTCGTAATCGGCAGGAATAATGGACGGTTCCTGGCAATGCATATGAGTTAAGCCCCAACGGAGACGTTGGCTGTATTCTGCATATTTAGTTTGAGGAAAATTGAAATGTTTGAGTATATCGTGGATCGATTTTTCAACCATGTCGGGCGGAACTCGGTTATCGGGATATTGATTGGTAATGTTTGATAGTCTTTCTAAAATCTTTATCTGTGCACGAACATCTTCAACAGTGACCAACCCTCCCCGCCCGCTGATAATGAAATAATCCCGATAACGTTTGGTTAATAATTCCTTTAGATTCGTAATCCAAATGGAAAGATCAGCATGACTTAAGAATGGTGGCTGTTCTCTAACTACGGCATCTCCCAGAAATATCACCTTCTCGTCAGGAATATCCACCCATATCGCACCTTCATTTGGACCGGGACGGTATTCCAAATTGATCGGAAAACTGCCCCAGTGTATTTGCATTTTTTCATTGAATGATATTTCGGGCGGATTCCAACGGATGGGACCTATGGATGGTATCATCTCCCAGGCGGAGCCGGTTTCAGAGTTTTGTGATTTATAAGTTGTTGGTCTATTGCGGAAGGTCTGGGTGAGCAAGTCATGTCCAACGACGGTGCATTCCATTCCGCGTGTGCCCATCGTTCTGTCTGGATGTGCATCCAAATTAATGAGTAAACGTTCAATTCCACCACTAATGTTTAATAGGGAAGCTCGCCATGACCGAATATCTTCTGGGCGGATAGGACTATCAATAAGTATTAAACCATGAGGAGCATTGATCGCTCCTACTGTAACACCGTGATAATTTGAATCAATAAAAATGTGAGGGGTAATTTCCTGCATAAGACTCCATTCATTTGCATTGTATCATCCACGAGATGACTGTGCTATGTTTTTGGGGGTAATGTGAAATTGAAAGTACTTCCTTCTCCCAAGGTGCTTTCGACCCAAATTTTTCCCCCATGGCCAGTAACTGCAAGGCGGCAGAAAGTTAATCCTAAACCCATGCCTTTGGTCGAATTTGTCACTTTTAATCTGGAAAATTTCTCAAAAATCGCTTCTTTTTCTTCCGCAGGAATACCCGGACCATTATCCTTTACCCAGAACAGGGTCATCCCAATATCTGTAGATACCCCAATCTCAATCTTTGCATCTTGAGGTGAAAATTTACTCGCATTTTCGAGAAGATTGACCAGGACTCTTCGGATCATATCTGAGTCTACCCAGATGTTTGGAATACCAGTTTGGATGTTCTCTGTAAGGGTTTGATTTTTTGCATCAAGGGCAGGTTGAATGATATCCACAACTTCTTTTACGAGAGAAACCGGATCTACATCTTTTCTGTTGACAATAGATTGGCCAGCCTCCAGGCGATATACGTCTAATAGAGAATTTAGCAGCCGTTGAATACGGTCGGACGAACGCATAGCTATATTGAGAAGACTGACGGTTGTTTCATCACGGTCGGGTGGAGTCAGAGAACTCAGGATGTCTAAGCTGGCAGTGACATTTGCTAAAGGCGAACGAAGATCATGGTAAACCATTGCAATCAAATCATTTCTCAAAGCATCTAAGTCAATACGTTCAGTGATATCCCGCAACAGCCATTGGATACTCTTTTCTCCGCTGTAATTAACCTGTCTCGCTGTTACCTCTGCTGGTATCTTCTTGTTGTTTGCTGCTTGCATCTCAGTGTCATAAGTAACTGAAATATTTGGTTCAATCTTCTTGAAATTCTTCCCGAGTTTTTGCTCGTTCAATGTAATGATTTCATCAATATTTAAAGTTGGTATTTCATTTTTCTTCAATGCTAGGATGGTTGATGCCTGACGATTTGCTTCAAGAATTTTTCCGTTAAAGTCTGTAATTAATATTGGATCGATATGATCATCAAAAAGCTCAGCGTAACGCTCTTGTGATGCCTGTAATTGTTCAAAGTTTTGTGCATTCCGTATCGCAGTACCGGCGACGCTGCAGATCGCATTGAGAATGGTTAATGTATCCGGGTCAAACTCGCCGTTTTTAGGATTCATAGCCAATAGGACCCCAATAATTTGCTCATTTGCTCTAACCGGGGCGGCTGCCAGACTATAAACGGAGTATCCCGGATATTGATCGATTTCCTTGAGATCTGCCAGACCATTTATTACAGATTTTCCTGTAGCAGCTACGGTTCCCGCAACACCTTTACCCACTGTAAGGCGAACCTGTTCAATAAATTGGGAATTTTCTCCCCACGCAGTACGAAATTCTATTTCCTTACCGTCATTTACTATAAATCCCAACGCCGCGACTTCCACTTCCAGTGCTTGGGTGGTTTGTTCCATTAATAACTTAAGTACTTCTTCCAACTGGAGAGATGAGTTTAATGCCACTGCATTATCAATCAAGGCAGACATTATGCGCGAACGTTGTTTGCTGTTGCCATATAAACGCGCGTTCATTGTGGCAGTCCCGGCAATATCAGCAATTGACTGAAGCAGATTCAATTGCTCAATGGAAAAGAAATCCACCTGTGGATGGACTACAGTGAGCACGCCAACTAATTTTCGATGAGCGAGTAAAGGTACACACAATGCGCTTTTTGCACCGCTTCGACTGGTTTCATCATCTGGGCGTCGCACCCAGCGTTGGTCTTGACGGGTGTCATTTACCATCACAGCTTTATGATGCCGTACGACCCATCCAGCCATTCCTTTTTCAAGCGTTTCCCGCAATTGTTGAACGGTATGGGTATAGATTTTCTCTCCATACATAATTGCAGCATCAATGGGCTTATTCTGTTCATTTAAAACAACAATACTTGCCCGTTCTGCGCCAACATGATATACAGCTAACGCCAGTATTTTTTTGAGTAATGGGCGTAGTTCAATTTCGTTTGCCAGTTCTCGACTGACATTGTAAAGTAGTTCCAGAGATGATCGAGTGATATCTTTTGACATACACCCACCAAATTAAATATACTTCAAACCACTCGCAGTATTAAATACAACAACCTTATGACTGTGTTTAATCATACCCTTTTTTAACAATTTAGCAAAACCTGCAAGGGATGCAGCTCCCTCTGGTGATGCAAGTATCCCTTCTCTTTGATTTAATTCTTTCTGATGCTCAATAATTTCCTGTTCACTGACATCGATCGCTAATCCTTGACTTTCCCTCAGTACTCTTAGGATTGTTCGTCCCGCAAACATCGAAGGGACATTCAATCCTGTGGCGATTGTGGCCGGAGAGTGCCAATCATCTACCTGCTCTTTGTTTTCGCGGAATGCTTTAACCAGTGGGCTGCATCCGGATGACTGTACAGCAACGAATCGGGGCAGAGGATCCATAATCCAGCCCATATCTTTCAATTCAATAAATGCCTTATACATCCCAATAATGCCTGTTCCGCCGCCAGTAGGGTATATGATCCATTCTGGAAGCCGCCAATCAAAATACTCTGTTATTTCGAATCCCAAAGTTTTCTTCCCTTCCACCCGGTAAGGTTCACGGAATGTTGCCAGATTAAACCAGTTATTCTTCTCACAATCGATCTGGCATACTTTCCCTGCTTGTTGAATAGTCCCATCTACCAGATGCAGGTGTGCTCCGAAATCAATGACTTCGCTGCGGTTAGCCTGAGGAGATTGCTTAGGCATATAAATATGCGCTTCTATTCCAGCCCTTGCTGCATATGCAGCAAGGGCTCCGCCAGCATTACCAGCCGTTGGCAGCCCGACCGTACGGATACCCAACTCGAGGATTTTTGAAACAGCAACACATAAGCCTCGAGCCTTGAATGATGAACTTAAATTCCTTGCTTCATCTTTGAGAAATATCTGGTCTGTTCCCAGTTGGTAACCAATATTTTTTAAGTGAACCATGGGAGTATCGCCCTCGCCCAGGGTTTGTTGATTTGCTTGATTAATGACGGGTAATAACTCTTCCCATCTCCAAATTCCACGTGGACGTAAAGATATTGATTTTGGAGTGATCGCTTGAGACATATGACAAAGACCATAACTGGCAAATAATGGAGCATTGCAATCAGGACAGATCGTATTGGAATCTTTTGCAGAAAAAATCCTATTACAATCCCAGCATTCCAGATGGGTTATGTAGCTTGTCATCCCAGGTCTCCATTTCTAATCATTTGTCTTTCCCTGTGCCCTCTGTCTCGGAAGCATTCTGATAGTATTGCACCTCAAACAATCTGCACGATCACAAAGCAGGGCTGTTGGATCAGATTCAATCACTGCCCTTACAATATCTGTTAGGAATCCAGCAGAAAATGCATACAGAAATGCGTTTCCGATTTTTGTGGAATGCGTTATTCCCTCAACAAAGGGAACAATTTTCTGAAACCCATCGGAACAGCCAGGAAATCCAGGACATTCAATGACACCTTGTTCCGTTAATGCCCATCGGATAAACCCATATCTGCCAGCCTGTTGTTCGCCATAATGAATGGATGTATTAACTGTGTGATCTGTGCCAATAAGAAGTACCCAACCTCCCTGATCACAAAAGATATGTAATGGTTTTAGGGGTTTTTGGATGTTTTGTGATTCAATGATTGTATCTGTGTTGATTCCACAGAAAGAAAGTATGGGGTGATTGGATCGACGCGTATTAGGCATTTTTCGAAAAACCTCAGCCAGAACACCGATTATGCGATCAACCGGGAGATCATCATGGTACATCTCTACCATTGCATTATTTACTTTGCCCTGCCCATACACTAATGCATTATCTTCAGGCCCGGAGTCAGGAATAATCATGGTTTTATAGGTAAAGGCGGGGAATAAGATTTTGTCAGATAGGCAAAATAAAGCGCCGAGAAGAGTTTCGGCGCCCCCGTGGATTTCACCTAGAGATGTCATACTGGCATGCACCATGATTGGTGCAGCTTGAGGAATATTCAGCTCCTTCAGCCTTACTGTAAGATCACGATAAGTAAGCAGGCATTCCTCCAATGGGCGGAATAATCTTTCTTATTTCTCATTTTTATTATAGCGAAGAAGGTCATAAATACATCTTTTGTAATTATTAACGGTTTCTTACACTTCAACCAATAAAAATAATCCAGGACATTGTTACACCTGCTTGACGGAGGTTTTTATTAACATTATGATTAATTGAACCATGGAGGGAGTAATGAAAGAAAAAATCCTTTTAATTGAAGATGATGAAGGTATTCTGCGTTTTTTACGTAGAGGGTTATCCTATGAAGGTTATCAGGTAGAGACCGCTGTGGATGGTCAGGAGGGATTAACCAAATCCCGTGAATGGCACCCAGATCTGGTGGTTCTCGATTGGATGCTACCTGGAATGGATGGCTTAGAGGTGTGCCGCCGCCTTCGAGCTACCGGTCCGCTGCCGATATTAATGCTAACTGCAAAAGACATGATTCAAGATCGTGTTCAGGGGCTGGATGCTGGAGCCGATGATTACATGGTGAAACCTTTTGAGTTGGACGAATTGCTGGCGAGGATCAGAGCTTTGTTGCGAAGAACCCAACCTGAAAGAATTCCGGTTTTAGTTTTTTCTGATCTTACTCTCGATACCTCGTCAAGGCAGGCGCTACGTGGGGGCAGGGAAATTCAACTTACTGCCAAGGAATATGATTTACTTGAATTATTTATGCGCCATCCTCGCCAGGTTTTAACTCGAGAAATGATTTTCGACCGGGTTTGGGGGTATGATTTTGGCGGGGAATCAAATGTATTGGATGTGTATATCCGCTACCTGAGACAGAAGCTGGTAGTTGGTGAAGAAGCTCAATTGATTCATACCGTACGTGGAGTTGGTTACGTTCTTCGTGAAATGCCCTGATGTCTCTTAGGACCAGACTGACAGTCTTATATGCTTTTGTTGCCGGGGCGATCCTGCTTTTTTTTGGGGTCGCCATATACGGTTTGGTTAATGTTCTCCTGGTTGACCAGATGGACCTGGCGCTTGACCAAACGGCAAAGCAAATTATTACCAGTACAAAGGTGAATTCGGTTGGCGATCTGGAGGTTATAGAACTTCCATCATTAGATGTTACCTCAACGATATTTGTGCAGGTGTGGGATGAGAATATGACCCTTAAGGTAACCTCTCCCAACATCAGCCGCCTTAAGAGTCCCTTAGATTCAACAGGTCTTAGAGCAATAAAACCAGCTTTCCGGGATAGCCAGGTCAATAATGCCTCTTTACGCGTGCTTAGCGTTCCGCTTGAGGTGGCTGGAAAAAGGGTAGGGATACTCCAGGTAAGTCAGAATCGGTACTTTATTGATCTTACTTTGCGTAGTCTGCTTTTGGTCTTGGGAGGAGCTGCAGTTCTATTTATGTCAATTGCTGCTATTGCTGGTTGGCTTCTCACCGGGCAGGTGCTGGCTCCTCTGGAAAAAGTTACTGAGGCAGCTTTGAGCATAACAAACGCAGATGACCTATCCCGTCGTTTACCCAATCCGGATCACACCCGGAATGAGATAGGCATCCTCATTGATTCATTCAATCAGACCTTGAACCGCCTGGAACAGTTATTCTCTACACAGAAAAGATTTATTGCTGATGTGAGTCATGAATTGCGTACTCCCCTTACTGTAATTAAGGGAAATGTCGGTTTGCTTCGCAAGATGAAAAAGCCAGACGAAGAATCCCTGCAATCCATAGAAGATGAAGTAGATCGATTAACCCGAATGGTGGGTGATCTACTGCTGCTGGCTCAGGCCGAATCAGGCAAGCTGCCGCTGAATTTTGGTAAAGTCGAGCTTGACAGCCTATTGTTGGAAGTATTCCAGCAGGTTAAGCTGATTGGCGGAGAGAAAGTGCATCTGCATATTAAACATATTGAACCGGCGATCATCACAGCAGATAAGGATCGTCTGAAACAAGTGTATTTGAACCTGTTGGCAAACGCTGTAAAATACACTCCCGCAGGTGGAGATGTGGAAGTATCCATGTGGATCGAGAATGGAAAAGCTTTTTCATCCATTCAAGATACAGGACCGGGAATTCCCAAGGAAGACTTACCCCACATATTTGAACGGTTTTATCGTGGCGATAAAGCTCGTACCCGCTCAATCGAAGGGAGTAGTTTTGGGCTTGGTTTGTCTATTGCCTATTGGATTGTGAAAAACCATGGTGGCACAATTGAAGTTCAGTCTGTCGAAGGCGAAGGTTCGCTTTTTCTGATTAGTATTCCTACTGAGCAGCCTAATAGAAAAATCGAATTGGGTACTTGAATTATTGATTTTATTTGATATGATATTTATAGCTGGTGGTATTACCACCAGCTATAAATAAATGAGAAAAACATCTCCTAAATCCCTGTCACTTAAATCAGTTTGCACCTCAAAAATTGAGGCGATGATTTTATCCGGCGAAATCAAGATCGGAGAACGATTACCTCCTGAAAGGGACCTGGCAGCTCGCCTCGGTGTGAGCAGACCTGTGGTTCATGAAGTTCTTCTCGATCTGACAATAAAAGGATTAGTGGAAATTTCTCCGCGTCATGGAGTAAGAGTAATTGACTTTATTTCTACCGGTTCATTAGCACTGCTGGACAGTCTGATTGCTTACCGGGGAGGAGAATGGGATACTTCGCTTCGTGGGCAATTATTTGCTTTCAGACGTTTGATAGAAAAAGAGACCGCCAGCCTTGCTGCATCCAACCGAACGGATGCTCAGATGCAGCTTATAAAAAATCTGGTTGAGCAGGAAAAAAATGTAGACTGTTCAGATCCGATACTTTTAACAGAAATAGATTACCAGTTTCATCTTTTTATAGCACAGGCATCAGGTAATCTGGTTTACCCATTCCTTCTCAATTCGTTTAAATCTGCATATACCAGCTATACCCGAGCATTCTTTTCGGATAATATCTGTTCCCCTGTTATTCAACAGGTTTTTGTTTTTCATGAGCAGTTGAGTGTGGCTATATCTGAAAGAAATTTCTTGAAAGCTGGTGAAATTATGCTTGCGATGCTAAAGCACGGTGAAGAAAGTTGGAAAGGAGCATAGAATGGTGGATCTAAATGTAAAGATGAAGGAACCCGGGAACCTCTCACCACGGATTCAATGGTTGAGAGATTACTATTTCAAAGGGGTAGAAAGGAATTGGAATAATGAGTTTACTTCGTGGACAACTGGTACACCTTGGGATACCCAATACCAGGAGACTAACTTTTATATTGTGCCTGAGACCTATACATTTTTCCCCACATTTTCAGCAGGTTTCCGCCAGACTGCCCGAACTGTAAAACTGGACCCGGATTTTTGGGGATGGAGTCTACCTGAGCGGCTGGCTTGGTTTGTTCGGGAAGTAATGACAAAATATCTTCCAAAAGAAATATTGCCTGGAGATCTGCTGGCAGGAGCTCGCTTCAATATCCAAACATCACGTTGCCTCACGAAAGAACAGTCAAAGAAATATCAAGAACTTCTTTTAGGCAAGAAAGGAGCGAGAAAGGCTTTACTCTGGCTGCATAACCATGGGTATGGAAACGCAGGCGCAACAAGCGGACACCTGATACCAGACTATGCCAGGATTCTAAGGGAAGGATGGAGTGGAATTTACACTGATATAAAAAACCGTTATGATGCACTTCCTCCATCTGATCAACATGGGAATAAGGGAACCCAATTAAGGGCAATGATGATCTCGGCAGAAATGCCGCGTGATGTTGCTGCCGGATATAGCAAGCTTTGTCGCGAGTTGGCTGTGTCAGAGAAAGATGCAACGCGAAAGGATGAATTATCGTTGATGGCGGCTAACTTGGAGAGGGTTCCCTGGATGCCGGCTGAGACATTCTGGGAAGCGGTTCAAGCACTCTGGTTGACGCATATGTTGGTGATGAGCGATGAGAACTATCCTGGTCCGGGTACTTCTTTTGGGAGAATAGATCAATACCTGTACCCATTCTGGCAAAAATCAATATCGGATGGAATGGATCGGGAATTTGGTAAAGATATCCTCAAATGTATGTGGATCCATGCCAACACTGCTTACGATGCAATGATTCGAACAAATGGCAACCAGGGTATTACCGCCGGCTTTGGGCAATTGATTACCCTTTCTGGTATGGGTGATGGTGGAAAGGATATGACCAATGATCTGACCTATGCCATGCTCGAAGTCATCGATGAGATGTCGCCCATCCTTGAGCCTAAACCAAATGTAAGACTGCATAGAAACTCTCCTGAGCCCTTGCTTGATAAAGTAACTAAAATGATTTCTACAAGTCAGGGAGCTCCTTTTCTACTGAATTTTGATGAAAGATCTATGGCGGGAATGATCCTGGAAGCAAAAAAAGCAGGTCTGGAGAAGTTTATTCATATAGACAATGTCTTTGATTATGCACCAGTTGGATGTTTAGAAAATACCATGGCTGGCAATGACCGGTCAGGTACTGTAGATATCAATCTCAATCTGTATAAGGCAGTAGAGCTGGCATTAACCGGCGGATATGATTTGCATCCATTCATCGATCCCATGACTGGTAAAGCAGAGCCAATTCTCCGTAATGCTCCTGATACTGGTGACTCAAGAAAATTTACAAAATGGGAGCAATTCTGGGATGCATATGTTGAACAAACTCGCTTTATTACCCAGAAGATTGCTGATGTTTATGATATGAGTGATCGGATTCGCGCAACCTATTCCCCGACTCCATATCTCTCGTGTTTGGTGAAAGGCTGCGCAGAAACTGGCAAGGATATCAACGAGGGAGGAGCGCAAATAAAGATGGTGACTGTGGAAGCAGTAACCTTTGCTACCACGGTGGATTCACTCCTGGCAATAAAATACCTTGTCTTTGACCAAAATATTTGCACGATGGATCAATTGATTTCTGTATTGAAAGATAACTGGGTCGGCTATGAAATTCTACAAGCACAGGCATTAAACAAAGCGCCCAAATATGGAAGAGATGATGATGAAGCAGACTCTCTTGCTCTGGAAGTAATGAGGATTTGGACTGAAGAAAGCTGGAAACATCGAACATCCATAACTGAACGGCAGTTTAGACCAGGTATGTTAAGCTGGAACTATTGGATTGCATACGGGTATATTTTGCCTGCCAGCCCTGATGGGCGACCCAAAGGCAGGTTTTTATCTAATGCAATATGCCCATCAAATGGTGCTGATATTCATGGTCCGACAGCGAATGCGAATTCGGTTGGGAAGGTGTTGGGCGGTAAAGCAAAAGACGGGAAAGGTGATTGGGAAGACTACCTCAATCTACTTCCAAATGGTGCGAGCCATACGATGACATTTAATCCATCCATTTTAAGGGATCCCGAACACAGAGAAAAATTCAAAGCTTTTCTACGTGGATACACTGAAAATGGTGGAACTGCTTTACAAATAAATATGATAAATGCAGATATGTTGCGTGATGCGCAGAAGCATCCTGAGAACTATCGGCATTTATTGGTTCGGGTGACAGGTTATAACGCATATTTCACGGCAATAGGTAAAGAACTCCAGGATGAAATTATTGCCCGCGAAAGTCATTTGATGGGGTAAATGTCTGCATGATGAGAGAAGAAAAAATAAGAGGAACAATTCTCAACCTGCAGCGCCTGTCAACGGAAGACGGTCCAGGATTGCGCACAACGGTATTCTTTAAAGGATGTCCGCTAAATTGTGCGTGGTGTCATAATCCAGAAAGTATCTCATCGGCGATTGAGATTAATTGGATTGATAACCGATGCATTGGTTGTAACACCTGTCTGGATGTTTGTCTTAACCACGCCCTGACGCGAACAGAGCATGGTTTGAAAATTGATCGTAAAAAATGTAATTCATGCGGAATCTGCAGCACTGCCTGTCCGGCGAATGCATTGGAAATGCTTGGAAAATCCATTGACATTGACTGCCTGATAAGTGAATTGGAGAAGGACCGGTCATATTATGATAAATCAGGGGGCGGGATTACATTATCTGGAGGTGAACCGACGCAACAGCCTTCATTTGCGTTACATCTTGCTCAGCAACTTCATAATAAAGGATATCATGTTGCAATAGACACCTGCGGTCTAGTCTCGCGAGCGATTCTGGAAAAGCTTATGCCTTACATTGATCTGGTGTTATATGACATCAAACTGATAGATTCGTCAGAACACTTGAGATGGACCGGACAGGATAACCATATTATTTTTGAAAATCTGCTTTGGTTAAAACACTGGAAAGATCAGCATTCTGGTGTCCCCAAACTATGGATTCGTACACCCTTAATACCGGGTGCAACCGATAGTGAGACGAATCTGGTCATGATCGCTAATTATTTGAAGAATGAATTACTTGAAAGCATCCAAAGGTGGGAAATCTGTACTTTTAATAATCTGTGCAGAGATAAGTATCGACGGCTTGATAAAACTTGGGCTTTTGAGGCAATAGATACCTATAGGGCAGATAAACTTGATTCGATCTTGAAAATTATTCTAGCAACGGGATTCCCTGGCGATAAGATCCAAATAACCGGAACTACCCGGGTGGAGGGATTGAAATGAAAATTCGAAATGAATTTAGCGAAGCTGATATTAAAGCCCATGAGCCAGAGATGAAAGTGGGGTTGTTAGCCACAGTTAACCCCGATGGGAAACCACACATATCCTTAATCTCAACTCTTCGGGCAAACTCATCAACTCAATTGATCTGGGGTCAATTTGCTGAAGGAATGAGCAAGGATAATATTTTGCAAAACCACAAGGCGGGATGGCTGGTTTTAACGCTGGATAAGAATATCTGGCGGGGTAAGGCTGAATTTACCCACACTGCGATAACCGGGCGGGAGTTTGAAATTTTTAACAATATGCAACTTTTCAGATATAACGCATATTTTGGTATTCATAAGGTCTATTACATGAACCTGATTCAACAGACGGGAAAAGAACCTCTACCTATGAATCAGGTTGTTTTTGCAGCCATCAAATCGGTCATTGCCAGGATTCTGAGTCCTGAGAAGTGTGCAGAGAAAGTCTTAAACAGCTGGACCCGTGGGTTGATTGACAAACTGGATAACTTGAAATTTCTTTCCTATGTGGATGCAGATGGATATCCGATCATTATTCCGCTCATTCAGGCACAGACAGCTGGCAACAGTGAAGTCATCTTTTCCATAAGCGCCTACAGCGAAGAAATCAAAAAGATACCTGATGGGGTGACGGTTTCGTTTTTTGCTATGTCTTTTTCAATGGAGGATGTTTTACTTCGCGGTAAATATACAGGATTAAGCCGGCGAGCGGGTGTTCTTTGTGGTTCGTTGAATGTGGATTGGGTATATTCGCCTATGCCACCGGTAGCAGGTCAGGTGTATCCGCCTGTTGAAATGAAACCAGTGCGGGATTTTCACTAGGGTATTAGCCAGAATTTGCCTTTATCTTGACTCATCCTTTGAATCCTGATAGACTCGCTTTTCGTTGTACCCAACCAAAAAATCCCCCGAAGTGACACCTTGATGAGAGTGGGTGCTTTTGGTATAATACAACGCGCGATGAAGGCAGCTTAACAAGTTATGCCGACGTAGCTCAATCGGCAGAGCAACCGCCTTGTAAGTGGTAGGTTACGAGTTCGATTCTCGTCGTCGGCTCTGCGCGAGAGCACGAGATCGCGATTAATAATTGATATGGGCAGTTACCCAAGTGGCCAAAGGGGGCTGACTGTAAATCAGCTGTCGGACGACTTCGGAGGTTCAAATCCTTCACTGCCCACTGGTCTTACCAACCAAAACTGGATCGCCGTAATTGGTCAGATCCAAGGTTCAGCAAGCCCTCATAGCTCAGTAGGTAGAGCACGTTCTTGGTAAGAACGGGGTCATGGGTTCGAATCCCATTGAGGGCTCATGCTGCCGTAATCAAACAAATATGTCACGTAAGGAGAAGAAACGATGGCGAAGCAAAAGTTTGACCGGTCGAAGCCGCATCTGAATGTAGGTACCATGGGACACATTGACCATGGGAAAACGACCTTGACCGCGGCGATCACGAAATGGTGTCAGATGCAGGGGCTGGCGGAATACAAAGCGTATGATCAGATTGACAACGCGCCGGAAGAGAAAGCGCGCGGGATCACGATCAACATTGCGCATGTGGAATATCAGACAGCGAACCGGCACTACGCGCACGTAGATATGCCGGGACACCGCGACTACATCAAGAACATGATTACCGGGGCGGCGCAGGTAGATGGCGCGATCCTGGTGGTGGCGGCGCCTGACGGACCGATGCCGCAGACGTTTGAGCATGTACTGCTGGCGCGCCAGGTGGAAGTTCCGAGCATTGTGGTGTTCATGAACAAGACCGACCAGATGGACGATCCTGAGTTGCTGGAGCTGGTGGAGCTGGAACTGCGCGAAATGTTGTCGAAGCAGGGCTTCCCGGGCGACACGACCCCGATTGTGAAGGGATCTGCGTTGAAGGCGTTGGAAAGCACCAGCACCGATCCGAATGCACCGGAATACGAATGCATCAAGGAACTGCTGCGGGTGGTGGATGAATACATCCCCGAGCCTGTTCGTGCAGTAGATAAACCCTTCATGATGCCGATTGAAGATGTGTTCTCGATCAAAGGGCGTGGGACCGTGGTCACCGGACGTGTCGATCGCGGCAAGATCAAAGTGGGTGAACCGGTAGAAATAGTTGGTTTACAGGAAAAGACCCGCAGTTCCGTGGTTACAGGTGTAGAAATGTTCCACAAGCTGCTGGATGAAGGAATGGCTGGCGACAACCTGGGCATATTGCTGCGCGGCATTGAGCGCACCGATGTAGAACGAGGACAGGTAGTAGCGAAGCCGGGCAGCATCACACCGCACAAGAAATTCATGAGCGAAGTGTACGTGCTGAAGAAGGAAGAAGGCGGACGGCACAAGGCGTTCTTCAATGGATACCGACCGCAGTTCTACATTCGGACGATGGATGTAACCGGGAACATCAAGCTGCCCGAAGGGGTAGAGATGGTGATGCCGGGAGATAACGTAAACCTGGAAGTGGAACTGATCATTCCGGTTGCGTTGGAACAGGGTTCCAAGTTTGCTATTCGTGAAGGTGGTCTGACGGTTGGCGCCGGTGTGATCACCAAGATTCTGGACTAATTGCGAGTAAAGGGAATGGAGCCTGTGAGCAAGAGCCAGGCTCCATTATAGGTAGAGAAAATGGCTTCAAAAAAGAAAGATGTCCGACCGGTAATTACACTGGCTTGCACTGAATGCAAGGAACGGAACTATACAACCGAAAAGAACCGGCGTAATGATCCCGGTCGAATGGAAATTAGCAAGTATTGCTCTCGCTGCCGGAAGCATACTCCGCATCGTGAGACCAAGTAAGATCGGCTATTGATCGGTTTGGCAAAAGCCACATACCGATTACTTAACTTAGGCCAGTAGCTCAATTTGGCAGAGCGCCTGTCTCCAAAACAGGAGGTTGTGGGTTCAATTCCTGCCTGGC
>CAZYOF010000033.1:0-17215 GCA_964648485.1 uncultured Leptolinea sp.
TTGTCAGATTAGATTGAGTATAGCAAGCGAAAAGGGCTTATCCTAGGGGGACAACCAGAATGAGAAGTATCTACCATATAGATACTATCTTTTTATCCTGATTTCGAGCGAGCAATGATTATTAAAACAATAGATAAAATGATCAGATAAACAATTAATGCTATCAGAACTACAAAGATCATGCGACCTGGCCTAGTCTCTTGTTAAGATCGTTATTCCAATTGTTCCAAGACCTGTATGGAGTGATAATCCAGGTGTAAATTCGGACAACAAAAAAGGCTTTTGATCAGGAAAAGAAATATTTATTTTATCCTGTAGGTTTTGGACTTTTTCTGGGCAGTCCGCATGAATGATAGCGCCTCTTTCAATCGCTTTCCCATCGCAAGCATTTATCAGCAGTTCAAACATCTTTTCAATAGCTTTGCTAACGGTTCGCTGACGACTGATGACTTCCAGCTTTCCTTCTTGAACGGTCAGTATTGGTTTAATATCTAATAGATCTGCGAAGTTAGCTGAATGTTTATTTAACCGACCACTCAGAGCGATATATTTCAGGGAGGGTAAAACTGCAAAAGTGTGAATTCGTTTTCTGATAAGGGTTAAATTTTCCAAAACCTCATCTCTTGTTGCCCCATTTAAAACAGCTTCAGCAGCTGTCAGAGCCATAAAACCTTGCCCCATTGAGAGATTTTGGGAATCAATGACAACAATATCATGCTGGAACATTTGAGATGCAAGGATTGCAGAGTCATAAGAGGAGCTTACTTTACCAGATACGCAAATACAAATAATGGATTGGACACCTTCAAGAATAGCTGCTCTAAATGCTTTGGCAAAGGCTTCTGGAGAAGGAGCCGATGTTGTTGGATATTTTCTAACCTGTTTCAGCATTTCAAATAAGAGGTGATCGTCAAGGTCCACACCAGTTTGATAGGTCTCACCCTCTATAATCACGTTAATGGGAACCTGGCGGATTCCGCCTTGCACAGTTAGATGAACAGGCAGGCTGCTATCTGTGTCAGTAATAATGGCAATGTTCTTCATACTTTCTCCTTCGAGTTTCAAGTTTTGTCATTCTTTATAAATACAATAATTTGTTGATGCTAATCCGTTTTGAGACGTTGCTGATGAAATGAGTACCATCTCTTTTGATCCAATAGGATAGATTTGAGCTGCCTGCGTAACTCGGATGTGTCAGTGATGGTAACAGGCATGTCATGATGGATGGGAATTACATAGGGCGCCTGAAATTGCCTGGCTGTGCGCACTAATACTTTTTTATAGTAAGATGTAAAGAGAGGCGCTTTCCGCCAGGGTAAGCATAAGATATCCGGCTTCACGTTCAGGGGAGCTTCATGCGCGTCACCAATATGCAACAAACTTGCTTCATCCAAAATAAGAAATGAGAGAGGCGTTGTAGCGGGTTCTGGTTTCCTTCTATACAGAAGAAAATACAAAAAACGATAGAAAAAACCTCTGGTCTGGCTATAACCGGGCAAAACCCGGATATTTGCAATCTGTTCACCTGGCTGCACGGGCCTCATACGATGGTGTGATACTCCCATCTGCATAGCCATTTGGCAAACATCAGGTGAGGCGATCACCACCCCAGTAGAAATCTCTGCCAATCGCCCTATATGATCTTGGTGACCGTGGGTGACACAAATATACTCTACACCGGATTCGGGCTCCGTGGTAAAGTCTGGATCGATTACAATATGGCGATAGCCAATAATTTCAATACAGGAATGACCAAGAAAGCGAATTTTCATTGAGAGAAAGTTGGCCTCTTTGTCTTTCTTCGACGATTTGGGGGAAATAATTGCAGATGTTTTATCATTAATAAGACTTCTCCAGAAAAATAATCATTTATTTTTGGGGCGAAAAAGCAAAATGAACAGCCATATTCCCAAACTGATGATTAAAACCAATCCACCGATGATCATCCATTGTCCCCAATCGCTTTGGGAAGGATTTGAGACCAAGAAAGTTAGTCCAATGATTAAAGCACCCACAAGAATGCTAAGCGATAAAAGGGTGAATAGCCGATCTAGCCTGCTGATGATTTGATCTGTGTCATCGATCTGGATCCTAAAAGGCTCATCCCGCTCAATACGCTCCAACATTCGGTTACCAGCTCGAGGTATGCGGTTGAGCATCTCGCCCCAATTAGCCCCGCCGAGCAAGGCTGCTCGAACCCATCTCGCGTTGGGTATCGCCATGTTCCACAACAATCGCCGCACAAACGGTTGAGCCACTGCAAACACATCGAATTCAGGATCTAATTGCAAGCCAACCCCCTCCATCATGGCTAACGTCTTCCCTAAAAGCCAAAGATCGCTGGGCAGGTGTAGGTGATGTTGAAAGGCAATCGGCATTATTTCTTCCACGACTTCCCTGGCACGAATGTCATTAAGAGGGAGGGCATAATATTTATTGAGAAGGCGACCAATATCGCGGGCCAACCCGGTTCGATCCACTTCAGCACCTGCAGCGCCCATCCGGATGAGTTGGTCCACGATTCCATCAGCGTCCAACGCAACAGCGACAAGATAGAGTCGAATGAGATCGAGGCGATCCCGATCCTTCAAGTAGCCAACCATCCCGAAATCCATAGCGCCAATCACCTCCCCAGGCAGCACATTGTAATTACCAGGATGAGCATCAGCGTGAAAAAAACCATCTTCCAACACTTCCTTGATAATGACACGTGCGCTATGCAGGGCTATACGATGTCGGTCATAACCAGCTTCATCTAATGCAGGGAGATTGTCAATTTTGATGCCATGGATGCGTTCCAAAACTAACACGCATTGACTGCTATACTCCCAATAAATGTGTGGGATGAATAAATGAGATTCATTAACAAAATTCTCCCGAAATCGGTCAGCATTTCGACCTTCACGGCGATAATCCAATTCGTTCCTTAAAGTGAAAGCGAAATCATTTGCCATGTTGACAAAATCGTAGACCTTTCCCAACCGGGCGGTCTGTGCTCTCTTCGCTAGTGAAGATAGTATTTCAAGATCGGTTTCGATCACAGCAGAGATGCCAGGCCGCTGAACTTTAACAACCACTTCCTGACCATCCGGCAGTATCGCAGCGTGAACCTGAGCCAGCGAGGCTGCCGCCAGCGGCTGCGGATCAATTGTCAAAAAAACCTGTTCCGGTTCGCGGCCAAGTTCACGGGTCAACACTTCCCGGATCAAGCTCCAGGGCGTTGGGGGAACATTATCTTGCAGTTTGCTCAATTCGGTAATGTAGGATGGTGGAAGCAGGTCAGGGCGAGTAGAGAGTATCTGTCCAAATTTGATAAAAGTCGGTCCCAGTTCCTCTAACGCCAAACGGAAGTGCATTGCCAGTTCCTCAGGAGGTGTTGAAGGTTCCTTCCGCGAAGGTAGCCTCAAGAAATTGCGGAAGGAATTCCAGTCTGGTTCCAGTTGGCTAAAGGCAAAGCCAAAGCCATGCCGTAAAAAGATGCCAACAATTTCGCGGTATCTCTGCCAATGACGTACTGAACGTGATTTTACGAACATGATGATTGTTTCTATACTCTCCTGGCTTCTTTTCAATTCGTGGGAAGCACTCTCACTTGAAATACACCCTTACAGATACCATTCAGCGGCCCAGTTGCTCCTGTAAATTGCGGAGAATTCTTTGCATTGGAGATTCTAATTTGCTCCATTGATGGTGCAATTTTCTTATTTGAAAAAAATTTAAACGATTCGACACATTGGCTGGACCGAATGTTCCGAATTCATACCCGAAAGGCGCATTGCGTACCGGTTTTCCCATTAGCGCATAAATCTCACACCAGGCATACTTCAGGCCAAGTCCCACAAGTCCTTCTTTCCCCACTCGCCGCATGGAGACTGGAATCCGGGCGCTGGATAAAATTCCGAACTTTCCATTTTTTTTTGCACGCCGGGCATAGTCAATGTCCTCACTAAGTGTAAGCGATTCATCGAATCCACCCATTTTTTCGTGGGCGGTACGCTTCGAAAGGATGCAAAAACCGGGAGCATGAGGGGAAAACGGTTGGATAATCTGGAAATACAGGTTTGTACCCACACAGATCATTCCATCCAAAGGGTTTCCATCGAGTGGCGCGATAAAGCATGTCGCCACGTCCTGTTTTTTTTGTTCAAATTCCTCTAAAACACGGGCAATAAAGTCAGGCGGTGGCAGTACATCCGCATCGAGAAATAAGAGGAGATCCCCTTTAGCTGCTCGAGCTCCTGCATTGCGTCCTACTGCCGGCATTCCACCGTGCACAAAGCGTACGCCTCTTGATTGCGCCAGTTCTGCAGTACCATCCTTTGAACCAGCATCCGCTACAATAATCTCATCTGGTAAACGGGTTTGCTTGGCCAGAGCGTCGAGCAATTGAGGGAGATATGCAATTTCATTGAGTGTCGGAATGATGACAGATAAATGTGTCTTGTTTTGACCTTTATTCGAAGCTGTATACAAATATTCTTTATTTCTCATTTTCCGGTATCCTTTGGATTATTCCCTCCATCACACCAAGTTGATCCGCGATAGCATGAGCGATCAGATGCGAAGCATCCGGCCTGGCAAGGCGGCGGCTGTTGGCAGCTATCTTTTCACGCTCATCGGGATGATCGAGCCAGTCGCGCAATATCTCTATGATACGATTGGGCTCTGGTGCCCAAACGCCTGCGCCCTGGTTTACCACATAAGAAACGTTACCATCTTCCTGCCCCGGCATGCGGCTGTAAAGGATCATCGGCAGGCCGGAGATAAAACCTTCACTGATCGTGCCAGGTCCAGCTTTGGTTAACAGAATATCCGCGCTGCACATAAAATTGGGCATCTCGTGTGTGAATCCGTAAATGAAGGTGGGGAGCGACCAATCCTCAGCCTCAAGTTGTGCCTTAACCTTATGATTACGTCCCGTTACGATTACCAGAGCTGCGTTGAGATGGGCATCCGAGATGGCTCGCGCAGTCTTGGCAAGAGGCCCCATCCCATCTCCACCCCCACTCAGTAAGATCACTGGCAGCTCTTGCGGCCAGCCCATTCTGCCTCGGAAGGATTGGCTACTTTCCAATGGCTGGCAAAAGCGCTGGGCAACCGGCAACCCCACCACGCGAATTTGATCAGGTTTGAGCCCATAAACTAAACCTCTCTGTCTCGCGATTTCAGTAGGTACAAAGATTAGATCAGAACGTTGGTTAAACCACCAGGTATGAGTCGAAACCATATCGGTAACGACCGTGAAAAATGGTGGAACCCCTGACTTCATTGCCCGGCTGACTGGAAACACTGGGACGGGATGCACCGTGACCAGTAGATTGTGTGGATGATCGTTGAGCAACCTGTAGGTAGCCCGCCGAATATAAGGCCACATTACATTGTAAAAAATGCGTGTACGCTGAGGATCATCACTCAACTTGTATCCGAATTTCCAAACATCAGGTACCCTGGCCATTGGAGGATACAGATCAGATGCAAGATCGAATGGCGGCGGCGCATATGCTTTGAAAAAATCAACCATCTCCGTTGAAATACGATTTCGAAAGTCCAAATTAATCGCTTCGATGATCGCTTCTGCTGCACTGCGATGGCCTCCCCCTGTATCAGAAAACAGGAAAAGAACGTGCGGCGGCTTGATTTCTGAGTGAGTCATTAATCCCTTTCGTAGCAAAAATCCAATAAAGATGAGTAAATAAAACCTGCAATAATGCGCATATGCTTCCTAGCCTTTGTACTAGTCAAAGTATCTATGAAGGGAAGCTTTTTATTGTCTTTTTCATTAACAATTTCCATCGGTTGTAAAAGCTGTTATCAGCATAGCAACCAATTAATGGAAAGACTTTTTCTTTTCTTTGAGTATTGAATGCTCTCATGACTGCCTTAGAGAATTTTAGAAAACTACCTGTTGAAGTACTCCCTTTATGGATAATGAAAACGGTATATTCATCATCAATGATGAGCGGACGATAGTCTTTTAACATGTTTAGCCATAGACTGTATTCCACAACCTCATTCTTGCCCTCATTAAAACCTCCATACTTCTGAACAAAATCTCGCTTCACAAAAGTATTTTCGTGAGAGATGAAATTCATAACGGAGAGAGCTATTTCTGGATTCATGCGCAGTAAATGTGTTTGTGGAATGACCAATTTTCTTCCTGCGAATTCAATCAGGAAATTACCAGTGAGCCACACAAGATCCGGTCTATTTTTAAAGATTTCCGCTACTTTTTCCAAAGAATCCTGGTTCAAGTAATAATCATCTGAATGTAAATAATGGATAATTTCACCTGTCGCTTCTTTTGTGGCGACATTCAAAGCATTACCCACTCCTTTAGGTTCTGATTGAATGAATTTAATGCTGTATCGGTTTTTATTCCGTTCAATATATTCCTGGATGATTTCCAAAGTTGAGTCTGTCGAATAGGCATCATTAATGATGTGTTCGATTGGCTGGTAAGTTTGGCTTTCAACACTTTTTAAAGCGTTTTTCAAATATTTTTCGCTATTGAAAGTACAGGTAACAATGCTCATCGTGATACTTTTCATAAAATCATTAACCTTCCAAAGTTCTTGAAACGAATATTTGTTTATTTTTCTTTTTTATCTCAATGGCCTTGTGCGAAAATGGCCAATACCAGTGCGGTTGCAAGAGTGTTTTAATTTCAGCGATGTGATCTTCCGCGGCCTGCTCACCCATGGTGATCAATTCTTTCACTCGTCCATAGCCTACGATTGCATTGACATTTGCGGGGAGTTCAGGACAAATCAGCACATCAGGTGTAAATTGATGTAATCTGTTCCTCTGTCCTGCAATTCTCAGGGCATAAAAGGTATCATCAAGAACTTCCAGCGTATTGGCAATCCCCTCTGGAACCCAGCGATGATTCCCAATCCATTGACCGATTCCATCCTCCTGAGATAAACCGATGTCCACTGCGATGATCACTTCAGCGCCCATTTGGCTGACTACATCGACGGGTAAATTGTTGAGCACCCCACCGTCCACCAGCCGCATACCGTTTATTTCTACCGGTTTGAACAATCCAGGGAGAGATGCGGTAGCGCGTAGCGCCAATGCCACCGGCCCTTCACGCAACACGACTTCCTGGTGCGAATTCAAATCTACCGCCACCACAGCCAATGGCAGGTTCAATTCTGCGAAAGTTTTATCTCCAAATTCTTTTTTAAAGAAAGCGAGTACCCTTTCACCTTGGATCAAACCGCCATTTGGCAGACCTGGGTCAGCCAGATGCACCATATGTCGTTTCTGTGTAATGGCTAATGATTCTCGTTCCAGATCAGCAGAACTCATCCCGGCAGCATAGCCCGCTGCGATGACACCGCCCATGCTTGTGCCTGCAAGATAATCCACCGGGATCCCTTCACGCTCCAAAGCGCGCAATACACCAATATGAGCCAGCCCACGCGCACCACCGCCACTTAATGCCAGTCCAACAGATGGCCTGTTATGCGTTATCATTGCCACCTCTCATTTGCTTAGTATAGATACCAATCGCTTCTTGGAGATGCTCTTTGCGAAAATCAGGCCAGAGAACGGGCATACTCCAGAAAACTGCGTTCGCTGCACGCCAGAGAAGGAAGTTGCTCAGGCGCCTTTCACCGCCCGTACGCACGATCAGATCAACATCCGGCAGATCCGGGAGGTACAGATAGTGTGAAAAAGTGGCTTCGTCGATTTGAGAGACCTCCAGATTACCTTGTTGATGATCCGAAATGATTGCTTTCATGGCATCCATGATTTCTGCCCGTCCTCCGTAATTGAGGGCTAGATTCAAGTTCAAACAAGAGTTCGCTTTTGTTTGCAGGGCCGCTTTATCCAAAATGTCCAACAGCGAGACGGGGAGCCCTTCCCGGCTCCCCATGAGTTGCAGACAGACCCCATTACGCTGTAAGCCTGGCAATTCTTGCATTGTGTATTCTTCCGCCAAGCGCATCAAGAAATCGACTTCCGACTTTGGACGGCACCAGTTTTCGGTGGAGAAAGTATATAAAGTTAAAATCTTAACCCCAATTTCAGCGCAATCTTCAACAGTCCTTTTGACCGCTTGCACGCCTTGCTGATGTCCGGCGATTCGGGGAAGTCCTCGTTGCTGCGCCCAGCGGCCATTTCCATCCATGATAATCCCCAGATGCTGGGGAATATCCATTTGACTAAGATTCATGGACATCTATGGATACACCCTTAAGATCGATCTTGCAGGTATTGTTCGTGCCAGATTGATTCGGATAAGTTCTCGTATTGCTCGCCGTAGTGTTCCAACCCTTTCGCGTAATCCGGGTCAAGCAATGCTGCATGAGCGCTTTCATCGATCGGCTCCGGCTCATGTCTGGCGATTAACTGACTTAAGACAGTATGGTGATCTCGATTCAAACACGGCGCCAGCCAGTTACCTTTGCTTTGCATGTAACTTTCCTGCCAACCGCGGATGGCTGCAAAGAAAGGATTTGCCCAGACATCGTTCAAAGTGCCACCCTGTGCATAAATCTCCTTGACATTAACTGGAGAGTAAGGCACAAAAACACAGGGTGAAACATGACCGTTCCAATCGATATACAGGTATCCTCCGCCACGCGCACGGCCGCCAGCGATACATCCATTGGAGAGTGTGCCGTGATTCCAGAAATCAGCCAGGAAAATTTTACGTTTTTTGACGATCTCCCATGAGCGCTTCCACATCCAAAGCCGTTGCTCCGGAGTCGGCATCAGATCCAGGGTAAATGAACGACCGATAGGCATGTATTGGAAGATCCATCCATAAAAGGCTCCCTGCTGTTCGAAAAAGTAATCGATGAATTCTTCTGATAATATTTCTTCGACATTGTGCCTGGTGGCTGTCAAGGAAATCCCAAAAAATACGCCTGCTTTGCGTAACTGTTCCATGGCCGCCAGAATCTTATCAAATACGCCCACACCTCGCCGCTCATCGGTTCGCTCATGCCAACCTTCAACTGAAATAGCCGGGGTCACATTTCCTAAAGCAGCTATTCGCTGAGCAGTTTTTTCATCAATCAAGGTTCCATTGGTGTAGAACATGAATAATACGTCCGGATGTTTTTCTGCTGCATCTAGCAAGCCCTTTCCTTCAGATCGGTAAGCCAGCGGTTCTCCGCCGCTGATGACCAAGAATCTTACGCCCCACAGTGTTTTTGCCTCAGTGATAATGCTGTCAAAAGTGGACCAATCCAACTTTTCTGCGGTGGGTCCGGCACTTGCATAACAACCTGTACATTGCAAATTGCAAGTCTTCCCGGGACTAATCGTCAACGTACTTGGAGGATTCATTCCAAATTCCTGGGTGAAGCGAGCGATTGCTGATTGTTCCCCTCCCTGGACCAGGGCTCCATGAATCAGGTTGTGAGCAATAGAACGCAATGTTGCCTCAGATAATCTGCGGGCAAGTATCCGATCGAAGGTTTTTATGAAAGCATCTCCGAACAATGTCAGATCAGTCAATGTGCCAGGTGGAAGAGAAGATAATAATGGGTTGGCAGGACGAATGCGGGAAGAAACAAATTTTCCTGTCTGTAATACGCCGTACCGCAAGGGTGCTGATTTTGAAAGGAGGGGGGATATTCCCACAGCAACATCCAGCCCCGCGTTGAAAGCCTTATTTTTTAAAAACCCATTTGTAAGTGAATTTGCAACCATTTTCTACCTCCATGTAGATCGTTTGAGTGTGCGCATCTTCTGCTGGCTTATTTGATGCTCTTTACGAAATTAAACCCGGCCCAGGATCATTTATTTCTCTTCCGCCAATCCAGATACCACGCCAGGATAAGCGCCAAGCCGAAGAGAAGTAACAGGTATCCATATACGAAGGGATTGGTGACTGTTAGGTTTATGACATAACTCCAATGGTTTCGATTGTTTTCTTTCCAATCGTTTACTCTTTTTCTTGCCTGCCTAGAGTTTCTATCTTTGATGCCAAATCCTGTAGGTCTTGCTTCGTAACCGGGCCTAGTTCATCCAAGGTGCTCTTCACCTCGTCATGAATCAGTTTACGCAAGCTCTGGCGTTCTTCCTCGCCACGCTGAACCAGCCCTTCGACCCACTCTTTCGCTTCATCCCTATGAACCTCACCTCGATGGGTCAGGTCTTCCACGATCTTTTGGGCTTTCTCATGGGTCATTGAGAGAATGCCGATTCCTGCCAAAAGACTTTGTTCAAACAAGGTACGCATATCAACCTCCTTTTCGGGTTATTGATCTTCTGCATACAAGGCAATGCCGATCATTCCCGGCCCCACGTGGACGCCGATGGCCGGGCTGAGTTCCAAAGTAAATACTTCTTTGCATTGGAGATGGCGAGTAATTTGATCGCGAAAATCTTGAGCGATCTGTGGCGCATTCGCGTGGATGACACCGAGATGGAGAGGATGCCCATTGGCTTTCTCTTCCGCCAGAGCCGTTAATCGTTGTAAAGCCTTACCTTTAGTTCGTGCACGTTCCAAGGCATCGAGCTTCCCATCCAAATCGAAGTACAAGATGGGCTTGATGTTGAGCACCGTGCCCAGATAGCGGGAAGCCCCGCCTATCCGCCCGCCGCGATGTAAATATTCCAAAGTATCCACTGCAAAAAACAAATGCATGTGTTGAACAACAGCATCTGCTGCCTGACGTACTTCCTGAAGCGATTTCCCTTGTGCCGCTGTTCGAGCCGCTGCCAGCACAACCAACGCCTGTCCGGCCGATGTGACGCGGGTATCTACAATCTCTACCGGTACGCGGGAAAACTGGTGCGCGGCAGCCTGAGCCGATGCCACCGTACCGCTTATTCCGGAGGAAATCAGCGGAACGACAATGCCATCCGCTTGATCGGCCAGGCTTTCGAAAGCCTGGAGAAAATCCTGGATAGACGGCTGCGAGGTAGTGGGAAGGGATTTGCTATGAGCCAACCGCGTATAGAACTCGTTAGGCGCGATATCTACGCCATCGAGTGTGGTCACGTTTAACCAATGAATCTTAAGAGGAATCACCCGAATGTTATATTGCTCAATCCACTCCACTGGAAGATTTGCTGTACTGTCTGTCAAAATTGCAATCTTGGTCATTGAATCTCCAATCCGAAAATAACGAAAATATTAGTTAAAAAAATTAACTTGATAAAATGTGAACGACCTCGCGCGTGAACTCACCCAACTTTTGTCGGCTCTCTTCATCCAATTGCGCGATTGCATCTTCGTATCGGCTGAAATGAGAAAGCAGAATGGACGAATAACGGCGATTGGCGTGTTCCATTACAGAGACCAACATAGCGATCCCACTCATCACACTTAGACCAATTTTCTGAGGTAACCCAATCTGTTGTAGGCGTTTCAACAATGCATGAATTTCAGGAGCATCCTGGATCGTCGTTAGCATTAAGATCACGGCAGTAATTAGTTCTGTAACAAAAATTAACAGGGAACGCCTCTCCGGGATACGTAGTAGAAGATTTGAAAGCAGATCTTCGTAACCTCCAGCTTTTCCTTCTCGTAGCTGTTGTAAGATTTGTTCTTTGACAACCTGCCAATTCTCTAAATCGGCAGGATTGCCAGCCAATACGTTGACCAAATTATTGGCTTCCTGGGTCGGAAAAAAGTGGACAACTGAACGACCTGGACCGTGTTGATCCGGATTCGTCTGGTACTCGGCGCGTACAAGCCCCTTTTCTTCCAGCAAGCGCAACATCTCATACGTCGTAACTTTTCCGATGCCCAGACGTTCGGCAACGGCCACGTAATGCACAGAATGTTCCATTTCCCGGTAGATATCCAGGAATTGGCTCAAAAATTGTTGTTGGCGGTGAGTAAGTTTCTTTTTCATTTATTTTCCGAAAATAACTAATTAATTGTATCTTACTTATTTGAATCTTGTCAAGAGCACGAATAGTAATGGTTAAATGAGTAAGCGAAATGCGGCCAGCCATGGAAGAACGTGCTGTGTAGCCCATGGCCAGGAAAAATGGCTACCCAATGCAATAGCTGCAGCATATTCTAGCGGTTTTTGAAAGGACTCCTGCATGGCGATTCCATTCTGGTTCCGACGAATTCGGATGACCGCAGGGAGGATAAAGATAAGCGAAAGTGCAAAAACAAGCCATAAGACCCAAAAGGTAAACAAACGGATGACAAAGGCTGTCATAATCACTGAAATTACTGCCAAAACCATCATTGCACCCATTAACCTGGTGGTAACCTTGGGTCCCAACACTGCAGCAGTATGTTTGAGGCCCGCTTTTAAATCCCCGTCCAGGTCACGCATTTCATTAAACATCTCCCCATAACAGCTGATGCAGAAAATAAAAAGAAAGGGAAATATCCAGTGCACGAAAGGGGCTGGGTCAAAAGCAAAATACCCAGTGAGGAACTGTAATCCGGAAAGCATAAAGCCATGTGTGAAAAAGTCAACAAAAGCGATATTCTTCAGGCGAACCGGTTTCCAAGAATACAAGAAACTGATCAAAAGAGTGATCATACCCAACAAGAAGGTTGTTTTCCCCAGAGTGGAATATACGAGTGCGGATCCAGCTGCCACACCAAAACTCATCAACCGGGCAGTAAAAGGGGATAAATCGCGCGCGGCGACTGGGTTCCGTCGGCATTTATGAGGAGTTAATGCGTCATCTTCAGCATCTTCAACATCATTAATCATGAAAGCAAAGGCTACAGCCAGCCAATTTGCTAATAGAACTCCAATCAGTTTCCATCCAAACGAACCATTGCTTGCAGCAGTAGCACCCAACAGGGTGGTTACAGTGACAAAAGCCAGGTACTCCTTGAACCTTGTTAATCGGATGCTGCCGTTTATCGTACGTCTGATTTGCATGATGCCTCTTGTATGTGGAGAGCTTTTTCGAGTTCAATATTGCTTCGATTAAATCTTACTATAATTACATACTATGTCGCATTTCCGATATTTAGGTTTTCAATTCGTCATGTAATAAACAGTATGATTTAATTCTGGCAAAAATGGCCAAAAATTGTAGTTTGCGGTGAGTATGTTTCCTTTACGTTAAATTCCGAAAATAACGAATTTATTATAACTCATTGGTTTGTTTCTTGTCAATGAAACGAATAGCCATGCTGCGAATTAACTCAACGGCAAGTTAATTATTGTCCATAAATGATTCTATCGTAAACAATCGGATGCCATCGCTCTTGGCTCTATCTTCCAGGTCAGGGGTAAAGCCGTTGCGAGCAAAGATGGCGAATTGAACTTTGTTGATTTCATGGTCTTTCGTTAAGACCTCAACTTTTTTCTTGAGATCATCCAAAACACTCGTACCAACCGGATGAACTGTCCATTTACACTCTCCCACTAAGGCGATCTTCTCGGAAAGGTTGACCGCGAGAACATCAATCTCCGCGTCCCGATTCCACCATCCCCCGATCCGCTCAGGGAAAAAGTCCAATTGGCCTGTTTGCGCTAGACGCCCGGTGAATGTTATCGCTGCTTCCTCAAATGCAGTGGCGACAAAATGATCCAAATCTGGCTCGATCCGCTGCTGAAGGATCGCATCCGCTAATCCAAGATCAAGACTGCTTTGATTGGGATGAACATAGCGAAACCAGAAACGCAGGAAATGGTCGTCAATATGGTAAATTCCCTTTTTACTCTTTTCCGGTTGCGTTTCAGTGGCCGGCACACGCCTGGTGATTAACCTCATTTGCTGTAGAATGTCCAGATAGCGGGCAACAGTGGTTACATCCCCTATACCAGCGCCTTGCGCAATCTCGTTCAAACGCGTCCGACCTTGCGCGATTGCCCTCAACAAGGAAAAATAATTACGCGGTTCTCTCAATTCTTCCATAAGAAGTAAACGTGGTTCGTTGAACAACGTGCCGCTTTGCGCATCTAAAATATGTTGCCGGATATTGGCAAAAACATCCTGGCTGTCCTGGAACGTGCGCAAATAATAGGGCATTCCCCCAACAACTGCCCAGGTGAGGAATTTTTCTTCGGCAGAATAACTTGGAAAAAACAACGCAGAGGAAGCCAGATCCATGGGCCGTAAAAGAGTGCTTGCTGTCCTGCGGCCATACAGAGGAGCCTGATAACCGAGCACTTCTGTTTCCATCATGCCAATGTATGAGCCACACAACACCATCATGATCTGTGTATTTTTGAGTGTTTCGTCCCATACCTTTTGCAAGATGGATGGAATGGCTTTGTTTCCGCTGATTAAATAAGTAAATTCATCTAAAACAATGATCGGTTTGGGTTGTCCGGGGAGTTCGCCTAGCGCCCGCAATGCTGCTTCCCAGGAAGGGAATGTAAATCCTGAGGGAACATCTGCATGGGTGAAACCGTACACCTGTTGAGAGAATGTGGCTAATTGCTCTGAATCACTGCTCAAGGTGGCTATAAAAAAGATGTGCGGTTTATCTGCGCAAAATGCATGTAGCAGTTCCGTTTTTCCGACTCGCCGACGACCGTAGAGGACGAATAGTTCTGCCTGATTGGATCGGTAACGTTGGCCTAATAATTCAAGCTCGGTCTTTCGGTCGATGAACATGGTTTCCTCCGCTAGAAGGGCGTTGTTATAATACTAATCGCAATTATTATAATCGTAATTAGTATAATTTACTACCGCTATTTTCAATCCGTTTACCTACTTAGGCTATTTCACAATAAACAATTTCTACAAAATCTGTTTTCGTAAGATTTCCAAGCCATATTTGTCAGTAACCAAAATCCCATTTTCAATTGCGTAATGGAGCGCGTCTGCGGAGAATCCCGATCTGGAAACGAACCAGGCTCGTGAATTTTGCTCTTGGGCGTGCTTATGAAGCTTTTCCAGCTCCTTACTCCCTGTTCGTTTGTTACGCCATTTGACTTCCACGACCCAACGTTCATGACCTTCGCCAATAGCGTCCAGTTCGATTTGACCATCCGGTGAAATATCGTCTTTTACTTCCTGGAAAACCGGCAGCGTCACCTCGCTTTGCGCGTGAAAAACCTCTCCGTGGACAGCTTGACCATTAAAATGGCGCATCAGCTCACGTACCAAACTTTCCTGTGCATCTCCCAATTCCTCTGCAACACGTTGAAATTGCTGATCCAGCCGGTGTATTAGTCCTTTAAGGTCCATGGGTTCGGCAGTGAGGCTGATCTCGATACCTTTGATAACGTATCCCACCCAAAAACGCAAAACCTGATCACGGAAGTAATACGCTTTTTCTTTTTCTACCACCAGGTCAACTTCACACAACCAGCGCAGGTAATCACTGGCGCTGCCAGAAGTGACATGTAACCGGCGGGCAACCTCTGAAGCAGAAAGGCCTTCCTCTTGAGCCAGAATTTGCAACACCGACTTAAGCGCTCCGTAGCCTTTGGCCTTCTGTAAAGAAAGATCATAAACATACTGGCAGAAATCATATATCCTTCCTCCGGGCGAGAGTGTCTCAACCAGAAAGGCTTGTTTGACCAAATCGGTGGATGGAGGTCGCTGTACCACATCCAGTAAATAACCCATGCGTCGGACAACTGCTGTAATATAGAAAGGATGTCCCCAGGTGAGGGAGTGCAACAAGGGGTACAAATCGGCTTCTAATGGCTCAGACAAGAGTTTGTTGGCTAATTCCTGAGTACTCTCACGATCAAATGGTTCAACAGAAATGCGGGTAAACTGGGCAAACAAAGGACTATCAGGATTGGATAACAATCCCGCCAGCACGCTGATAGCGGAACCGGCCAGAATATACTGCACTATATTTTGGGATTGCAGTTCTGCACGCAGCAGGGCAATTACATTTTGGCTGTTTGGATAATTCTCCAGGGTGCGGATTTCTTGGAATTCATCGCAAATCAAAACAAGTTTTTTATCCAAAATCGTTGCGGCTTGACGCGGAAATCGAAAAGCCTGGCGTAACAATGCCTGGCGATCGGGTCGGGCCCGCTGTAATTCTTGAAGGATAGGCTGAATCTCATCATAGAGTTTATCGCCCCCCACTCGTAGAACAGCAGCTCCCAAAGTAGCTGGATTAAGAAAAGGCTCCGGGTCGCTATTGCCCTCCTCAAGCAACCAGTAACAGATTGAACCTATAAAACCTAATGAAAAATTTTCGGGTGAACTGCAAATGATAGAAAAATCCAGAAATGCGGATTGCTCTGCAGAATTCGTCTCCCTCAATCGGCGCATGTACTCTTTTAATAAAAGCGTTTTTCCTATTCTGCGCAGACCAAATAAAGCAATATGTTCTACAGGTCCGTCGATCAGGCTATGATGGTAGTGATCCAAAATCGCCAATTCCTGGCGACGATTGGTGAAAAGAGCTTGTTGGTCAGAAGGATAAAAAAAGTTCATTTTAGGTTAACTGCCCTTCAGGTTGATTGACCTAATTATTGCTCAAAAAATGCTAAAAGTCAACGGTAATCTTTTTTTATGAGAAAACAACCTAATATCGCTGCCCTCCTTTAGACAACATAATAAATGGCTCAATGATTTCACGCAACCTCCAAGGTCGGTATTCTCTGACCTCGATGCTCATATTGATATGATTAGGTCCAAGATTGGAACCTTCGGGAGGTGGTGGAACATTGTGAATATGACCATGGAGGTTGATCCAACCATCTTCAAGGGGAACTATCGGGCGATGCGAAAAGATCAGGTTTATTTTGGGATCTAATATTATCTGAAATGAATTCTTGATCAGAGTCACGCCATGTGCTTCACAATAGATTTGACTGAGGCGATCATGATTGCCCTGGATTAAGAACAATTTTCCATTCAAAATCCCCGTTAGCAATTCGAAATGAGTTTTCTTCCCTAATGCAAAATCGCCTAAATGAAGGACGGTGTCCCCTGGGGCAACCTGATCATTCCAGTTCTTGATGATCAATTCTTGCCAGTTCTCTGGACGGCTGCAATACCTTCCAATGTTTTCATGGTAGAAATGGGTATCTGAAATGATCCATGTATCTGGGGTAACTGCGTATGGATTGTCTGCGGCTAGCATCCTTTTTTGTTCATTTTATCGATTAATAACGATTGCCTAATTGAATTTTACCCTATCAACTTATCATCAGTTGTGATATGCAGTTCGTAATTCGCACTAAATGCCAATTTGTGACGAATTACGAAAACTCATCATTCGGTAAATTTGAAAACCATGGTTTCATTTCAATTCCCCTAATTTTTCCCAATAAGGTTCTTCCGCTGAGGATTCCTCTTTATATCGATAGATTGGTTCAAAATATACGTCACCGTT
>CAZYOF010000034.1:0-11100 GCA_964648485.1 uncultured Leptolinea sp.
TTAAGTTGATTGGATGGGTTGTCAAAACTGCTGTCATCCTGGCGATTTGCTCCAGGGGAGTGTCAGATATTGTGTGTAAATGATTGAATAAGATTAAGCAGGCCATCTATCCTCGAACCGGATGGCAAGCTGATTAAGGATTAATGGCCAATTCCTAATGGGGGCACTCCACTTTTTTGTGATGCCCACTGTGGCTAAATATAACAGCTTTCGGGCCGCTTCGGGGGTGGGGAATGAGGATTTATTTTTGATCACTTTGCGTAATTGCCGGTGATAGCCCTCCACAGAATTGGTGGTGTAGATCAATCGCCGGATCTCCTTGGGGAACTCAAAGAAGGTGGACAGCTCTCCCCAATTTCTCTCCCAGGAACGCACAGCAGCAGCATATTTCTCACCCCAAACTTCTTCCAGCCTGATCAGACTGGCCTCGGCTTCTTCCAGCGTAGGCGCTTGATAAACAGTTTTTAGATCGGCGATAAAAGCCTTTTTGTCTTTCCAGGTGACATATTTCAGCGAAAATCGGATCTGGTGAATGATACAGCGTTGCACCCTGGTTTTTGGAAATACAGAATGGATCGCATCTGAAAACCCGCTTAGGCCATCCACCGCAGCGAGGAACACATCCTGTACACCTCGATTTTGCAGGTCAGTGATCACCGAGAGCCAAAAATTAGCGCCTTCCCCACCATCTCCCATCCAATGCCCTAAAATCTCCCTGTGTCCCGTCAGATCCACCCCCAGAACGTTGTAGACAGCTACATTTTCGATCTTGCCGTTACGTTTTAGCTTGATGTGGAGCGCATCCAGAAACAGAATGGCATATACCTCTGCCAGTGGCCGATTTTGCCATTGCTCTACCAGTGGCCAGACTTTGTCGGTGATTTTGCTGATCGTGTCAGGAGAAACATTGATACCGTACAGTTCCTGAAGCATGTCTTGAATATCCCGGGTGGAATTCCCCTTGGCATACATGGCGATTACTTTCTCTTCAATCTCGTTGCTGTTCTTTTTCAATAACTCAGATTGGAATTCGCCATTCCGATCACGCGGCACCTGTATCTCTGCATCTCCCCCTGAGGTGCGCATCTTCCGAGTGTAGTGACCATTTCGGCTGTTGCCTGAATTCCGACCCTCAACTTCATAGCGATCGTATCCAAGCTCTTCAGTTAGTTCTGCTTCCAGCATCTGTTCAATTGTTTCTGAGAATAGACGAGAAAAGATACCATCTTTCCCATAAAAATCATCAATTGATTTCGCACTAGCCAATTCGCGAGCCAGTTCTTCGGGGTCCGGGAGGTGTTTCAGAAGATCTTCTTTGTTGGTCTTGTCTCTTTGTGTCATGAGTTTCCCTTTCTTTTTCTAAGTCTTTAGGATAACTCATTTACACACTTTTTCTGACAGTCTCTGCTCCAGTATTTTATTCGTTGCCTACAAGGGAAACCAGCCTATGCAGGTTCCTGAAGCTCCAAAAGGGATGACCTACTTCGAATTCGTTGCTGACCGGATAGATGCCGCAAAAACGGTAGAACCTTCCCGGTGCGGGTGGGGCATGATGTTATCTCTAGCCGCTCTGGGTCCAATTTATTCATTTGTTTATACCGAAGTTGGCATCCACCCGGATGGAGCTCTTGCGCGAGGCACCGCCCCAGATCCAGATATCCCTAAGGATGTCGCAAATGCTAAGTGGTATGAAGTGCCTGGCATTTGGTGGAATACGGTTGAAAAATTATCATGGACGATGGTGGGGAAGCCGGCAGCGTACGGGTGCAAGTTTAGGCCAGTTCGTGGTGTTTTTGATATGCCTAGCGATGAGTTGATTTGAACTTTACAAATTCAGCCGTTTCAATGTAAACTGATAGATACAGCCATAATTTATAATAATTAATACTTCATATTAGCCAAGGGAAAATCACTTAAATGCTATCCTTTGAAAGCCTAGTGCCCGGTGATATTGTTGACTTAAAAGAAGTAGCTAATCAAATAGGAGTTAAGGATTCTAGATTTGAAGCTATTTCAACCCATCCTGGTGGAATGGGTTTTTGTATCCAGATTAAAAATTTAGAAGATCTTAAGAGCTATGCTCTAAAATGCTTTCGTCCCGACTTGGTCAGCAATAACAATTCTTTAGATCGTTTCTACGACGAAATTGATGTGTGGTTATCCGCGTCCGCCTGTGATGCAGTAGTAGAAGCGATAGCAGTGGTTCGAATAAATGAGACTCCTGCAATTCTTTCTACATGGATGGATGGAGGCGATCTATCCAATTCAATTTCTAAACTCGATGCTTCACATAAATTTGAGACAATAGTTCGCACAGTTCGCGCATTATCTTGGGTTCAATCTACACTTGGTGTAATCCACCGTGATTTGAAACCTGCAAACATTTTACTTGATAAAGAATTGTTAGCATACATATCTGATTGGGGACTAGCCCGTCCTATTGGCCAATTACTCCTTAGGGAAAATAACAAAACAACTCCAATAGTTATAGAAAGACCAGACCGCACACAGACAGGCAGCTTTCTGGGAACAGTAATATATGCTTCCCCCGAGCAGATCAAGAATGCAGCAAATGTTGATCACCGATCAGATATCTATTCATTAGGCTGCATTATGTATGAAATGGAGACAGGTTCACCTCCCTTTTCGGGGTCCAGCATCCCGGAAATCGCTTATCAGCATATTCATACCCAAGCTCGAAAGCTCGGGGGAGGATGGTCAAAAACAACGCTGGGATTAGAGCATGTAATAGCCCGATGTTTATCAAAAATACCAGATGATCGTTACTCAACCTATCAAGAATTAGAAAACGATTTAATGGACATTGCAAACAAAAAGGGATTTCCGATAGGACGGTGCAAAATTTCATCGCGATATAAGCGATATCCTCTCGGCAAAGGACAGGTTGTCTTAGGCCAAATAATTAGAAATCTTACAAAGAAAAGTGAAACCCACGGAATAGTGGAACTAGATCAAGTCGAACCTTTTTTGGTCGAAGCAGAAAATTTAATGGTGCTAGGTCGTTATATAGAGGCAGAAAAAATCTTACGGCCATTATACATTCCAGACTTTTTGGAAGAACAAGGTGTATGGCATTTTGGACATACTATAGCTGAGAATTATGCGTTCTGCTTGCAGAATATTGCTGGTCGTCTGGATGAGTCGATTGTAATATTCGATAAGTTAAATTTTATGGCTCAGAAGCCAGCAGAATTTTATGTAAATTATTCCCTCTCTATACTCAAATCCAGAAATTGGACAAAAGCTCTGGATATTTGTGAGGCTGGTTTAGCACTTTACCCACGGGATTATGATTTATTAGGTAACTATACAATCTCCTTGAGGAATAACGGAGATTTTGACAAAGCTTATGAAAATGCAAAACAACGTCTAATAATCAGACAAGATGTTCATAGTATTGAGGAAATGGTATCAGTGCTTCAAGCAAAAAGGGACAAACATAGGAATAATGATTTACCAGAAGCGATCAAAATAGCAGAGATTGAATATGGATTTATCAAAGAAGGTTTGAAGTTAAATCCAAATTTCCCATCTTTGAGAATATCCGAAATTCAATTCTTAAAATTCATAAACGCAAGTGCGAAGGTTGTTGAAGCTTGCCAAAAAATAATTAACAACGAACATATACCGAGCACTTATAGACAAATTGCTTTCATAGAAATGGTGGATTTGTTGGGAGAAGGAGATCATTTTAAACCTGCTTTAGATTTGATTGATAAACAAATGTGCTCGATGCCTGATGAATTATTTAAGAAGAGATTGGTATTGGTTAAAATGAGAACTTATGCTGATAAGTATATGATCGGTTTTAACAGTAAAGAAGGTGAAAGAATTGTAATAAGAGAAGTTGTAGATTTCTTCTTAACTAAAGACGATGGGAAGTATATCGATGAACTAATAGCAGCACGAGTATTAGAATGGCTGGGAAATTTAGGCGAAGCAGAGTTTCTTTTACGCAATTTAATAAATTCCTCCCCCAACGAATGGAGAGCAAGAAAAGAACTTGTGTTGCTTTTACAGCGTAGTGGTCGCATTAACGATGCAATTACCGAGGCAAATAACTACGTTAACATTTGTCCCTGGAGGGCAGAGAGTTATGACACATTATGTTACGTTGCTGGGAAGGCTGGCAATTCTCAATTATCTGGTCAAGCAAAATTAAAAGGTGATAATATATTTGCCCAAGAGATGAAGTTGTTTGATAGCCTTAAGAAATCTTGTGGTTTTTGACAGTCATTCTTATTTAGATAATTGTTATTTGATCCCTGTCTTTTCCAGACCAAGCAAGATCAGTCAAAACATGGTGACGTATAAACAGGAAAAATATTATGGAATATTCTGTTAGCCTATTAATCACGTGGCAAATGGCTGCACTTGAAGCAAGTACGGGCAATTACGAAGAAATAGAACCTGCGCATTTCATGCTGGCAATATGCAAATTGGGGGATTCGGGCTTTAAAAACATGATGAAGAAAGTTTTTTCAGAAATTGAACCTTCAAACCTCGCAGATTTGCTGAATGAAGTTGATGAAATCCGCAATCTTTTTATTGCTCACAATTTCGATGTCACTTTTTTTCGAAGAAGTTTACGGAAATTAATATTAAAGCCAACGAGTAAACAAAACCACGAAGATGATCTTCACAGGAGTTTATCTACTCGCAAATTATTTAAGCGATCAATCGAAATCGCCCAAGCAGACCATAAAAATAATTTGATACTTCGCCCAATTCATTTACTCAAGGCATTATTGGAATTCGGAAATCCCCCTTGGCAACCAATATTATTGGAGATGGAAATAAATGACTTGCCTGCTTTGTTGTTAGGAAATGAGAAGGGCAAGAATGAGATTCAAGATAAAAACTTTTCGAAATCCATGATTGAACGTTTCGGTCGGAATCTCACCGAAATAGCCCAAAATGGTGGCCTTGAGCCTCTTGTCGGAAGAAAAGAAGAACTTCGGAAAATTGGACAAGTTTTGCTACAGAAAAGAAAAAATAATGTCCTATTGGTTGGAGAAGCAGGAGTAGGTAAAACCTGTATTGTCGAAGGACTCGCGCAAATATTAATTTCCCCATCCGTTTCTCCCTCCCTTAAAGGAAAACAATTAATCCAGATTTCCATATCAAGTCTGGTAGCTGGAACAAAATATCGTGGTGAATTTGAAGAACGTCTAACCACCCTGTTGGATGAAGTCAGTCAAAACGATGGGATTATTCTATTTATTGATGAAATACACGCATTGATGGGGGCTGGTGGGGAAGGTGCCAGCGACGCTTCCCAGATACTTAAACCAGCCCTTGCAGGAAATAAAATCCGATGTATTGGGGCAACAACGGTGAAGGAATATCGTGAATACATCGAAAAAGATGAAGCATTCATGCGCCGTTTTGAATTAGTTTGGGTGGAAGAACCGAATAGAGATGAAACAATCCATATCCTAGAAGGATTACGGCCGAGATTTGAAGACCACCATGGAGTTTTTATCGGGCCTGATGCCATACAATCTGCTGTTGATCTCTCGATTCAGTATTTACCTGAACTCCACCTTCCAGATAAAGCGATTGATCTGATCGACCAGGCGTGTTCACGTGCTCGTTTAAAATCTATAAGCTCAGGTGGATCAAGTAATCAACATCTTTCAATTCTCAAGCAAGATATCGCAATTGTCATATCAAATCGCTGCAGGATACCCCTTGAACAACTGGCAGATGATCAATCAAATAAATTACTAAGATTGGAAGAATTTCTATCCAATCGGGTCATTGGGCAAGAAAAGGCGATTAAAACAGTAGCTGAATCCATTCGAGTATCCCGAGCAGGTCTAAAATCGCCCACCAAACCAATTGGAGTTTTTTTATTTGTTGGGCCTACTGGCACTGGGAAAACTGAATTGGCGAAAGCTATTGCCGAAACCTTATTTGGTGACGAACGTTCATTGATACGATTTGATATGTCGGAGTATAAAGAGAAGCATTCAATCTCCAAATTGATAGGAGCTCCTCCAGGTTACATTGGCTACGACGATGAAGGTCAACTGACAGGTCGTGTTCGATCAAAACCATATAGTGTGGTTTTGTTTGATGAAATCGAAAAGGCTCACTCAGAAATACTTGATGTATTACTCCATGTATTCGATGAAGGGGTACTGACAGATGCACAAGGCCGTCGCACGTTTTTCCGGGATACATTGATCATAATGACCTCTAATCTTGGTAATCAGATTATCAATACTCGCAAACCTCTTGGATTTGTAGCTCAAGAAAAAATAAACAGTCCTAATTTAGAAAAACCGGATTATATGGAGGCTATCCATGCAACATTACGTCCGGAATTAATAAACCGGATCACTGAGATAATCTATTTTGATAATCTCGACAAGTCAACTTTAAGAAAGATCATTGATAAAGTAATTGCTCAACTCCAAAAGCAACTCTTGGAAAAAAAGTTGACTATTCGACTTTCCGATGGGATTTATGATGAGCTAATGCAACGTGGTTATAGTCAGGAATTTGGCGCACGTGCAATGGAGCGGGTTATCAACGAAATGATCGTAAAACCTCTTAGTAACGCGATCATAGCAAAACAGATTCCGGAGGAGAAGGAAATTAACATTGATTATCGCGATGGGAAAGTAGTACTGGAATAATTTGGGGCAAGATATGGCAGATAAAGTCATCCTAAAAATAATAGCCGGTCCATTAACTGGCAAGAAACTAGAATTTTCCGACCATGATACTTTCATATTTGGCCGGATGGATGATTGCCATTTTAGTATTCCTAATGACAATTATCTTTCACGTCATCATTTTCTTTTAGAAGTGAATCCCCCCGATGCCCGGATAAGAGATTTGGGGAGCCTGAACGGAACTTATGTAAATGAAAAGAAAATTGGGAGTCGTCTTAGTGGTGAGTCTCCCGAGGAAGGCGCCAATAATCGGATATATCCTCAGGTAGATTTACATGATGGAGACACAATTAAAACTGGTGACACATGTTTTCTTGTGAAGACGTTTATTGAAAAACCCGCGAATAAAATCATTCGATGTCAGCGATGCGGAAAAGATGTATCTGCAGAAGTGAACCCAGAAAGAGAAGGGGAATTTCTTTGTGCGGATTGCGTTAATTACCTTGGATCAGACCCTGGAGAAATATTGAGGGCTCTTTTTAGCAACCTCCAATCCCCAAATAAGCATCTTCAAATACCAGAATACGAAATCATAGGGCTGTTGGGAAAAGGTGGAATGGGGGAAGTCTACCAAGCAAGGCACAAATTAACTGGTAGCTTAAAGGCTGTTAAAGTCTTGTTATCCAAAATAGCCGTTAATGCAGAGGCGAGAGAAAAGTTTATCCGTGAAATTAATACTATTTCCTCTCTTCACCACCCGAATATTGTTAGTTTTATTGAATCCGGATCATCAGGAAGTGCTTTTTATATAATTATGGAATATTGTAATGGTGGAAATCTCCTAGACTTCATTGAATTTCAAAACAGACCTTTTACAGAAAAGGAATTTATTCCAATAATGGTGGGGGTCCTAGATGGTCTAGCTTATGCTCATTCTAAAGGATTTGTTCATCGAGACTTAAAACCTCAGAATATTTTACTAACCAAGAATGCTATTTCCCCAATTGCAAAGATTAGTGATTTTGGATTATCCAAGAATTTTACCCAAGCTGGTTTCAGTGGAATGACGGTCACAGGCAGTTATTCCGGATCATATCCTTTCATGCCTCGTGAACAAGTTACTAATTTTAAGTATGTAAAACCAGTAAGTGATGTGTGGTCAATTGCTGCTACTTTTTATTATGGTTTAACAGGTGATTTACCTCGTGAATTCCGAAAAGGGGAAGACCCAATGGAAGCAATATTACGAGGAAGCATAACTCCTATACGTAATCGAAATAATCACATTTCAAAAGGTATCGCAAACATTATCGATAAATCATTATCAAATACCCCTAGAGATCGATATCAAGACGCAGGTGAAATGAAGAAGGCTTTGGAAAAAGTAATCTAGGGATTTTCCCCACAAAAACAGATGATCGATTCAGACAATTCCTTTTCACCATTTATCAAATGAATCAACTAACTCCATCCAGGGACATCGGCTCAATTATCACAATTGATGAATATGATCGACAGAAATTTGTTATATCAGATATTCATAAGGGAGGTATGGGGATCGTATACCAGTTGCTACCGGTCAATCCTTTTACTGAAGCACTGGCTCTTAAATCTTATTTAAAGGATCAATCATTTAGTCATTTCGAAAAAGAGGCAAGAATATGGTTTTCCATATCAGACCATCCAAATATTGCCCGACCTTATTGGTATGGATTGTTTGATGCAAAATATTCAATCCTCGCCGAATGGTATCCGGCCACTGTAAACGAATATTTCATTGAATCGTCAAAGAAAGTGGAATTTCAAACTCTTATCCTGGGGATACTTTCCGGATTAAATTATGCTTACGAAAAACATGGTGTAATCCATCGAGATATTAAACCGAGTAACATCCTCTTGGATAAAGACAAGAACCCTAAAATAAATGACTTTGGGATAAGTATTTTTTTTAGTGAGAAGAATACCATTTTGTATGGAACAAAAGAATATATGGCGCCAGAATTATTTATTGGCTATCCATCATCTGTAAAAACTGATATCTACGCATTGGGCGCCACTTTATTTGAAATTATTACTAAAAACCATGTCATTGATTATGTCACCTTTGATGAGAAGAAGAAGGAACTAGAAAAACACCAAAAAAAACTGGGGGCGTGGATCAACCCATATATTGAATTAATTCTTGCTTGCATTCAAGAAGGTCCAAATTCGCGTCCATCGAGTTATGTAGATTTATTTGATTTACTTAAAACCAGTGATGCCAAAATAGATAGAAACAGACAATCAGAATTCGAGGTAACTGGAAAAGCCACCGTCTTGGTAAAGCAAGGAAAAGCTGAAGAAGCAATAAGTCTTCTTCAATCATTTCTAAATAATGAAAATAATAATTCTTTGGTGCTTTCCACACTAGGAACTTGTTATATAAGGTTAGGAAAAACTGAAAATGCGATAGAGAACTATAAAAAAGCTTGTGCAGGGTTGAATATCACCAAAGGGATGTATAAAGGCACCCTTCTTCCTGATCCATACGCGAACTTGGCTTTTTTATACCTTACTCAAAGTAGGTTCGAAGATGCTTCGGAAATATTAGAATTATTATGGCAATTAGGTAATGAAACCGATCCTAGGATCTTTTATACTTACCCTGAAATCGGTTGGTATCAATTATATAAAGGAGATTTTGTTAACTCTCAGAATTTGCTTATGACTGCATTTAGAACAATGAAGCCTAATTCTTTCAATATTCAATGGCTAATCCTGTCTCTTTATCTATCTGGAAAACTAGACCGTTATAAAATCGATCTTTATGAATTACTAATAGAATCATTCCCGAAGTTTGATACAAGTACCGCTCTTCAGGCTCTATTAGTAGCAAATGTTTTAGAATCTAACAAGCAAAGGAAGTTACATCAAAAGATTCTTGCAGATTGTTATTCAGACCTTAGGCAAATCGCAGATGAATTACAATTGAATTACGGTTTCGAACGATTGCCATTATCGACAAATGCGCAAATATCAATTCTTATGTCTTTGGATTATGCTGTAACAGGAGGGAAATATTATGGGGTTATTCGACAATCTTTTTAATCCTCTTTGGAGTAAGGTTTCGAAATTACCTGAGGAAAAGCAAGTTTCTTTTTCCTTGGTGGTAATGAGTTATAGCTATATTCGGTGGCAATTGAAGGAAATTATTACCGATGTAATAAATAAAACTGGACAAAGAGGAATTAGAGATGATTCGGGTCAACCAATCCATATATCCAAGGTGTCGGAAGATCAACTGCAACGCCTGATAAACAATTTTTCTCTAGGTATATTAAATTCCAATAAAGGAAATGGCGATGATCCAAGTAAGAAGCTCAGGTTTTTCTCGACCGAAAGACTTGCATATATGCTTATCGTCCCGTTTCAAATGGATGAAAACCACCGCACTGGGTTAAACAAATCAATTGATCCTGAAGACAATAGTTATTCAAAAACACCTGATGAAGCCAGGGCTCAGGTCATTGCGTCCTGGATGAAAATATTAAAGATCAACAATCCAGAATTTCCACGCGCGATAAACTTGTCGGGTTTCCTAACAAAATGGGATGAGTGCGTACAGGCTATGATTCCAGGAATGTTAATAGGTGTCGCAAGAACTTCAAATACTGACATAATTTCTCGAGCAAAAACCGATTGTGGAAATATGCCCAGTCATATTAGGAGCTTTTTCTTAGAATTGGCTGATCGTATGGCTTCGCCAGATTTTCATTTTGTAGAACAACAAAAACAAAAACCAGCCCCATCGCCAAATCTCTTCAATTCAGTTGTTCGAGATCAAGGCCGAGATAAAATAGATCTTAGTAAAAAAGGAGGGGGGTATATAGATTTATTAGCTTCATTATTCTACGTTGCTGCAGAGGATATACTGACCCCAGATGATAAAACGGTGTTTTCTAGTTGGGCAAACTTAACAACCTCTTATTGGGGAGACGAGCATAAACGGGCTTTTGCAATTGCAGAGCTACATTTCTTAAAAGATGCAAAATCTAGAAGAATTGAAATTCCACCAGAAATCATTAAGGCGGGCGAACTAATCCCAGTAGACCAACTACCACCTCTTGAAAAGCCGCTATCAGCAAGCGTTGAAGCAATATATTTAAAGGTTTATAAACCTACAAATCCCGAAGTTGTCCCAACTTCGTCCATTACTGAATCATTACCGTCTAAGGTCAAACCATTTACTGCAAGGGAACCGTTTGTTGTCAATGGTCTAGATTTTCAAAGTGAGGTATTTTCTCTTGGTTTTGCAGATAATCAAAGAGAATTAGTAATCGGAGTTGGAGATAGAGTTGTCATATACGATACAAAAGACATTAATAATCTAACTTCAATTCTTCCACACGGAAATAACAATGACCCGGATTCCACGTCGCCAAATCAGTCAAATTGGAGAATTTGGATAAAACCC
>CAZYOF010000035.1:0-9262 GCA_964648485.1 uncultured Leptolinea sp.
GGTAGCGCGCCCGTTCTGAAAGGACCTGCCCCTGGGTAGTGATGCGGGCTACATTTTGCCCGGCGCTGATCTTGCCGGCGTGGATGCGCCCCAGCGCGGTGGTACCGCGGTAGTCATCGTAGCTCAGGTTGGTGACCAGGATCTGCAGCGGGCTGTCCATCTCCACTTTGGGGGCGGGAATGCGGTCGAGGATGGCGCGGAAGAGCGGCTGAAGGTCGGGGGTGAGGTCTTCGGTTTCTCCCGCCTGTCCGGTGATGCCATTGGCATAGATAATGCCAAAATCCGCCTGCTTATCATCGGCACCCAGCTCTACGAAGAGATCGAAGGTGTCATTGAGGGTGCGGTCGGGTTCGGCGTCTTTGCGGTCCATTTTGTTGATGACCACGATGGCTGAGAGACCCATCTGGAGAGCTTTTTTGAGCACGAAGCGGGTCTGCGCCATCGGTCCTTCGGCGGCATCCACGAGCAGGAGGACGCCATCGACCATATTGAGGACACGTTCGACTTCGCCGCCGAAATCGGCGTGCCCGGGGGTATCGACGATGTTGATCTTTACCAGCTCGCCGGTGTCGGGATGGGGGATGGTGATGGCGGTGTTCTTTGCCAGGATGGTGATGCCGCGTTCGCGTTCGAGGTCGTTGGAATCCATGACGCGCTCGATAATATGTTGGTTTTCACGAAACACACGCGCCTGTTTGAGCATGCCATCCACCAAGGTGGTTTTGCCGTGATCGACGTGGGCGATGATAGCGATATTACGAAGGTCTTTTCTTTCTACGAGCATATTCTTTCCAATCTTTGCTTCCATTAAAAACGCCCCGACCTCTGCCGGGGCACTTACCAGCGGATGTTAATATATCAGACTCGCCAATTTTTGAAAAGAGTGTGATTTACACAAGAAATTTTCATATATCCAAAAATCAAAAACAAATACCACGGGCGAGTAAAATTCGGATTTCGCGCACGAGAGCCGTGCACGATGGATTTTTGCGAGACCACGAAAAAAGGCAACATGAAACAAAAGGAAACAATTCGAGTGGTTGAGTAATCAGGTAATTGGATGACTGCTTTTATTATATGAAGGAATGAGGGAGGATACCACCTGTCATTTATGACAGGATTCTGGATTGTTGGGGACAAGGAATATGGCGGAAACCAACCCCGCCGCGACGAGGGGGAGAGGTGTAATTGGGTATAGAACAAATAGTTCACGCAACGAAATGTAACCGCCATACCTCAAGGTATGCGGCGAGTCAGATTCGACTCAGGGTTGCCATACACGTTTTATGCGATCAAGGGCAGGTTGACTGATGGCACGCCCTCGGTTCTATCGGTACTCAGCCTCTTTCCGTACACGCGCAATGCTGAGTTTGAGGAGTCTAAGGAATAGAATCTAACATCCACAAGAGGCACCAGCACAGAAGGCCTGCCGCTTTCGGTATCAACGCCAAATATGAGCACGTCGCCTACCACCCATGCCTGATCACCCTTAATCCCCAACTCAAAGGCTGTTGCATTCAATTGCCGTCGTGTAATAGGCTTCAATACGGGGGCAAAGTACATGTTGGTCATGCCTTTTTCGAAGTCTCCTTGTGCGGTGTTGCCAGGAAATGTATGATCCACTGCCAGGAGACCTTCCTGGATGACACGAAGGTAGACAGGTTCATCTGTGCCAGGCGCCTCCCAAGTACCACTATCACCATACCCGGCTGTTCGGAAAATACAGAGCAGCCGTCTGATTACGGTATCGTCATTTCCCAAAGCGACACGGCGGATCGGATTTGACGGGCGCCCTTCATCGGAATCACCGCTGAGTTTACCTGGTATAGCAACGGGAATATCAGTCTCGATTGCCAGAGGAATGGGATGGTAGCTCTTGACAAGCAATACGGGGTCTATGGACACATCCTGACTGTCATAAGCAAAGACCAGGATGTGCTGAGGCCGCCACAGATCCTTTCCCGCGATCTCCACTCTTACATAACAGTTATCAGCGGGTGTAACAGGTTGTTCTCCCACCTCGCATTCAAAGCCATACCATCTTGCTTCACCCCTGTCTGCCGATATGATATTATCTTCGGGCTTATCGGAATCCAAGGAAAATACATGCAAATCACCACGTGATTCTGCTATATTGAACGCCTGGTTCACAACATCGGTGTCGTCACGGTTCACAATCAGCCGAAGTACGTTGCCGGTCCCGGAATGTCTAATATCCCGGGTCAGCGTAGCAACACAGTATCTTTGCCGCATTTTTACCTCCTTACTATTGGTTGGACCCTTACTCCTGGCGGTTAATACATTTGACCGCCGATGCTCTCATTATATGACGGCCTAAAAGCCTTTGGTGATTTTCACCTTCCAGATTGAGACTCGAAAAATACTCTCAAACAAACGAGCCGGGATGGCGGGGACAAGCTCCGCCGCGACGATGGGAGAGAATTGGATATTTGGTATAGAATAAATAGTATTTGCCGGGTTTCTGATTAATGTTCGCATGATGCATGCGATTTTGAAGCAAGTGGAGGAATATCTATGAATAACCATATCCGTCAATACGCGAAAAAACGATACAACACCACCCCTGATAACCTGCCCGAGCGGGAGAAAAGAATTCTGGAACACTACCAGGAAAGGCTGCCGATCAGCCGCGATCGGAACATCCGGTATGAAGAGCAGCTCACCTTTGGACAGCGCCTGGCGGACAAGATTGCTTCCTTCGGCGGATCTTGGACGTTTATCCTTTCGTTCTTAATCATTTTGGTGCTGTGGGTGGTTTTAAATGTGGTTATTCTGGCTCCGCATAGAGCTGCCTTTGACCCTTACCCGTTCATTTTGCTGAACCTGTTCTTATCGATGCTGGCATCCATTCAGGCTCCGATTATTCTCATGTCGCAGGGCAGACAGGCAATCCGTGACAGATTGGAAGCAGAGCATGATTACGAGGTGAACCTGAAGGCAGAGCTGGAGATTATGGGGCTGCACGAGAAGGTGGATGAACTTCGTGAAACCAAGTGGGCTGAGCTGATAGAGATGCAGCAGGAGCAGATCAGGCTGCTGACTGAGATTGTGGACTGGTATCAGAAAACTGGCAACAAATGATCATTGGGCGGGGACAAGCCCCGCCGAGACTAGGGGGGAGAATATGTCATTGGCCGGTTTTTCTCTTTCGCAGGATAAACTCACCCAAAATTTGCTCGACGAGCTACCTGACCAACTATACTGATCATTAATTGTTGAGTTGTAGTATGGACTTATCGGTTAAAGCCGCTATAAATGATGTTGAGCTATTAGAACTTGTAAGGAGTTATTCCATGGCGAACAAGATCATTTTTCACCGTATACACAAGGTGCTCTGGTATGCAATTACGATTCTTACAGGAATTCTGGCTGGTTTCTTAACCTCCCACAGTGTCATGCTGGGACGTTACTTCTCCTGGCTGATTGAAACTGACAACTACCTGGTTTTCACTGACACATTCTCTGTTTTCAGAGAAGCAACGAAAGCCAATGTACACTACAATCTCTTCCTGTGGGTTTCCTTGATTGTTGGCATTCTCTGGACCGGGTTGAGCTTCATTATTAAGAAAGACCGGATAACGGCATCCATTGCAGGACTTTCTTCGTTCTGGGTTGGTTGTGTGTTTTTCGCTTCGGGATTTTCGGATGCTGAAGAGGCGGTAGCCATGGGGATTGCCGATGAAGCGACCAGGCAATTTTTTGTTTCGTGGAATATCCCCATACATACGAGCTTTGCGGTGTTCTATAGCATTTGTTTGTTTCTGCTCTTACTTTCAGGATGCAGGCAAATTTTTACCCCAAAAAGCACAATGTAGTATTTTTTCACCTCTCGATAAGCAGGTCTTTAATCGGGTGGGAACCAGCCCCGCCTCGACTTGGGGAGGTGAATATTTGGTAAAGAATGAAATGTGATTGTTGGGTTTGGCGAAGGCAGGATATCAGGTTGAAAAAACACTCGGTACCATTACCAGGATAATACATGATTGACATACAGAGGGGATCTGATAAACCGATGCATCGTGCAGGGATGTTTGCCCTGCTCCTGTTTTTCGGTTTGCTCACTTTTATTGTCTTCAGCCATATGAGACCGATGCTGCCAGAAGGTTTTGATCTGATCGGCAGATGTGCTTTGATTACGGGATTTTTAGGTGCTTCACTGCTCGCGCGGAAGAGTCAGGAATTTGCCCAATACTGGCAGATATTGTTTGCGTTCTTTATTGCCACCGCGGCAACCACGGTGGATTTTTACCTTCCCTCCCGGGAATGGCTGTTGAAACTACTCCACCTCTCGATCCAAACTCCCGCCGGAATTGCAATCGACAAGCTGGATAGCAGCATCATCATTGTTGTTTCAATCATCTTGCTCACACGGTTATCCGGCAGCAACCTACCCAGCATCTACCTTCAGCGAGGCAACCTCAAACCGGGTATCATGATCGGCGGAATCACCTTTCTGATTTTCGCGGGGAGTTCCGTTTTTATTGCAGAGACATTCTTTGGTGGTAAAAACCTGCGGGCGGCAGAGGTATGGTCATGGGCTCCGTGGATTTTAATCTTTGTTGCTGGAAATGCACTCAACGAAGAGTTGCTCTTCCGCGGTTTATTCCTGAAGAAGTACGAACCATTCACCGGCAGGTTCTTCTCGAACCTGGTGATTGCCATTCCATTTGCCCTGCACCATTCGGGCGTATCCTACTCCCCCGGCACGCTGATGTTCCTGGCGATGCTAATTCCGCTGGCGCTCGCCTGGGGATTCCTGATGCAGAAGACCGACAATATCTGGGGGTCGGTTTTATTCCACGCGGGGACAGATATCCCGGTTGTTCTCAGCCTTTTTGCAGCACTGGAGTAGGATGTTTAACAGGGGGAGGGTGGCGGGGCTTATCCCCGCCGTGACGAGGGGGAGATAAGAATTTGGTATAGAATGAAATGGCATGGGATGGTTCAGAACAACATGAACCACAAAAGAGGTGTTTAAATGGATCTAAAAAAACCAAAATTTAGAAAAAACTGGATGCTGGGGTTCCTGGGATTGATGAGCATCATGGGGCTTCGATATTTTCAAACCGGAGAGTGGTTATATTTAATCTGGTTCACCTGGGTTCTATGGTTCGCATGGTTCCTTCCTCTTAAAACTGAATAGGCTGATCTGACATGAATCAATATATTTTCGTACCCATGAATAAAGAATATGCTTCCAGCATTGTTGACAACTGGAAATATGAAAAGGAATATGCCATTTACGATTACATTAATGAAGCAGAACACATGCTCGATGAGGAGGCTTGGGGCAGAGGGATTTTTGCCGTATTAAATCAAGAAGGTGATTTGATCGGAGAGCTCTCAATAGAGTACGTGGATGCGGAAGGACAATTTTTGGAATACGCTGATTTTATAAATGAAGATCTGACGAATGAACGCGAGTTGTGGATTGGCTTTGGTCTCAGACCAGATTTAGTGGGCAAAGGGCATGGGGGTGGATTTGTACTGGCTTGCGTTGATTTCGCTGTTCGGAACAGCCATTACCGTGGCGAATACGCGCGCTTGGGGGTGGCTCTATTCAATCAACGCGCGGTCAAAACCTACGAAAAGGCTGGTTTTGAGGTATTTGAACAAACACAAGGTGAAATAAACGGAAAAGCTTTCGAATGTGTACATATGCGCAAGCGTTTGTGAGGGAAGTTAATTAGAGTACGGGTATTGGCGGGGACAAGCCCCGCCTCGACGAGGGGGAGATGGAAATTGGTATAGAATTAATTTTAAATAATAATTTCGCGAAGCCCGCTCAACCCCACGTACTATACTGTATGTATTAGGACAAAAAGTGAATATGGGTATTGCCATTGTGGTACCTGCAACAAAGGTATTCGAAATCTTAAAACATCCAAATTTGAAGGAGAAAAGCAAGAAATAAGATAATCAGAACTCTTATATAGAAAATTTGAAATTGAATCTTTACCATAAAACCTCAATTATCTCGATTCATAATTATTGATAGGAGAATATGAGAGAGCCAAGTGAGATTTTTATTAAAGGTGTTTCCCTTCAGGAAATTATCATAGTTAACCATAAACTATACCAAGTGGATGGTATCAACCCAGTAGGTGCGGACCTAAGAGGAGCCGATTTGAGTGATTTAAACCTCATGCATGCCGACCTACGATTTGCCAACTTAGATGAAGCTGATTTATCTGATTCTAATTTGACCGATGCCCAACTATACTGTGCAAGTCTTAGAACGACTAAGATAAAACGTGCGCAAATGGTAAGAACAAAATTAGCTTGGGCTAATTTTACTGGTGCAAATTTACAACACTCCAACCTTTATGGAGCAAATTTAAAAGAAGCCAATCTGTCCAATAGTACCCTTTCTGGTGCCTTTCTAAGAGGTGTTAACCTTAAGGGTGCTGACTTGAGTAATTCTTTAATAAGATACTCCACATTTTATAGAACCAACCTTTCCCAAGCTAACATGAGTAATGCTGATCTAATGTTTTCCATTATGTACGAGACTGATTTGACTAATGCTAACTTGAGCGGTGCTAAATTCGCCTTCGCTGATATTGAAGGTATTGAATTAAATGATTCAACCCTTTCAAATACAGATTTTACAAAAACAAATCTACGAAATGCTTTCTTACCATTCATTCAATTACCTAATGCTATACTTAATTCTGCGGACATTAGTGATGCGGTACTGAATAATTCTAATCTTACAAAAGCTAATTTATCCTATGCCATAATAAAGAAAACTGACTTATCAGATGCTTATCTCGTTGAAGCTAACTTGACCGGCGCAAAGCTAAATGGTTCCAATTTGAGCAATTCTAACCTTACTGGTGCGGATCTACGATTTGCTGAGCTTGATGGTGCAAACTTAACTGGGGTGAACCTTTCCCAAGCGATCCTTAATTATGCAAGTTTTTCTGACGCAATTATGCCTGACGGTATATATTATGATCCCACAATTCATACAGCAGAATTGCTAAGTGCTAGAATGATTGATGAGTAAGAACAATAGCTCTATTTTCATCAAAGTGATCTGGGGGAAAGATTGATTAGTTTTGACCTCCTTAACAAAGTTCTATCCCGCTTGGGCGTATGTTCTATCCCTACCAAGCCCACAAGATTTCCTTTGTTGTTAAAATGAATAAGTATTATTGTTGGTAGTCGGTCGTTGGAATGGGTTTTTTGATACCACGAACGGGTCAACACCAAATATCTTTATCCGGGATTACAGGTAAGCAAATTCAGGTATGAGAATTACTTGTTTTCAGATCAAAATGCTTGCCTCTACTAACCACAATTATGATATTTCAGCGAAAGAATGTTTTTTATGACAGATAATTTCAGCACCCGAAAGGAGTAAAAATGGCACGGTGTTTCAGTGGAGAGTGGGAAGGAATAAAATACTCAACCAAGACATTGGGGAGACTGCGTGTTTGGGACAAAAGTACTTACCCATATTTTGTTGGAGATTTAGTCAGGGTTGAAGTTTTTCTTGAAAGAGTAAGTGATAATGCAAGAAGTTTTGAGGAAGTCTTCATAACTGAAATTGCCCCTCGGGATTCGGAAATTAGAAATGAGTTCGTCGAGAATAAGTTTGCATCATTTACAAAAAGCGGTAATAAAAAAGTGAAATTAGTAATCGAGAAACGTGCTCGTGCATCTGGCGAGATGCAGTTCCATCTAGGCAGAGGCAGAATTGATGAACACAAAATATCAAATGTGTTATTTAGTGCGGATATTGAGAATAATGATCAATATATACTGAAAATCGTCTTTCCGATCGTGACTTTCTTTGCTGGAATAGTTCTTCCGATTATTTGGAAGTATGTATTAATCGCATTGAATTGGCTTTCAGAAATTATTATTAATATATAGGGTTACCTCTATCTGGAAATTTATATATATTCTTATTATGTGTTCACCAATTTCTAAATGATCATCAAAAATGTTGAAAAACAAACAGTTTGAGATTTTCAAATAACACATCTCTCCTGAAGTTTTCAGGAGAGGTGTTTATTATTCAGTAAAGAATTTAATCAGGCGACGGGGGTGGTTTGGGCGAGGAAATCCTGCACCAGCTGGCGCAGCATGGGTTCAGGCAGTGCGCCGACCTGCTGCTTGACGACCTTGCCATCGGCGATCAACAGCATGGTGGGGATGCCGCGCACGCCGTATTTGATTGCCCACTGGGAGTGCTCATCGGTGTTGACCTTGGCAACCAGCAGCCTGCCCGCGAATTCGCTGGCGAGTTTATCGAGCGTGGGGGCAACCATGCGGCACGGTCCGCACCAGGGCGCCCAGAAATCCACAATCACCGGCACGGGCGACTGCAGCACCGTCTTTTCAAATGCTTCATCTGTTACATGAATGGGTTCGTTCATACAATCCTCCAATAATTGCTATTTGATTAATTATTTTGACCAATCGGCGACGAGCTGTTTGCGCCCGCGAAGCACTTTTTCGACAGCCATGCCGGAAACCGCACCTTCGGCGGCAGCCACCACAGCCTGCTTGATATGATCACAAAGCACATCGCCCACGGCAAACACGTTGGGGATGGCGGTCTGGTATTCGCGATCGACCCGCAGGCAGCCCTGTTCGCTCAGTTCCAACTGCCCGGCGAGGAAATCGGTGATGGGTTTGGCGCCCTGCAGGTAGATGAACGCGCCGCTCACGGCAAGGCGCTGCTCGGGTTCGCCGCGCAGGGCAAAGGTGACGCCTTCCACGTGGTCTGTGCCGGTAATTTCGCGCAGGGCAGCGCCCGGGTAGAAGGTGACTTTGGTAGAGTCCATCAGTTCGTTCACCAGATGTTCGGGGGCTTTCAATTCGGGGGTGGGAGAAAGGAAATGCACCCGTTTGACAAACTTGGTGAGGTAGAGGGCTTCTTCCACGGCTTCATCACTATTGCCGGCGACGACCACTTCCTGTTCACGGAAGAAAGCCGCGTCGCAGGTGGCGCAGTACGAAACGCCCTTGCCCAGCAATTCATCTTCGCCTCTGGTGCGTTTACCGCGTCCCATCGAACCGGTGGCAATGATCACAGCCCGGCCGGTGTAGGCGGCGGCGTTGGTGAAGATGGTTTTCTCTTCTGAGGTGAGATCCACGCCGATCACTTTATCGGCGGTGAAGCGCGCGCCAAAAGAACGCGCCTGTTCGCGCATCCGCTCGAGCAGTTCCGCGCCGTTGATCTCGCCGACAATGCCGGGGTAATTGGCGATCTTGGCGGTAATGC
>CAZYOF010000036.1:0-8578 GCA_964648485.1 uncultured Leptolinea sp.
ATTGAACCAGGATTTACTAAAAAAATAGCGTAAAACACGTAAATATAATCACCAGTCTCATTATTTACTGATCTTATGATTTTTCCAATAAATAATGAAAATAAAAGAATTAGCGAAATAATTAAAAGCCATAAAAAAACATACAACTGCTGAACAGATATTTTTGGAAAAAGCAACTCAAGTATTGTCCCAACTAACCCCCTGGAGATGAGACCGAACCGGTAGCTTACGAGATAAGATGTTACTGCCCAACTATGTAACTGTGTTATAGACGGAGCATTGTTAATTGCGTAGGTGAATAATAATATTGAAGATAGGAATTCAATTTTGTATTTATTGAATAAATGCTTTAATCCACCCATTAATCTCACCCATTTTTAATATATTTAGATAAAAATAAGAGCCGTAGGCGGGGATCGAACCCGCGACCTGACGATTACGAATCGTCTGCTCTACCAGCTGAGCTACTACGGCGTCGCGCGTTATTATACCAGAGAGGTACTTGCACAGGAAGAAAACCTACATTCCTTCCTGCCAATTCAGCACGAAATGCACCTGTTCTTCAGTTTCGGGGGAGGGTTCATCGGCAGTGTAAGTTCCTTTGCGCAGTGCATCCAAACGGTCGAGAACTTCGCCCGCAGGACAGCCGTGCCGGATCATCCAACAGCAAACCACTGTGCCTGTCCTGCCAAGTCCACCCCGACAATGGATGTACACTGGCGAGCCGGCCGTGATGCGCGCATCAATCAGGTTTAAAATCTCCTTCATGAAAGTCTGGTCGGGGATGCCGAAATCTTCGATAGGCATGCGCGCCGTGAACACATCTAGGTTTTTTGCCTGCCCCAGCATGGCAAGTTCATCAGCATAATGGTATCCGTATGGATGGTCGGGCATGGTCAGGTCGATAAATGAGCGGATGCAGCCATTGAGAATATCCATCAGAATTTCCTGTGTTCCACCGCCAAAGAAATCACTCGGGTAAGGTCCGGCAAGCAGTTCGCCGGTTTTCACCCAATAGCGCAACTTTCGTTCGGGTAATCTATCCATGATTCTTCACCTTTCCCCGCTGGATCGCCTGTTTTCCGAACTTGTCTTGCAATTCATCCAGGGCGGCATGCAGCCGGATCTCCTTTTCTGTATTCTCTTCCCATAAACCCATCTGGTGCCACGATTCCTGCAATCCGCTCACACCAACGCCCAGCAGACGTACCGCCTGACCGGATTTATGGAACTGGTTCAGAAGTTCAGTGGCATGATGCAAAATGATTGATTCCACATCGGTGGGCACCTTGAGCCTGACCTGCCGGGTAAAGGTAGAGAAATCTTGCAATCTGATTTTGATCCTGACTGTATCGGCGCAATACTGATGTTCCCTTAATCGCCTGGCAGTTTTTCGGGTGAGATATTTTAATACATCCAGCAATTCATTAATATCGAGGATATCCTTCTCAAAGGTGGTCTCCTGGCTGATGGATTTCATACCATGTTCCACCCTTACCCGTGAAAGATCCATCCCCCTGGCAGAATCATAAAGTGATTGAGCTGAATTCCCTACAATCCCTTTTAGGACGGGTAGAGATAGATTCTGCAAATCTGCAATGCTGAAAATGCCTTCTTTATTAAAGCGGGCAGTGGCTTTGGGACCAATTCCCCAGATTGCCTGGACCGAAAGAGGCGCCAGAAATTGAACCTCTGTTCCCGGTGCTACGATCGTGATTGCCTTGGGAGCTTCACCTGTCTGTAGTTTACTTTTACCGGCATCGGTGGCAATTTTTGCTACAAGTTTGCTGGTTGCCCCACCAATGGAAACCGGTAATTTTGTCTGCGCGAGAATGCGTTGCTGAATCTGTCTGGCAATTAATTCCAAAGATTGAGGTAGATCACTCACATCCACGAAAGCTTCATCGATCGAAACGACTTCCACCAGCGGACTGATATCACGCAGGATATCCATGACCTGGCGGGAGTAAATCTCGTATTCCGCATGGTGCCCCCGCAGCAGGATTAATTGAGGACAGAGCTTTAATGCCTGTCCGGTAGGCATGGCTGAATGAACGCCATACATGCGGGCGGCATACGAACAGGTGGAGATCACCCCCCGCTGATCAGCCCCTCCGCCAACCGCGAATGCTTTTCCATGTAGCGAGGGATCTTTGAGTTCCTCTACGGAACAGAAAAATGCATCCAGATCGATATGAAGAATTTTTCGTACCATAATTACTCATAATTCTAGACCAGCAATAATCCAGGGGCAAGCAGAAGTCAAGTTACCGAAAAATCTTCCGATAATGACTATGATTTGATATAATTTAATCCGCACTGGGGGATGCAAGCAATGCTGCGCTTACCTCAAAACAACATTTATTGGGTGGTATTATGAATTTTGATTTACCAGTAGCGGCACCGTTTAACTTATTCAAACATGGACTTATCGTATCTTGTATCGCCGACCCGGGGGAGCCAATGTTCGGCGGAGAGTTTATGGCGGCAATGGCGTTGGCTGCGAAAAATGGCGGTGCGAAAGCCATCCGCTTGAGTAACCCTGAGGATATTTTTGCCATCCGCGATTTGATAGACCTGCCCATTATCGGTTTCTACAAAGCACATATGCCGGGGTATTCTGTCAGTGTAACCCCGACTGTCAGCCACGCAGAGATGGTCGCAGCGGCGGGAGCAGATATCATCGAATTGGATGCCACTCAGACTCCGCATCCTGAGGGATTGCTGGTGGAAGAATTAGTTCGCCGGGTAAAGAAAGCCACCGGAAAACCCGTTCTCGCAGATGTTTCAACTTCAATGGAAGGGGTTCTCGCTGTAAACATGGGCGCAGATGCGGTGATGACATCCATCTCTACACATCATACCAATACCCTCAATGACGAACCAGATTATCCGCTGGTTGCCAGCCTGGCAAAAAGATTACATGTGCCACTACTGGCGTACGGGCGGATTAATACACCTGAAAGAGCCCGGAGGGCAATGGAAATGGGCGCTTATGCAGTGGTGGTCGGAAGTGCCATAACCCGTCCGCAGGTGATCACAGAAAGGTTCGTGCGGGCACTCAATGGCAGGCAGCCAGTATGACTGACCTCTTCCGGTGGATGAAAATTCCACCGGTTTTTCTTTATAATGAGGTCATGGTGCTAAAATGAGGTGCATGATGAAAAACCGGATTCTAATCCCTGTCATAATTCTTGCCATCACTGGTCTGGCTTGCCGAATATCATTTGGGAAACCCCCTCCTGCAATTCAAGAACCCGCAGTAGAGATCACCCCGACCATCCCTTTGTCTTCACCGTCTATACCCAGCCTGATTACGGAAACGCCTGAACCCGAGGTGGGTGGTCAATCTGAACCCGTTAATCTTTCTTCCCTGTCATACAGAGATGCCATGCACGCCTGGGGTGTGGCATCAACTGAATCAGGGGATGTGTTTGTTCAATCATCAGATGGTGGAAGAAGCTGGAAAAAAGAGGATCTTCCATTAATGGGTCCACCTTCTGCCGGAAATAGAATCACAGCTGCGTATCTTGGAGACCAATATGCCTGGCTGGTTTATACTGATGCTTCCGGGATGATGCTGCCGGAATACCGGATCATCTATACCACTGATGGCGGTAACAACTGGCAGGAGAGCGATCTTTTAAATACAGAGGGTTTGGAAGAAACCTTTATGGTCAGCCATCTGACCTTTGTGGATGAATCCACCGGCTGGTTGTTGGCGCATGTTGGCGCCGGGATGAACCATGACTATATCATTATCTACCAGACTCAGGATGGGGGTAAAACCTGGCAGCGGTTGCTGGATCCGTTCAATGATGGTTCGGGGGTGCAATCCTGTTCGAAAAACGGAATCTGGTTCACAGATACTACGCATGGTTGGCTGACCGGTTCGTGTAATGGGGTTGCGCCGGGAGTATTTCTTTACAAAACCACCAACGGAGGGAAAACCTGGAGGAATGTTGAATTGCCTGTTCCAGATGGGTTTGATCGTTTATTCGGATTGGAAACAGGTTATTGCGGATCAACGAACTTCAAGAATACCGAACCAAATGTACTTGTGATTGGGGTGCTGTGCCAGCAAATCGATCCCAAGCCGGAATCGCTCTATTTTGAATCATTAAGTACGAATAACGGGGAATCTTGGGAACAGATGCTACCGCGATCCACCAAGCAGATGTATGCATTCCATGTGGAGGATGAAATAGATCTTATCCTGGCTGATGTTTGGTTGCGATCTGTGGGTGGGGGAGAACCTGAACCTGTTGGGGTGTCACCCACCTGGCCTGGATTTGGATTACAGGTTTTTACTCCTGATCCAACCCATTGGTACGTGCATACTATCAAAGATGGTCTGTTTGGGATTGCATTTTCAGAAGATCGTGGCAAAAATTGGGAAGAGCTAAAAACCATATTAAGGGAGTAATAATTTTCGCGAATCGTTTTCTTATAAGCGTGATGCATAATAAAATGCTTTAGTAACTTAGAAAAAAAATAGGAATGCAACAATGAAGCACCTGTACCTGCTAGCAGGGATGACTCTAACATTCATATCCATATTTGCCAAACCTCTAGGGATTGATCAAAATGATCAATGGGGTTTTTCTAGATTATTGTTTTTAATTTTGGGTATATTCTTCTTAGGAAGTTCTTTATTTCGGTATTTTAATCTTGCTCAATACATTCACCCAAGATATCGAACATTTTTTCAACGATTTCGATCTGATTTCTCATATATATTTTTTACGAAGAAATCCGCAATCATACTAAGTTTGATTTCAATTCTAATTATTATCATTTTCTCCATCTGGTTTACGACTGCCGGGATGATGAATCATTTTCCCAAAGTTACGAATTATTACAAAGACCTGTCTGATGCATTTTCTCGTGGGCAGGTATCAATGTTGGTTACTCCCGATCCAAGGCTGGCAGAATTGGCCGACCCATATGACCAGCAATCTAGATTGGAGATTCCAGTAGTCCATGACTGGTCATATTATCAGGGGAAATATTATTTATACTGGGGTCCAGTCCCCGCGGGATTATTTTTAGTTTTACGGAGCTTGGGGATCCTAGATCCGGCTGGGCAAATTGGTATTCTTTTCTTTTACATGGGTATTGTCATTATTTTGGCATTCTTATTTTATTCTCTCTGGAAGGATTATTTTCCGAAAGCATGGGGAGGATATATCGGACTGATACTGCTAATTTCGTGCGTTAGCCTTCCGTTTTCTTTCTTACTGGGTCGTCCTCAAATATACGAAAACTCCATCATTGCAGGACAATTCTTCCTGATTACTGGAATATTTTTCTGGTATCAAGCGATGAAATCATCTAAACATCTCCTTTTCGCCTTAGCAGGATTGAGTTGGGGGCTGGCAATTGGATCTCGATATAATCTGGCATTATCTGTAGGTATTGTTCTTGTCTTTACTGTATACTTGTTTATTCGTAAGTGGAGGCAGTTTCATCACTATTTCCGGTACGGATTAAGTCTGTTTTTTCCGTTATTATTGGTTTGTATCAGTCTGGGAATTTATAATTACCAACGTTTTGGGAATGTATTTGAAACGGGTATTTCGTATCAATTCACTTTATCAGTGTATAACAAGCAGTATTATTCATTTGATTATCTTAAATCGAGTATTTTTTATTACTTGTCTTTTCCACTCACCCGAATCAACAGCTTCCCTATATTTGAATTTCCCCGGGTCACAAATAGTATCTTTCCTGGATGGGCGTTACCTTCACAAGGTAAAGCATTTGATGAATCGGGTACTGGCATTCTTCGAAGTTTCCAGCTATTGAATATTGCCATATTCATGATTCCGATGGGAATTCGGGAATTATTCCTATATATAAGAAAAAATACTACATCTCCAACCATCATAGGTGATGAGCAGAAAGCGCTCATGCAAGGTCATCTTTTTTCTCTATTCAGCTTAATGGTTCTTTTTCAATTCTTCTTCCTTTCCTTTTACTTCTATGGTGCAATGCGATTCACCATGGATTTCTTCCTTCCATTGATCGTATTAGTTTTCTTAACAATTTTAAAAACCGACTCTCTACTCAGTAGATTCCCATTTTTTCGAACCCTCTTTGGGATAATTGTTATATTCCTGGGGATAAATACGATCCTGATTGGTGTTTTTGGAGGAATAAATGTTCCACCTCAGGTCTTCAGGCATAGTAACCCGGAGGGATATCAAAAATTAAAATCATTAATAAACCCACATTACTTATCCTTTCGCGAAATTGCGAATTCGAATGGAATAATCGGATTATTATTAAGGGGAATCTTAAAAACTTTCTTCTAGCAGGGGATGACTAACAAATCACAACAATATCATTTTGCTTTTGTTTATTTTTTTCCTTGACTGTACGTCAATGATGCATGAGGAATTATCAGTTAATCTATGTCCACTCCAAAAATCTTGAATTTTCTAAATAAGCTTCCGGTATCTGCATTTTTCTTGTTTATTATTTTTACCATTGGATTTATAGCCACGCCCTACTGGCAGGTACCTGATACCAGGTTGGAAAAAATCAGCCTGCTGGGGGTTACCATGGTGGGAGGTATCATCTGGCCATTGATTTCATCTGGTCGCTGCCAGTTGCAAATAAAAAAGATGGATATTCTACTTTTCTTATCCATCGTATTGGCGGCAGGTATTCTAAACTATTTGACCATTCAAAGTGTCATCCCCTGGCGTGGTGATGAAGATGTTCATATAGGAAGGACCCTCTTGCCGCTGCAAATTATTAAGCCTGGGGTAATATTAATATTTTTTGGCGTGTTTTTGCTAATTGGTTTAGTTTCTAAAAAGAAACCAATGATTTCTTTGGTTATCACGATTATTATGCTTTTAATAATCGTTTATTTACACATCCAATATAAACCACTAATTAAACCTGACCAAAGATTTCTATTTCGATACCCTTTCTTTAATTATTGGCTTTACATGGTGATCCCGACAATATTTTCCATTCTTAGCAAAGAATATCTTGAAATTCTATATAGAATCATTCCTTTATTGTCATCTGCCGGTATTGCATTTTTGTTTGCAGAGAAAATCCAAAAACCCTCGAGGTTTCCCGTGGTTATCCTGTGGGTGTTCGCAGTTCTTACCATGCCCCTTATATATTACTATTCTTCAATTTATTACCTGGAACCTCTTGCAGTATTTTTGATGTGTATCGTTGCCGTGGATATTGACCGTCTTGTTACGGCAGAATTATCAGAAATCAAGACGATCCCAGCATGGTATGCATTAATACTTGTTGGTTTTATTAAAGAGACAACTATAATTTTTATTTTTTGTTTACTTGTGATCCGCTGGTTATATCAACTTAGACTTATGTCTTCTGACGGGATCTTACAGAAAAAAAACCCTAATTCGAAACCATCAAATAAAACGATTATCCTGAATGAGTTCTCGATCACTTTTTCTATATTTTTCCCATTAGCGTTGTATCTTTATTTTAGAGTTTTTATTGGCGGGATCGGCAGGCAAATTGCTTTCAATATCGTAAACCTGTTTCGGCTGGATACTTATCAGGTTTTTCTTCGAGCTTTTTTTGACCAGTTTGGTTTCTTTATCATCCTCTGGGTAACAGGTATCATACTTTTCTTTTGCCAGAAGAAGTTCATACAAGCGGCTTTCGCGCTGAGCCTGGGATGCCTGGTCCCTTTGTTTTATGCTCTGGATCAATGGATTTATATCGGTTACAGCCGCTTCAACTTATTCATGGTTCCTGCAATTTTACTTGCTGCGACTTCTGTGATTCAATGGCTGAATACAAAGAAAAACTATTTTGTTTACTTGGTTCTTGTGATAACCATAACAACCAATATCATAATTTCTCCCATTAATATGGATGGCACAAAGAAACCATATTGGGGAAACTACAACTATGACACCTCAGAGCATTATTATCCCTTTGATGCAGCTTTCAAATATTTAAAACAAAAAGAGGTAAACAATATCTTTTTAACCGGAATGACTTATCCATATTATTACAAATTCTACTTATCGAAATATGATCTAACAGTAAAAGTAAAAGAAAAAGTGGCTCCTACCAATGAAGTGATGAGTCTGGAGGATGCAGTAACATACGCGACCACGAAAGAATATGATGCAGTAATCTACCCCATTCTAAAGGTCATTAGCCAACCAGATAACGATCAAGAAATTGAAATCGAAAAAGAAATTTCTGGTTATAAAATACAAAAATTTTGCAATCAGGCACATTGCCTGCTTGTTTTGACATTAAATGATATTGAATAAAATGGTTTGTCAAAATTAAGATATCTTGAGAGAATCATGAAATGAAAAATGCTCAGAAGAATTTTCTTTCAACAAGAATGGAAAAAAATAATTTAGACGATCCAGAAACCACAAATTCTCGACGGATTTGGTTAAAGAATAATCGTTTTTTGTTAAAAATCTATGACGAGTGGTTTCAAATGCTTTTTCACCATATACCGGAAAAAGATCCGAGAGTTTTAGAAATTGGTGCCGGTCTGTCAATAGCCGGGTGATTAATACCACCCATAGCCGCCTTGGTGTATACCACT
>CAZYOF010000037.1:0-5661 GCA_964648485.1 uncultured Leptolinea sp.
GGACCTGGAACCTAATTCGGGAATATTAAATAAAAAGCTCCTCGACCAGGACTCGGATATCATCCCTCGATGGGACCTGGAACCTAATTCGGGAATATTAAATAAAAAGCTCCTCGACCAGGACTCGAACCTGGAACCTAGCGTTCTAAACATCGGATTTCCCACTGACAGCGCCTCCTGAGTATACCAAACATTTAAAATCGCAGGGAGAAACATAACACCTGCTCATTTGCATAGATAGATTTTGTTGTATAATATTTTGTGTAACCGAAACATCAGTTTCTGAAGGTTGTGTTACACAAAATATCATGTCGCTCAGCAAACAAGAAACCGAATTTCTATCAACGTTTTCCGCATCTGGAAAGCAGGTATTCACCTATTCGCAAGCTGTAGATTACTGGCGTTCAAAAGCGGCAGCAACCAATGCCCTGGGGCGCCTTGTCCGGAAGGGCTGGCTCCAGCACCTGGAACGCGGATTATACATGATTATCCCACTGGAGGCAGGTCCTGAACGGCTCTGGTCTGAAAATGCGCTTGTTCTGGCATCTCGGCTGGTCTCACCTGGAGCAGTGGCTTACTGGTCTGCGCTTCGGTTTTGGAATCTGACTGAGCAAATCCCGCAGGTTCAATTTATCCAGACAACGAAACGAAAAAGAGCCATCGTCATTCAGGGCGTTGAATTCCGGTTCATTCATGTGGCAGAACGGTATTTTTTTGGTACCATCACCCGACAGATCGCAGATCTGCCGATCACCGTGACAGATCGTGAGAAAACCATTATTGACGCAGCCAGCCGCCCGGAGTTAAGCGGGGGTATTCTTCAACTGGCGCAAGCGATGAAATCTGCTGTGAATATTATTGACTGGGATAAATTGGAACATTATTTGATCCAATGGGGCGGTGGCGTTGTGGCTAAACGGCTTGGGTATCTGGTAGAAACCCTGTCTTTGCCCATTCCAGCCCAGGATGTGAAAACCGCCCGCTGGCAAGCCATGATCTCAAAAGGGATCAGTCAATTAGAGCCTGGTTCTGGACGAACAGGCCCAGTTGTTACCCGCTGGCAGCTTCAGATCAATGTGGCTTTAGAACCTCAACAACACTAACGGGAGTAATGGATGATAAGCGAAGCTGAAATTCGCCGTAGCGCGGCTGCGGCAAATGTTGATCCGATGGTCATCGACCTGGATTACAGCCTGGGATGGTTTTTGCTTGGTATGCTAAAAACTGGAAGCCGGTTTGGTAATCTGGTATTCAAAGGTGGCACCTGCTTGCGAAAATGCTATTTTCCCGATTATCGCTTTTCTGAGGATCTTGATTTCACTGCCACAAAATATCTTTCGCCTGCCGAGATGGAGCAGTGGATTACCACAAGTGTTGATTGGATCAGCAGCCAGGGTGGTCCTGATTTTAACATCCAGCCGGTTCATTTTGAGGTAGTGGATGATGAGTATGGGAGTGAATCATATCAGGCGCGGATTTATTATCGTGGACCATTGCGCTGGGGCGGCTCGCCAAGAACAGTTAAGTTGGATATTACACGAGCTGAGACCATTTTTCTGCCGATCAAAGAAAAGTCTATCATTCACCCCTATTCAGACCAGGTGAATTTTATTGGCAGCACAATCCCGTGTTATTGTCTGGAAGAAGTTATTGCTGAAAAAATCCGGGCAGTAGGCGGGCAGCGAAGGTTCGCGGTTTCGAGAGACCTGTATGATATTTACAACCTGGTTGCATATGGCATTAATTTGGAAGCGGTTAAACAGATTTTGCCTGAGAAATTCCGGGTGAGGGGATTAAACCTGCAAGGCGTTGACGTGAAAACAATGGTGCAGCGGCGCTCTGAATTCGAAAATGATTGGGAACGCCGATTGAACTACCTGGTCATCAACAAGGGTCTGCAATTTGAGACCGCCTGGTTGTGCGTTTTAGATGTTCTTGGCAAGGTGCTGCAAAATGCATAAACAAGTGCCTTCTGGGATGAGCTTTTCATAGAACTCTTGCTGAGAGTATCCGCTTCCCAAGCCGTCAGGTGCCTATAAGTAGGAACTTGAGATGTCGAGTTTGCTCAAGTTTCACACCCAGAAAATCTTTCAATGGATGTGGTACTGAAAGAAATATCTCCCCGATCAGGCCTCGAATATCACCCCCGAAGGGGGCATGGAACCTGGCGTTCTAAACATCGGATTTCCCACTGACAGCGCCTCCTGAGTATACCAAACACTTTGTCTCCTGGGGCAAAACATAATATCCATTGAGCTGCATCGGCGTACTTTTAATAGGTGCACGGAAGGACCAGAAATCCGCCCAAATATCTGCCACAGATCTTTAGTTCTGTACTATCTCCTGAAGGTTGTTAGAAAATTACTTACATAACCTCTGCAAACTCCCGCAGCCGCTTGACACAATAGATCAAAGCTGACTTGTCGCCAATAAACTCCGGCTTTTGACAAGTGACCCGCCAAAATATGATTAATTGCCCGGTAGCGCGCTTGACACGGGTAGTACAATAAATAAACAGCATCGTACAAGTTAGCTAACTTGTATAATTTGGCGCCAGCATTATTGATTTGAGACACTTGAAAGAATGGCGTTTTCAGCGTAAAACCAGAACCATCGTTCTCAAATTTAACAAAGCTACCAAAGGAGCAAACATGAAGTCAGTTGTACTACCCTTTATTCCTGGAGATTCTCCAGGCGAGCCATTTGACAGTCTACTCCAAGAATTTTTGCTAACCCTTTATCAGGGGCAATACTCTAAGAGTACGATTATCTCATATGGATGGCATTTGAGGCGCTGTTTCCGTTGGCTTATTTCTGCAGGCGTGGTGGATCTCAATCAGATTAATGCGATCACAATGCTGACATGGGGCATCGCCCTTCGTGAAAAGTATCAGCCTCAGACCCAGAAAGTTGCCATCACCGCCGCTGTAAGGTTTTTTGCGTGGCTTTTAGAAGAGAAAAAACTGGTCAATGAAAATCCGGCATTAAAACTCCAGGTTCCCAAAATTTCAATCGAAAAACAGAGAACTTTAAGCTTGATGGAAATTCAGGCGCTTATGGATAAATGCCCAAACACAGTCAAGGGAATTCGGGATCGAGCGATTATATGCGTGCTGCTAGATACTGGCATTAGAGCAGCAGAGCTTTGTAATATTGAAACCAGCAACCTCAACCTGGTTGATTGCAGGTTGAACGTGTTGTGCAAGGGCGGCGCTCACATGGATAAATTTTTTGGACCGATCTGCAAACACTATCTCGAAATCTGGATGCAGTACCGTGAGAAGATGGAACCTGTTCCAGCCAGTACTGTGTTTGTATCCGTAGGCGGGTTCTACCCGGGAACTTCTCTGACCCCGCGCGGGCTGCGGATCATCCTGAGAAATCTTGGAATCGCGGCAGGAATTGAAGACGTGCACCCGCATGCGTTCAGACGCTCGTTTGCGTCACTAAGAATTGCGATGGGCCAGTCCACGCGCAGTGTACAAATATTGGGCGGCTGGTCCGACTTGAAATCGTTTGAACGTTATACCCTGGCATTAACCAACGATGATGACTTTATGCGCCAGGGCGCAGCCAAATACTCACCATTGCTTAGGGTGGAAAACTTATCAGGCAACGATAAATAATAAAATTTACCGGCAAAATCCAATCTTTGCCGCGTTCTTTTGTGAACAGGGTTACATGCTTGCCCTGGATATTACTGGTTTGTCTGTTGGCAAACCAGTTATTGTTAATTTGCCAGGGAACAAGTCGGGGCGTCTAAACAACGGATTTCTTATCCAGTCGTTTTGGGGTGGACTGGAAAATTCTCTTCTAAAGGCAGCTCTATCGTTTGTCATATTATTATATGATTATTTATTGAAAATATGACAAAGTTGTGTTACAATAAGTATCCACCGGAGGAGAAGCAAGATGAATACAATTGGACAGAAAATTAAGGCTCTGCGCGAGAAGGCTGGTCTTAGTCAGATGCATATCGCCCAGTTTTTGGGAATTGATCAAAGCACCATCTCAAAGTGCGAAAAAGGTGAACGCCAGTTTCAGGTGGATCATTTAGAGCGGCTGGGTAGCTTGTTTGGCGTACCTTTGAGCTGCTTGATGAATGATGAGGCGTCGGTGGCGCAGTTACAGATTGCCTTCCGGGCTGGCAGCATACAAGTTGAAGATCTCAATGCCATTGCTGATATTCAGAAGATTGCATTAAACCTTGAACAAATGCGCGTTTTGCTGCGGGAGTACGTACATGAAGCCTAAGACTGAGTTAAGTTACCAGGCTAACGAGCTTCGAAAACGATTCGGAGAGGATTTGTCCTCTCCGATTGATGTTTTTGCCATCCTGCAATCACAAGAAAGTCTGACCCTGGTCTTTTATCCTTTATCAGATCATATCTCCGGCATGTGTGCGCGTACAACCAGCGGCGAGCAACTGGTGGCTATCAATTCGACCCGAACGTTGGGCCGCCAGCGATTCACCGCCGCTCATGAGCTATATCATCTATTTGTCCAGCGCGAAATCACCACCGTGATTTGTGGTAACGATATTGGCGCCGGTAGAGACGAAGAGGAAAAGAACGCGGATTGCTTCGCATCTTACTTTCTTGCGCCAAATGATGCTCTGCGCAGTTTCATCGATAAAAACCTGATGAGGGGTACACGCAGGCCTTTGACGGTTGAGGATATCGTGCGCGTTGAGCAGCATTTCCGTATGAGCCGTCAGGCGACGCTCTACCGGTTGGTTGGGGATGGCTGGATATCCTCGGATTTCGCAAATGCGCTCAAATCCGACATTATTTCTTCGGCGCGTAGGTTGGGTTTTGGTGATGAGTTATATACCCCTACCCCGGAGACCCGGCAGTACTTTACAACGGGTAGTTACATTGATCTGGTTGAACGATTACACAATGCTGATGTGATTTCTAACGGTAAATACGAAGAGCTATTACTGGATGCCTTCAGGTCTGACATTGTTTACAACCTTGCGTCCGATGGTCAGGAAACATATGACTGAACCATTATTCCTGGATACGGACTGCCTTTCAACGTTTCTGATTGTTCAGCGCGAGAACCTTATCCTCCAGTTATATGCTGGTCGTATTGGTATCCCCCAGCAAGTATATGTTGAGCTGAAAAAAGTACCGTTCATGAAAACCAGGGTGGATGCTTTGTTAAAAGCCGGGAGTATCGTGCTCTATCAGATCTCCGCTGGCTCCGATTCTGGCAACTTATACCTGAAGCTGATTGACCACCCCGATCAAGGTTATAAAATAATTGGCAGCGGGGAGGCGGCTGCGATTGTTCTTTCCAAAGAACACAATGGTATCCTGGGTAGTAATAACATGCGAGATATTCTGCCTTACATCCGCTTGTTCAACTTGCCGCACCGCACCAGCGCCGATATTTTAGTAGAGGCGCTGGAACACCATCTGATCAACGAAGGCCAGGGCAATGCTATCTGGCGCGATATGCTGCAGAAAAACCGCAAACTGCCTGCCGACACGTTTACGCAATTTCTGGCGAGCCGAAAATAACGGGGAAGAATCCGTCACGCCATTAACATTTCTCGGGGGATTGGAACTTATTCCAAGAGCCGGTTAGCAATCTGATTTTCTGACTTGCCTACAATGCATAGTTCTGGCACTTCAATAATGCGACAATTTTCAT
>CAZYOF010000038.1:0-5512 GCA_964648485.1 uncultured Leptolinea sp.
GCATTACCTGGTACACCGGGTATCAAATGCAGGTTCAGATTCAAAATATAGAAACGGAAAGACTACTTGCTGAAGGAAGAGTTGTTGCCGATCGTATGGCTATGGAATTATCTGTAAATGATTCTGGTGAGGTACAGAATCTCACAAAAACTTTTTCGCAGCTTCTAGGTCTGCGAATAACGATTATTTCCATTGACGGAAAAGTGATTGCAGAATCAGATACTTCGCCTTTATTTATGGAAAATCATCTGAATCGTCCGGAAATTGCGCAGGCGATACAAACTGGATTGCCAGCCAGTGATATTCGTTTCAGTGATACTTTATTAACCCGTTTCCTCTATACAGGGATTCCAATCAAGTATGATGGAAAATTGATAGGCGTAGCCAGGTTGGCAATCTCACTGGCCTCTATCCAGAACACCCAACAAGTCGTAAATCGAAATCTTGTCCTGATGGGCATTTTGTCAGTGATAGTTGTTTTTATCCTTGCTTTTTTTGTGAGTGAATACACTGTTCAACCGTTACGAAAAATCACCCATGCGGCTGAAGATTTTGCAATGCGTAGTTTTAAAGAACCTGATTTACAGGGTGTTTTGGATAGAAAAGATGAGATTGGGATACTGAGCCGTTCTATTCATAAAATGGGTCAGGAACTTCATATCCAGTTAGATGAATTGGAGAATGAACAGGAAAAATTATTTGCCATACTTACTGCTATGACAGATGGAGTTGTTATTGTGGATAGGATAGGCAGGGTCTCGCTTATCAATCCTGCTGCTTCATTGCTCTTTAACATTTCTGAGCCACAGGCAATTGGGAAATCCCTCACCGAGACAATTCGGAACCATCAAATTGTAGAACTATGGAAAGAATCCGGAGAAAAGGCTGCACAAGTTGCTCACACAATGGAACTTTCAGCAAACAGAACCTATATTCAAGTCATCTGCACACCTTTGGGAGAAGCGGTCCAGAATGCAACGCTCATTCTCTTTCAGGATCTTACCCGTATTCGGCGTCTGGAAACAGTCCGGCAGGATTTTGTCAGTAATGTATCACATGAATTACGGACACCAATGGCAGCGATCAAATCGCTGGCTGAAACCCTCGAAGAAGGAGCTTTGGAAGATCCGCTTGCAGCCAGAAGGTTCTTGCAATTGATGCAGCAGGAAATTGATTCAATGTCTCAATTGGTACAGGAGTTTTTGGAACTTTCTCGAATTGAATCTGGCAAAGTGAAAGTTGAGAAAAAACCGGTTAGAGTCGAAGATATGATTCGAATGGCAGTTGGTAGAATGCAGAACCAGGCTCAGCGGGCGGGTTTATCTATTCGGTATGAAGTAGGAGACATAATCGAGATTGTGGATATGGATTCGGATCGAATTCAACAAGTTATGCTGAATTTAATTCACAATGCAATAAAATTCACGCCCCCTGGTGGAGAGGTGACTATCAAAGCAGAACCAGTATCGGGATTCATAAAAATCTCTGTGACCGACACGGGTGTTGGTATATCAGAATTGGATCTTCCGCGGATATTTGAGCGTTTTTATAAATCTGATCGAGCTCGTTCTGGTGGGGGAACTGGTCTCGGATTATCGATAGCGCGTCATTTGGTAGAGGCGCATGGTGGGGAGATTTGGGCAGAGAGCCAACCGGGGCAGGGCAGTACTTTCTCTTTCACCATCCCGGTTGGATGAATTTTGACGTTATCACCGATAAAGTTGACATTCAATGCACATTTCTTCATAATGTAAGTACACACAGACACATTACGTATCATTCCGCCACATTATCGGTATCGATATTTTCAAAAGGAGGCTGGAATGTTGACATTAACATTAACTGATGAAGAGGTATTGGTCCTTTCGAATATGCTCGAATGTGCAATTGATGATCTCTGGGGTGAAATTCGGGAAACGGACCGCTGTCAATATAAAGAGATGCTGCGTCACCGGAGAGATATCTTGCGAAAAGTTTACCGACAAATTCACACAGAAGAGGTACCTGTATAAAAAAAGACGCAGGCCATCGTTTGCATCCGGCATCCAACGCTTCTATAATTGGTCCAAGATGCCTTACTGGGGTTTAATATGAAAACAAAGCAAACGGTGTTGTTTATATCTATCTCGATCATTCTATTAATGATGGTAGCCTTAGCAGGTTGTGTACCTGGTTTATCATCCGCTGATATTCAGATTCACGCTTCTGATACCGCAGCCGCAAAAACAGTGCAGGCATTGGGTACTCGCCTGGCTGGTCCGCCTACCAAAACTCCAATTCCACCTACACCTACAATCCCAACGGCAACACCGACTAGAACGAATTCACCTACTCCTTTTCCAACCACTGCTGTACCTACAATAACACCGACAGTTCTGATATTGGATACGAGCTGCGATCAGGCTGAATTTATCACAGAAACCATCCCGGATGATGCGCAGATATCTCCCGGGACGGCATTTACCCAGATTTGGACCATTCGCAATACCGGGAGTTGTATCTGGACACCCGATTACAAATTTGTCTTTGAATCGGGCGATCCAATGACTGAAGTAACAGAAATATCCTTTCTGACGAAAAAACAAATAGTACAACCCGGATCGCAGATATCAATCCCTGTAAAATTTACCGCTCCAGAAGACCTCGGCGAAAAACTGGGTTTTTGGAAACTGCAAAATGCAAAAGGATTACGTTTTGGGCGTGGAGATGCTGCGGATCCATTATGGATAAAAATCCGGGTGACTCCTGAGACATCCACACCTTTTGCTGTGACCTCAGTAAAAGCATATGCCCTTCCCAATTCTTACACGGGTTCCTGTAGTGGAAACGGTCATTCTGTCACCTTGATGGCGAAAATCCGCGCAAATAAAGCTGGAATAGTGAACTATGCTTGGGCTGGTCCGGGTGTATTAAAAGAAAAAGATAAAAATGGTAGCCTTATATTCTATGGTGCATATGAACAAATAATATATAAAACAATTACATACACCAAAGGGGTAAATTATGAATCCGTAAGGTTGCGTGTAATAGAACCTAATGATATTAAATCGGATAATTATAAATATTTTGTTGGGTGTACGTATTAATAGTTAGGAACATTTTTTTAATAATTTTCGTCTATAGAATAAGTAGATGCTTCAATTATATGAAATTTCTCGGGTTGTAAGGAATCCTACTTTGGTATAAAATTACCCAATTCATTCCAGCCAAAATGTCAGGTTGGAAGAGATAAGGAGATTAGTATGAAAAAGTCAATTATTGCTGTTACAGTTCTGGTGCTGATGTCTGTTTTGCTCAGCGCATGCAACCTGTCTTCAGCAAATCCAACCCAAATCAGTCCGGATCAGATCAATACGATTGCGGCGCAAACCGTGGAGGCTCTTACAACCCAGATGGCTCCTCCACCCGCCACCGCCACAAATACTCCGGAACCCCCAACTGCCACTCCAGATGTAACGGAAACGCCTACCATGCCGATTCCGACCTTGAATCTGACTCCTGTGGTCCAGAATACGTTGATTCCGATTGCAACCCTTCCCGGTGGAGCAAACTGCAATAGCGTGTTCTTCTTGAGTGATGTAAATATCCCTGATGGAACAACGATAAAAGAAGGGGCTACATTTACCAAGACCTGGAAGATCCAGAATAACGGGACATGCACCTGGACTACATTGTATAAGGCAGTCCCATTTAGTAATGACCCCACTTCTCCGTCCATATCTGGTGATGATTTTTATGGAATTAAATCAAACGTTGGCCCTGGAGGTATCGTTGAAGTATCAGTTCAAATGATCGCTCCTAAAGAATCTGGCACCTACACCCAGGTTTGGAAAATGCAGGACGACCAGGGAAATTACTTTGGTATTGGTGGACCAAATGGAGCAGGCTGGTACGTAAACATCAATGTAAACAAAACTGGTGCTGCCAGCACGGCAATGAAATACCAAACTGCAGTTACTTCAGCATCTTGCGCGGGGGGAACTATTTCAGCTGATGGAACAATAAGTATTTCGGGTACTGTTTCCGGATCAAATAAACCTAATTATTACTACAGGGTTGCTGGCACAGATTTGAAATCCACAACGTTTTCAGATATTACCTTCACTACAGCTGGAACCATCGATGCCACAGATGGAACAATTTCCGGATTAAGTAATGGTGTTTACAATGTAGAATTGTATATTACAGGTGGTTCGATTGCTACAAATTCAAGCACCACAAAACAAGTAACTTGCGAATAAAATATTTTAATTGATTTAGAATACAGCCGAGGGAGAAATCTCTCGGCTGTATTCATCTCTAATTAGAAAAATTGTGAGAATGTTCTCATTTCTAGCATTTCTTCCTATACAGCAAAATATTAATCGCTATCTAGCCTGGTTGGATTCTGGTTATCATGCAAGTATGGCGTATCTGGCTTCTGATTATCACATCCATGCCAGGCAAGATCCCTCCATACTATTTCCTGATGTAAAGACAATATTTACGATAGCTGTCCCATACCCTAATCCCCTGTCATTCCAAAAACCGACAGATGCTCCTCGGGGTCGGATAGCGTCTTATGCATGGTGTCGGGACTATCACTCAACGATGGCTGGAGTGTTTGATCAGATCGTTGGAGAGTTAACTGAAAAATTAGGATTTGATTTTTCATGGCGCGGATTTACAGACTCAGCCCCGATCCTTGAAAGACAAATGGGAATGCAAGCCGGGTTGGGATGGGTTGGTAAAAATAGCTGCTTGATTGATCCGGTCACGGGATCATACTTTTTTCTGGCGGAAATATTTACAGACATTCCCCCATCAAAGTTGGTTGATGCTGGTATTAGGGTTGACCCTGAACCTATACCCGATAGATGTGGAACCTGTACGCGTTGTATCGATGCCTGCCCAACAAACTGCATTTTGCCAGATCGAACGATCGATGCTGGCAAATGTATCTCGTACCTTACAATAGAAAACAAGGGCGTTATTCCCCTCGATTTACGTGAAAAAATGGGCGATTGGGTTTTTGGATGTGATATCTGCCAAATGGTATGCCCCTGGAACAGGTTTAGTCTCGTTCCATCAGTTGAAAGGACAGATCTTTTCATCGATCCATATCCACTTTTGGCTGGTCAATTAAACTTGTCTGATTTGGAGTTTAAGAAACAATATGCAGAAAGTCCGATTTTACGCACCAAGAGGCGGGGATGGTTGCGGAATATCTGTGTTGCAGTCGGGAACTTAAAGGATACTCAGGCAGTTGAGCCGCTTCTCTATCTTCTAAATCATGACCCGGACCCCCTTATTCGTAGCCATGCCGTCTGGGCATTGGGGAAGATTGCCACTCCGGATGCACTGAATGGGATAATGAAAGTATCAAAAACTGAAATCGATGATCAAGTTGTTGAGGAATGCCAGCATTCCCTAAAAAACAACTAATTTCATCTTCTTATCGTTTTAATAGTAAAGGTGCTGTTCCACCAAGAATAATCATGACGATGATGATTGCACCGATAATGATGCCTGA
>CAZYOF010000039.1:0-4158 GCA_964648485.1 uncultured Leptolinea sp.
CTGTACAATAAAGGAAACCATGCTCAACTTAAGCGCGTTCAACCACAACCATCACGCCTCCAGGGTGAAAATGGTGGCAAAATTTATTCGACGTGGAATCCGGGTTTTGATCACATTTGATTTTGGTCATCTGCAAATATAATAAAATAGGGTCAATCAAGAAGGCGGGAGGGAATTTCATGAACAAAAGAATCATGATCGTGACTAGTTTGGTCAGCTTAATACTACTCAGTTGTTCATTAATTGGTTCGCAAGAAAAACCGGCGGATATCATCCTTCCAGTGCAACCAACGAGAAGCACGCTTGAGCAAACATATGAAATTCCACCTGTGCCAACCAGCCCGATGGAATTTACAGATCAAGTACCTTCGAATGGGGCAGAGGCATTCGAACGTAGTCTGCCTGAAGGGCTATTTCAAACTACCTGGCCAGAGGAGATTCCAATTGATATTCCGGTTTTGGAGGGCAAAATAACCAATGTAATGGGGAAGGACCCATCCTATATCCGGATATTCTACGAGCCGATTCCAGTTAAGGATATTGAAGCCTATGTGCAGACCTGCAAGGAGCAGGGTTTCGCAATCACTCTGGTAGCTTATGATGTGGTCGGCTTTCCGGAGGATGCAGAAGAAAGATTGAAAGAGGGTAAATACGATGCGATTGAATTTCGCAAGGGAAATTATCTCATGCATCTGGAACACGGAAAAGACCTTGCGACCCTGGATATTATGGTTGAGCAATAATTGATACTGATCTGGCTGGTCTGGCGCAGGCTACGCAGCTGATCTATCTGCACTTGACGGGGGAACCGGGAAAGAAGATAATAACCTTACGGTATTCATCCAAATCTCCAGGAGAGTATGTTGGAAGAAAAAACTGAAGCTGAGATACACGAAATTGTGCAGAGGGTACTGAAGAGATATACCGGATCATCTGGTGAAGTCGTGCCTGCATCTGCAGCGCAGGCAGCATCTGCTCCTCAGACTGTCACACCTTCCGCAGGCAAGCAGGTCGTGGCAATCGGGGCGGACCATGGGGGATTTGAATTGAAAGAAGTCCTCAAACCCGAAATTACCAAGCTCGGTTATGAGGTTGTGGATGTAGGAACGAATAGCAAAGATGCTGTGGACTACCCGGATTTCGCCGATGCGGTAGCATCAATGGTGGGAAGTGGAAAAGCCTGGCGAGGGATCATGATCGATGGCGCCGGTATTGGCAGCTGCATGGTCGCCAATAAAGTTGCGGGTGTAAGAGCAGGGATGGCGTATGATTATTCGTCAGCGGTTAATGGGCGGGAGCATAACGATGCAAATGTGCTTACCCTCGGGGCGGGGTTGATTGGCACCAACCTGGCAAAACAAATTGTGAATGTCTGGCTTTCAACGGAATTCGGCGGCGGGCGACATGCCGGTCGTGTTAACAAGATTATGGAAGTTGAAAAGAAATATCTCAAATAGAGGCCGGAATGGACCCTGATTTAAAGACAGTAGAACAATTGGTAGAAATCATCACCCGTGAGGTGTTGATTGCGATGGCAGAAAAGAAAGAGCAGGCAAACATGCCAGCCGGGGCACGTTGCGAGTACAGTTGCGCGGGTGACGTATGTGTAAAGACCTGTTTTGATGATGCCGGGCATGTAGTAAGTGCCGGGGCAGAGCGTTTATCCTCTACCTTAGGAACAATTCCTGATGATGTGAAACTGGCCGGGATGATCGACCACACCCTGCTCAAACCGGATGCGACGCCAGACCAGATTGCCCAGTTATGCTTTGAAGCACGTAAATACAATTTTGCCTCAGTGTGTGTTAATCCTGCCTGGGTATCTCTTTGCGCCCAACTCTTGAAGGGTTCACAGGCGAAGGTTTGCACCGTAATTGGCTTCCCGCTGGGAGCATCTGCACCCGAAGTCAAGGTGTTTGAAACACAGACTGCCATCGATCAGGGAGCTACTGAGATCGATATGGTCATCAATATCGGAGCCCTGAAAGCACGCGATCTGGAACTGGTCGCAAAAGACATCCGTGGAGTAGTGCAAACAGCTCATGCCAGGGGATATATTGTAAAAGTAATTCTTGAAACCACCCTGTTAACGGATGAAGAAAAAACGATTGCCTGCCTGATCTCCAAAGAGGCTGGAGCTGATTTTGTTAAAACATCCACCGGTTTTGCCGGAGGCGGCGCGACTGTTCATGACGTGGAATTAATGCGCCGTGTGGTGGGTCCGGATATGGGCGTGAAGGCGTCTGGTGGCGTGCGTACATACGAAGACGCAGAGAGTATGATCAAAGCGGGTGCCACGCGCATTGGCGCCAGTGCGGGTGTGAAGATCGTCCAGGGTCCGAGCAAAGAAGCCCCAGCTGACGCTGCCAAATCTTCATCCGCGAAAAGTTATTAGAAAGGTATGCCATGCTGATTGCCAGAGTGATAGGTACAACCGTCTCGACTATAAAAGATGACAAGCTGCAAGGTCGCAAACTACTGATCGTGCGCCAGACGGATGAAAAAGGTGACCCGGTAGGGAAGCCATATGTCGCCGTTGATACGGTGGATGCGGGAGTGGGTGATCTGGTCTTAACCTGTGCGGGGTCTTCGGCAAGACAAACAGCAATTACGAAAGATACCCCTGTGGATGCAGTAATCATGTCTATTATCGATTCGCTTGAAGTGGATGGCGAAGTAGTATTTAGAAAATCATAAAAACCGGAAATACTGAGAATATATTAAAAGGAAGGTGGAAGATGGCTGATACATCCTTAATTGCTCTTGGAATGGTTGAGACGCGTGGTTTGGTAGGTGCGATCGAAGCAGCTGATGCCATGGTAAAAGCTGCCAATGTAACTTTAATAGGTTCGGAATATGTCGGCGGCGGATATGTCACCGTAATGGTTCGCGGCGATGTTGGTGCGGTGAAAGCAGCCACAGATGCCGGTGCGGCTGCTGCCAAAAGAATTGGCGAGCTGGTCACCGTGCATGTAATTCCGAGACCGCACGTAGATGTAGAAATGATCCTGCCCAAGGAAACCAAAGGCAGCTTTGGCGGCAGGAACACCAAATAGGAGCAATTCATGCCGCGAAAGTTTTACGCAGAGGATGATATTGAGGACCTTGCACGCAAGGGAATATTCACGCTGGAAGTTGATGAGAATGTGGCTCTGACTGACCTGGCTTTTGAAAAAGCTAACAAGCTGGGCATCAAGCTCATCCACCCGGCGGGGATGCAACCACCTGCTGCACCCATCAGACCTTACCTGTCTCAGTCTTCACCTTCTGCAGCAGCGCAATCTCAACCATGCAGTTCTGGCGGTGAGAGTTGCGAACTCCACCAGCGGATAAAAAATGCAGTGATTGCACGACTGGGAAATCAGGTGGATGCTGACCTGCTGGACGTGATCATCCATCGTGTTTTACAGAATACCGGGGTGAGATAACCATGTTGTTTGGTCGGGTAAAAGGAACAGCGGTCTGCACACTTAAGTACGCGGGTACCGAAGGGCTGAAACTGCTGGTTGTGCAACCGTTGAACAAAAGGCTTGAACCGCTGGGCGCGTTGCAGGTGGCAGCCGATGTGGTGGATGCCGGCGTGGGTGACCTGTGCGTCATGGTCCGATCCCGTGAGGCAGCCCTGGCTTTAACAGGAGAGAAATTTGTTCCCATCGACCTGACGCTCGTCGGGGTCGTGGATGAGATCAGCATACAACCTGATGAAACCTTTGATTACACATTGAAACCCGGAAAGAACAGGTTTGCTTAGATTGCCCTTATGATACTGGCAAAAGTTGTTGGCACTGTTGTTACAACCATCGGGCACCGGGATTTCAAAAGCCGGCGCTTGCTGGTGGTCCAACCCCTGGTCATGGAAGGGGAAAAGGCGGATGAAGATTTTATCGCCCTGGATAGCACCCATGCAGGGATCGGCGACACGGTGTTGATTAACCGCGAGGGAAATGGAAACCGCCAGGTGCTGAACAACCCGGATGGATGTGTTATTTCTGTGATTGTGGGTATCATCGATTCAGTTCATCTCGAAGAAAACCCGGTCGGATAAACGGTTTGATTGGGTAATTTATCCAGGAGAGACATCCAGTGGATGCCTCTCTTTATTAATACACGAGATGCATTTCAGAATTCAATACGGGTAACCTTGCAGGAGATTCCCGG
>CAZYOF010000040.1:0-4127 GCA_964648485.1 uncultured Leptolinea sp.
AGTAGCGGGGAGTGGATTCGAACCACTGACCTCCGGGTTATGAGATGCAACCGTGAGAAGTGAACCTCAGACCAATAATCTGACCAAATCACCTTACCTTATGGTTTCTGGTGAACTCGAGCCAGAAGGTTTTCGATACAATGATTATAGCATAATTGAAAATTGCAGGTTATTCAGATGCCCATTTAGGATCACCTATCTAACCACAGAATAATCACCTGTGGTATTAATACCTCTCGTGTGCATGAACAGACCGTCGCTTTCACCTCTTATCCCCCTTATTCCTTTGCTATCCAGGATGGATTAATACCTTCAACAATAATCTCGGTTTCTACTCCAGTTGCAAGATCATACGTAAATATTGCATAATCATTTATATCTTCACAAATACTTCCCACATCTTGTAAGCATTTGTGATATATAAGTTTATTCCCATCATGTGACCACATTGGCTTTGGATCAACACCACGATCATATCCAATTTTGTGTTTTTCTTTTGTGTTTTTGTAATCGATAAGTTTGATCTTGTTTCCGCTATCTAATTCCCATAACATTATCCCTTGATCACCCAGATAAGCCACTTTACTATCATCTGGTGATATAGAGGCGTTTGTTCCAATTTCTTTCATGTCAATAACCATGAAGTTGCTCAAAGCTATTTTATACAATCGGTATTCTTGTTGTAGCAATGATAGAATTACGAAATCTCCTTTATTTGAGATCGTAAATGAACTAATATGTGAACCCTGGTATGCTTTGTTTATTTCTTCCCGCGATATAACTGTTTCAATTATCTTGCAATTTTCACTATCAATTCTGTAAATGTTATACGCATCTGAAAAAAGTATTGAATTTTTGTCTGGAATTTGTTGGTAGCCTTTTTCATGTAAACTGCACTTATATGCCAACCCTTTACGATTTACAATTTCCAATCTTCCCATCCAATTTCTAACGGAGCCAAAGTTGCCTTCTTTGCTAGTACCAATAATGTAATCTTGATTGAAAATCATCGGATACTGTAATGGATAGCCTATGTCGATAATATCAACTTTATCATTTACGAATGTATAGAATCCGAGAACATCTTTTCGGTCGCGTATTGTTTGATAAACAAAATCTGCATCAGGAATATTAACCTGTGTGTTTGAATCGCAGCCAGCGAAAAAGAAGATTATTAGGAAAAAGACAGCACTTTTTTTCATCTTAACTCCTAGCGATCAACAGTGATCATTTCACCAAAACCAATGAATGAATTTGGCTGACCATTCCAGTATTGATTAAATACTTTATAAGGATATTTGGTAATACTCTTTGGATTACCAGGATCAGCAAATATCAATATTTGCTCTTTACTATCGTAACCAGCCAGAACCAACCAATGACCAACTGTTACTCCTTCAAATAATTTGTGTGCTGGCTTTGTGAAGGCGTTCTTTGCGATTGTTGACATTATTGACTTGTTCGTTTGCCATGATACGCCTACTATTGTTATTCTGCCAATATCCACATTGTACGTAAGCGTTTCAATAGTGTTCCCGCTCGAATAATTAAAGATGTAACCATCAAAATAGTAATTTGCACTTTTCATCATACCAATACCTGTTACACCATACCCTGATGATTTTTGCCGATTGTATACCATGAACTCATTCATATAGTTACCTGTAACGCATTGATTCGTCAATAAAGTACCAACAATGGCAAGGGAGTAAGGCCCACAATATGGCGTATCCCCTTGACTTTGCCAAGCATTTAAAAAGTCTTTCTCATCTAACCCGCGCATAAATACCAATTGAGGTTTCTTCTTTTTCTTATGAGGATTATCTGGAGATGGATTATTCTTCCCATGCCAATCCGGGTCTTCCACACATTGTCCATTGTCATCCCAATCAATACAGGCTTTATGCCCGCTTGGATCCGTGTAATTGACCGGATTATTCAACGTGTAGCTGAACCTATTCCAAGCCTGCGAGTTGCCTGCCCCGGGCACGATCGCATCGGGTTGGATGAATCTGCCCAGCCAGGGTGAGTACATTCTAGCTTTGTAATCCATCAAGCCAGTGTCGGGCACATCCCTTTGCCCGGTCCCACTCGCTGCGCTCGGGGATGATATGTATGTTTTATCCGTACCCGCCAGGCTTCCCGCATCCGCGCGTGACTCGCAAAGCGGCATAAATGTCACATCTGACAGGTTTTCTTCACCCCACATACCTTCTATAATATATGAAGGTCGCATTTCCCACCACTACATTTGTTCCGTTTTGTTGTTTTGCACCCTTTTTAACTAAACAAATCCTGTTTTGCATAAAAAAAGACCCCGATTCCTCGAGGTCTGAGGGGTGGCTGATACCCTCACTTCGTTCGGGCACACGTGGGGACTGCTTGCGCCCTGTAAGGGTCGCGAAGCACACTGTAAGTGTCGCAACCCATCGCGTAGCACTCTGTAAGAGTCGCGAAGCATCCTGTATAGACAACAACTTGATCCTCTACGAGGATGCATCCACAGTTCGGCGGAAGCCTGTCTTATGCTTCCAGGAGGTGCAATATATCCAAAAAGTGTATGTTTTGTCTGTAAATTCTTCCAATCTGTGCAATGATTCCATTGTTTCCAGCGCGTTTGGCTTCAGTTGCACACGAATTGCCACAACTGGAAAGGCGATTTCATTACACTCAGGAAGTAAATATTTTTTTGCTGCGCGGTAGCTGTACACCATCCATAAAAACTACATTTTTTGATTATCAATTTACAATCGCATAAACAAACATTATTGTAAAAAGTACAACAAAGGTAATTCCACCAAATAGACTATTGTACGCACTCATTTTTTGTTCCTTAGTAATGATTGATTGATCATTTGCTTCATTTCGAGTTTTGTCAAAACCATTATCATTAAAAATCTTTATTCTCAAACTATCAGTTAACGATGGATAGTATCTTCTGCCTTTTAATATTGAGTAACCTCTTGTTATTTCTAAGATCCCTATTCCGATCAATAATAATGAAAGTATTATCAAACATTCTTTTGAATGTGTGGCCATTTTTTACTCCTTCATATTAGAATATGGAATTTGCTCGGTAGCAAGATCGATCTGATAAATGATATCAAAAAGACTTGTCCATAAACCAACCCCCTCCCATAGTGATCCAATATCCATTAATGTTGTTGGTAAATCTGTATTCAAACTGTCATTTGGTAGAAATGAGACTAGATCAACTGAAATACTACTTAAATCAATGAGATTTGATAGGTCCTTTATCACCTTTACAAATTCAACTCCCTGTGCAACAGGTTGTGGAATACGGGCAATATCTCCTACCATACCAAATAAATCGATATAGATATCTCCCCAACTCACTTTTTGGGAATTTATATAATAAAAGTATTGTTGTTTATAAATTAGGTTTTCTGTAACACGGGAATAATCGTACCCATTTGGCTCAGATGGCAAATAACTAATGCTTATGCCTAAATTAGGAATATATGTAGGCTCATCAGCCTCATAAAGTTTATCAAATTTCTTTGATATTTCTTTATAAGATTTATAGTTATCCAATTCTGTTGGTGATCTATCCAATACAATTTTCCACGCTTTACCAAATTCATGCTTCAATGCATTACAAAACTGATCCCCAATACCGCAATCTGCATCATGCCCCGTAGGGTCAATATACGTCAATGGCGAATTCAGCACATAAGCATATCTATTCCAAGCCTGCGAGTTGCCTGCCCCGGGTACGATCGCATCGGGTTGAATGAACCTGCCCAGCCAGGGTGAGTAATGCCTTGCCCTGTAATCCATCAAGCCCGTGTCGGGCACATCCCGCTGCCCCGTGTACGTTTTATCTGTACCCGCCAGGCTGCCCGCATCCGCGCGTGGCTCGCCAAATGGCATATATCTGGTTTCAGCAAGTATATTACCTGTATTGTCGGTAATTGCTACGGATGACCCCAGGTGGTCGCTGATCAGGTACTTCATCACCCCATTATCGCTCATTCCGAATGTCTGCCCAGCCAAAGCGTAGTATTTCCGCACTGTTTCGGTGACCCCGTCGTTGATAACTTCGGTTCCACCGCCCATGAAGAAGGCAGTATGTGTGGCGGTTGTATTGTCTGTCACCAATTGAC
>CAZYOF010000041.1:0-3442 GCA_964648485.1 uncultured Leptolinea sp.
TATACACCAAGGCGGCTATGGGTGGTATTAATCACCCGGCTATTGACAATTGTTTGGCTTCGCAACACAAATAGCTTATTTACTATCCTAACTGATTCAATATACCTATTGATGTATTTGCAATATCCATCATAATATTACGCATTTCCTCCTCGAGCCAAGGTTCACATTTAGCATATATAGAGGCTGCTTGAAGCATTATGGATGAGTTTTTCTGTCCAATAAAAATATTCTTGCAATAATTTTGATTGATTTGCATACAATAATTCGCTGCCGTTACTCTGTCAATTCTGTTCATTGCGCCCGAATCATGTCTAATTTCCACGAAAGAACCATCAGGTTTAAATACCTGAACCGTTTTTGTTGCAAAGTTTGAACCCTGCAAGAATACTGCATACGGGAAATGATATTCGTCGAGCATGAAGTTCCTGATTTCATTAATATTCTTGTATACTCTTTCGATTGCATTTCCTGCTACCATTAAATCTTGGTTTTTGTTTTTCCCAACACGTATCCCATTCTTAATATTTTCAACATCTTTCCCTTGATACTTTGCTTCGCTGACTAGAATAACTCTCCAATTCTTATCCTTGTCCTGAACCTCAATAACTCCTCCATCAGGTTTGATTTTAGAGTTTTTTACGAAGAGAGTTTTTCCCAATCTCTTATCAATTGAATTTAGTTTATTATTTATTTCCTCTTTTTTTATCTCTTGTCTGAATCTGAATTGATACTTCGGAAACTTTATGCTAAGTTCCTTGCATACCCACTTACTTACACGACTTATGGAATGTTCATGTATCAGAGACTCTGGGCTGATGATACCACTTGCACCTCCTGATGATTTTTGTTGTGAGGTTAGCCGTTCTGATTGCCCTTTATCCATTTCATTCTTCCTTTTCAAGTGATTTTTGTGAGAATTGACGACCCGCGAAAGCAATTTCTTCAAGTACAGAATCAATACTGGCGTCTTTCATCAAGCGATATTCGGGCAAGAATAAATTCCAATTTATCTGATTAATGTGTTGATCTAAATAACGATACAGTTTACTATCTGAATCTACCAAGAGAGAATGTCTTCGTTCTTCTATGCAAACACGCCCTGTTGTTCCAGAACCGGCGAAAAAATCAAGGACTATCGAACCTTCATAAGATAAAGCTTTAACAAAACGCCGAATAAGTTCCACTGGCTTTTGCGTTAAATGCCCAACCCTTTCTGTTGAATTACCATTAAGCCTTCCAATTTCCCATACATTTGTTGGGTTTTTCCCTTTTTCTATACTTTCAGGGTTGAGGCGCTTATCCTTTTTGTATAATTCTTTAGTCGCCATATCAAATGGAACTCTAACAGAGTCCAAATCAAAATAGTATTTATTTGTTTTTGAAAGCCAAACTGCTTCTTCATGTCTGTTTGCAAAAAATCGATGCGCACTCATACCATTTTTGTAATACCAAATAACTAGATTGACAAATCGTAAAGATGTTTTATGGCGTGTATAGTGAAGGATTTCAAGGAGATCGCCTTTTTTTAAATCTTGATATTGAAAGCCTCCAAAAATAACACAATTTCCAGAGTCCGATAGAACACGGTAGATTTGATCCAACCACCCTTTTGCCCAATCAATATAGTTATGAAAATTATCCCAACTGTCCAAATTAAGATTATATGGTGGGTCTATTAATATTAATTGGACTGAAGAATTTGGCATTGTTTTCAAAAAATCAACTGCATCTTGGATAAAGACCCCATGAATTGTATATGGCACGCAAATTCCTGCTACGGTTGAACTATGTACCCCCCCATTCTTTTTCAAGTGATTCATTGCTATGTGCCCGCTATTAAAATGCGATTTATTACTCATGTTGTATCCCTTCGTCATAAACATTATAAAATATAACTATTACCGCCAACTGTATTTTTCGAAAACATATATGAAAAGGTTAAATTTGTTGTTTAGCTAGTTAATTTGCATTGATATGTGGTTATTATCATCCCAAATTTCCATTTTACATTTTATTGTCTATACTTTTTTCAGAGAATATTTAGTTGGGTTGAGCAGGCTTTGCGAAACCCAATACCCCCAATTCATTTTATACCAATTTCAACCCCTTCTCCTCGTCGCGGCAGGCTTCTCCCCGCCCTCTCTTCGGGCATACTCCCAGCCAAAGCCAATGTACCCGAAATGTCATTCTGCCTTGCCCTGGCGGGCTAGGCCAGCGAGCGAAGCGATTGCGAAGCACTCCCGCAGGGAGAGAAATCTCTGCGAAATCCGATAATTTGTATCATTCTATACCAGAATCCATCTTCCCCTTGTCGCGGCGGGGCTTGTCCCCGCCATCCTGTCACAAATGACAGGTGGCATCCTCTCTCGCTGCTATCTATAATGAAAGCAGCCAAACCATACATTCCCAATCCACCCTTTTTTGAGGCACCCGAATTGTTTCCTTTTGTTTCGAAACACCTTTTTTCCTGGTCACATCAGAATCGGTTGAGCCCTGTCCCAAAGGGGAATTATTCCAGAATTTTAGGTTTCTATATTTTTCTTGTAGAAATCGCACTCTTTTCAAAAATTGGCGAGTCTGATATATTAACATCCGCTGGTAAGTGCCCCGGCAGAGGTCGGGGCGTTTTTAATGGAAGCAAAGATTGGAAAGAATATGCTCGTAGAAAGAAAAGACATCAGAAATATCGCCATCATCGCCCACGTAGATCACGGCAAAACCACCCTGGTGGATGGCATGCTCAAACAGGCGCGCGTCTTCCGCGAGAACCAACAGGTGATGGAACGCGTGATGGATTCCAATGATTTGGAACGCGAACGCGGCATCACCATCCTCGCCAAAAACACCGCCATCACCATCCCCGATCCGCGCACCGGTGACCTGGTCAAGATCAACATCGTCGATACCCCCGGGCACGCCGATTTCGGTGGCGAGGTGGAACGGGTCCTCAACATGATCGATGGTGTCCTCCTCTTGGTGGATGCCGCCGAAGGACCCATGGCGCAGACCCGCTTCGTGCTCAAAAAAGCCCTCCAGATGGGCCTCTCCGCCATCGTGGTCATTAACAAAATGGACCGCAAAGACGCCGAACCCGACCGCACCCTCAATGACACCTTCGATCTCTTTGTTGAGCTGGGTGCCGATGATAAGCAGGCGGATTTTGGCATCATCTACGCCAACGGCATCACCGGGCAGGCGGGTGAAACCGAAGACCTCACCCCCGACCTTCAACCGCTCTTCCGTGCCATCCTCGACCGCATCCCCGCCCCCAAAGTGGAGATGGACAGCCCGCTCCAGATCCTCGTCACCAACCTGAGCTACGATGACTACCGCGGCACCACCGCGTTGGGGCGCATCCATGCCGGTAAAATCACCGCCGGGCAGAATGTAGCCCGCATCACTACCCAGGGGCAGGTCCTTTCAGAACGGGCGCGCTACC